>CAZTLF010000001.1:5000-66002 GCA_964614465.1 uncultured Thermodesulfovibrio sp.
GTCTATAACAAGAGAAAGAGTACGACAAATTGAAACAAAAGCTTTAAGAAAACTTAAACATCCAAGTAGAATGAGACTTCTCAAAATGTTAACGAGTGATATTGTAGAAAACAAAAAGTGAGTTATCTAATAGAAATAGCAAAGCTTTTAAGGTACTATATTCTCACATCAACAACACAGGCAGGTTCAGGTCATCCTACAACCTGCCTGTCAGCAGTTGAATTGATGGTAAGCCTCCTTTTTGGAGGCTTTTTTTATTTTGATGCAGATAATCCCGAAAATCCCAACAATGATAGACTGATATTTTCAAAAGGACATGCAGCACCTCTGCTTTATTCTCTGTGGACAGTTGCGGGTAAACTTTCAGAAGAAGAGCTTTTAAGTTTAAGAAAGTTTGGCTCTCCTCTTGAAGGTCATCCAGTAAGAACATTTCCATACTCAGAAGCAGCCACAGGTTCTCTTGGGCAAGGACTTTCAATTGGATTAGGGATGGCATTAAATGGAAAATACATTGACAGACTTCCTTACAGAGTATTTGTTTTACTTGGAGACAGTGAAATAGCTGAAGGCTCTATATGGGAGGCCATTCAGCTTGCAGCATACTACCAACTTGACAACCTGATTGGCATAGTTGATGTAAACAGACTAGGTCAGCGTGGCGAGACTATGTATGGGCATGATCTTGAGGCATATTCCAGAAGAATTTCTGCCTTTGGATGGAAAACAATATGCATTGATGGACACAATTTTAATGAAATTTTTTCTGCTTATGAGGAAGCTTTAATGAGCAATGTTCCCACAATGATTATAGCTAAAACAATAAAAGGAAAAGGAGTTTCTTTTCTTGAAGATAAAGATGGACGGCACGGAGTAGCACTTACAAAAGCAGAATTCAATGAGTCTATGAAAGAAATAGGTGAGGTAAAAAAAATTACATTATCTGTAAAAAAGCCTGATATGCTTCACCCTGAGACACAGCAGCTGGAAATAAAAGAATTCACTAAAAAATACAGCATGGATGAAATGGTTGCAACAAGACGAGCCTATGGAGAGGCTTTGGTTAAGATATTTCCAGAGTTTCCAGATATTGTTGTTTTAGATGCAGAAGTAGGTAACTCCACATATGCAGAAATATTTAAAAACCACTATCCTGAAAGATTTTTTGAATGTTTTGTGGCAGAACAAAATATGGTTGGTATGGCTGTAGGGCTTGCCCTAAGAGGAAAAATTCCATTTGTCTCAACTTTTGCAGCATTTTTAACCCGTGCTTTTGATCATATTAGAATGGCTCAATACAGTGAGGCAAATATAAAATTTGTTGGTTCCCACGCAGGTGTCTCCATCGGTCAGGACGGACCAAGTCAGATGGGTCTTGAAGACATAGCAATGATGAGAAGTATTTTGAACAGCGTTGTTTTATATCCCAGTGATGCAGTATCAACTGAAAAGCTTGTAAGAGAAGCCGCAAAACATAAGGGTATTGTCTATATAAGAACAACTCGTTCTGCCACTCCTGTAATCTACAGCCCAGAGGAAGAATTTCCTATTGGTGGTTCAAAGATTGTAAGAACATCCGATAGAGATTCATTCACTGTTGTAGGAGCTGGTATCACACTTCATGAAGCATTGAAAGCTTATGAAGAATTAAAGAAACAAGGGATTTACACCAGAATTATTGACTTATACAGTGTAAAACCCTTAGATGTGCAAACTTTAAAAAAAGCTCTTTCTGAAACAAAGGCAATAATAACAGTTGAGGATCACTATCCAGCAGGAGGCATTGGAGAAGCTGTAAAAACTGAAATTGGCTCAGACAGAGTTTATAATTTGGCGTGCAGAAAAATTCCGAAAAGTGGCACACCAGAGGAACTTCTTGATTATGAAGAAATTTCAGCAGGAGCAATTATTAAATTGATCAATAAACTCATTGCCTAAAAATTGAAGATTTAGCAGAGCATATGAATATTACATTACCTAAAGCACTATTTTTACTCATAAAGGTTTATTGAAAATTTTCATAAATGCAACAAACCTATGTGTAATTCTTACTTATATTTCAAGACCTGACCCTTTTATCGCTTTCATTTTTTAAAAAATAATTATAAAAACTTGATAAAATATTTAAATGATAAACTTCAAGCTTCTTAATAAAAATGGCTATGCACGAACAGGAGTAATTGAAACGGAAAGGGGCTTAATACATACTCCAGCTTTTATGCCGGTAGGTACAAATGGAACCGTTAAAGCGATGAGTCCTGATGAACTTCTTCAAATTGGCTATGAAATAATACTTGCAAATACTTATCATCTTTACCTCAGACCAGGACATGAAATTATTAAAAAACTCGGTGGCATTCATAGATTTATCAACTGGCATAGACCTATCCTTACAGACAGCGGAGGTTTTCAAATTTATAGCCTTGCTTCACTGAGAAAAATTACTTCTGAAGGAGTAGAGTTTAGATCTCACATAGATGGTTCACTTCATTTTATTACTCCTGAAAAAGCAGTAGAAATTCAGCTGGCTCTTGATTCTGATATAATTATGGCATTTGATGAATGTATTCCCTATCCGTCAGAAAGAGAATATATAGAAAAATCTATCATTCTTACAACTGAGTGGGCAAAAAGATGTAAAGATTATTTTGAAGCAAACAAAAACAATAATGCTATTTTTGGAATTATACAGGGTGGAGTATTTCCAGAGCTAAGACTTAAAGCAATGGAAGAGTTAATCAAAATTGGTTTTGACGGTTATGCCATTGGTGGATTAAGTGTAGGAGAACCAAAATATGAGATGTATGCAGTGGTAAAGGAAATCACACCTCAGATGCCTGAAGATAAACCAAAATATCTAATGGGAGTGGGAGACTTGCTTGACGTACTTTATGCAGTGGAATACGGTATAGATATATTTGATTGTGTTATGCCAACAAGAAATGCACGGAATGGAACACTTTTTACTTCCCAAGGACGGATAAGTATTAAAAGAAGTGAATTTAAAGATGACTCATCTCCTCTAGATCCTGAATGCTGGTGCTATACTTGTCAAAATTATACAAAAGCTTATCTAAGACATCTTTACATGTGCAGAGAAATTCTTTCAATGAGACTAAATACCATACATAATCTATATTTTTACTGTAAATTTTTTGAAAAAATGAGAGAAGCTATAAATAAAGGAGAGTTTCAGAACTTCAAAAAACAATGGAAATCTGTGCTTGAAAAAAATTTTAATACCTCATTTGAGAAATCTGTTCTTTTTATCGGTCAGAAAGAATGATAAAAGGGTCAGGTTTTGAAATATAAGTAAGAATTACACATATGCTGGCTTGATTAATTAAATTCAGATAATAAAATCTTTGGAAGAGGTTGGTTTAATAAAAAATCCGTAAGTTCTTTTAAATTGGTCAGAAGAAAAGGACATTCTTCAATATCCTCTTTCAGTAAATTCAATGCAGAAGGAATAAATCTGAGAAATTCTTTTTTGCCTCTTTTAAGAGATAAAAATCCGTATGCACCTAATGCTTGCATGTGTCGTTGAATTTTACAAAGGGTTAGCTCTTCAAGAAAAGTCGAAGGATTGAAATTTAAAGAAGAGGAACTTATTTTTAATGATTTTTCAATGTAGTACCTGACAAGGTCTTGCCTTATTTGTTTATTTAAATTCACATAAGGATCATAAAGAAGCGATGCTATGTCATATCCTGCAGGTCCCCACCTTGCAGACTGATAGTCAATGAAGTAGGGTTTTTGATTTTTTAACATGATATTTTGACTCTGAAGGTCTCTATGGAGGACTACTTTTTGTGTTTTTGAAAGTCTGTCTGCAATGAAATGAAGATCTTTTTCAAGGATAGATAACTCATTTTTTAAATTAAACACTGCATTCACACATTCTTTTATAAAATATTCGCTTTCCCATCTGAAATATTCGTAATCAAACTGCAGAATTGACAAAGCCATTTCTTTTAGTTCCCATGAAATTTTCCAGTGAAGTTGTGTAATCTGCTCAATAATTTTTTTATAAACTTTCAGTATTTCCCCATTTTTTCTTTTACACTGTAACCAACTGTAAAGTGTTAAATCTCCGAGGTCTTCAAAAACTATCAATTTTTTTTGCCTGTCTACTTCAATTATTTCAGGTACAAGAAATCCTTTATTTTTAAGGAATTTTCCCAATGTAACTGTTTTTTCAAACTCCTGATCAATCTCCTCCCACTGGCAGAATACCATATATTGTTTTCTAAAATATTTTCTGTTAGAACCACCATGAGATAGTTTTTCTTCCTGCCTTTGCCAGCCACAGATTGAGACAATAAAATTATTACCAATGATACAATCTGAAATCTGTTGTAATTGATATACTGGATTTTGTTTCATAGACCGTGAAATCTCTGTTTGAGGTAGTATAATGACATTTTTTGCTTTGAATGTTTTCTTAATTCTCACATCTCTTTCAATTACAATGTTTCCCTCTGCTTCTATTAAGTGACATCCTGTAGATGTCGGATGAACATAGAGTGAACTAAAATTTCTTTTCAGTTTGTCAAATACAGCACAGGCAAATCCTACAGGAGTTCCAATATCATACCAAAAGCTGTATTTTACAGGAAATACTTTAACCTTAAAACCTTGTGTTTTAGCATTTAGCCATAAATTAATAATAGATGAATGTCCAGCGGGTAAAAGATCTAATACTTCAGCATTATATATAGCAATACCTGTGAAGGCAACAGTCAATTTTCCGCCAAATTCTGAGTGGTTTTGATTTATAAAAGCAATTAAATTTCCCTCTTCATCAACAATCAGTTTGTTGTCTGCAGAATAATCATGAACTAAAAGAGTGATTGCATTTTCTGAATTTATATGCCACTGAATTGCTTCTTTTATATTTCCATCCCAGTAAATATCTGCATTATGAACTACAAAAATGCTGTCTTTAAGAAAATTTTTTGCATTATAAAGTGCACCTCCTGTTTCTAAAAGCTTTTTTTCATGAAATATTCTTAATGGAAGATTATTTTGGTCTATATAATTCTTAATTTCATCTGCTTTGTAATGAAGATTTATACCTATTTCATCAATTTCTAAGAATTTTAAACTTTTGTAAATATAATCAAGCAAATTTTGCCCAGCTATTGGCAAGAGAGGCTTTGGAATGAATTCCGTGATAGGTCTTAGTCTTTTGGAATACCCTGCAGCAAGAATGAATCCTTTAACCATACATTAGATACTGTTTTCTTATTTTTTCAAATTCTAAAACATCTTTTTTCCACGAACTTTCAATATCTTTTAAAGTTTTACCTTCTTCAATCTCCTTTCTTAATCTATGGGAACCAGAAAGTATGTCAAAAGGAAGTTTTTCAAACTCATACTCATATGGAGGTGATTTCCATAGTTTAATTTGAGGATAAAGTTCATGGATTGCAAGTAAAATCGCTACAGCAGTTCGGAAAGGTCTAAATTCTTCTCTGTCCGTGACATGTATCTGCGCTCCACCACATAACTCACCTGAAAACTTATTGAATGCTGGTGTGAAGTAAAGAGGTCTGAATACAACACCTTTAAGTTTAAAATCTTGGAGTCTACTCACAAGTTTTTCAGGCTCAATAAATGGAGCACCAAAGATTTCAAAGGGTCTTGTTGTTCCTCTTCCTTCACTTAAAATAGTTCCTTCAAGAAGACACATCCCAGGATACACAGTAGCTGTGTCAATTGTTGGCATGTTTGGAGAAGGCATTACCCATGGAAGTCCTGTTTCGTCAAAAAATTGAGTTCTTATCCAGCCTTTAAGTGGGATTACTATGAGGTCAAGCTTTGAATAAAATTTATCTTTGAAATAAAAAGCAAGCTCACCAATTGTCATACCATGACGCACAGGAATGGGATGAAGTCCTACAAAGGATGAAAAATTTGATTCAAGTAGCGGACCTTCAACCAAATGTCCACCAATTGGATTCACTCTGTCAAGTACTATCACAGGAATTTCTGCTTGTTCACATGCTTGCATGCAAAGAGCCATTGTCCAGATGAAAGTATAATATCGTGTTCCTACATCCTGAAGGTCTACAATGAAAAGTTCTATGTTTTCAAGCATCTCCGGAGTCGGTTTTCTGGTTTTTCCATAAAGGCTGTATACTGGTATCCCTGTTTTTTTGTCATGGAATCCTTCCCACTCAATCATATTGTCCTGGGTGTTACCGAATATTCCATGTTGTGGTCCGAATAAGGCTGAAAGTCTCACTTTTTTACTTTTAAATATGATTTCTCTCGTTTGAGTGAGTTTTCTGTTTACTGATGCGGGATGAATTAAAAGTCCTGCCTTAGCTCCAGAGAATCTTTTTGGTAAGCTTTTTTCAAACCTATCTATTCCAGAATATATCATCTTGTACAGTAGGGAAGATATCCTGTGGTTAAATGCTTTTGAATCAGACCATCTGAACTTATAATATATATCTCTCTTTTGCCTCTTCTGTCTGACATTGCTATAACAAAGTGTCCATCAGGACAGAATGAGGGCTGTTCATTGTTGCCATCATTGGTTATCTGGATTTGTTTTCCTGAGATCAAATCAAGAACATAAAGCTGAAAGCCTCCAACAAGAGATGAAAAAATAAGCTTTCCTCCGTCAGGGCTTATTGAAGGCTCAGTGTTGTAATGTCCCTGAAAGGTTATTCTTCTTGGTATTGCTCCCTCATAGCTCTGATAAATCTGTGGAGAGCCTGCTCTATTTGAAACAAAAAATATTTGATTTCTATACCAGCGAGGTGATGAGTCAATCCATCGGGAAGATAATACACTTTTGCTTTTTCCTTCCAGGTTGCTTATTTTGATTTCAGATACTTCTCCGTCATTGTAAAGATAAATGAATTGAGAGTTATCTATCATATCTCCTAATTGAAGCAATGCTTTGCTCTTTATGATTTCTTTATTTATCTTTGTTGAAACATCAAACAATTCTATGTGCCAAAATCTATTTTGAAGTGAAGAATAAAGAATTTTGTCTCCTTTTAAAACAGCTCTTGAGATAATCTCCCTTCTGATACCTGTATCTTGAATAATTTTACCATTCCAGTTGCTTATAAAAATTCCCATTGAGCCTTTGAATTTTCTTAAAAAAACAAAGCGATTAAAAAAAGGAGACTCTCTGCCTGTAAGGATTTTATATATATCTGATGCTATCGCATGTCCTGTGTTTTCGTTGTTCTGTAAAGCGTAATCTTTTGCAAAAATGGGAGACTCCATGGTTACTGTATAAATTTTCATAGAAATCTTATCTACAGTATCTGCTCTGATTACAATCTCAACATCAGCATTTTTCCATAAAGAAGGCTCAAAATTTTCTCCTTTGTATGGGAAAGGTCCGTAAACTTTGAAGTAGTCTGTAAATTCAAGGTCCTCTCTGATAGTGTTTGATACAGTTAAGACTTTATCAAATCCTTCAAGGGCAATGCTTAATTTTTTTATTTGGGGCTGGTTGATATCAAGATAGATTTTTTCGGCATATGTGGAGACAATTAGTCCAAACAAGGCAAAGACCAAAAATATTGCTAAAATTGCCTTAAACCAAAAATCTTTTGCTTGTCTTTTAGGACAATTCATGGTTTAAACCTCAAACCAACAATAACTTCTTTCATGGGTGGTGGAAGTGGCGAAGAGTTTTTTAATGCTTTGATTACTGAAGAGTCAAATAATGTATTGCCCGAACGTTTTTCAAATCCTTCTATTATCACCTGCCCGTTAGGAAGAATCCTCACAGATACTATTGCTTCAAGATTTTCAGGTACTGTTTCAGGAATGCTCCAGTTTTGTCTTATTAATCCAGAAATCAATCCTAAATAACCAGGAGAAACTTCTTGTTTCTTAAGAGTTCCAGAGCCTGCTACTTCAAGAGAGCCTTCTATTCTTTTTTTTGCTCTCAGTGCTGCGAGTCTTTCCTGAAGAATTTTTTCATCTGCCTTTGAAGTCATGTTTGTTTTTTCAGTAGATTTTTCAGAGATTTCACTTTTTTCTTTTATGGCAGGTTTTTGAGTAAGAGTTTTAATTTTTTCCTTAAATTCTGTAGATGAATGAGTCAATCCTGTATTATTAATTTCAGGTATTAAAGTAACATAGGTAAGATTTCTGAAATCATGGACAGAATTTCTTATGCCAAATACTAAAAAAATAATAAATAAACCATGAAAAAAAATTGATATAAAGAGTGAAGGATATAGTTTTCCTGTCATTTAGACTCTTTTGGTTCAGTTACCATTCCGATTCTTTCAATTCCAGAAGCTTTAATCTCTCCCATAATCTCTGCTACAAGTCCGTAAGGTACAGCCTTGTCTGCTCTTAAAATTACTATTGGATTGTTTTCTTTCATTGTTGAAAGCATGTTTTGAAGATTGTCTTTCTGTATGAGTCTATCATTTACAAAAACTTTCTCGTCCTTTGTTATCACAATGTTTATTTTTTCTGTATCTTCAAGGCTTTTGCCCTTTGCTTTGGGAAGATTTACATCAATGCCCTGCTTGAGCATAGGTGCTGTAATCATAAAAATAATAAGCAAAACAAGCATTACATCAACTAATGGCGTGACATTTATATCTGCTATAGATGACCTTCTACGCGGTGTTAATCCTGCCATTGGTATTTTAAAAGAATTTCAGAAAAATCGGTTACTTCATTTATTATTTTGTTTGCCTGAGATGTAAAATAATTATAGGCAATTACTGCTGGTATGGCAGCAAAGAGTCCTGCTGCTGTAGTTATTAATGCCTCTGCAATTCCTGGTGCAACAGTGGCTATTGATGCAGTACCCTTTACTCCTATTGCTCTAAAAGCATCCATAATACCCCATACAGTTCCAAAAAGTCCTATGAATGGTGTTGTTGAGCCTGTGGTTGCGAGAAAACTAAGATAACTTTCTATTTTATTTGCTTCATCAGAAGAGTATTTTCGCACTATTACTTCAAGATTGGAAGGATTCTTCCCATACATTTCTGAATAGACACCTCTGTAAAGAGAGGCAAGAGGACTTAATTCAAATCTTTTTGCAGAAGAAAAAAGATCTTTAGCACTGTTAGAGACTAAAAAAGTATCAAAAAATTTTTGATTTTCTTTCCTCATGTTTTTGAAAATCTTCCATTTATAGAAAATCACTGCCCAGGAGAATATAGAGAAGAAAAGAAGAATCAGCAAAACAGACTTAGCAACAATGCCTGTTTGCTTTATAAGGTCAATCACTGTAAGTTCCATAAACAAAATATTAGAACATCCAAATCATAAAAGTCAAATACAATAATTCTTTCAGGTTATGACATATAAATGAAACATCCAAAAGAGGAAGCCCATGAATTATGATTTATTATACCCAAAATTAAGAAAAGATAATGTAGAGTGTGCAAGAAAATGTATCATGGAAGCCTATGAGAAACTTAAAAATATTTTCTCTAATAGCAAGACCCTGTCGTATTATAAAAGACAATTAGAAGATTTGAAACATTTAAATGATCTTTCAAGAAGGCGTTGAAACTTACAAAATAAAATTGCACTTCATATAGAACTCATAATACTTTCAAAAAGAAAAACAGGTTTTATTGACTTTGAAGAACTTTATTCACTGAGTCATTTTGAAATTGGCCTTAAAGAGATTTAGGAAAGAGTATAATGTTTTTTTAGAGATAACTCATCAGACAGATAATAATAAATTTATATATGAGGTTTCATTAAGCAATAAGCAAGAAACCTTTTAATAAACTTTTTCAATATGGTAATTTTTCAATAAAAATTTGTATTTTTCCTGTTATGATACTGGATAAAATGCTTCAACTATTTGAATTTATTTTTCCCTGAAAAAATACAAAGTGAGTCTCATGTCCTAACCAACAACCTTTATCCGAGGAATTTTCGAATATGGGCTGCTTCTATGATTGGTTCGGTTAGAGACTTGTTAAACTCCTGTTTAATTATCTTAATTATCTGAGATGTTATCTCTCTGTGATTAAGGTTTGGTTCATATGACAAATTAAGTGAATTTAAAAGCTCAATTGAGCTAATTATTGCTTTTTTAGATTCTTTTGACAGTATATCAAGACATTTTGGATTAAAGTATTGCATTGCTATTGATAAGTCAAAGGTGATATTTCTATATATTTCCTTTATTCCTATTATTTCTTCCTCTGTTAAAATACTTAGTCCAATTAATTCTGGAGGAAGTCCAATGGAATAGCAGGAACAACAAAAACCGATAACTCTCGGAAGTCTTACCTTCCCAATACTTCTTGAATAACCAAAAAGTCCTGCATGAAGTTTTCTCATTCTCCGTTTAGGCACAAAATTAGATACTTCATTTATTAGTGGAGCGATAGTTTCTACAACTTTTTTATACTCCATGGATGTCTTTTCTATAATTGAAAGGGCAAATTCTTCATCAAAATCCTTTAATGGATAGCGTGTAAAGTTTTTTAATTTTCTAATCCCTTCAATAACATCTTCAACAGGATTATCAAACTTAAAGGCTGACTGAACAGTGAAGGTTTCAACAGAAGAATACTCTGAGAGTACTTTATCAACAGTATAAGGAGTTAAATTGCCTCTAAAAGGAGGAGAACCTGCTCCTAAAATCGGATATATTTCAATTTCCTTTTCTTTTGAGAATTTTTCTAATTTTTTCAATGCTATTTTATTACCAAGAATAGCACTAATAACGCCGTAGTTCATTGCTGGATCAGAACGGGCTAAAAAGACTCTCTGATAGGTAATATTTTTATCTTTTATGTAATCGGATACTATTTCATCACATCTAAGAGTGGACTCTATATCTTCAAAAAGAGGAATAACATTTATATTCTCAGGTAAAAAGTCTCCTATCCATTCAGCAAGTGTGATGTCTCCATTGAATATCTGTTTGTGTTGTCTTTCAATAAGGAAATTCTTGTAAAAATAATAAATTCTATTTAATTCTGAAGAATTCGTTGTAAGGGGTAGTATTACCTCAAATACTGGCGGAAAATTCTCATCGCCATAGAAAATCTTTGCTACATCCATTGAACGGGGAATGCTCTCTAAGGTCTCAAGAAGAATTTTTGCTTCATCTTTTTCTACAGTAGGATTTGGAACTCGTAATGTGAGAAAAACATCTCTTCCTAATCTTTTTTGTTTAAAAAAATGAGTGTATTTTGTAAGGAGTTTTTTAACAACGTAGTTGTCAACTTCTTTGCCTTCACTATCCCACATTTGTTCACAACAGCCAAGATGGGAAAAGGCGTAATAGGCTTCCTGAATTTCATCTTCTCCTGACATATCTGAGGTTTCAGCAAAAAATGGAATAGAAACATTGTCAGGATGTTGTGTAGACATTACTCTAGGAATTTTTCTCTCTGAGTTATTCATTAAGAATACATTATACAGATTTATTTTATATTGTGCAAGTTAAATTTTCTTTCAGGTTATGACATATTAAAGAAACATCCAAAAGAGGAAGCCCATGAATTGTGATTTATTATACCCAAAATTAAGAAAAGATAATGTAGAGTATGCAAGAAAATGTATCATGGAAGCCTATGAGAAACTTAAAAATATTTTCTCTGATAGCAAGACCCTGTCGTATTATAAAAGACAATTAGAAGATTTGAAACATTTAAATGATCTTTCAAGAAGGCGTTGAAACTTACAAAATAAAATTGCACTTTATTTAGGAATAAAACTGATACATTTAGGGGAATTTTATATTCAGAGCAATAAAGTGGATACAATGTGCTAACCAACGACTAATATACTCAATTTTGACTTTTGTTTAATTTTTATGTTATTTTTTTAAAAAGAAGTCTAATAAAAACAAGCTTTTAAGGAGGTGTAGAAGATGAATACATTAAAGACACTTGTTTTAATGGTTTTTCTTGCAGTGTTTTTTATATTTGTTGGATCACTGATTGGAGGTAAACAGGGAGCTACTATTGCATTAATTATGGCTCTCGGGATGAACTTTTTTGCTTATTTTTTCAGTCATAAAATAGTGCTTGCTATGTATGGAGCAAAAGAGGTCTCAGAAGCTGAAGCTCCTGAGCTTTATAGGATTGTAAGAAGACTCGCACAAAAAGCAGGACTGCCTATGCCAAAGGTTTATGTAATAGATTCTGAACAGCCCAATGCTTTTGCAACAGGTCGTTCACCAAAGCATGGAGTTGTTGCAGTTACAACTGGCATTATGAAAATACTATCTCGGGAAGAAGTTGAAGGAGTAATTGGTCATGAGCTTGCTCATATTAAAAATAGAGATATCCTGATAAGCACAATTGCTGCTACTATTGCAGGAGCCATATCATATCTTGGACAGATGGCAATGTGGGCAAATATTTTTGGTGGAAGACATGATGATGAGGAAGGTGGAAATCCAATTGTTGCGTTAATAATGATGATAATAGCTCCTTTGATTGCCATGATTATACAGCTTGCTATAAGTAGAGCAAGAGAGTATGCTGCTGATGTGGATGGAGCAAAGATTGCTGGAAATCCTTTATATCTTTCAAATGCTTTACGCAAGCTTCATTATGCATCTCAGGCAATACCAATGAATGCAAATTCTGGCACAGCACACATGTTCATAGTCAATCCTATCTCTGGAAAGAGTTTAATGAAACTTTTCAGTACTCATCCACCAATTGAGGAAAGAATCGCTCGTCTTGAAGCAATGGCAAGGAGTAGATAAATGATAAAAGTATTAATTTTAATGGGAAGTGATAGTGATTTTGATATAGTAAAAAAAGCTATAAAAATTTTTGAGGATTTTGATATCCCATTTGAAGTTGATATATGCTCTGCTCATAGAACTCCTGATAGAGCAAGACAGTATGCTGAAGAAGCTGAAAAAAAAGGAGTTGAAGTTATAATAGCAGCTGCTGGGATGGCTGCTCATCTTGCAGGATTTATTGCTGCTCATACTACTTTACCTATAATAGGGATTCCTATTTCCAGTGGTTCATTAAATGGAATTGATGCCTTACTTTCCACTGTCCAGATGCCTCCTGGTGTTCCTGTTGCTACAGTAGGAATAAATGGAGCTGAAAATGCAGCATATCTCGCCTGTGAGATTTTATCTTTGAAATATCCCGAAATAAAAGAGAAGCTTAAACAGAAAAGAAAACAGATGTACGATAAAATTCTTGAAAAGTCAGAAAAAATAAGAAAAGATTTTAACAAATAACAAGATTTTTGAGCGCGTTGGCTTCTATATGTAATGGGAATTTTAATAGCAGTCTTACCGAAATTTGTTTTAAATAAAGGCTTTTTAATGAGGCATGATTTTTCAAAGAAAATAATAGAAAAAAATAATTTAGTTTGCTCAGTCCTTAGGCAAAGCTATTTAAATTTATTACGGTGGACATTTGCTACATATTGAAGCAAAAAGAGATGTTGAGAGATATCTATCTCCTCTGTCAGGCAAAATTACAACCATAACTCCGCTACGAAGTTCGCTTGCAATTTTAAGTGCCACATGCATTGCAGCACCTGAGGACATACCAACAAATACTCCTTCTTTTATTGCTAACATTCTTGTGGTATCAAATGCTTCTTCATCATTTACATAAATTCTTTCATCAAGTCTTGAAGGATCAAAAATTTTAGGCACGATTGATTCAGACATATTTTTGAGTCCTTGAATTCTGTGCCCTGGAACAGGTTCTATGCCAATGATTTTAATGTTACTGTTATATTCCTTGAGACGTTTACTAACTCCCATCAATGTTCCTGTTGTCCCCATTCCTGCAACAAAATGAGTAATTTCGCCTTTTGTCTGTTCTATTATCTCCTTGGCAGTTGTTTCATAATGGGCTATAACATTTGCTTCATTGTCAAACTGATTTGGCATAAAATAAAGTTCAGGTGCGTCTTCATAAATTTGATGGGCAAGCCTTATAGCACCATCTGTACTTTCTTCTGCAGGAGTAAGAATAAGTTCTGCACTTAAAGCTTCAAGAACTCTTCTGCGCTCAACACTTACACATTTTGGCATAACGAGTTTTATTCTATATCCCTTGGCTGCAGCAATCATTGCAAGTCCGATTCCAGTATTTCCTGAAGTAGGTTCAAGTATTATTTTATCTTTAGTAAGAATTCCTTTGTCTTCAGCTTTTTTTATTAAATAAAGAGCTGTTCTGTCTTTGATTGAACCTCCGGGATTTGCTCCTTCAAACTTTCCATAGAGGATAATTCTTGGATTAGGATTAATTTTGTCAAGTCTGATAAGAGGTGTATTTCCTATAATATCTATAACACTCATAAATTTAATTATATCACAGACTTTTAAATTTTTTCCTTACTTTCTCAATTTCTCCACAGCTGAATTTCCCTTCAGGACATTTTCCTGTAATACAGGCTGGGCCAGCATGTTTAAAAAGTCTCGGCGCGATTTTTTTTAACAATTTTAACATTTCTGTTGCAAGCTCTCTTATTTCCCATTGAGCACGATTACAACATCTTACTTTTAAAAAATGCAGCAACTCCCTTGCATTCATAGTTATCACGATTTTTGTCTCTGCTGCATTAGGCAATACAAATCTTGCATCTTGTCTTGCGATCTCTCCTTTTATTCCTTTTTCTTCAAGTCTTTTAATTATTTTACAGTAATAGTCATGAGCTTTTTCCATAGCTTCAAGAAATAGACCATATAAAACATTATCATCTTTAAATAAAGGTGGAGTTATATAATCAAATCCGCTTTCTTCACTTACATATCTTTGAGATTGCTGACTATATGAAGCAATCCTGTGTCTTACTAGTTGATGAGAGCAAGCACGGGAGATGCCTTCAACAGCGAAGGTAAAGCTTACATGTTCAAATGGGCTTAAATGTCCGCTATCAATGAGAAGATTGATGAGATTATCCTTATCACTCTCAGATAGTTTTTCTTTCAATTCTTCTATACCAACAGGACTGTAACATAGTCTTGCAGAAAGAGCAACTACATTTTCAGGTTCTGGAGTATGTGTAAGAATTGAAACTTTTAATGAAGCCTCTTTCATATAACGCCTTTTGTAGAAGGAAGCTGTTGTCCAAGTATTCGAGATGCTTCATTTAGTGCTTTTGCAAAAGCCTTAAAAATTGCTTCTATTATATGATGTAAATCTTTTCCATACGGAACATTGATATGAAGAGCAATTTTCCCATGATTAGAAACTGCTCTGAAAAATTCTTCAAATAGGGAGATATCAATATCTTTAATATATCCATCAAAATTAACATTATAAACAAGAAATTCTCTTCCTCCAATGTCTATTGAAACCTGAGCAAGAGATTCATCCATTGGAATTGATGCAAAACCATATCTTTTTATTCCTTGTCTTTCTAATAAACTTTTATCAATTGCTTTTCCAATAACAATTCCTAAATCTTCAATCAGGTGATGATAATCTACATGTGTATCTCCTTTTGCTTTAAGCTTTATATCAAAGTTTCCATGAAATGCAAAAAGTTCAAACATGTGGTCTAAAAATCCGACAGAAGTATCAATGTTAGCGTTACCACTGCCATCTAAATTAAAATCTAATTTAATCTCTGTTTCTTTAGTTTTTCGGTTCACTGAAGCTTTCCTCAAAACTATCCTCCTAATATATTATTTAATACAGTTATAAACTCTCTATTTTCTTCCTTTGTTCCAATAGTCACTCTCAGTGCATCTCTGATTGTTGAAGACACATCCCTTATCAAAATTCCTGCTTTTATAAGTTTAGTATAAACATTTTGACTATTTTTTGTTTTAAAAAGAATAAAATTAGCTTCTGAAGGAAAAACTTTCACATCTTTTATTTTTGAGAGTTCTTTTTGCATTATATTTCTCTCTCTAACTATTTCAGTTATAAAATTTTTTATCTGAGCATAGAACTTATTAAGAGCTACTGTTGCAATATATTGAGTAAGAGCATCAACATTATATGGAAGTCTTACTTTATTGATTTCCTTTAATAAGTTTTCATTTCCTATAAGATATCCTACTCTTAATCCAGCAAATCCGATTTTGCTTAAAGTTCTAAGTATAACTAAATTATCAAAATCTTTTAGAAATGGTAAAAAACCTTTTTTACTACAGAAAGGCTGATAAGCTTCATCAATAACTACGATTGAAGAATTTTTATTTGCTATATCAATGATTTTTAAAATTTTGTCAGTAGAAAAAGTATTACCTGTAGGATTGTTTGGAGAACTGATAAAAATTAAACGAGGCTTTTCTGTTTTTATTAGATTTATCATTTTTTCTTCGTTTATGTCAAAATTATTGTCAAGTTTAGATTCAATTTTTTTGATACCAACTGATTGAGCTATTATTCCATACATTGCAAAAGTAGGTATGGGATAAAGAACAGGACCTCCGAAGGTAAGTATTAAATAATATATTAATTCGTCTGAGCCATTGCCTATCATTATGTTTGTATGAGAAATTTTCATTTTTTTTGCTAAAGCTTTTCTTAATTTTAAAGCCTCAGGATCAGGATATCGGTTAAGAGGAATATTAACTTCTGAAATTAAATCATATAATTTTACAGGAAACGGTGATTCATTGGCATCAAGTTTAATTTTACAGGGAATTTCTTTAGCTTGATATGGACGTAGTTTTTTTATATTGTCTCTAACAAGAAATGTAGGATTAAACTTATTCATAAAGTTTTATCATAATTGGTTATCAAAAGATTGTCAACTTTTATATTTTATGGGTATAATAATGCTTTATGGATATAGAATTTATAAAGAATCTTGGACAAAAGCTATTTGAAAAAATTTCAAATGTAAAACCTCAATTAAATAAAACATCTTTAGGTCAAGGAGCATCAGGAGATATAACTTATCCAGTTGATAGATTAGCAGAAGATATAATAATTGATTTTTTTGAAAAAGAAGGTATTAGTATAAACATTATAACAGAAGAAAAAGGTGTAAAAAAAATAGATGGTAACCATTTTACTCTCATAATTGATCCAATTGATGGAAGTAAGAATGCTGTTTCAGGTATTCCTTTTTTTTCTACTTCAATTGCATTGGCTGATGGAAAAACTTTAAAGAGTCTTAAACTTGGGTATATTATTAATCTTGTGAATGGAGATGAGTTCTGGGCAGAAAGAGAGGAAGGTGCCTTTTTTAATGGAAAAAAGATTAAAACTAATGAAAGAATTAAACCCATAATAATTGCTTTTGAAGCATCCAGTCCATATGTGGCTATGAAAAATATTTTACCTTTGTTGAAAATAGCAAATAGGATAAGATGTTTTGGAAGCACAGCTTTAGATCTTGCATATCTTTCAATGGGAGCTTTGAGTATTTTTGTTACTCCCACGCCTTCAAGAATTTTTGATTTTTCAGCAGGAATTTTAATTGCAAAGGAATCAGATGCAACTATAACTGATATTAAGGGCAATTCAATTGAGGAACTGCCAATTGCTTTTGACACAAAAACAACTCTTGTAGTATCTGCAAGTGAATTGCTTCATAGAAAAGCATTGGAATTAATTGACATAGAATAAAATAATGAAGCATTCATCTACAAAAAAACTGTCTCTTACGCTTTGTATAACTTTTTTTATACTTGTAGCCGAGCTTATAGGTGGTATTGTCAGCAATAGTCTTGCCTTACTAAGTGATGCCGGACATGTTTTTACAGATTCTTTTGCAATAATTTTAAGTTTGCTTGCATCAATTATTGCAATAAAGCCTTCAGACAAAAAAGCTACTTATGGCTATCATAAAATTGGTATTCTTGCAGCTTTTATAAATGGAGTAAGTCTTATTGTAATTGCAGGATTAATATTTTTTGAAGGATACAGAAGATTGATAAATCCTCCTTATATTGATTTCAATATAATGCTTCCTGTTGCTGTCTTTGGTTTTATCGGTAATCTTTTAATGGCATGGATTTTAGGACATAAACATGAAGATTTAAATATTAAAAGCGCTTGGCTTCATGTTATCGGAGATATAATTTCCTCTGCAGGGGTAATTTCAGCTGGTTTAATAATAAAATTTACAGGCTGGTTTATAATTGATCCTTTAATAAGCTGGTTTGTAGGCTTTATTATCATTTTAGGTGGAATAAGAGTTGTTAAAGATTCACTATGGATTTTTCTTGACTTTGTTCCAAAGGGCTTTGATATAGAAAACATATCAGATGAGATTAGAAAAATCAAAGGAATTATTGATATACATGATGTTCATATTTGGTCAATTGGATATGGATTTACAGCGTTTTCAGCTCATGTGGTAATGAATAACTGTCTATTAAGTGAAGCTGATACGATAAGAAAACAAATTGAGAACAAACTTACAAATATAGGAATTAAACACAGTGTTATTCAAATGGAATGTATCAGTTGTAAAAATGATTCAATTTATTGTGATTATGAAAAATCTATAAATTATAAGCATCACTAAATTATTTAAGCATCTGTTCAAGTCTAAACTGTAGCTGTAGATGTAAACCTTCCAGTTCTCTGAGTCTTTTTAATCTTTCTATGGGTATTTTTTCTTTTATTTTATCGCATATAAAATTAATACAAAAAGCATCTCTTGCAAAAAGAACGCATCCTGAACTTTTCAGAAAAAAACACATATCAGGAAATTCTGGTTCATCAGGGAATTTTGTTCCTAACATAATATTTATAAGAAGAAGCTCATCACTATATTTAAATTCTATGGCACTACCGCAACAAGCTTTACCTTCTTTGCCGCATTTGGCGCATATTTCAGTCATTCCAGATAATGCTTTTTCATTGTTTTCTTGAATTATAAACTCTTTTAGCTGATGTAGTAAGTCCTGTATCTTTAATAAAGTTCCCTTTTTTTCTAATTCTTCAACTCTGCTTTTAAGAACATCTATTTTTTCACTCATTAAATGCATAAATTAATTTTAAATTTTAAAGTTAAGCAGTTGTGATAAAATATTTAAATGCGAAATTTAATTTTAATTATGTTCTTTTTTCTTATTCCCTGTCTGCTTTTTGCTGGTGAATCAACTTATGTTTTTGTTATTGATGAAAATTCAAATCCTTTACATGGCTATAAAGTCCTTGAAACTCAAAGGGATAATATTTATATTACAAAAATACAACCTATAAAAAAATGGATCACTCTTCTGCGCTCTGAGTTAATTGTTGTAAAGGATGGATATCTTTACCCTGTAAAGGACTCAATTATTATTGATAAAAGAAAAGGGATTGCATTGTTATTAATTGATTTTTCACAGAGAAAATCTCTTTATTTTAATCCTGAAGAAATATTGATAGATAAAGATATAAAATTGCTTATTGAAAGTAAAAAAAGAATTTTTTTAAAAGTTAAAGAACTGTTTCCGTCTGAAATAAAAATCATAGAAATTAAAAAGGAAAAGACACTTTTGTCTGATTATTTAGCATTAGCTGAGAGATATGAAAGGAATGCCCAGTGGAGTAGGGCAGTATCAATTTATGTGGAATTACTCAAAGAAGAACCCAAAAACAAAAAAATTATAAATAAGATTGGACTTATATATTATTATCTCAGTGATTTTAAAAAAGCAAAAGAATATTTTGAAATGCTACCAAAAGACGATGAACAGACAATTATAAAGCTTGCTGGAATTTATATTATTGAAAAAAATTTTGAAGGAGCATTACAAGTTATTAATAACTCAGGATTAAATTCTTCATATTTGCATTATCTTAAAGGTGTGATTTACTACTTAACAGATAGAAAAGACGAAGCCTATAAAGAAGTATCAATCTTATTTTCCATGGATAAGAATCTCGCTCAAAATCTGAGAGACCTTTTGAGATAACCTAATCCATAATCCTTATATCTATGATTTTTTCAACATTGAAATTTCTTTCCTGTTTTCTTAACATACAGAAAGCTTTTAATCCGATGAATGTTTTATCTAAATATTCCATATGTCCAATATAAATAGGCTTGATTAACCTTTTTGTTTTTATATCATTTGATTTTAGATAAACAATTTCAATTTTTTTATCGTTATTTATAGCATTTTCAATTATTGAGATTTTTTCCTGTAGCGGAAGCTTTTTTTCTGAATTTTTATACTGAAATTCTGTAAGAAATTTTACTATTCTTCTATCAAGAAGAACATTTTTAGCAGAAACTGGCTTCTTTAATACCAATCCTTCAAGTGAACGACATCTTGAAAGAGCTACATATAGTTGTCCATGAGAGAAAGTTCCTTTTCCAATATCAAGGATTACATTGTCAAATGTAAGCCCCTGACTTTTATGGATTGTAATAGCCCATGCAAGTTTTAAAGGATACTGTGTAAATTGACCAATAACTTCAGTTAAAATTTTTTTTCTATTTTTATCATAGTAAAACTCATACATTTCCCATGTAAAAGGACTAACTTCAACAACTTCTCCATCTGAAATTTCAACAACTATTACATCAGGTTCTGCTTTTTTTGTGTTTATTTCAACAATTTTACCAATATCTCCATTTATCCACCTTCCTTTTGTATCATTGTTGAGAAGCATTACCTGAGCATCAACTTTGAGGATAAGTTCAAGAGAAGTTGGAAGGTCATGTTCGCTGAACTCTCCATCAATAAATCCGTAGTATTTAAACTCTTTATTTTTAATTTTTGAAAGTTTATCAAAGTTTACTTTTTCTGCCATTTTATTTGTTGGTGTGAGATAAATATAAAAATCGTTTTCTGTTGCTTCAAAATCAGGTTTGACTCTTTGATTCAATTTTTCAATAATCTCATCTGTAACAGTGTTATTTCTTATTGAATTGAGAATCTCAATAAAAGCATTATCTGATTGTCTATAAACTTTTTCAAGTTCAACAAATTCAAATTCGCATTCTTTAAAAACATTAGAACTAAAAAAATAAGGAGTTTTATAGAATTCTTTAAAAATTCCTTTTTCTCTGGATGTAACAACGGGAGGAAGTTGATACAAATCACCAATAAAAATCATCTGAATCCCGCCAAATGGTTTCTTTTTCTTAGGACCATGAATTCTTAAAAAACTGTCAATACAATCAAGAATATCAGCCCTTACCATTGATATTTCATCAATAACAATACAATCAAGCTTTTTATAAAGATTCGTATTTTTTGGTTTAATTTCTTCTACTTTATGCAAAGTAATATCTGGTTTAAAATTAAAGAATGAATGAATTGTCTGTCCTTTAATATTTACTGCTGCTACACCTGTAGGGGCGATTACTGCAATATCTTTTTTTGTATTTTCTTTAAAGTAATTTAAAAATGTTGATTTTCCTGTTCCTGCTTTTCCTGTTACAAATAAGTTTTTGTCTGTATTTTCAGCAAAATGAAAAGCTTTAACAAATTCTTCATTTAAATCAAGCTCTCTCATGGGAGAATCTCTATTGGTGTTCCATCAGGGACAAGCTTCCATATTTCATCTATCTCTTCATTTGTTACAGCAATGCATCCTTCTGTCCAATCATCAATTATATGATATTTACCAAGATATTCAATATGTTTTGAGAGACCATGAATCATTATTCCACCACCAGGATTTACATTTAGCCTTATTGCTCTTTCAATATCCTTCTCATTTGGATATGATATTTTTAAAGCTTTGTAAAAGTTGCTGTTTGGATTTCTTCCAATTATGTAATATCTTCCTTCAGGTGTTTTGCCATCTCCCTGGGAAATCTTTTCCCCAACAGGAGTTTTACCAAGTGCTACTCTATAGACTTTGAGTATTTTACTTTCTTTCATCAAGAACATCGCTCTTTTTGATTTAATAACAACTACTAAATCAGCAGCTTCAGATGCCAATAATGTATCAACAGAAAAAATAAAAATTAAAATACTAAAAAGAAGCATCCTTAAGAGCATGTTGGCAAAGACAGTTCCTTTCCTTAGGTAGTTTTTTTATGGTTTCTTTTATGAGGAAACTAACCTTATCAATGGAATTTTTCATTGTTTCAATAACTTCTTTAACTGTAAGAGGAGATTTTGATATTCCTGCAGCATAATTGGCAACAACAGCTACTGCTGCATAACAGAGTTCAACTTCTCTTGCCAAGGAAGCCTCAGGCATAATTGTCATGCCAATAATATCAGCGCCTATATTTTTAAAGAATTTTATTTCAGCAGATGTTTCAAGTCTTGGTCCATTGACACATATATATGTTCCATGAGGTATTACATTAATTCCAAATTTTCTAGCTGTCTCTAATAAGTGATGTCTTGTTTCACTGCAGAATGGCTCTGTAAAATCTATATGAACAACATTTTCACCTTCATAAAAAGTATTAGCTCTTATTCCTTGAGTAAAATCTATAATTTGGTCAGGTATCACAATGCTTCCAGGTGTTATAGTTTCATTTAATGAGCCTGTAGCAAAAACTCCGAATATTCTCTCTACTCCAAAATGTTTAAATCCATAAATATTAGCTCTGTAGTTAACTTTATGTGGTGGAATGCTATGTTTCTGTCCATGTCGCCTGAGAAATAAAACTTCTATATCATCAATTTTTTCTATTTCGTAAGGACATGAAGGCTCACCATAAGGAGTCTTTATGGTGATAATCTCTTTTTTTGCTTCTGATTCACTGAGTCCACTACCACCAATTATTCCTATTTTCACCTGTTGACTACTTTACATTTTTTTCTATGCGCCCAGGAGGATTTGAACCCCCGACCTACGGATTCGTAGTCCGACGCTCTATCCTACTGAGCTATGGGCGCTAAAAATATTATAACACAGTTTATTTACATTCAGAAGAAACTTTTATTATAGTTTTCACATTTCCTCTTTGATTAAAATCTCCTATGACTTCTAAAACTCTTGGCTTAAGAAGATTGTACAATTCATCATAGATTTTATTTGTAGCAGCTTCATGGGAAATATATTTATCTCTATAAGAATTAAGATAAAGTTTTAAAGATTTAAGTTCTACGATTTTTTTATCAGGGATATAGCTTATTTTTATTGTTGCAAAATCAGGATATCCAGACCTTGGACATAAACATGTAAACTCAGGAAAACTTATTTCAATCCTATAGTCTCTGTCAGGATATGGGTTGTCCCATGATTCAAGCTCTGCTTCTTTTATGGCTTTTTCACCGTATAACATTGGTTATCCTCCTTTATAAAAATTCTAATACAAGATTTTTTAAAGCTTCAATGAATTTTGGTGAAGTATTCAATGAATCTACTCTATAGAGTTGTATTCCAAAATCATTTGCTTTTTTTTTATAAACAATATCAATTTCATATAAAGTTTCTATATGGTCAGAAACAAAACTTATTGGAACAACTAATACTTTTTTATTTCCATTTTTAGCTAATTCTTCAATTACTTCTTCAGTTGATGGTTTAACCCATTTAACAGGTCCTGTTCTACTTTGATAACCTATTTTAAATTGTTGTAACTTCATCTTATTAGTGATAGCTTTTACACTTCTTTCAACTTCTGAGATATAAGGATCTCCTTTTTTATAAAGTGAAAGGGGAATGCCATGAGCACTGAAAAGAACAAAACAGTCACTTCCGTATTTTTCAAAAGACTGTTTAATCTGTTCAATCCATGCCTCAATAAACAAATAATAATCACACCACGAACTAATAATTTTGAACTCAAAATATCTATTGGCACACTTTTTAAATTTTTCAACTGCCGATGATGTTGTAGCAGTGCAGAATTGTGGATAAAGTGAAATTGCAACAATTTTTTTTATATCTGATTTTTTAAATTCATTTAAGGATTCCTCAATAAACGGATGCCAGTAACGCATTCCAACAAGAACTTTAAAGTTGTTTCCCAAAGCTTTCTCAAGTGCCATCGCCTGCGCTAGTGTGATTTCTTTTAGTGGAGATTTCCCTTTAATTTTTTCATATGCTTTTTTTACCTTCTTGGCTCTCAAGACAGAAATGAGCCATGCCAGAGGTTTCTGTATAAAACCAAAGTTTGCTATATATGGATCACTGAAGAGATTATAAAGAAAAGGCTTTACTGCATTGAGACTATCAGGACCTCCCATGTTAAGTAACAATACGCCAATTTTATCCATTCCATCTCCTATAAAGATTATTTTCAATTTCTATGCAATCAAGAAGTTTACCAACAATAAAGTTTACTATATCATCAATATTTTGTGGATTATTATAAAAGGCTGGAATTGGAGGCGCTACAATAACACCAATTTTTGCAAGTTTAAGCAAATTTTCAAGATGAATGATACTAAGAGGCATTTCTCTTGGTGAAATAATAAGTTTTCTACCTTCTTTAATTGTTACATCAGCAGCTCTTGTAATTAGATTATCTGCATAACCATGAGCAATTGCCGAAACAGTTTTCATAGAACACGGAACAATAAACATTCCGTGAGTTTTATAAGATCCACTTGCTATCGGAGCATCAATTTGGTTTTCAGAATAAATTTTTATTTTAGGATTGTTGAATCTTTCTTTAAATTCATGAAAATTTTTAATTTCTGTTTCAAGTTTCATCACATATAAAGCTGAATCAGATAAAATCAATGATATTTCAAATCGTCTGATAAGTTCTTCAAGAAGTCTTATTCCGTAAATTATACCTGATGCTCCTGTTATTGCTAAAATAAATTTGTCCATTATTATTTTATTATATAGTAACATATTGATAAATTGTCATAAAGATGACTCAAAATAGAAATTATTAATAGGAGGGCAATAAAATGAAAGTAGAAGCCTTTAATGGAAGTCTGAGGGAAAATGTCCATACTTGAAGAAATTGAATGCCTCAGTTAATTGTTTTTTATTACCCACATAAATTATTATGTCTTCTTCTTTTAAAACAAAATCAGCAGAAGGATTTAGAATTGTCTCTTCTCCTCTTTGAACAGCAATTACTGTAACTTTTGCTTTATGTCTTATATCAAGAGATTTAAAAGAATGTCCAATTAGCCATGAGTTTTTTTCTACTAAAAAGCTATCCATGTCAAGACCTTCAAATATTATGCATTCAATACCAGCTCTGGTTTTTGGTACATCAGCAATTCTTAAAATTTTATAGCCTTCTGCTCTAATTTTTTCTATCATTTGTAATATTTGATTTCTTGGTGTACCAAAATGATGCAATACTCTTGCAAAAATCTCCAGCGATGTTTCAAACTCTTCTGGAATAACCTCATTTGCACCTAATTTTTTTAGTTCTTCAATTTCAGCAATAAAACGAGTTCTAACAATTATATGTATTTTGGGGTTCTCAGTCTTTGCAATCTGAACTATTTTTTTTGTTGCAGAAGGGTCTGATATGGCAATAACAAGGACTTTTGCTCTTTTGATGCCAAGTTTATGTAATATTTCTTGGCTTGTTCCATCTCCATAATATATTGGTTCACCCTTCTTTTTCATTTTTCTTACTGTATCAGGATTAAGCTCTAAAATTATGTAAGGGATATTAGTTTCCTTAAGAACTCTTGCAAGATTTCTTCCATTTAATCCAAAACCAATAATAATAACATGATTTGATTTTTTCACCACTATATCTGATTCTTTTATTTTTCTCGTTTTTTCAAAGTTTTTAAATGGTTTTTTTTGAACTAAATAATCAATTAAATATGGAGAATACTTAATTATCAAAGGAGTAAGAAACATAGTAACTACAGAAGCAGAAATAAAGCTTTGGTAAGCATTTTCATCTAAAAGACCCAATGACCTTCCTGTAAATGCAAGGATAAAGGAGAATTCACCAATTTGAGATAATGATAGAGCAGATTTCATAGACACTTTTAATGAGTGTATGAAAATATAAGTTATAGCAAGGATGACCGAAGCCTTAAAAAAGAAAATGCTACCGACAAGAATAAATTCTTCTAATAGATGAGCTTTTATGTACTCAATATTCAAAAGCATGCCAACCGAAATAAAAAATATTCCTGAAAAAGTTTCTTTAAAAGGCAATATATCTGATATTGCCTGAGCTGAGTATTCAGACTCTGATATGACAACCCCGGCTAAGAAAGCTCCAAGAGCAAGGGAGAGCCCTAATTTAGAAGTAAAATAAGCAGTTCCGAGACAAATAAAAATAGTTGTAATTATAAAGAGTTCTCTACTTCGTGTTTTGACTATTTCATGAAGAATATAAGGTACCGCTAATCGGGAAAATATGAAAACTATTGAAAGTATTATAGATGCTTTTAAAATAACAATAAAAAAATTATAATAACTTTCTGATTGTCCTGAAAGCAGTTGAGTAAAAAGCATAAGTGGAACAACACAAATGTCCTGAAACAGAAGGATTCCAAGACAGATTTTACCATGAGGAGAATTTAGTTCTCCTTTGTCAGAAAGTAGTTTCATAACAATAGCAGTACTGCTCAGGGCAATTATAAAACCATAAAAAACAGAGTTGTTTAAAGAAACATTCAACACCAATTGACTTACAATGCTTATAATAGTTATTGTTAATGCAACCTGAAAACTCCCCAATAAAAAGACTTCTTTTTTTAAAGCCATAAGCCTTGGAATAGAAAATTCAATGCCGATAGTAAACATAAGTAAAATCACGCCTATCTCTGCAATTATCTCTACTTCATGAGGGTCTTTTATTAATCCCATTCCATAAGGACCTATAACTGTTCCTGCTATTAAAAATCCTACAATGGAAGGGATTTTAAGTTTTCCAAGAATATATATAATTAATCCGGAAATGCCAAAAATAATGAGTATAGCTTGTAAAAATTCATAAACCATCTCTATATTATGCTTTAACTATAAAAAATCATTCAAATATTCAGAGTTTGAAAACATGATGTTTTTGACTGTTATAATAAAACATGAAGGGTAGGGCAGTTTATATAAAAACATTTGGCTGTCAAATGAATGAACATGATAGCGAAAGAATGCTTGGTATTCTTTGGTCAAGAGGATTTATTGAAGTTGATGAACCTAAAAAAGCAGATATTATTATTTTTAATACCTGTGCAATAAGACATAAGGCTGAACAAAAATTTTTTAGTAGTCTTGGAAGAGTAAAATATCTTAAAAAGAAAAATCCTGAATTAAAAATTATAGTAGCCGGATGCTCAGCTCAACTTCAGGCCGAAAAACTTTTAAATAAAGTTCCGTATATAGATTACATTATCGGTCCTGATAATATTAATGTCATTGAAAATATTATTGAAAATCAAGTTTCTCAAAGAATATTTACTAATGAAAATCCTGAATTGGCTAATATTAATCTACCAGTAAAAAGAAAAAACGATATAAAAGCATGGGTGAATATAATATATGGATGTAACAACTATTGCACTTACTGTGTTGTCCCATATACTCGTGGAAAAGAAAGAAGTAGACCTGTAGATGATATTATTAAAGAGATTCGCCTTATTGGAAAACAAGGATATAAAGAAGTCACACTTCTTGGTCAAAATGTAAATTCTTATAGAGATGGAATTATTGATTTTCCTATACTACTTGAAAAAATTAACGAAATTGAAGGTATTGAAAGGATTCGTTTTATAACTTCTCATCCTAAGGATTTATCAAAAAAACTTATTGATGTAATGAAGAATTGTAAAAAAATATGCGAACATATTCATCTTCCACTTCAAGCAGGCTCAAACAAGATTCTTAAACTTATGAATAGAAAATATACATATGAAGAATATTTTGAAAAAGTATGTTGGCTACGTAATGCAATTCCAGATATTGCAATTACCTCAGATATTATTGTCGGATTTCCTCAAGAAGAAGATGAAGATTTTGAAAAAACACTTCATGCTTTAAGAGAAATTAAATTTGATGGCATATTTGCCTTTAAATTTTCACCAAGACTTGGAACTGCCGCTGCAAAACTTGATGGACACATTTCAGAAGAGATTAAAACTAAAAGACTTGAAGAGATTTTAAAGTTACAGGATGCAATAACTGAAACGGAAAATAAAAAATTAGAAGAAAAGATTCAAGAAGTTCTGGTTGAAGGAAAGGATGAAGAAGGATTTACAATAGGAAGAACAAGAACAAATAAAATTGTAAAAATTTATTCAGATATTAAACGTGGTAAAATTGTTTATGTTAAAATTGCAAAAGCTTATAGACACTCCTTAGAAGGAGACATTATCAGACCATGAAAATATGTTTTATCACATATGGATGCAAAGTTAATCAGGCAGAAACTCAAAAATGGGAAAGACTTTTGACAGCTAGGGGATATATTTCTACCAATAATCCAGAAGAAGCAAATCTTTGGATTATAAACACCTGTGCTGTTACGCATAAAGCAGAAATTCAGTCAAGACAAATAATAAATAAAGCAATAAAACTTGGTAAAAGAGCTTTTGTCACAGGTTGTTATGTTGAGCTTTGTAAAGTTAAAAATTCGGAAAGTTTGAAAGTAGTTTCAAATTTTGAAAAAGATAATATAATCAATAAGTTTGATTATATTAACAGAAGTGAATCTTTAAAGATGTCTAGGCATAGAGCCATTATTAAAATTCAAGATGGATGTAATCAGTATTGTAGTTATTGCATTGTACCATATTTGAGAGGAAAGCCGAGAAGTTACAATATGGAACAAATTATGAAAGAAATAAAATATTATGAATCAATCGGTATTAAAGAAGTTGTGTTAAGCGGAATTAATATAGGACTATACGGAATAGACTACGAAAATAAAATAAATTTAAATTGTCTTCTTAAAGTAATACTCAAAGAAACTTCAGGCTTTAGAATAAGGTTAAGTTCTATTGAAGTTAATCATATTGATCAGGAGTTTCTTGAGATAATATCTGATAACAGAATTTGCAAACATCTTCATATTCCACTTCAGCATGGTAGTGACAGAATTTTAAATTTGATGAATAGAAGGTATAATGCTCTTCAATTTAGTCAAACAATAGAAAAAATTTTTAAACTTTATCCAGATATTTCAGTTGGGACAGATATTATGGTAGGTTTTCCTTCAGAAACTGAAGATGATTTCAGAAAAACATTGCAACTAATTGAAAAAACAGGATTTTCATATTTGCATGTCTTTACATATTCAAAACGCCCATTTACAAAAGCATCAGAAATGACTGAACAAATTCCAGAAAATATTAAAAAACAAAGATCTAACTATTTGATAGAGGTAGGAAAAATAAAAAAATTAGAGTACATTAAAAAATTTATAGGTTCTGAGCTTGAAGTTATTATTGAAAATAAAAAAAATGGTTTTTTCTCAGGGACTTCTGATAACTATATTAAATGTTTTGTTGATGAAAAAGAAGTTGTTGCTGGAAATATTTTTAAGGTTGTTATAAATAATACTGATGGAGAATATGCTTTAGGAACCTTAATTAAGAATAGATAACATTTGAAAAATCAATTTGCCTAACTAATACTCAATTTAAGATTTTTCCAAAAAATTTATCATCTTTTAAATTTTTCACACAAGAATATTAACAACTTTTTAACAATTTTTATCATTAAAATTAAGTCTGATAATGTATATTATGTTAAATTTTTACAATTTTGTGAACAAATTTTAGTTTATGCTGTTGTTGTATTTAAAAATGTGCTATACTTATTTATAATTTCGATGTATGGAGGGATTTAATGAGATATTCTAAATTGTTTATTCCTACAATGAGAGAAATTCCTTCTGGAATCAATGCAATATCGCATATTTTAATGCTTAAAGCTGGATATGTAAGGCAACTTGCTGCAGGATTGTTTATTTTTTTACCACTTGGCTGGCGTGTTTTAAATAAAATTAATACGATATTGAAAGAAGAAATGGAACGAATTGGTGCTCAAGAAATTTCAATGCCTATTCTTCATCCAGCAGAAATATGGCAGCAAACAGGCAGATGGTATACCATAAAAGATGAGATGTTTAGACTTAAAGATAGAACTGGTAGAGATATGTGTCTTGGAATGACTCATGAAGAAATTATGACATGGATAGCTTCAAAAGAAATAAAATCATACAGACAACTGCCTCAAATATGGTATCAGATTCAAATAAAATTAAGAGATGAAGCAAGGCCTCGCGGAGGTGTTTTAAGAACAAGAGAGTTTATCATGAAGGACAGTTACAGTTTTGATATTGATTGGGAAGGCTTAAATAAAAGTTATAATCTTCATGCAGAGGCATATCATAGAATTTTTACAAGATGTGGGTTAAAATACTATCAAGTTGAATCAGACCCTGGAATAATGGGAGACATGGAATCACATGAGTTTATGGCTCCAACACCAGCTGGCGAAGATGAAATTGTTTTATGTAACAGTTGTGGATATTCTGCCAATATAGAAGTAGCTAAATCCGAATTGCCTACCCTACCCGTTTTAAATTTTGAATATAAAGAAGTTTACACTCCAGATAAAAGGTCAGTAAAAGAAGTATCAGATTTTTTAGGATTAAGTGAAAAATATTTTATAAAAACCCTTCTTGTTATATCTGAAAAAAATGGCCCTCTGTTGGTTATGCTGAGAGGAGATCAAGAACTGAATGAGAAAAAACTTATAAGAATTATTGGGGAATTCAGTTTTGCCACACCACAACAGGCATTAGAAATACTTGGTGTAGAACTTGGGTTTGTCGGTCCTGTAGGGCATAGAATTAAAAAAATCGCTGATTTTTCAATTCAAAAGGAAATTCCCTATGTTTCAGGAGCAAACAAAAAAGATTATCATTTGCAGGGAATTATTCCAGGGATTCACTTTGATGCTCAATGGGCAGATGTAAGAAAAGTTAATGAAGAAGACAGATGCCCTAAATGTGGCAGTTATTTAAAAATTGAAAAAGCAATCGAGGTTGGAAACATATTTAAATTAGGAACAAAATACACAGAACCTTTACATGCTTATTTTTTAGATAAAGATGGGAAGGAGAAACCAATTATTATGGGAAGTTACGGAATCGGACCAGCGAGGGTTGCTGCTGCTGCAATAGAACAAAACCATGACAGTGATGGAATAATATGGCCTAAAAGCATATCTCCTTTTGACATTGAAATCATTCCTCTTAATATGGATGATGAAAAAACTATTAATATATCAGAAGAACTATATGAAAAAATTACTGAAATCTATAATAGTTTTGCAGACAGACATATGGAAGTTTTAATTGATGATAGGGATGAACGACCAGGAGTTAAATTTAAAGACGCTGATTTGATAGGTATACCAATTCAGATTGTTGTAGGTGAAAAGGGACTGAAAGAAAATAAAGTGGAAATCAAAAAAAGAAGAACAAAAGAAATTAAAAAGGTTCCTGTCAATAAAGCAGTTGTTGAAATAGTCAACAGCTATTATGAAACATATTGAAAATATAGCTGTTATAGATATTGGAAGTAATAGTTTAAGACTGTTAATAGGGAATTTAAAAGAAAATAAAACTAATAAGCTTTATTCTGATAGAGCAGTAACTCAGCTGGGCAAAAATATTGTTAAAAATGGTCTCATTTCAGCTGAATCATCAGAAGTTTCAATTAATACATTAAAAAAATTTAAAAAAATATCTGAAAAATATAATGTTTCATGTATTATTGCTATTGGAACAAGTGCTTTAAGAGAAGCAAAAAATAGTAAACATTTTTGTGAAACGATAAAAAAAATTACAGGAATTGATATTCATATAATTTCAGGAAAACAAGAGGCATATTATACACTATGTGGAGTTATGGATGAAAAATTTGACAAAGAAGATTCTACTTTTATATTGGATATAGGAGGTGGTAGCACAGAATGGGTGTATTGGAAAGAACAAAGTTGTGATAGTGGCTCTTTGTTTTTGGGAGCGTTGAAAATTAAAGAAAAATTTTTAAGCACAGATCCCTATTGTCCTGAATCTATATATAAAGCTGAAGAATTTATAAAAAAAGAAATAGAAAAATTTTTACCCCAGTTCAAAATTGACAAATTTATAGCAACAGGCGGAACAGCTTCAACTCTTGCTATGATTAATATGGAGTTGTCTGATTATTGCCCTGAAAAAACCCATATGAGTGAAATTAATATGGATAAAATTAAACAAATACTTAAAAAATTACTATCTATTTCACTGGAAGATAGAAAAAAGATTAAAGGAATGTCAGCTGACAGAGCAGACATAATATGCTCTGGATTGCTAATTTTAGAAAAAATTGCAGAATATTTGAAAATAGAAAGACTGATTATAAGTGAAAATGGAATTCTTGAAGGAATAATGAAAAAATATAAAGATTTCTGCTATAATGATTCATTATGAGAAAAATTTTTTCAAGACCTGAATCATTAAAAAATGTTCCTTTCAGATATTGTCCTGGTTGTGGACATAGTATTGCTCACAGGCTTATTGCAGAAGTTATTGATAAACTTGGAATAAAAGAAATAACCATTGGAATAGCACCCGTTGGATGCGCTGTATTTGCCTATGACTATTTTGATATAGACATACTTGAAATTCCTCATGGAAGACCTCCAGCAGCAGCAACTGGAATGAAAAGAGTGTGCCCTGATAAATTAATATTTGCTTATCAAGGAGATGGTGATCTTGCTGCAATTGGAACTGCTGAAATAATTCATGCTGCCAATCGTGGAGAGAATATAACAATATTCTTTATAAATAATGCAAACTATGGAATGACAGGCGGACAGATGGCTCCTACAACCCTTAAGGGACAAAAGACTACAACTACTCCGCTTGGTAGAGATCCTAAGGTTGCTGGATATCCAATTCATGTATCAGAACTTCTTGCTGTACTTGAAGGTACAGCTTTTATTGCAAGGGGAGCTCTTGATAGTTATAAAAATATCGTCATGACTAAAAAATATATTGAGAAAGCTTTTAAATATCAAATCGAAGAAAAGGGATTCAGCTTTGTTGAGATGCTTTCACCCTGTCCTACTGATTGGGGAATGTCACCTGAAGAAGCTTTAAAATGGCTCAGAGATAATATGATGAATGAATTTAAATTAGGAGTATTTAAGGATAAATGGAGCAACGTATAATAATAGCAGGTTCTGGTGGACAAGGAATTCTTTTTTTAGGTAAAGTAATTGCCCATACTGCTATGAAGGAAAATAAGGAGGTAACATGGTTTCCTTCCTATGGCGCGGAAATTCGCGGAGGAACAGCTAATTGTATGGTTGTTATTTCTGATGAGTTTATAGGTTCACCGATAGTCAAAAATACCGATTATCTGATAGTTTTGAATGAAGCCTCCTATAATAAATTTATTAATAGAGTGAAACAAAATGGTTGTCTTATTTATGATTCATCAATAATAAAGGATTCTAAATGTCGTAATGACATTAATGTGTATCCAATTGAAGCTTCTAAGGAAGCATCTTTAATTGCAAATCCTAAATTTGCAAATATGATTCTTCTTGGAGCTTTTGTAAAAATATCTAAAATACTAAATATTGAAAAAGTTATTGAAACCATTGAAGAAATAACTCTTGCTAAAAGAAAAGCAATGTTTGAAACAAATAAAAATCTTATATTAAAAGGTTTTTCTATTATTGAAGATTAGAAAAGCAACAGTATCTGATATTAAATTGATCCACAAATTAATCAATGAATTTGCCAAAAAAGGTGAGATGCTTCCTCGTTCTTTGAATGAACTTTATGAAAATATTAGAGATTTTTTAATTGCTGAAGACAACAATGAAATAAAAGGAGTATGTGCTTTACATATATTATGGGAGGACCTTGCTGAAATAAGATCTCTTGCTGTTAAAAAAGAATCACATAAAAAGGGAATTGGAAGTCTTCTTGTAAAAAAATGTCTTAAGGAGGCTAAAAAACTTGGAGTTAACAAAGTTTTTGTTCTTACATACATCCCTGAATTTTTTAAAAAAACAGGATTTAGGGAATTGGACAAATCAAAACTTCCACAAAAAATATGGGGTGATTGTATAAGATGTCCAAAGTTTCCAGAATGTGATGAAGTAGCTCTTATTTATGAATTTAAGGAATAAAGATTATTTTAATTTCTATATTCTGTTTTAATTCCTCAACATGTTCTTTAAGTTTCTGGTTAAGTTCTTTTTCAAAAAGATATTTTTCTATTTCATCTCTAACATATATATATTGTGTATCTTTGAAGTTTAGTTTATTTTGTTCATAATACTCTCTTATTCTGTTTTCTGGAATTATAATACCTGATTTTATTTTTAAATCAATATAGTTATCAATCATTTCCTCATCTTTTCCTTCAATAAAAAGTTCCTTTGCTTTCCTAAGAAGAATAAGTCTATTAATCATCGTTTCTAATATTTCTTTATTTTTAATTTGTGGTATTTTTTCTTTCATTTTATAAGCTACACTTTCAAAATCTCTGAGTGTTATTGCATAAGAATCTACATATGCAACTACTCTATCAATGATTTCAGAAAAAGCTAATGAAACAACAGATATATTAAAAAGCGTGGCCAATACTAAAATGAATTTCACCATGTGATTCACCTGCCTGTCTATTTAGTTTATATCCATAATCTATTCGTATAGGACCAACAGGAGTTTTATATCTTAATCCAGCTCCTGTGGTATATTTAAGGTTTGAAACATCTATATCCCCTACCCTCTTCCACACATTACCAAAATCAAGAAAATTAACTATAAAAAAGTTTTTTCCTAAGTATGTCCTAAACTCAAAATTTCCCATTAAAAAAGCATTTCCACCAGTTGGTTGATTATTCTGTTTTGGACCGAGTGTATTTTGTGCATAGCCTCTGACAGTACCTCTTCCGCCAAGAAAATATCTTTCAGATATTGGTAAATTGTCTGTCCCTCCATAAAGCCATGTCAAACCACCTCTCAAAGATGTTGCTAAAACCAGTCCTTTTGTTACTTCTGTATATTTATTGATGTAAAATGATGATTTTATAAAATTAATATCAGAACCTAAGAACTCATTGCTAAGTTTAGATGTAACTCCTGCAAGCCATCCTTTCATTGGATCAAAAGGATTGTCCCTGTTATCATAAATTAATGAAGCTTTTATCCCACTTATAAATAATTCTCCAATATCTTGATCTGAAATAACAACCTCTGGTATAACATCCCATGTTTTTGAATATGTTGCTTCATAAAGAAGTTCAGCTTTAAAAGACTCAAGAAACTTTTTTTCAAAACCAACTGAAGCGTTGTACTTCCTTATTTTATATATAATATTTTTGGTATCAATATTTTTAACATCCATTTTTTCAAAAAACAGAGATGATTTAAAAGTCAGGTCTTTCCATAACCATGGATCAACATAAGTTATGTAAGCTCTATTTTCAATAGTACTTAGTTCAATTCTTGAAAATATCTGTTTATTCATGCCAAATAGATTTATATAAGATAAGTCTATAAATCCTTTTGTTTTTTCATACTCTCCATATCCAAAACCAAACTCAAATGCTCCTGCTGGCATTTCTTCAAAGTGATAAATTAAATCTATTGAGTCATCCTTAGATTCAGGCTGAAGTTCTATTCGTGAAAAGAGTCCTGTTTTATAAAGAAGTTGTCTTTCTTCTTCTAATTTATATGGATCATAAGGCTTGCCTTCTTTCGGAAGGAATCTTTTATAAATAAATTTAGTTTTTGTTTTTTTATTACCAAGAATTATTGATTTACCGAAATATTTTTGATTACCCACATCAACTTTAAAATTTATATATGCATCAGCATCTTTAATTTCATATTTACCTTCAATATAAACATCTGAATATCCATTTTTAAGATATATTTCTCTGATTTTTCTTTTTATTTCAAGAAATGTCGTCTCATTAAATGGATAATCTTTATATGGTTTTAATACTTCTAATACCTCTGATTTTAATAAATTATCTTTTACTTCAAAATCTATCATCTTTATTTTAATTTGCTTATCTTCTTGAATTCTAAATAAAATACTTATTTTATTAGCTTCATCTTTTAATTGAGGTGGAAACACTTTAGCATAAAAATATCCTTTTGTTTTAAGATACTCTTCAACTCTCTGTCTATCATTATCCAATTCTTCTGGATTAAATGGAGAGCCTTCCTTACTTACAATAATATTTTGCAAATCTTCTTTGAAAAAATCCGGGTCTATTTCAATTTTTTCAATTAATTTTCTCTCACCTTCATTTATAAAATATGTTATTTCCCATTCATTTTCTAATTCTTCTATCAGAGGAATAACTTTTATTTCAAGGAAACCGTTTGTTTTATAAAAAGTAATTAAACTGTTTATACTATCTCTTATAATGTTCTCATTTATTTTATCATGGAAATGAGCTGTGATTATGTTTTTTAAGTCTTTTTCACTTAAAGAATTAACCCCTTCAAGTTTTACATTCAGTTTTTTTCCTTGTTTAATTTTTAAAATAAGTTCTCCGTTTTTAAAAGAATATGTAATGTCTGAGTCAATTAAACCCTGTTTGGTAAAATATTTTTTTACTTTATTAATAAAATTTTCAAGTAAAACTTCATCAAATGGCTCGCCTGCTGTCAAAGATAAAAAATTTGTAATGTAGTCCTCAAAATGTCCTTCCCATTTTATATTTTTTATTTTTAAAGGTTCACCTTCATGTATATGAATTACTATATTAACGTAGTTTTCACTAAAACTTTTATTTATTTGAATGCTGGAGTTTATAAATCCATGTTTTTTGAGTTCTTTTTCTATTTTATCCCGTGTTTTTTTAATCTCAAGTTCTTTTAATCTGTCACCTTTTTTGAAACTAAGCATTTTTCTGAAAAAACTTTCTGAAAAATGTTCATTATCTTTTATTTCTATTTTGTTGATCACAGGTTTTTCTTTAACTAAAATTTTTATTATTTGCTCTTTATATTCAACAATGATGTCATCAAATAAATCTTTCAAAAAAACTCTTTTAATTCCTTGAGTTATTTTATTTGGGCTAAAGAGTTCATTTTCATTTATGTTAAAAAGATAAAGAAACTCTTCTTTTGATATAGATTTTAAACCTTCAATTTCTACTTTTTTTATAATTTCTTCTGCGTAGGTAACATTTAATAAAATCAAAAAAATACTAATGAAACTCAAAGCGAAATTTAATCGCACCTGAAAGCCCTCCAATTTCATCCTTTGTTCCTACAAGAGAAACTCCTTTTTTCACTAAATATTCTATTTTTATAATTTGTTCAGCTGTTGTTCCTGTTGTGGTTGAATAAGTAACTATCATTCTCCCATCTATAAGTTTTTTACCAACTGTTACTCTTGGACTGATAGAACCTGTTGTTTTTGATATCCCGGGTTCAACTGTCATAACATCAAGTCCTGTAAGTCCTCTAACTCTCTCTTCTATGACTTCTTGCATTTGTCCAGTAATAAATGAAGCAGCTTCAGAAGCTCCTGGAATTCCTTTACCTGTTGCACCATTTTGTCCTAATACCAGCATATTAAGTAACTCTGATTCTGAAAGAGGTGGATTTGAACTAAGTATAAGATTAAACTGATCAATATATCCATTAATATTCAAATTTATGTTATATTGGGATATGTTTGTTCTTGCAGAAATATTAAGATATGGTCTTATTGAAGTAGGATCATTGAACTGAACAAAAAGTTTTGAAATCTCAAATTTATTTCCTCTAAAATAAATCCATCCATCTTTGGCATTTATCCAACCAATTAAAAAAGGCTCCGGAATACTTCCTTTTAAAAGGATATCGCTATTAAGGTTCACTGTGGCAAGATTATTGTTAACAAAAAAATTGCTGGTCTGGACTCTTAAATTAAATCTTAAATTGTTAAGCCAACTGTCTTTTTTTACAACTGTTTTTGTGGAACTGGATTTAAGAGCCAGTTTTGTCCAATCAAATCTTTCTGTATATATTCCATTTTGAATATTTACCTCACCTGATATGAAAGGTTGACTGTAAGAGCCTGTAAGATAAACTTGTCCATTAAAGTGTGCCCAACATCTGGGAGCAAAGATCCATCTAACTTGAGAAATTTTTCCTGAAAGAGCAAGCTGTTTTATAGAAAATTTATCTAAGTATACAGTTCCATCCATCTGGATACTGCCTTCTGAAAATATACCATAAGCTTTTTCTATAATAATTCTATTTTCATTGAAAGACACAACAGCATTCAGATTATTTAAACTCGGCATGTCCTTCCTTAAAGTGAGTGACGCATTGTTTATATCAACCTCTCCTGCTATTTCAGGATTTTTTCTGTTTTCATATATATAGATTTGCATTGTTGCTCTGCCTCTTATGTCATCAACTTTAAATAAAGCTTTAAGAGGTCTCAAATCAGTAGAGCCCTCAATGAGAATGTCAAAGTAATCAACTATTTTGCCTTTTATTGTTAGTTCTGTGGACTGTCCCAAAAGGATTATAGGATTAAAATAAACATTTCCTTTTTCTATATTAATGTTTACAGGATTTTTATTATTAAGCCCTATTCCATAAAGCCTTGTAAATACCTGTTTTAAATCAATTTGAGCATTCAGATTTTGATTGACTAATGAGGCTTTTATTTTTCCATCAATTAGAACTACTAAATCCTCTGGAAGATTATTGATAAAAAGTCCAGCCAATGTGTCCACTCTTGCCGAAGTAAAGCTACCCTGTATATTCCATTCTTTTTTATCTGTAAAACCTTCAAAAGTTAAAAAAATACCTTTTATGATATTAGATTTGACAAATAGACGATTTTGTTCATAATTAAGACTAATTACTCCATCAATTTTTTTGCCATTTCTAAGTTTTGTTATTAAACCTGTGCTGGCAGTAACTATTGGTTTTTTTATTGAACTCGAAATATTAAAATGCAAATTACTTAGATGAATTTTTTCCATGTATTGTATTCCTAATTTTTTTGCATGGTCCTGGGTTAGGTTTGTTATATCAAAAGCTTTTGATTTTCCTGAAATATTTAGTTTGCCATTTAAATCTATATACCCTGATGCATTTAATATATATCCATTATTATTAATATCCAGATTTTTTATAAAAATAAAATTTCTGTCAAATACAATCAATGCAGTGAGTTTATCAATCACCTTGTTATCTTTGAGAAATATCGGATAAAAGATAAGTTTTGCTGAAATATTCCCTTTATCTTTTATAGAACCCTCCATAGATATATAAGTATTAATTTCCTCAAGAGCTTCTATATACAAATTTTTGACAGGAATATTATTTGCTGAAAAGAAAACATCATATATGGGATTTGTTATTTCAAAAATATTCTTTGCCTGAGGAAATAAGATTCTGCCTTTTATGGAAATATCTTTTCCTGTAATGTTGTCAATCAGTAAAAGATTTTTTTTATAAATAACACTACCTTTTAGATTGTCAAATGTAACAGAGTGCTCTGGAAAAGATTTTTCAATTTCATGTGCCATTATATGAATTTTTTCTGATGAAAAGTTAATAGCTATTTCTGGATTTTCAGTATTTCCATGTAGCCTGCCTTTAATATCTATATCTCCATAGATCCCCTTTTGATAAGGAGTTAAAAGTTCATTTATATCTTTACTGGACGCAAAAAAATTAAAATTAAGATAATTATCACGTATATCTATATATCCGTTTGCTTCAACTCTAGTTTTAGATAATGCAATCTCTAAGGAACTAAATTTATAAACTTCATTTGTTGATTTAAAATCGCCCTTTATCCATTCAATTTTTCCTCTCAAATCATCAGTTTTTTGGGATTTTTTTAAATAAACAAATGAACCTTTTGGAGAAAATTTTTCTCCTTCAGATATTAACCATCCTTTTACTATTCCTTCTGCAATATTAGGATTCCAATGAATAAATTCAAAAATTCCATTGCTTGATACATTATCCATGTCTATAAAAACATAGTGTTTTATTACTTTAGGAAGAGTTACCCAGAGATGTATTTGAGCAAATCCTCCGTAAAGACTCGCTTTTGCATTTTTAAACTCTAATATCCTATTTTTATAAAAAGCTTGAGTATTTATTTCATCTACTTTTACTCCAAGAATATTTCCTTTTTTTAGAGTTGCTTTAGCAGAAATTTGAGGCGAAGAAATCGTGCCTTCCACTTTTCCTTCAGATTTAGTGAATCCACTTAATTTTTCAGAAACTTTCAAAATCTCAATTAACTCTTCAAGAAGAAACGAACTATTGAATTTTAAATCCAGCCTTATTCTATCCTGCCATTTTTTACCCTCTTCAAATATTATCTTGCCATCAATGTTAACTTCTCCATAACCTTCTTTATTTATACCAAAAATTTTCATAAGAGATTTAAAAAATATCTTACTTGAAACAATAAATTCTCCTAAGAAATTGGTATAGTTTATTTTTCCAGAAGCTTTTAATAGAGAATTAATATCAAAAAATTTAAGTTCCTCAAGGATTACTTCATTATTTTTAATTTTAAAGGAAGCTTTTAGATTAGTATCAATATTAGGATACTGAAATGAATAAAGTTTTATGTTGGAAAGAATGGAGATATCAGGGTTTGCTTTTAAAAATATTTTTCCATAAAGATCTTTCAAATCTATCGTTAAATCACTATCATAAATTGAACCAGAAAAATTTTCCACTTCAAAAGAATTAATTTTCAGTTTTAATGGAAATTTTGATGGCTTTTTCAAGTATTCAGAACTATTTTCTATACATCTGCTTAAAGTTGAGTATTTCATTGAAAAATTAGCTGAATGGGCAACCACCTTTCTTATATCTATTTCTTTATTAAAAATTTTGGTTAGACTTATATAAAGTTTTACTTTCTTAAACTTAAAACTATCTTTTTCTGAATTAAATATAGTGACATTTTTAAATTCAAAATAAAGAGGTATAAAATGTATATAAGCTTTATCAATTGATACTTCCATTCCAAGCATGTCTTTAAGTTCATCAATAGCTGATTTAAGAAGAATAGAAGAAACATCAGCTTTACCGACAATGAAAAGAATTATAAGAGTTGAAATTATTAGCAATATTAAAATCTTTTTTTTCAAACCATAGCCTCCTTTGTAATCTTTTCATTCTATATATGTTTTAATCTATTGGTCAACTAAGTGTTATACTATTTTTATGAAACCACGATGGATTATAGCAGGAATACTAATTTCGCTGTTGGTTCATACAACTATAATTGTGGCTCTTAATAAAATTGAGTTGAATATTCCTTTTGTGGATTTTATATATACATATATCTTTGAAAGCAAAAAAGATGTTTCAAAGCATAAAGTTATTTCAAACACAGAACAATCAAAAAATTTAGAGAAAGAAGAAAATAAAAATGAAGACTCTGAAAATTTTACCACTGACAAATTTACAGAAAACAAAGAAGAGTCTACTCAAATCGCATCTACTCAAGAAGAGGGTGGGAAAATACAGCCTGAACTGAAAAATAATCCCTTTAATCGTTTTATTAACGAATCAATGAAATTTGATATATACTGGATGGGAATTTATGTTGGTTCAGCAATTGTTTATGTTAAAGGGGATGAAACAGAGGTTACTATAACTTCAATGGTTAAATCTGCAAGTTTTATTTCAAATTTTTACTATGTAAATGACCATGCAGAAAGTAAAATACAATACGGTAAACCAAAACACTTTAAATTGATTCAAGTAGAAGGTAAATATAGAGGAAATAAAGAAACCATATTTGACTATGACCAAAAGGAAATAGTATTTATTAATCATCTTAAAAACAACACAACATATCATAAAGGTATAGATAAAGTATTTATGGATGTTCTTTCAGGATTTTTCTATCTTAGAACCTTGCCAATTAGTTTGAAAGACACTGTGTCAATAGACATTTTTGATAGTAATAAGTTTACGACAGTTAAGGTTCAGCCAATTAAAGAAGAAAAGATAGAATTATCAAATAAAAAAGAAATTGATACAATTGTTATAAAACCTTTGCTTGATACAGAAGGACTTTTTAAAAGGAAAGGAGATATTATTATCTGGCTCAGTAAAGATGACAATAAAATTCCCTTAAGAATTGAGACAAAGGTTCCTGTTGGAAGAGTAACGGCAGAATTAAAAGAATACAAAAAAGAATAGCAATGCAGCAAAACATTATAATCAAAAAAGCAAGGCAACACAATCTTAAAAATATTGATTTAATACTTCCAAGAAATAAGATTATTGTTATTACAGGACCTTCTGGCTCTGGAAAATCATCTCTTGCTATGGATACGATTTTTGCAGAAGCCCATAGAAGATATCTTCAAAGTCTTCCAATAGAATTAAGAACAATTTTTGATCAGTTACAAAAACCAGATATTGATTTTATTGAGGGACTTTCACCTGGAATCTCTGTTGATCAGAAAACAATATCAAAAAGTCCTCGTTCAACAGTCGGAACAATTACTGAAATTTATGATTATTTGAGACTTCTTTACGCTAAAATCGGTACCCCTTACTGTCCAAAATGTAGTAAAAAACTTATTTCTCAGGATATAAATAAAATGCTTGATTTTATATTAGGACTAACTGAAGGGACAAAAATTCAGATTCTTGCACCAGTGGTTATTGAGAAAAAGGGAGAACATAAAGAAATTCTTGAGAGAGCAAGAGTTGAAGGATTTATAAGAGCAAGAATTGATGGAAAGGTTATTGAGCTTACACAGGAAATTTCCCTTAAAAAACATGTGAGACATACAATTGAACTCATTGTTGACAGAATTATTGTTAAGGAAAGATATAAAAATCAAATAAAAAGAGCATTAGAACTTGCAATGAAATATACAGAAACAGTTGTTGTAAATATTGTCAACGAAAATAGAGATATCATTTTTAGCAGGGTTCTTGCCTGTCCTGATTGTGGAATAAGTCTACCTGATATTGACCCACGTCTTTTCTCCTTTAATAGTAAATATGGTGCTTGCCCGAAATGTAAGGGATTAGGCTATGAGAATATTGAAGAAGAGGAAGAGATAGATGTCTTGACTTTGGTTACATGTAAACTTTGCGAAGGTACAAGACTCAGGAAGGAAGCTCTTGCAATAAAAATTAATGGTAAAAATATTGCAGAGATATCAGCATTTTCAATTGATGAATTAAACAATTTTCTATATGGCTTAAATTTTTCTTCTTATAAAGCTCCAATTGCTGAAAGAATATTGAAAGAAATTTTTATAAAAATTGATTTTCTCCGAAAAATTGGAGTTGGATATTTAAACTTAAATCGTCCTTCTTTTAGTCTTTCAGGAGGAGAAGCACAGAGAATAAGACTTGCAACGCAACTGGGATCACATTTAAGTGGAGTTCTTTATGTTTTTGATGAGCCAAGTATAGGATTGCATCCAAGAGATTGCTTAAAACTCATAGAAAGTATGAAAGAACTCTCAACAAGAAGAAATACGCTTATCATTGTTGAACATGATGAAAACACACTAATGAATGCTGATTTGATCGTTGAACTTGGGCCTGGAGGTGGAAGAGATGGAGGATATCTGATAGGAGTTTATACTCCTGATAAGCTTATAAGAAATAAAAATTCAATTACTGCTCAATATTTGACAGGTTCAAGTAAGATTGCGATACCAAAAGAAAGAAGAAAACCGCAGAAATTCATAAAGATTATAGGAGCGAAAGCTTATAATCTTAAAAATATAGATGTTGAAATACCTCTTGGAGTATTTGTGTGTGTTACAGGAGTTGCAGGTTCTGGTAAAAGCACATTAATATTTGAGATTTTATATAAGGCTTTAATAAAAAAGCTTTACAATGCAAATGTTTATCCAGGTAAATACAAAGCAATTGAGGGAATTGAACAGATAGATAAAGTGGTATGCATTGATCAGTCTCCAATTGGAAAAACTTCTCGTTCAACACCTGCGACATACACTCAAGTTATGACTGAAATTAGAGAACTTTTTTCACTTCTTCCAGATGCAAGAGTTCGTGGATATTCAAAATCACGATTTAGCTTTAATCTTCCAGGTGGAAGATGTGAGTCATGCCAAGGCGATGGAATAAAAAAAATAAAGATGCATCTTTTACCGGATGTTTATGTTGTTTGTGACAACTGTAAAGGAAGAAGATACAATGAAGAAACACTTCAAATTAAGTATAAAGGAAGAAACATAAATGAAGTTCTTCAAATGACAGTAAGTGAAGCTCTTGAATTCTTCTCTGCTGTACCGAAACTTAGATATAAGCTTCAGATAATGGAAGATATCGGACTTGGATATATAACACTTGGACAGCCAGCAACAACACTTTCAGGTGGAGAAGCTCAGAGAGTTAAACTATCTAAGGAACTGAGTAAAAAACCTACAGGAAAAACACTTTACATACTTGATGAACCTACAACCGGATTACATATGGTGGATATAGAAAGACTACTCAATATACTTCAAAGACTTGTTGAGATGGGAAATACTGTTATAATTATTGAGCACGATCTTGAAATAATAAAATGTGCAGATTACATAATAGACCTCGGACCTGAAGGTGGTCTCTTAGGAGGCTATCTTGTTGCAAAAGGAACTCCTGAAGAAGTAGCTGCAAATCCAAATTCATACACTGGGAAATTTTTAAAAGAAAAATTAGGATTATGAATATTTTGTTTCAAACTGAAAAGATTGATGAAGGTAAAAGACTTGATATCTTTATTTCTGAAAAATTAAATATAAGTAGAGCAAGAGCTCAAGAAGCAATAAAAAAAGAGTTTGTAAAAGTTAATAATTCCGTTAAAACAAAGAGTTATATAATAAAATATAATGATTTAATTGAAGTTTCAAATGGATTTTTCCAAAAATCAAAAGATTCTGAAAAACTAATCCCTCAAGATATACCAATTCAAATTATTTATAAAGATGATTATTTAATTGTTTTATCAAAACCTGCTGGAATGGTTGTTTATCCATGCGCAGGACATCCTGATGGAACACTTATGAATGCATTGGTTTATCATGTAAAGAAACTTGCGAGCGTGGGTGCTCCTTTGAGACCAGGAGTTGTTCACAGACTTGATAAAGAAACATCAGGAGTAATTGTTGTTGCATTGGATAACGAAGCTTATTATAAATTAGTGGAAGCCTTTAAAAAAAGAGAAATAAAAAAAGAATACCTTGCTCTTGTTTATGGAGAGTTAAAAGGTTCAGGTAAAATAACAACTTCTATAGGAAGAGCAATTCATGATAGAAAAAAGATGTCTATAAAATCAAAAAAAGCTAAAGAAGCAGTAACTGAATGGGAAGATATAAAAAATTTTAGGAATTATACTCTTTTAAAGGTAAAAATCCTTACAGGTAGAACTCATCAGATAAGAGTTCATTTTTCATCAGTCGGACATCCTGTTTTGGGTGATAAAACTTACGGAAGAAAAATATATTTAGAAATAGGCAAAAGAAAAATTTCTGTACCAAGACAAATGCTTCATGCCTATAAAATTGAGCTAATGCATCCAATAACTGGAAAGCTTCTTCAGTTTGAGGCTCCTTTACCCCAAGATATGCAACATATTCTTAATATTTTAGAGCACAGATATGAGTTTGAATAGTAAATTATTAAATGAAATTCTTGAGACAGTTGAACAGAATTTTATATGCCTCAGATGTGCTGAGTGTTGTTATCAATGGGCAGTACTACTTCCTGAAGGAAGGAAGAAACCGGAAAATCAAGAATGTCCATATTTGATTAATATATCAAAAAATGAAAATCAATGGACAGAAGCATTTTGCAAAATTCATGAAAGCCGTCCTGATGTATGTCGGAATTTTAAAATAAGCTTTGCCACTTTTTGTCCAATTGGGCTATGGAAATGGCTAAAATTGAAAGAATCTGAGCCTGAAATGGAATTACCTGAAAGAGTTCAAAAGATTTTAAAAATTCTTGATGAGTTAAGATAATTTTAAAGCTTTCTTTATATTTTCAACTAAGAATTGATGAATAACAGGATTTCCAGCGACTATATTCCCTGTTTTAAGATAGTCTTCGGCGCCTTCAAAATCTGAAACAACTCCACCTGCTTCTTTTATTAAAATAGTTCCTGCTGCAATATCCCATGGACTCAAGGCAAATTCAAAAAATCCATCTACTCTTCCACAGGCTACATAGGCAAGATCAATTGCTGCTGCACCTGCTCTACGAAGGTCACTTACTGAGTAAAGAAGTTCTCTAAATATTTTAAGATAACTATCTATATATTGTTTATTTCTAAATGGAAAACCTGTAGCAATTAATGATAATGCTGGTTCTGTAAGTGAAGAAACTTTAATTTTTCTACCGTTTAAGAAAGCACCTTTGCCCTTTTCTGCATAAAAAAGTTCATCTCTTGCGGGATCATATACTACTCCTATGATAAACTCTCCTTTATACATTAATGCAATTGATATTGCAACAATTGGAAATCCGTGAATAAAATTTGTTGTTCCATCAAGGGGATCAATAATCCATAAATATTCAGCCTTTTTATAGGAGTTGGATGACTCTTCAGCCATTATCTGATGATGAGGGAAATATTTTTTTATATGCTCAATTATTGTTTTTTCTGAATCAACGTCAACCTCTGTTACATAATCAGAAATACTTTTTTGAGTTATATCTTCCGTAGTTATACTGCCTATTTTTTCTTTAATAATCCTTCCTGCAAGATTTGCCGCTTCAAGGGCAACTAAGAGAGGTTCTCTCATTCAATAAACTCCATAGCCTCATGAATTGAGACTCTTGGAGGAGCTGAAGGTATATAGTCTGGATAGCCAACAGGAACAATTGCCACAGGTCTCAAATGTTTTGGTAAGTTTAAAATTTTTGAAACTTCTTCTTCTCTGAAAGCTCCTACCCATACTGTTCCAAGTCCGTTTTCATGAGCTACAAGCATTGCATTAGTGATGCTACAGGCCACATCCTGAATTGCGTATAGATTTACACCTCTTTCTCCATATCTTGGATAAATTTTTTCTTTATCTACACATCCAACGATAACAAATGGAGCTTCAGCAATAAACATCTGACTTAATGCTGCATGGGCAAGCTTAATTTTTATCTCTTTATTTTTTATAAAATAAAACTTTCTTGCCTGAAGATTCCCTGCAGAAGGAGCCCATATTAAGGCTTCAATGATTTTTTTAATTAAATTTTCGGAAATATCCTTTTTAAGAAATGCTCTAATACTTCTTCTTTCTTTTACTGCTTTCAAAACCTCATCCATTTTTATATTGTACCAACTTTTCTTTTAGTCTGCAAATACTGCATAATTCAGAAACTGTCATATATCCACAATTTTTACATTGCTGAAGAGATATATTATTGGCAGTTTCCGGATAAAAATTTTTTAATCTTTTTAAGTAGCCTTTATAAAATCCTATGATTGAACCAGGAAACTCATAGTTTATTTCATAAACAATTTTTTTAAATAACTCATAAACCTCTGATTTATACGGACATGATTCGTCAATATAACTTATAGACGTAGTTTCACAAAAAAGTCTTGTTTCTTGTTCTGTAATAAGGCAAAGAGGCTTAGCTTTTCTGCTTAGTCCCTCTTTTTCATATAAAACAGGATAGATTCTTGAGAGAAGTTCATCATTCCAGAAAATCATGTTTTTCAAAATAAAAGAAACTTCATCATTAAGAGTATGCCCTGTTACAATTATTTGACCTAATGATTCTCTATTTATAATATATCTTCTGAGCATTCCACACACTGCACAAACTGGTCTTTTTGATATTTTTGATAGTTCTTCAACTGATGAGTTAATTTCTTCCTGTAATTTTATTATTTTTAACGAAATATTTTCTTCTTCACAGAATGTTTGAACGAACTTTTTTGATTTTTTTGAAACCTCTCCTATTCCGACATCTATGTGCAATGCTTTTATATTGTATTGCATATCTTTTAATGCTTTAAGAACGCTCATACTATCTTTGCCGCCTGAAACAGCAACCAAAATGCTATCTTTTTTACTAAACATTTTGAATTTTTCTATTGTTTCTTGAACTCTTTTTTTAAAAAAAACAGGAAAACATTCTAAACAGACTTTTAAATTATAATGTCTAAAAACAATCCCTTCTTTTAAAAGTTTACAGAAATTACATCTTATTTTTTTAATTTCCATGAGGCTTCTTTAGCAAGTTTATCTGCTATAAAATTATTTTCTCTATAGATATGAACTATCTTATATTTTTTAAAGTTGCTCAGTAGCTTTTTAGCTTTTTCATAAAGTGGAATCAAATTTTTGTTTTTGACCTTATAAATTCCATTCATTTGAAGCACCAGAAGCTCACTATCTGAGAAGATTTCTATTTCATGGGCTTTTTGTTTTAATGCTTCTTCCAATCCTTTAATTAATGCTGTATATTCTGCCACATTGTTAGTAGTTTTACCAATATATTCTGAAATTTCTATTTTTTTATTATCAAAAATAACTACACACCCAATACCTGCATCTCCAGGATTTCCGCGTGAAGCACCATCGCAGTAAATCTTTGCTTTCATTTAAGATTGAACCTGAGCTTCCTCTAATTTTTCTTCAGGTTTGTAGTAAAGAAATCGTCCACATTGAGGGCAATGATAAATGGATTGATTTATTTTTATCTCCACATAAAGCTGTGGAGGTATGTGAAGAAAACAGCCCTGACAGACAGAGTTTTTTACTTCAACAACTGCCAGACCTTTGTGCTTTTTCATCAATTCTATATATTCTTCATAAAATTCTGAAGGCAATTCATTTACCAATTTTTTCCTATCTTCTTTGAGAGTTTCAATTTTTTGATTGATAATATTTCTTTCTTCTTCCAATTCCTTTTTCTGTTTATCTATTTCTTTTTTCTTTAATTCAAAATTTGATTTTATTTCATTAAGATTTTTTTGGGTTTCATCAAGGTTATAAAGAATTAAAAGAAAATTTTCTTCTTCTTTCTTTAATTTTTCTTCAATTAATTCAATTTCTTTCAATAGTGCTTGATATTCTTTATTTGTTTTTATTTGTGATGTTTTTTCTTTGAGTTTTTTTATTTTTTCATTTATATCCTCTATATGTCTTTCCTTTTCTTTTTTATTTTTTTCTAAGTTTATAATCTTTTTCTTTTCATTTTCAAATTGTTTATCAATTTCCTGTATTTTTTCTTCAAGTTTTTTGATTTCCAGAGGGATTATTTCAAGTTTTTGTTTCAAAGAAATGATAAAAGAATCAATTTTTTGTAGATTTATAAGAGTGCTTAATTCCCCATCCACTTTGAGTTCTCCTTATAAGATATGGGCCCACCAGGATTCGAACCTGGGACCAACCGGTTATGAGCCGGTAGCTCTGGCCAGCTGAGCTATGGGCCCTTAAATACATATTACAAAACTACTATAACCTTACAAAGGCAGATTAGTCAAGATTCTCTGATAAATTCTCTTAACCATTTAAGTCTGCATAGCCGTCTTAATTTTCTCATCGCTTTCAATTCAATCTGTCTTACACGTTCTCTGGATACTGAAAATTCTTTACCAACCTCATCAAGACTTTTTGGTTTTTCTTCGTTTATTCCATATCTTCTTATTAATATCTCTTTTTCTCTTTTACTTAATAAAGAAAAAACTTTTTCAACCAAATATTTCAGATCATCATGTAATGCTTCTTCATAAGGATTTGGAGAGTTAATATCTTCTATGAATTCTTTTAGTAGAGAATCATCATCTCTGAGTGACATGTCTATGGATACAGGTTCTCTACTTATTGCGAAGAAATCTCCAATCTTATCACTAGGTATATTTAAATTTAATGAAATTTCTTCAATATCTGGTTCATTTTCAGAATTTTGATATAATTCACGATATATTTTATTTATTTTGCATATACTGTCTATAACATGCAAGGGAATTCTAATTGTTTTTGAATGATCAGCAATTGCTCTATTGATTGATTGCCTTATCCACCATGTTGAGTATGTGCTGAATTTAAATCCTTTTTTATATTCAAATTTCTCAACAGCTTTCATAAGACCTATGTTACCTTCCTGAATTAAATCTTCAAGATTTAATCCTCTTCCTGTATATTTCTTAGCAATGCTTACAACAAGTTTAAGATTTGACTCTATCATCTTATTTTTAGCTTCGGTAAATTCGTTGAATATTTGTTTTATAGCTTTGAAATGCTCAAGAAATTCTTCATTCTGTATACCTGTAACACCATGCAAATTCTTCCCCTTTATAATTTCTTCCTTGAATTTATCAAGTTCTTCTATAAACATGTTTGTTAATTCATCTCTCAAAGGAATATCAAAAATTTTTTTCAAAAATTCTTTTGTAGTCTTTTTTCTTCTCATAATTTTTTTTATGTTTTCTGAAACCATAATAAATTTTTCTTTAATTTGTTCAATATCAATTTCTTCTTCATCATCCAGCATTTCCTTAGCTTTTTCAGGATTTTTTGAAAAAACATTGCTTAATTCATAAATTTTTTTCTGAACAAAAGGTATATGAAGTAGTTTTTTTATTAGTTCCGTTTTTTTATCTGTTATAGTTTTGGCAAGATTTTTTTCTTCCTGTTTTGACAGAACAGGAAATGAACTAATACATTTAAAATAAAGGTTTAAAGACTCATAGGTTGGTAAATCTTTATTCACAATTTCATCTTTTTCTGTAATTTTCTCTGAAAAGTCCTTATATTTATCCATTGTAAGTTTTTATAATATCCTTTTTCTTTTTAATTAGCTCATGAAGAGTTTTTTCATCTCCTGATTTTGCAATTTTTCTGATTTTTCTATCAATAGATTTAAGAGCAAGACTTTTAATGCAATCATTCATATTTTGTATTATTAAATCTTCATCAATTTCAGAAGACATAATTAATTTGGAGATAAAAGCCTTTTCTTCTTCGTCAATTATATTTAAAAGTTTATTCAATGAAAATTGATCATTTTTTTGTAATTCTTCTATTTTAGAAAAAATATTTCTTATTGTTATTACTTCAAAATCTTCAATATTAATTTTTTGTAATATATAATTGATTTTTTCAGGATAAGACAACACTATACGAAGAAGGATTTCTTCTTCTTTAGAAACTGAATAGTTTTTAATATTGATTTTTTCTCTTTTAAAATTTCTGTTATGAACAATTTGCCTAAGCTCATCTCTTAGAGTTTTCTCATTTATGCCTGTTTTTTCTGAAAGTTCTTTTAAAAGCTCGTCTCGGTAAATTAAGTCTTTAAGATAGCTTAAAGTATTAAGAAAGCTGTGAATTCCTTCATTTAATTTATTTTTTGGATAGATTCTTATAATTAAATCAACAGGAGACATAGCTTTTGATATATAATTCTTAAATGCCTTATCACCGTATTTTTGTAAAAAACTTGCTGGATCTTCTTTTTCAGGTAGTAAAACTATTTTTGCTATAAAGCCACCATAAAAAATAGGTAATATAGATCTCTGAGCAGCATAAACTCCAGCTTCATCTCCATCAAATATTAATAATATCTTATTGGTGAAATTTTTTAGATTATTTAAAATTCTTTTTGTTTTTTCTAATTGTTCTTGAGTAAGAGCAGTTCCTAAAGGAGCAACTACATTTTTAAATCCATATTGATAACAGAGAATTACATCCATATATCCTTCTACTACAATTACATATCCTTTTTCTCTAATGTGTTGTTTTGAATACAACAGTCCGAAAAGATTCTCTCCTTTTTTAAATATCGGCGTATCAGGAGAATTAATATACTTTGGAATGTCAGGTGCTGAATCTATCAATCTTCCACCGAATCCTATAACTCTTCCTGTTAAATCATGAATCGGGATAATAATTCTGTTTCTGAAGAAGTCATTAGAGTTACTAACCAGCCCCGATGAATTAATTAAGATATCATCAAAACCTTTTTCCTTTAAAAAGCCAGATAAAAAATTCCTTTCTGCTGGAGCGTATCCAATTTTAAAAATTTCTATAGTTCTTTGATCAATTCCTCTTTTTTTAAGATATTGTTTTGCTTTTTCAGAAAGATTTAACTGTTCTATGTAATAATATGTAGCATGCTCGTATATCTCATAAAGCTTTTCTTTGGAAATAGGAGATACACTTTTTTTTATAGGTTCAAATTCTAATCCCGCTTTTCTGGCAAGAATTGAAATAGCCTCAATAAAGTTTACTTTTTCATATTCCATAACAAAAGTAACAATGTCTCCACCTTTTCCACATCCGAAACAATGAAAAATTTGTTTTGAAGGATTTACAAAAAATGAAGGGGTCTTTTCTGAATGAAAAGGACAAAGAGACTTATAATTTTGACCTGTTTTCTTTAAATCTATGTATTCAGAAATAAGCTCTACTATATCTAATCTTTGTTTTATCTCTTCTAAAATTTTCTGATAATCCATTCCAAAGGCTTAATGCCTTTTAATACGTTTAAACCCTGAACATTCTAAAATTTTGATATCTTCACCTTCAGTTATTTTATCAAGCAGTAAATTTAGTCCAACATTGTCACTGGCTATATGTCCAGCAATAACTACATTTATATGATTTTTTTCTGCTTCTTTGCGATGCTCTTCACTTAAATGCATTGCAACTATTGTATTTATGCCACTTAAAGCAATACTCTGGAAGATATCTTTTGCACCTTCTGTTCCACCTGTCATATCCACAAATATCTTACCTGCTTTTCTTTCTTTGCTTCCAATAAGAATTTTAGGACCTGCGTTATTTTTTTCAGCATCTCTGTATTCAGGAATTTCTAAAAGTAAGTCTATAACATCATCCAATGTATAAGGTTTTTTTTCATTAAAAAGTTTTTGTAAATACGTAGCAACCATATTATCTGCTGGAGTATGCAGACACATAAAAGGGATATTGAGCAGTCTTGCCGCATCCACTGCCCTTGTATGGTTAACAGGCATCAGTTTTCTCTCTACTTCTTTTATCCTTCCTTCCATTAGGCTTTCAGCTATATTTATTGGAACACCAAATCTTCCAAGAATATCTGCTTGCATATACATTACAGAAAAAAGTCGTGCATAAGCACTGCCTTCAGGATGATGAGAAAGGATTAAATCTACTTGAGTACCATTTTTTCTTAAAGAATCTGCTAAAACTACTTCCCCAACTTCCATATCTATTCCAGCAATTATTGTCTTTATATCTTCATCACCTGTGCCGAAAAGAATTCTGGAATCGCTATACGGATTTTCAAGAGATTCTATATCAAAAAATTCTTTTTTTTTCTCAGGAATTGATTCATAATCCTTTTTTCTTTTTTCAAGTTCTTTTAAGACTTCATCCTTACCCCTTGGATCATTTTCAATTCCTGTTTGAATGGCTTTTTTATATAACTGTATCAGCTTCATGAATCCTCCTGAACTAAATAAAATTATAAGGAGATTCTGTTTTTACAGAATCTCCTTTCCTATTAGCAAGACAGAAATTACCTTGATAACATTTTCATTTTTTTTGCTAATTTTTTTTTGGCAGCAAGAACTTTTTTCTTTCTTTTAACACTTGGCTTTTCATAATGTTCTCTTTTTTTGATTTCGGAAAGTATACCTTCCCTTTCGCACTGTTTTTTAAACATCTTCAGCGCTGCCTCAAATGAATCCATCTCCCTAACATTTACAGAGGGCATCCGGTTTCTCCCCTCCTCCCTTTTTAGAATTTTTAATAAATACTTTACCAGTAAAAGATTATTTTAGTCAATAAAAGCCTAAAAAATGTTAATATATAATTAAAATGTTTGTAAAAAAAGTTCCTGATATTTACGAAAAATTGTCCTTTCTTGCCAATGGTGCAAAATTTGATGTTTCCTGTTCACCATCATTTGATAGAAAAATTTTTTCAAAAAAAGAAAATTTTTCAAAATTTGGAATCCATAACACATGGACATCTGATGGAAGATGTATTGCTCTTCTTAAAGTATTACTTACAAATTTCTGTATAAATGATTGTGCGTATTGTATAAATAGAAAAAGAAACGATATTCCAAGAACAATTCTTAAGCCTGAAGAATTTGCAAAAATTGCCTATGAGTTTTATATGAAAAAACAGATTGAAGGAGTTTTTTTAAGCTCTGGAATAATTGGAAGTCCTAATAAAACAATGGAAATGATGATAGATACGGTTAAAATTTTAAGAACAAAATATCAATTTAAAGGTTATATTCATTTAAAAATTATTCCTGACTCAGATGAAACAGCTATGACTGAAGCAGTAATGTTATCAGATAGAGTAAGCATGAATTTAGAATTGCCAACTGAAAAATCTCTTTCATTGATTGCTCCTGATAAAAGATTTATTTCTATTCTTAATGCAATTGAAAAGATTAATAAAATTATTGAAAATAATTCCACAGGAACAAAAAGCCAGACAACTCAATTAATTGTTGGAGCTACGCCGGATACAGACTATCAAATTCTTAAAGTCTGTGAAAATCTTTATAAAAATAATAGCAGACTTAAAAGAGTTTATTACTCAGCATATATTCCAGTAAATGATGATCCGAGACTTCCTCAAATTTCAAAGCCTCCATTTCTTAAAGAACACAGACTTTATCAGGCTGACTGGCTTATAAGATATTATGGATTCCATGTAGAAGAAATAGTTTCAGAGGGCAAGCCTTATTTAGATGAAAAAATAGATCCCAAACTTGATTGGGCATTAAAAAATATTCACTTATTCCCTGTTGAGATTCAAAACTCTTCTTTTGAAACACTTATTAGAGTTCCAGGAATAGGACCCACATCTGCAAAAAGAATTTTAAAAGAAAGAAAAAACACTCTATTAACACTTGATGGATTAAAAAATCTCGGAGTTGTGACAAAAAGAGCAAAGCACTTTATAACAATTAATGGTAAATACTATGGGAATAAAAATATAATTCAAAATTATAAACAAATTCATTTAAAAGACATTCAACAATATAGTTTAGCAATTTAATCAGCAGGCAAAAATTCAATTAAAATAATATCATGCATTTCAGTGAATCTTTAGCAAGTGCTGTAATTTCATATGCTTCTTTAACTTGATCAAGCTTAAATCTGTGCGTAATAAGCAAATCAGAACTCACTGCACCATTTTCTATAAATTTTAATGCCTTTTTCATATCATCAGTTCCACATGAATAACTTGTGGTGATAGTGATATCATTAAAGTAGATGTCATTTACTGAAAAATTCAATTTTTCTTCAGGTGGTGTTGGAGTAAATATTACAAGCGTACCACCTCGTGAAACAAGTTTTAAAGAATCCATTATTACATTTACACTTGCTGGACCAATAATTACTTCCTGCGCCATTAATCCATTCGTGATTTTTTTTAATTTTTCATAAATATTTTCCTGTGAAACATTAATTACATAATCAGCACCAACTTGCAAAGCTTTTTTAAGTCTAAAAGGCACCATATCAGCACCAATAACTCTTTCAGCCCCAAATTCCTTAGCAAGCATTATATGTATCTGTCCCATTACACCAAGTCCAATTACAAGTACAGTATCACCTTTGTTTATATTTGCTCTTTTTAAAGACTTAACAACACATGCAACTGGTTCAACAAGCGCTCCTTCTTCAAAGGATACTGAATCTGGAAGCTTTAGAGTATCATGTTTTAAATTAACTTCAGGGACAACTATATATTCAGATAGTCCTCCGGGAATGATTTTTGATTTTTTCCATGTTTCACACTGAACAAAATCACCTCTGCTACAATAAAAACAGTTCATGCATGGTGCGTGATGATGAACTGCTACTCTGTCTCCTTCCCTCAAAGATATTTCTGATTTGATTTCATCTCCAATTTTTACAATTTCCCCTGAAATTTCATGGCCTAAAACTAAAGGTGCCTTTTTTTCAATATACCATGGCATTACATCGCCAGAGCATATTCCGCATGCTTTTACCCTTACCAGAGCTTCCTTTGATGAAGGCTCTAGTAAGGGTACTTCTTCAATCCTTATGTCTCCAAATCTATAAAGTTTTGCTACACGCAATTATATTTTCACACCTTTTACTAAATCTGTAAGTTTCTTTATTACATCATTGAGATTTTCAACTTCCCGAACCACCATGTCTGTTGTTACTTTAACTTCCTGTGCAAGTGCACTTGAACGTTCTGCATAGCGTGCTACTTCTTCACTGGCTGAAGATTGTTCTTCAGTTGCTGTGGCAATCTGTGTAATGGAGTCTTTGACTTTTTGTGAAAAATCAGCGATTTTGTTGAGAGCCTTTTTGACTTCATTTAAAGCCTTCAAAGCTTCTGCAACTTCTTTTGCAGTAATGTCCATACTCTTAAGGGATTCATGAGATTCACTCTGGACAGCTGTAATTTTTGTTGTTATCTCCTCTGTTGCTCTTATTGTTCTTTCTGCAAGTTTTCTTACTTCATCAGCAACCACAGCAAAGCCTCTTCCCTGCTCTCCTGCTCTTGCTGCCTCAATTGCTGCATTTAAGGCAAGAAGATTTGTCTGATCTGCTATATCTTTAATTACTATCACTATATCTCCAATTTCTTCAACTCTTCTATTTAAGGCATCTATTGTCTTTTTAAGTTCAACTGTTGATTTGTTTGCAGATTGAACTGTTTTCATAGCATTTTCAGAAAGTGCAAAACCATCCTGTGAAACATTTCTTGACTCACTGGCAAGATCAGAAGCACTGGCTGCATTTTTGGCAATATCTGTAATAGTCTGACTCATCTCCTCAGCAGCGGTTGCAATCTGGTGTGCCTGCGCTGTTTGTTCATCGCTCTTTGTTTTTACATTATCAATGTTTTGCTCTAAGGAGCCTATAACACTTTGAACCATAGTAGCTGAATTTTTTATCTCTTTAACCAATGCCTGCGTATACTCTTCAACTTTAATTATACTTCTTGCTAAGAGTCCTATCTCATCTTTTCTGGTTCTATAACCCTTTCCAAAGCCAACCTTACTAAAATCTCCCTTTGCTACTTCTTCAAGCTTTTTAGCCATATTTGGAATGGGTTTCAGGGATTTTTGGGTTACAAATAATATGAGAAAAGATACCATAACAGCACCGATAATGTTTACTATCCACATCATATTCCTCACTGTTGCAACTTCGCTTGCTATTTCATCTAAATACGAACCTGAACCTATCAGCCATTTCCATGCAGGATAGTGAGTATAAGCAACAACTTTTTCTCTTGGGAATGTTTCATTTGGATTTTTCCATGGATAATAAATTATCCCTTCTTTCTTCTCTATTATTTCTTTAATAAACTCTCTTCCCTTAGCATCCTTAGAATCAAGAATATTCTTGCCTTCAAATGCAGGATGAACAATAAGTGTGCCTTTATTTTTTTCAGATGTATCAAGAACATACATATATCCTGTCTTACCGACTTTAATAGAACGAATAAAATCTTTAAGATGTTTCATTGTTTTTGATATATCAAAACCTATAAAATACACACCTACAACATTTCCTGAAGAGTCTTTAATTGGCACATATTTGGTCATGTAATCCTTCCCAAAAAGAGTTGCCTTACCAACATAAATTTCACCCTTAAGAAGCAGAGGATAAGCCGGATGATTTCTGTCAAGGGTTGTTCCTACCGCTCTTGTACCATCTTCTTTTTTCAAAGATGTAGCAATTCTCAAAAAATCATCTCCCTTTTTCTCAAAAATTGTTGCTACTGAACCACCTGTCATTGAAGTGAACCTGTCACACACATCATTGTTTGGTTTTATTCCTGGTGCCATGCTTTAAAATATCTTCATAAATTTTTCCGCAGAATCTTTTGCAGATTCATCAAAACAGCTAATCTGCTCTTTAATAAGTCCTACTTCTCTTTTTAATGCTTCAATGTTGTAATGCTCAATTTTTGATTTTGTTTGTAGATAAATAACAATTGCAACAAAAGAATAAACAATAATGATTGAAACAACTGCAAGAACAAATACTCTTTTACTTAATGAAAAGGAATTTAAAAAACTCAATAACTTTTCAAACATGATCCTCTCCCTTTTTATTTAAAGTTTTATTATTTCTGATTTTGATTTATAATTATATAACATGGAAAAGACAAAAAATCAAAACAATTTTTGTAATATTCAAAATAGGAAAATCTTATCAAAAAACAAAATTATAAGATTTAAAAACAATCAATGGAAAGGCATAAAAAGCATACCTTATAAAGATAAATCTAAAAATTGGGCTTTAATTGAAAGGTTTCCACTTATCTCAAGTAATTCCATTAAGTTTGAAGTAAGATATTTTGAAATAGCTCAGGGAGGATGTTCTTCTCTTGAATATCATAAACATGCTCATGTTGTTATATGCTTGAAAGGTAAGGGCAAACTCAGATTAGGCAATAAATATAAAGTATTAAAATATCTTGATATAGCTTACATTGCCCCGAATGAAATACACCAGCTTTCAAATCCTTACAAAGAGCCTTTTGGTTTTTTATGTATTGTTGATGCAGAAAGAGACAAACCCATAGAAATAAAAGATTAACCAGTTTTACCGCAGCATTTTTTATATTTTTTACCACTTCCGCAAGGACAAGGGTCATTTCTGCCAATTTTATGAGGTTTCTTGACAGGCTCTGATGGAGAGTCTCCATCTCTTCTTGTTATCTGATGTCTTTTAGCCACTTTTACCTGACTTTCCTCTCTTACCTGAACTTTAAACAGTCTCGTTAAAATTTCTGATATAATGTTTTTTGACATTTCCTCAAAAAGATCAAAAGCCTCTTTTTTGTATTCTACAAGAGGATCCTTCTGCGCATAACCTCTCAGTCCAATGCCTTCCTTTATGTGGTCAATTCCTAAAAGATGATCCTTCCATTTAGTATCTATTACATGTAGAAAAACCATCTTTTCCACATCTCTCATTAAATCTTGACCTATTTTCTGCTCTTTTAACTCATAAGCCTCTCTAAGTTTTTCAATAAGATAGCTCTTTACCTCACCCTTTGATTTAGAATCAAAGTTGACTTTAATATCAAATCTTACACTAACCTGCTCCTTAAGTTTTTCAAGACCTTCCTCTTCCTGAGACAGATAAAAATCAACCAGTTCATCAATCTCTATCTCAAGAAGTTCAAAAACTTTATCTTTTAAAGAATCACTCTCCAGTACTTCTTTTCGGAATGAATAAATCTCCTTTCTTTGGCTGTTCATGACATCATCATACTTAAGCAAGTGTTTTCTTATGTCAAAATTATGAGCTTCCACTCTTTTTTGTGCATTTTCTATAGCCCTTGAAACCATTTTATTTTCAATTGGTGTGTCATCATCAATTTTCAAAAATTGCATCAAACTCTGAAGTCTCTCACCCCCAAAAAGCCTTAAAAGTTCATCCTCCAAGGAAAGATAAAATCTTGATGAACCGGGGTCTCCCTGTCTACCTGCCCTCCCCCTTAGCTGATTATCAATTCTACGGGATTCATGTCTTTCTGTTCCTATAATGTGAAGTCCGCCTAAGGAGACAACCTTTTCATGTTCCTTTCTACAAATTTCTTTTGCTTTTTCTAAAACTTTTTTGTATTCCTCTTGCGTATAATCCTTTCCTACAAGCATTTCTCTTGCAAGAAATTCAGGATTACCTCCAAGAAGTATATCTGTTCCTCTTCCAGCCATATTGGTGGCAATGGTTACTGCACCAATTCTACCTGCCTGAGCTACAATTTCTGCCTCTTTGTCATGATATTTGGCATTAAGAACATTGTGTGGTATACCTTTTTTCTTCAGCATTTTACTTATAAGTTCTGATTTTTCTATTGATGTTGTACCAACAAGAACTGGTCTTCCAAACCTGTAACATTCCTCTATTTCTCTAACAACAGCTTCATATTTTGCCTTTTCTGTTTTATATACAACATCAGAATAATCTTCTCTTATCATTGGCTTATGTGTGGGAATCACAACAACTTCAAGATTGTATATCTCAGCAAACTCTGATGCCTCTGTATCAGCAGTTCCTGTCATTCCAGCAAGTTTTTTATACATTCTGAAATAGTTCTGGAAAGTGATGGTTGCAAGAGTTTGATTTTCAGCCTCTATCTTAAGCCCCTCTTTTGCTTCAATTGCCTGATGAAGTCCATCGGACCAGCGTCTTCCTGGTAGAAGCCTTCCTGTAAATTCATCAACTATAACTATTTTCCCATCTTTCACCATGTAATCAACATCTTTTTTAAAGAAATAATGAGCTCTAATTGCCTGATTTATATGGTGGACAATCTGGATATTTGAAGGATCGTAGAGATTATTTATGCCAAGAAGCCTTTCTGACTTCTGAGAGCCTTGTTCTGTAAGAACAACACTTTTAAGTTTTTCATCAAGCTTAAAATCTTCTTCTGGCTTTAAGTATTTAATAATTTTATTTACTGCATAATAAATTTCTGTAGATTCTTCAGATGGACCTGAAATTATTAAAGGAGTTCTTGCTTCATCAATAAGTATGCTATCAACTTCGTCAACAATGGCATAATTAAGCTCTCTTTGACAGAGTTCATCAAGACTATATCGCATATTGTCTCTGAGATAATCAAAGCCAAATTCATTGTTTGTACCATATGTTATATCTGCAAGATAGGCTTCCTTTTTGCTACACAGACGTAGTTTATCAAATCTTTTATCAGAAACTCTATATTGAGGATCATATAAAAAGGAAGCATCATACTGAATTACTCCTACTTTTAATCCTAAAAAATCATATATTGGCCCCATCCATTGAACATCTCTACGGGCAAGATAATCATTAACTGTTACTATATGTACACCTTTGCCTTCTAATGCATTTAAATATGCTGCGAGAGTGGCTACAAGGGTTTTACCCTCACCTGTCTTCATTTCTGCAATTTTGCCTTCATGCAAGACAAGTCCGCCAACAAGCTGGACATCAAAATGTCTCATTCCGAGAGTTCTTTTTGCAACTTCACGAACAACTGCAAAAGCTTCTTTTAAAATTTCATCAAGAGTCTCCCCCTTGTCGAGTTTTTCTCTGAATTCGTCTGTTTTTTGCTTTAGTTTTTCATCTGAAAGGGAAGAGATTTGAGCCTCTAAACTGTTTATTTCTTCAACAATTTTAAAATATCTCTTGAGCTCTCTTTCATTTTTTGTTCCAAAAATCTTCTCTAAGATCTTAACCATATTTGTATGTTAAACCACATTCGCTCCTTTATTCAAGAAAACCTTAGCCAGTCAGCCATTTTTATAATAAAATTTTTTAGGTAAACAAGGAAAAAATTTAATAGTTTACAATATCTGTCAACATTGTGATAATAT
>CAZTLF010000001.1:66102-134992 GCA_964614465.1 uncultured Thermodesulfovibrio sp.
TTATTATATCATTACATTTATTGCAAGTTTTTGTACTCTTGTAATAGAGATTGTAGCAGGACGTATTCTTGCACCATTTATAGGAGTCTCACTTTATACTTGGACATCTATTATTGGTGTAATCTTAGCTGGCATAAGCATAGGAGCATACTTCGGAGGTAAAGTAGCAGATAGATTTCCTTCTAAGAAAACTCTTGCGTTACTGATGGTTGTCTCAGGAATATCAGCTTTAATAATTCCCCCTCTAACAAATCTTATTGCAGGATACTCATTTTCGCTCCCTTTAATGTGGCGAATACTTATTGTAACCACAATAATATTTTTCATACCCAGTTGTCTTCTTGGCATGATTTCTCCTGTTGTAGTGAAACTTGCACTTCAAGGCTTAGAGAAAGCTGGAGGAATTATAGGAAAGATATATGCCTTCTCAACCTTAGGTGCAATCATAGGAACATTCATGGCAGGATTTTTCCTCATCTCCTTCATGGGAAAAAGAAACATCATTTTACTTATAGGCGGAATTTTAATATTATCGGGAATTCTCATTTGTCCAATATTTAAAACTAAAAAGGCTACTGCAGGATTTTTATTACTTCTTTTTATTCCTCTAATTACCATATATGATAAAGCCTTTAAACCATACATGAAAGAAGATAATTACTATTACAAAGAGAGCAATTACTATACAATAAAACTATATAAAACCCAAAGTTCAGATAAAAAACTGTAATTGATGCATTGGTTCTTGATAATCTTGTACATTCCTATGTAAAGCATGATGACCCATTGCATCTTGAATATGACTACCTGAAAGTCTATGCAGATATTTTAAAATGGCGATTTGACAGAAAAATAGCATTTAAAACCCTCTCAATTGGAGGGGGAGGCTACACATTTCCTAGATACATGGAAGCCCTTTATCCCCACGCTAAGATAGATGTTGTTGAAATCGATCCTGAGGTTACACAGGTAGCTTATGAATATCTTGGACTTTCAACAAATACACGAATTAAATCATACAACACAGATGGTCGAGGGTATGTAATGAACTGCGAAAAAAATATGATGTCATCTTCATTGATGCTTTTAATGACCTTTCAGTCCCCTATCATTTAAAAACTAAGGAATTCACAAAAGAGCTTAAAAATACAATGGAATCCAATGGCATTCTTCTTACAAATATAGTTGATAATTTCAAGAAGGGAGCATTTCTTCCCTCCTATATAAAAACCTTACGAGAAGTCTTTGAAGATAAGGTTTTTCTTTTATCAACATCTCCAGATTTTGATAATATCAATATAAACACATTCATCGTTGTGGCTGGATATATAGACATAGATAATTTCAAAAAATTCATAGAGAATAATAAAAACAGCAATATTACCTCAGTAATTGTCCCCAAGAATTTATTAGATAAATACATAAATAAAAAACATGCTGTGGTTTTAACTGATGATTATGCTCCTGTTGACAACCTAATTGCTCCTGTATTTGAGGAAAGATTTGACTACAGAGGAATTAATTAAAAGTTCAAAGATTGCCTTTCTATGAATGATATGATATTATAAAATTGTGCTAAATTCGGAATTTTTTCATACTATAAGTTACAATTGTGATGTTTCAGATGCTAATTATTGGGGATTTTTTTCAATTTGCACACTTCTGCTAAGACTAAGAGAACTCTTCAAAATTGAGAAAAATCTTGAGCCATGGGAAAGCATAAATAATCAAGAAATAAACCAATGGATAGAGAAAAAAGAAAAAATCTGGAAAGAGTTTGAAAATAACCATTTAATCCATGTCAGGATAGATGGCAAATCTTTCTCGCCTTTTGATGTTGATGAAATAAATAAACATATTTTAAATGATGGCTTAGTTTACGGAGCTGGCTATGCTTTATTTATGAAACCAAGTTTTTTCGTAGGTAAGATAAAAAATTATGAAAAGATATTTGGATATAATGTTTACTTCATTGAAAAGGAACTAATAAGAGATCTTTTTTCTTCTCCTGGTATGAGTATAGGGAAAACAGTATTTATAAGAATATCAGATATCAAATTCAGACTATGGGATGCTGTACAAAACTGGTTTAACAAAAAGGGAGAAATTTACGAATTTCTAATTAATAGATTTAAACATCCTTCAACATGGAACTATCCCTATGAAAACTTTTATAGGATGATAGAAAAGTTTTGCAGAATTGTTCTTTATCATGAAATTTCTGAACAGGAAGAAACTTTATCAACATGGAGGAAAATCATAAAAAGCTGCGAAAATGCAAAAACAGAGCATATTCTAAGGAGTATTCAGGATCTGATAGCTGATTTCTCAGAAAAAGGTCCTTTGAATGTAGCAATTAAGGAAAAAGACAAAGAACTTCTCTGTTTATATTTCGCAGTTCAAAAACCTTATCAAAAGAAAATGCTCACAAATACAATATCCCAAATTGAAAAAGCACTGATAAATAATAATTGGGAAAAAATAAACAGTTTAAGAGTTGCTCAGTTTGAGAAATGGAAAAATAATTACAGGAACATCATAGAGATTTTTGAATCTAAAGATTTTGAGGAAGTTAGAAATATAACAGATAAAATTTTTGAGGGAGGTATAAATTGACAGATTTTATTGCAATAATTGAAAAACTCTCAAAAAAAATTAATAGAACAATTCATATCATGGAAGTCTGTGGAACACACACAGTATCTATATTTAGATATGGTATAAGAAGTTTAATCACAGAAAATATAAAATTAATTAGCGGTCCTGGCTGTCCAGTATGTGTGACACCTGTAGAAGATATTGACAGAATGCTTTATATATCAAAACAACCTGATGTTATACTTACAACCTTTGGAGATATGATGAGGGTCCCCGGAAGCAATGGTTCTCTTTATAGTGCAAAGGCTGAAGGAGCTGATATAAGATTAGTTTACTCCCCATTGGATGCTTTAAAAATTGCAGAGACCAATAAAAATAAAAAAATTGTTTTTTTTGCTGTAGGATTTGAAACTACTTCTCCACTTATAGCTGCTACTCTTTTTGAGGCAGATAGAAAAAAGCTTGAAAATTTTTATATTTATTCCGTACATAAATTAGTTCCTCCAGCGTTAGAAGTCCTTATAAATACAGAGGAACTTAAACTTGATGGATTCATTCTACCGGGACATGTAAGCACAATAATCGGTAGCAAAGTTTATGAATTCATTCCTTTACAATACAAAAAGGCATGTGTAATTACAGGTTTTGATGCTGATGATATTCTTCATGCAATTGCTATGCTACTAAAACAAATCTCAGATAATGAGCCAAAGGTTGAAATACAATACAAAGATGCTGTAAAACCAGATGGGAATCCAAAAGCAGTTGAATTTATAAACAGATACTTTGAACCTTCTGACAGTAACTGGCGAGGCATTGGAATAATACCAAAAAGTGGACTTAAACTTAAAGAAAAATATGCTTATAGGGATGCACAAAAAATATTTCCTATTTCAGGGATTAAATCAAGTGAACCACATGGATGTAAATGTGGCCTTGTTTTAAGAGGAGTCAAGCTACCACCTGAATGTCCTCTCTTTGCAAAAACATGTACTCCTGAAACTCCTGTTGGTGCCTGTATGGTAAGCTCTGAAGGTAGCTGCGCAGCCTATTATAAATACGGACTAGGTTAATCCACTTCAACTATCTTATATGAATGAATTATTTTTGCCGAGTGTTCAAGCGTTGCTTTAGCAGAGCAGTATTTTTCCATTGAAAGCTGAACTGCTCTTTTTACAGCATCTTCTGATAAATTTTTACCTTTCACTATAAACTCAATCTCTATTTCTGTGAATCTTTTGGGATATTCTCCAGACTGTTTACCCTGAACATTTATCTCTATGCCTCTTACATCTTGTTTCTTTTTTGTAAGAATTGAAGCTATGTCCATACCACTACATCCACCTAAGCCAACAAGCAAAAGCTCCATTGGACGCATTCCAGAATTTTCACCACCATAATCTGGGCTTCCATCCATAACAATAGCATGACCTGTCCCAGAGTGTCCAACAAACTGTAAACCACTTACCCATTTTACTTTTGCCTTAAGCATCCTAACCTCCTCTAATTAGAATTTTTTTAATTATATCATTAAAATATTTTTTATGCACAAGATTTATCTTTTGCTTGGTTCAAATTTAGGAGACAGACAAAAGAACATTGATAATGCCATAAATGAACTTAAAGCCTGCGGAATAATAATTTCAAGAAAGTCTTCTTTATATAATACTGCTCCATGGGGATATACTGAACAACCTGAGTTCTTAAACCAAGCACTTGAGTGTTTTACTTCGCTTGAACCTGTTGAATTATTAGAAGAAATAAAAAAAATAGAAAAAAAAATGGGAAGAATAGATATTGTAAGATACGGACCAAGAATTATAGATATTGATATAATTTTCTATGATGATTTAATTTTAAAAACCGATAAACTTATCATCCCCCACCCTCTTATGCACAAAAGACTTTTTGTTTTAAAACCATTAAACGAAATTGCACCTGATTTTATTCATCCTGAGTTAAAATTATCAGTAAAAAATTTACTTGAAAAGCTTTAATAATTCTATTTTAAAATTTAATGGCTATTTTCTTGACTTTTTAAGTCTAAAATTGTCAAAATTTTTTAATCTTCAGAAAAAAAATAAAATTTTCAGGAGGGAAAAGATGAGTGATATTTATGTAATCGGCCATAAGGCACCTGACACAGACACAGTCTGTTCAGCAATTGTTTATGCAGGAATTAAAGGTTACAAAGCAGCAACAGCAGGTCCTATCAATGAAGAAACTGAATTTGCACTTAAACAGTTCGGTGTTGCTGCACCAGAAATATTAGAGAATGCTACTGGTAAAACACTTGTTTTGGTTGATCATAATGAAGAAAAACAAAGAGTTGATGGTGCGGAGAAAATTCTTGCAATTATTGACCATCACAAGATGAACTTTAACTATCCTGATCCAATTTTCATTCATGTTGAACCTGTAGGAAGCACTGCAACAATTATTTCCAAGATGTTTCCTGATGAAGTGAAAAGGAATAAAGCTTATGCTGGACTACTTCTCAGCGCTATTCTTTCTGACACAGTAATATTTAAATCTCCTACAACAACAGAGGAAGATAAAAAAATCGCCTCGGAACTCGCAGCAGTAGTAGGAATTTCTGATATTACAAAATTTGGTGTGGACCTCAAAAAAGCCAAAGCAAGCATCAAAGGAAAACCCGTAGCTGATGTTGTTCATGTAGATTTTAAAGATTACGATTTTAAGGGTTTAAAGGTTGGTATCGGTCAGACAGAACTTGTTGATATTGAAGAAGTCTACGAAAGGAAAGAGGAGTTTGTTAATTATCTAAATGACTTGAAAAATAGCAAAGGCTATGATATGGTTATTTTTATGGCCACTGATATAGTAAAAGAAGGCACAGAACTGTTCTATTCAGGAGATGCATCAAAAATTGAAAAAGCATTTAATGTTAAGGTATCAGCTCCTTCTGTATGGTTGCCTGGAGTATTATCTCGTAAAAAACAGGTAGCACCACCTGTTGAAAAGGTTTATTTAGAGTGTTAAAATAAAAGAGGGGGCAATGTTCCCCCTCTTTATGATTGAAAAGATAAAAAACCAAAAAATAATTCAGATTATAAACTATCTTGGAGAGTATCTTCAAGGTAAGGAAAAAGCAATAATTCTTTCACTTATCTCCATATTCTCAAAAGGACATCTTCTAATTGAAGACTTTCCAGGACTTGGTAAAACTTCTCTTGCAATTTCTTTATCAAAAGCTCTTAATTTGAGTTTTGGAAGGATTCAATGCACAAATGATTTACTCCCAACTGATATTACAGGACTTTCAATATACAATAAAAATACAGGTGAATTTGAGTTCAAAGCAGGTCCTCTATTAAATAATATAGTGCTTGTTGATGAAATAAACAGAGCAACTCCAAAAACACAGTCTGCACTTCTTGAAGCAATGGCAGAAGAACAGGTTACTGTTGATGGAAGAACTTATAAACTTCCAAAGCCTTTTTTTGTAATAGCAACCCAGAATCCAGTTGAAATTTATGGAACCTTTCCTTTACCAGAAAGTCAGCTTGACAGATTTATGATGAAGATAAGTATAGGTTATCCTGAAAGAGAAGCTGAAAAAAAGATCCTTCAAGAAGGAAGTTCAAGAGAAAAACTGTATAAACTCACCGCTGTAATGGATAAAGATGAAATAATCAAGCTCCAGGATGAAATAAAACAGGTTTATTTATCGGATAAAATTATTAACTGGGTAATTGATTTTATAAATATCACGAGACAAGACAGCCGTATTTTATTAGGTCTTTCCACAAGAGCAGGACTTGCAATTACATATACTGCCAAAGCTTATGCAAAATTTCGTGGTAGAGATTACGTAATTCCCGAGGATGTCAAGGAGATGATTCCATTTGTTGTTCCTCATCGTATAATACTTAAAGAAGAAATTGCATCAAAAGAAGAGGTGATATTATCAATCCTTCAAAGTATTTCCACTCCTCCGTAAAAATTACAAATACAGGCTGGATATATATAGCAATCACTCTTTTAATAGGCTTTGGAGCAGTAAATACGGGAAATAATTTATTGTTTTTGATAGTGTCTTTTCTTTTAAGTATCATGAGTTTAGGTGGTCTTGTTTCTTTTTTCAATTTAAAAAATATTGAAATTTCAGTTCTACCCTCGCAAGACATCTTTGCTTTAAAACCTGCAAAGCTAAAATTTAAAGCAAAAAATAAATATTTTTTTGGAGCTTTTCTTTTAAGAGTTAAACTAATTCAAAATGAAATAGTCATTCCCTATTTAAAAGATGAAGGAATATTTAGTATAAATCTAACATTTCCTAAAAGAGGCAAATATATTCTTAAAGAATTGATAATTTCGTCTTACTTTCCATTTTATTTTTTTAGAAGATCAGCCACTATCCCAATAAATTTTGAAATTACAGTGCTTCCACATCCTTTAAAGTGTGACATATCATTTTTGATTTCAGAAGGTAAAACTCTGAAGGACTCAAATATATCAAGGGGAAAATCTTATGATGGTGAGGTTATTGGAGTAAGAACCTATGTGCAGGGAGACCCTTTAAAGTATATCCACTGGAAAGCAACAGCTAAAACATCTTCTCTCAAAACAAAAGAGTTTTCACCTCCACAGGGCAATCCAATCATTATCAGCCTGAATGATTTCCATGGAAATATTGAAGAAAAGATTGGCAAAGCAGTTTATGCACTAATTGAATTTTCAAAAATGGGAAATCCTGTAGGATTAAAACTTGACAGAGACCTTTATCTACCAGATATCGGACAGTCTCATCTAAGGAGAATGCTTTATGCTCTTGCAATTTATAACCCGTAATAAAACTCAAGATAATATATTTATTCTGAGTATTTTGATTGCAATAATACCTTTTACAGCAATTTTACCTTATATTTCTTTTCATGTAAATTTTGTATTTATTTTAATAATTATCAGTTCTGTATTTTTACATATTAAAAAAATTTTTTTGCCTGTATGGATCCTAAATATTATTTCTGTTGTTCTAATTATTATGCCCTTTCTGACTTCCTCACCAGATGATATTCTTTTGCCATCAATAGAATCTTTAACATTAATTCTCTCTATAAGATTTCTGAGCAAAAAAACTTCAAGAGAATATTTTCAAATTTATCTACTTTCATTGTTGTTGCTTGGAAGTTCTTCGCTTTTTAATTTTTCATGGATATTTCTTTTAAGACTTCTTTTAATGCTTATTTTTACAATTTTTACAATTTTATTGCTTACATACATCAAAGAAACAGAAGAGGAGACTATAAATTTTGAAAGGCTTTTAAATCTTATGAAGTTTTCAATCTTTATCTCAATTGCAGCAATTCCTCTAAGTGCGTTCTTTTTTATTATTTTACCAAGAACGCCTGTTCCTTTAATGGATTTAGGTTTTGCTAAAACTAAAACAGGATTTTCCTCAACTGTAAATCTTGGTTCTGTCAGTGATATAGAAGAAGATAGAACAATAATAATGAGAGTAAAAATGGATAGATTATCTCAAGAGCTTTACTGGAGGGTTATTACATTTGATACATTTGATGGTAAAAGATGGCATAAAAAAATTTCAAAACCAGATAATACAAATATTTACGGAGAAAAAATAAATTATACTGTGTCTCTGGAACATCTAACAGAACAGTATCTGCCAACACTTGACTATCCATTGAATGTTTACATGAGAAATATTTTATATGAATATCCAGGAGTTTACAGGGCAAATTTTTTAGTAGAAAAAACTATAAAATATTCTGCCACCTCTTTTATAAATTATCAAATAGAAGAATTTAGTGTTCATCCTGCATATCTTGAACTTCCCAAGAGTGTTTCACAAAGAATTATAAATCTCACGCAAAAAATTACATCACAAATATCAACTAAACAAGAAATAGTAGAAAATATATTAAAGTTTTTAAACAATTATCAATACTCTCTTAGAGATCTTCCTACAGGGGATAACCCTGTTGATGATTTTTTATTCAACAAAAAAAAAGGAAACTGTGAATACTTTGCAACTGCTATGGCTTTGATGTTGAGAATTAAAGATATACCATCAAGGGTTGTTGGAGGATTTAAAGGAGGAACATATAATAGTTTTGGTGGTTATTATATTGTAAGGGCTTCTGATGCTCATTTATGGGTTGAGGCATGGATTGATGGAAAATGGCTTAGGTTTGATCCGTCAGGGAAGATTTTTCGTAATGGAGAACCTGTTATTTTTCATTTTATTGATTATTTGTGGAATAGTATTGTGCTTGATTATGATATAAAAGCTCAGCTTAAGTTAGCAAAGTCTATAAAAATTCCTCAAGTTAAATTTAATATAAAAATTCTTTTTATCCCTTTATTTTTAATTACTTTTTATGTATCTTTTAAAATTTATTGTTATATCAGACAAAAAAGAAATCCTCTGAACAGATTTTTTGGTATAATGAAAAAATATGGATTTGAAAGAAAACAATATCAGGGATTAGAGGAGTTTATTTCAATAATAGATGATTTAATCATAAAACAAAAAGCAGAAAACTTTGTTAAAGAATATCAAGAAATCTATTTCAAGGATAAAGAAATTAAAAAAGAAGAATTAAAAAAACTTCATTTACTACTTGAACAATTATATGAAAATAGTAAAAGCTGAAGAGATAAACATAATAGAAGTTTTAGAACTACTTGAAAATAATGGAATAATAATTTATCCAACTGAAACTCTTTATGGAATAGGTGTAAAATATGACAACAGAAAACTTCTTAAAAAAGTGTTTGAAATAAAAAAACGTCCTGAAGAAAAAAGCTTTCCACTGATTGTAAACTTAAAACATCTTGAACTGATTACTGAATTTATACCTTCCATAGCAAAAAAGTTTATAGAAAAATACTGGCCAGGTCCTTTAACTTTACTTCTTCCTGCCCAAAAAAAATTGTCTAAAAGAATAACAAAAGACAATAAAGTAGCGGTAAGAATGCCAGGCGAATCATTTGCCTTGAAATTGATTCAAGCATCTCAATTTCCAATTACTGCAACTTCTGCAAATATATCAGGCTATCCTGCAGCAGACTGCATTGAAGCTGTAATGAAATATTTTGAAAATTCATCTATTGAGCTATTAATTGATGGAGGAAAACTTCCTGGAATACCCTCCACAATAGTGGATGTCACAGTTGAGCCTCCTCAATTAATAAGAAAAGGTGCTATAGAGATTGATTTATCTTTTTACTGATATAACTTCATTAATCTGTGAAATTTTATTGATGATCTCTGAAAGATGTGTTCTGTCCTTTACTTCAATAGTGAAATCAATTAGTGCTCTTTTGTCTGATGTTGAATTAGCCTTTACTGCGGTAATGTTAACATGATTTGCTGACAGAAGACCTGTTATAGTTGCAAGAATTCCAGGTCTATCAATGCATTCTATACTTATCTTTGTTTGAACCTTTGAGTTAGCATCAGCTGTCCAGAAGACCTCTATTAATCTATCCTGTTCCAGATGTTTAATATTTAAGCAATCTTTTCTGTGCACTGATATCCCTTTTCCTCGTGTGATAAAACCTATTATCTCATCTCCTGGCACAGGCATACAGCATTTTGATATATGATATAGAACTTCATCAACTCCTTTAAGAGAGATAAACTGTTTATGCTCTCTTCTGGGAATAACCTTTTTGGCAATAACAATTTCTTCTTGCGGAATTTCAGGAGAAAGCTTATTTACAACCTGATGAACAGATATTTTCCCATGTCCGATAAGAAAATATAAATCCTCAATAGATTGAACAGAAAAAGCCTGCAAAACTTCTTCTATTTTTTCAGTTTTAAGAATAGAGGATTGAATACCCTGTTTACGTAATTCTGCTTCAAGCAGTTGTTTGCCTATATCAATTCCCTGTTGTCTTTCTTCTTGTCTAAGAAAATGTTTTATTCTATTTCTTGCTCTTTGAGTAACAACAAACTGCAGCCAATCTTTTCTTGGTTTTTGATGTGGTGCTGTTATTATTTCAACTACGTCACCACTTTGGAGTTGATAATTAAGAGGAACTATTCTACCATTAACTTTCGCACCTGCACATCTTGCTCCTACTTCAGAGTGTATTGCATAGGCAAAATCTACAGGAGTGGAATTTACTGGAAGTTCTTTTACATCTCCCTTAGGCGTAAAAACATAAATTGTATCAGGGACAACTTCTGCTTTTACAGCATCAAGTAACTCTTTAGGATCAGATATTTCTTTAATAAGGTCTCTAAGCCATGAAACAATTTTTGCTTCTCTTTCAGTTAAATCCTTTCTTTCTTTATATCTCCAGTGTGCAGCAATACCCTCTTCTGCGATTATATCCATCTCTTCTGTTCTAATCTGAAATTCTACTCTCTCCCCTCCAGGACCTATAACAGTTGTATGAAGTGATTGATAATAATTTGATTTTGGAAGGCTTATAAAATCTTTAAATCTTCCTGGTATTAGTGTCCACAATGAATGAATGATCCCAAGAATATCGTAACAATGAGGAACTGTATCTGTAATAATTCTTATTCCTATAACATCGTAAACCTGTTCAAAAGGAATTTTTTGTTTAATAAGTTTTTGATATATTCCATAGTAATGTTTCACCCTCCCATATATTTTGAATTGAATATTCATTGATGAAATTTTTTCAGATAGGATGTTTATTATGTTATCAATATATGCCTGCTGGTCCTCTTTTCTTTTTGCCACCTTTTTAACAAGATCATTGTATTCGTCAGGATAAAGCACTTTAAACGAGAGATCTTCAAACTCTAAACGCATCCATCCAATTCCAAGCCTGTTTGCAAGTGGAGCATAGATTTCAAGAGTCTCTTTTGCTATTCTTTTCTGTTTATCTGCAGGAAGAAATTCAATTGTTCTCATGTTATGGAGTCTATCAGCGAATTTTATTAAAATTACCCTTATATCCTTTGACATAGCGAGAAACATTTTTCTGAAACTCTCTGCCTGCGCTTCTTCAACAGTTGAAAATTTAAGTTTACTTAGTTTGGTAACAGCATCTACAAGAAAGGCAACATCTGGAGTAAATGTTGCACTAATATCCTCAATTGTCATTTCAGCATCTTCTACTGTATCATGAAGAAGTCCTGCTGCTATGGTAGTGGAATCAAGTTTCATGTCTGCAAGTATTTCAGCAACAGCTAAAGGATGATATATATATGGAATCCCTTCTTTTCTTTTTTGTGCACAATGAGCTTCTCTGGAAAAAATATAAGCCCTTCTTATCAGCTCAACATTGGCATTAGGTCTGTATTGCAAAACTTTTTCAATTACATCTTCTATTGTAAGCATATTTCCTTATCCTCTTATTTTAGTTTAATATATTTAGCATGGATAAGTTACTTATTTTGGGAGGCTCACCTTTAAAAGGTGAAGTTACAATAAGTGGAGCTAAAAATGCAGCTCTTCCAATTATGGCATCTACTCTTCTTGCTCAAGGTATACATACTCTTAAAAGAATTCCAAAATTGAAAGACGTCTCTACGATGGCTGAACTCATAAAAAAAATGGGTGGTATAGTTGAATTTAATGAATTATGTAAAATTAACACATTAAAAATAAATAAATTTGAAGCACCCTATGAACTTGTTAAAACAATGCGTGCATCAATTTTAGTGCTTGGCCCACTTGTAGCAAGATTTGGTAAAGCAAAAGTATCTTTGCCCGGTGGGTGTGCAATTGGTGCAAGACCTGTAAATCTTCATATTAACGGACTTGAAAAAATGGGAGCTAAAATATCTCTTCAAGAGGGTTATATAATTGCAAAAGCTTCACGACTTATAGGAGCTAAAATATATTTTGATATTCCAACTGTAACAGGAACAGAAAATTTGATGATGGCTGCAACTTTAGCAAAGGGAACTACAATTATTGAAAATGCTGCAAAAGAACCTGAAATTGTTGATCTTGCAAATTATTTAATATTAATGGGTGCAAAAATACAAGGTGCAGGAACAAGTATTATTAAGATAGAAGGAGTAGATGATCTTAACCCTCCTCAGGAATATGAAATTATACCTGACAGGATAGAAACAGGTACATTTATGGCAATTGCTGGTGCATGCAGAGGTGATATAATATTAAAAGGATGCAGAATTGACCATGTTGATGCTATAATTTTAAAAATGAAGGACGCAGGAATAAGTTTTAAAGAAACAAAAAATGGAATAAGGGTAATTGGACCTAAGAGGCTTCAAGCAGTTGATATAAAAACAATGCCCTATCCTGGATTTCCAACAGATATGCAGGCACAGTTTATGGCAATGATGACTGTGGCAAACGGAACAAGTGTAATAAAAGAGACAATTTTTGAAAACAGATTCATGCATGTAGCTGAACTTAGAAGAATGGGAGCAGATATAACAGTGGAAGGAAATACCGCTACTGTTAGGGGAGTAAAAAAACTGAAAGGCGCACCAGTTATGGCAACTGATTTAAGAGCTTCAGCATCACTTGTAATTGCCGGATTAATTGCTGAAGAAGAAACACTGATTGACAGAATTTACCATCTTGATCGTGGTTATGAAGAACTTGATAAAAAACTTATTCAACTTGGTGCGAGGATAAAACGAATAAAATAAAGCCTCAAAAAATTAAAGACTTACTTGATAAAAAAATAATTTTTGTTTTTTACTTGACAAATTGCTCTATATCAAATTAAATAATCAAAATAAAAATTAAAAATGGAGGAGAAATGAGTTTAGAGAATTACAAATTTCACAAAGAACATACTTGGGTAAAACTTTCAGGCAAAACTAAAAAAGTAAAGATTGGAATTACCGATTATGCACAAGAAGCTCTTGGAGATATTATTTATATTGAACTTCCAGAGGTTGATACTCATGTTGAAGTAGATACAGAAATAGCAGAAATAGAGTCAACAAAAACTTCTTCGCCTATAATATCGCCTATTAGTGGCACAGTGTTGGAAATCAACGAAGAATTAATTGACCATCCAGAGATTATTAATGAAGACCCATATGGAAAAGGATGGATTGCTATAATTGAGATGGATAATCCTCCAGATTTGGAAAATTTAATGGATTATGAGGATTATGAAACTTACCTTGAAGAAGAAAGAGAATGAAAGTTATTGTAATTGGAGGAGGTCCGGCAGGTTATGTTGCTGCTCTTACGCTTAAAAGATTAGGAGCGGAGGTATTATTAATTGAGCGAGAGGAACTTGGTGGTACTTGTCTTAATAAAGGATGCATTCCTACAAAAACAATAATTCACTGTCTTGGTTTATTAGAAAAAATTAAAAATCAAAAAATAATTACGGAGATAAGCTCTTCAATTGATTTACAAACTTTAATGCAAAAAAAAGACAATGTAGTAGATACTCAAAAAAAAGGGCTATTGATGCTTTTAAAGCATGCAGGTGTAAAAACTGTTAAATCAGAAGCAGAATTGATTAATACGCATACAGTATTTTTAAAAGAAACTTCAGAAAAAATTCAGACTAACAGGATAATCATTGCTACAGGTTCAAAACCTGCAAAACTTCCAATGCTTAATTTTGATGGTGAAAAAATTCTTTCAAGTGATGATTTATGGAAACTGAATAGACTACCTGAATCAATTATAATTATCGGAGCAGGTGCTATTGGCTGTGAGTTTGCATGGATATTCCATCTTTTAGGAAGTAAAGTAACTTTAATAGAATTAATGCCAAGAGTTTTACCAATGGAAGATGAAGATATTTCAAAGGAAGTGGAAAAACTTTTTAAAAAAAGAAAAATAGAGTTTTATACAGGAGTCAGTCTCAAAGACCTAAAAATTCTTGATAATTCAGTTCAAATAACTCTTACAAATGAAAAAATATTAACATCTGAGATTGTTCTTGTATCTGTTGGAAGAGCTTTCAATACCGAGTGTATTAAAACTTTTGAAATCAAACTTGGCAATAAAAAGGAAATTATCGTAAATGAAAGAATGCAAACAAATATTGAAAATATCTTTGCAGCAGGTGATGTTACAGGAAACTGGTTACTTGCTCATGTTGCTTACAAAGAAGGAGAAATAGCAGCAAAAAATGCTATGGGATATAACAAAAAAATGGATTACAGTGTTATTCCTTCAACAATTTTTACAGTAACTGAAGTTGCCTCAGTTGGATTAAAAGAAACTGAAGCTATACAGAAAGGATTTAACACTAAAAAAGGTGTCTTCCCTTTTAGAGCATCTGGTAAGGCTCATATTATTGGTGAAATTGAAGGATTTTTAAAAGTAATTGTAGACAGAGACTCTGATATTATTCTTGGAGCTCATATAGTTGGACCAGATGCTTCTGAACTTGTACATGAACTTGCTATGGCAGTAAAACTTAAAATAAAAACAAATGATTTGAAAGAATTAATTCATTCCCATCCAACGCTTTCTGAGTGCATAGGAGAGGCAATTAAAGATATATCTGGAGAAGCAATTCACAAAATAAAATGATTGATATCATTAAAGTTTCCTTTATCTTTATTTTTATCCTCTTTTTACTACGTAGAAAAATAAATGTTGGGTACGCTCTTTTTGCTGGTTCTTTGATATTCTTTATTTTTTATCACTTTGATTTTAAACATTTATCATTAACACTTTTAAAAAGTCTCAGCTCACATACTTCAGTAAATCTTTTTTTATCTCTTACTTTAATTAAGTCTTTTGAGTATGCTCTAAGAAAAACAGGATTAATGCAGAAAATGACAGAGGTCTCTCAGTCAATGCTTAATAATAAAAAGCTTTCAATAGTATCAATGCCTCTGATAATTGGTATGTTACCTTCCCTTGGTGGAGCATATCTTTCAGCACCAATGGTTGATTCGGCTACAAGAAATCTTAATATGCCAAAAGAGGAAAAGGCATTTATAAACTACTGGTATAGACATCCATGGGAACTTATTTTGCCACTTTATCCGGGAATAGTGCTTGCATCAGCAATCTCTGGTATTTCTTTAAGAAAACTAATATTATTAAATTTTCCTATTGCTTTAATACTTTTCATCTCGGGTTTTTTCTTAAGTATGCACAATTTAAAAAATGATGAAAAATTAAATAAAACAAAAAGTCACATGAAAAATTTATTCAGTTTTACTCCAATCCTGCTGGTTCTTTTATCTGTAATAATCTTTAAAATAGACCTTTACATCGCACTTTTTATAAACATTTTAATAGTTTGCCTGTATCATAGAAAAAAACTAAGAGAAACTTTATCAATTATAAGATATGGTTTTACATTAGATGTTTTTATTCTTGTAGCTGGAGTAATTATTTTTAAAGAAATGCTTCAAATTTCAGGTGCTGTAGATGGAATAGCTAACTCAATAACACAATCAGGAATTCCCTATATAATTATTTTTATAATACTTCCTCTATTTATTGGTCTTATTACAGGAATAAGTGTAGGATTTGTAGGAAGCACTTTTCCTCTTCTTTTACATTTAAAAGAAACATTAGCTTATGAAATCTCTATTGCCTTTATTTCAGGATATATAGGCGTGCTTATTTCTCCACTTCATTTATGTTTGATTCTTACAAGAGAGTATTTTAAAGCAGATATGCTCGGAATTTATAGAAAAATTATTCCAGGTTGTCTGATTCTATTCTTTAGTTCATTGATTGAATTTGTTGTTTTGAGATATTATATTTAATCTTCATTTAAAAGGAGGTCTAATTATGGGAGAAATTGTTGATATAATCGCAAGAGAGGTACTTGACTCAAGAGGAAATCCAACAGTTCAAGTAGATATTTACCTTGACAGCGGTGTTATCGGGAGAGCTACTGTTCCGTCTGGAGCATCTACAGGAACAAGAGAAGCTCTTGAACTGAGAGATGGAGATAAAAAAAGATATTTTGGTAAAGGTGTTAAAATGGCTATTCAAAATATAACAAATGAAATCGCACCGAATATTATTGGCATGGAATCTCTTGATCAAGAGGGTATTGACAAATTTCTTATAGAACTTGATGGAACTGAAAATAAAAGTAAACTTGGTGCAAATTCAATTCTTGCAGTATCAATGGCTGTTTGCAAAGCTTCTGCAGAAGAAGTTGGACTTCCACTTTATAGATATCTTGGTGGTACTAATGCAAAAGTTTTACCTGTTCCAATGATGAATATAATCAATGGTGGAGTTCACGCAGATAATAATCTTGATATTCAAGAATTTATGATTGTTCCTGTTGGTTTTACAATGTTTTCTGAGGCACTAAGAGCAGGTGTTGAAGTTTTTCATAGTTTAAAGGAAATCCTCAAAAAAAAGAAACTAAGCACAGCAGTTGGTGATGAAGGTGGATTTTCTCCAATGCTTGAAACAAATGAAGAGGCAATTAAATTAATTATTGATGCCATAAAAAACGCTGGATATGAACCTGGAAAGGAGATTTATATAGCTATAGATTCTGCAGCATCAGAATTTTTTAATGAAGGATTTTACATAGTTGAAGGCAAAAAAATGAATTCAAAAGACATGGTAGATTATTATGAAACTTTGATTGATAAATACCCGATAATTTCAATAGAAGATGGAATGAGCGAGGCGGACTGGGAAGGATGGGAATTAATGAGCCATAGCCTAAAAAATAAAATTCAAATTGTAGCAGATGATCTTGTTGTTACAAATCCTAAAATAATTGAAGATGCAATGAAAAGAGGAATTGCAAACTCAATTCTCATTAAGCTTAATCAGATTGGAACAGTTTCTGAAACTCTGGAAGCAATTGAACTTACAAAGAATAATAAATATACCGCCGTTGTCTCTCACCGTTCTGGAGAAACAGAAGATACAATAATAGCAGACCTTTCAGTGGCGTGTAATACAGGATTTATAAAAACAGGTTCTCTTTCAAGGGGTGAGAGGATTGTTAAATATAATAGGCTCCTACAGATAGAAGAAGAACTAAGTGATGTAGCTAAGTTCAAGGGTCTTTCAGTTTTTTATAATCTTGGTTTTTAAGATGAGAAAATATTCTCTTAAGGAACAACTTCTAAGAGAGAGAAAGAAAAAAGATAAAATATTTTTTTTCCTTTTTTTCTTGATTATTCTCTTTCTTGGTTATAGTTTTTTCTTTGGAGATATGGGTTATTTAAAATACAGACAATTAAAAAAGAATGAAGAAAAAATCCTAAAAGAGATTAAAGAAATTTCAACAGAAAACACACTTCTTAAAAACGAAATAGAACTTCTAAAAAATGATCGTTTATATTTAGAAAAGTATGCTAGAGAAAAATTTGGACTTGTAAAGCCAGGGGAAATGGTTTTTCAATTCCAAAAAGAAGAAAAATGAGCATTAATTTAGCAATTCTTTGGCATATGCATCAACCATACTATTATGATCCGTTAAAGAATAAATTTATGCTTCCATGGGTAAGACTTCATGCGATAAAAGATTATCTTGATATGCTTCTTATTTTAAAAAAATTTCCTGAATTAAAACTGACCTTTAATGTAGTTCCGTCTTTATTAAAACAACTTAAAGAGTATGAAAGCGGAATGACTGATATTTTTTTTGAATATAGTATTATTCCTGCAGAAGAACTTAATGAAGAGCAAAGAGTTTTTATTCTTGAAAATTTTTTCCTTGCAAACTGGAAAACTATGATATATCCATTTAAAAGATACAGAGAATTACTTGAAAAACGAGGAAAAATTTATGGTGACCCTTTAAAAATATCAAAAAAATTTACAGCTCAGGAACTTAGAGACATTCAAGTTCTTTTTAATCTTGTATGGATAGACCCTATGCATAGAGAAAAAGACTTTTTTTTAAAGGAATTACAGAAAAAAGAAGCTAATTTCACAGAAGAGGAAAAAAAACTCCTTCTTGACAAACATATTGAAATTATCAAGCAAATAATTCCATCTTATAGAGAAATGGCTAAATCAGGGCAGATTGAGCTTTCAGTGTCTCCATTTTATCATCCCATACTTCCTTTGATTTATGATAACTATAAAGCAAGAGAATGCATGCCTTATGTAGTATTACCTCAGTATAATTTTAAAGCACCTGAAGATGCTCAGGCTCAAATAAATAAAGCTATATCGTATTTTGAGGAAATATTTGGTTTTAGACCTCAAGGAATGTGGCCATCTGAAGGCTCAGTAAGTGAAGAAATAATAGAACTGATTGCACAAGCAGGAATTAAGTGGATAGCAACAGATGAAGAAATCTTAAGCAAATCAATAAATAAGAAATTTAGATTTGGTCATAATTTGATTAATCCCTCAATACTATATCAGATGTATGAATTTGAAGGAGTAAAAATTTTTTTTAGGGATAGAATTCTTTCAGATTTAATAGGCTTTGTTTATTCAAACTGGGAGGCTCAAAAAGCTGTAGATGATTTTTTAAAAAGAATTCTTTCATCAACAATCTGTGGCATAGTTTCTGTAATTCTTGATGGAGAAAATGCTTGGGAGTATTATGAAAATGATGGAAATATTTTTCTTGAAAAATTATATGGAAGTTTGCAAAAGAGTAAAGACATAAAAACTATTACATTTTCAGAGTATCTCAAACAAAATCCTTATGGAATAACTTTAAAAAAAATTTTCCCTGGTTCATGGATTAACGCAAATTTTTCAATTTGGATAGGACATGAAGAAGACAACCTATCATGGGATTATCTTTATAAAGTCAGACAGGAACTAATTTCTTACCAAAAAAACAATCCTGACAAAGACACATCTCAGGCATGGGAAGAAATATACATTGCAGAAGGAAGTGATTGGAACTGGTGGTATGGATACGAACATTATACAGAAACAAAAGATATTTTTGATGATATTTATAGACATCATCTAATGAGTGTATATTTAAAAATTGATAAAGAACCACCATCTTTTCTTTGCATCCCTATAAGCAGAAAAATGAAGGAGATTAAACCTGAAATTCAGCCAAAAGGATTTATATATCCAAAGATTGATGGAAAAGTAACAAGTTATTTTGAGTGGCTTGAAGCAGGAAGATTTAATTTACAAAGAATGGGCGGAAGCATGCACAGGACAGAAAGCCTATTTTCAGATCTTTATTTTGGATTTAATAGACAGAGTCTCTTTCTTAGGCTTGATCCTTTTTCTTCGTTCATAGATTTTGAAGAGTTAAAATTGCAAATACAAATTATTGAACCCAAGAGAATAAAAATAGTTTGTGATAACATAAAAGTTCAATTAGCAGAGGTATTTTTTCAGGAAAATGAAATATGGATAAAAAAGAATAAAATTGAGACTGTTATTTTTGATGAGATATTTGAAATAGAAGTACCCTTTGAAATTATAAATATAAAACAGGAAGAACATGTATATCTTTTTATAGAGATTTTTAAAAATAATTATTTAATAGATCGCGCTCCAATTATTGGTTTTATAAAAATTCATATTCCCCCATATGATTTTGATAAAATAATGTGGCTTTAATAGGAAAAATCTATTTCATTTTTCGGAAATCTTTATTTTAAAATTGACAGGAGGGATGTGAGACTGGTGTCTCTTCTGGTCTGCAAAACCAGTAATGCGCGAAGATTTCGTGCAGTGGGTTCAATTCCCACCATCCCTCTCCAGCAGAAAGAAGGATTTATTTGACTTTTTAAGGTAAAATGTATTATTTTTAAATAATCTTCGTTGCCTAAAGTGGGCAGGTAGCTCAGTCGGTAGAGCAGGGGCCTGAAAAGCCCCGTGTCGGCGGTTCAATTCCGTCCCTGCCCATTTAAAATGTAAAAATCTAATGATATTTGACAAAAATCTTTTTAAAAGTTTAGATTATTAAAGTAATTTAACGGGCCGCTAGCTCAGCAGGCAGAGCACCGCCCTTTTAAGGCGGGTGTCGTTGGTTCGAATCCAACGCGGCTCATTTTAATGTCCCCATCGTCTAGTCAGGCCCAGGACATCGCCCTTTCAAGGCGGTAACAGGGGTTCAAATCCCCTTGGGGACGTACAAAGCCGTGGAAGACTCCGCGGCTTTTTTATTTTATTGGATAAAATTTAGGCTTTTTCAGATTTACATATAGGGCATCTATAAGTTTCAGGTAATTCTTCAAAATGAGTTTATGGTTTTACCTGGTTTTTATCACAGCCTTTTTATACTATATAACTGCAATGGGTACATCTATACTGTATTTTTATCTTTATCAATATTTTTCCACATATTTCACCTTTTTATATTTTGAAGTTTCTCCATTGAAGAATCTTTGATTTGTGTTAAAATGAGCTAATTTCAGGCAAAAAATATGGATAAGTTATAATATAAATGCAAAATTTATATTTCAAGGAGGACTACTAATGCATATAGCAATAATAGGCACAGGATATGTTGGGCTTGTGACAGGTGCATGTTTTGCTGAATTTGGAGTTTTTGTGACTTGCGTAGATAAAGATCAGGAAAAAATTAAGAAACTTAAAAAAGGAATTATCCCATTTTTTGAGCCAGGACTTGAAGATATTGTGAAAAGAAACTTAAAGGAAAACAGATTAAAATTTACAACTCATATTGATGAAGCTATTAATGAATCTCTTGTAGTATTTATTGCTGTTGGAACACCACCTCGTGGAGATGGCTCTGCAAATCTTGAATATGTTGAAGAGGTTGCGAAAAAAATCGCTAAATACATGACAAATTATAAAGTTATTGTTACAAAAAGCACAGTACCTGTTGGAACAGGATTTATGATAAAGGAAATTATTAAAAAAAATCTTGAAAAACCAGTTGAGTTTGATATTGTTTCAAATCCCGAATTTTTAAGAGAAGGCTCAGCTGTTGAAGACTTTATGCGTCCCAATAGAGTTGTAATTGGAGCAGAGAGTGAACAGGCAATTGCAATAATGAAAGATCTGTATAGACCCCTATATTTAATTGAAACTCCCTTTGTAATCACTGATATTGTTACAGCTGAATTGATAAAATATGCCACTAACAGTTTTCTTGCCACCAAAATATCTTTTATCAATGAAATATCCGCATTATGTGAGGCAGTTGGAGCAAATGTAAATACTGTTGCAAAAGCAATGGGACTTGATGGAAGAATTGGTCCTAAATTTCTTCATGCAGGTATAGGTTTTGGTGGTTCATGCTTACCAAAAGATACAATGGCACTTGTCAAAATTGCTGAGGAAAAAGGAGTTGAACTCAATATTGTTAAGTCTGCAATTGAGGCTAATCAGAGACAGAGAGAAAGATTAACTGCTAAAATAATAAATGCGTTTAATAATGATATTCAAGGTAAAACTATAGGTATACTTGGATTATCATTCAAACCAAATACTGATGACATTAGAGAATCTCCAGCATTATACATAATTCAAACTCTTTTAAACAAAAAAGCATTAATAAAAGTTTATGATCCTGCAGCAATGGAAAATACTAAAAATATTTTCCCTAATATAACTTACTGTTCAGATCCTTACTCTGTTGCAAAAGATGCTGATGCATTGGCAATTGTCACTGAATGGAATCAATTCAGGAATCTAGATATTGAAAAAATAAAAAATATTATGAAGAGTAATTTTTTCTTTGATTTCAGAAACATCTATGAACCACAAAAAATGAAACAGTTGGGATTTAAATATTTCAGCGTAGGAAGACACTAAAAACTTTTTTCAAGAATAGCTTGAAAACATGGATGATTTCTTATAGAATCATATGTTTTTGATTTTTTGAGATATTTCCAGTTATTATAACCTTTTGTGATTGCTTTTCTTAACCATTTGCATGCTTCCTCTGGCATTCCTTTCATAGCAAAAAGTTCTGCCATGCTATTTAATGCATATATATTATTAGGATTAAGCTCCAATGATTTCTTTATATCTCTTGCAGCTTCTTCAATCTTTCCCATTAATAAATAAGTAAATCCCCTATTGTTATAAGGCATCCCATTATTTGGTTTTAAGTCAATAGCTTTATTATAATCAGCAATAGCTAATTCGTAAAGTCCTAAAACAGAATAAACTATTCCACGATTATTGTATGCGAGAAAATATTCAGGATTTAATTCTATGGCTTTTGTATAGTCTGCTATTGCAAGATGATAAAATTTTTTTCTGTAATATGCATTTCCTCTTTCTTTATAAGCCTGATAATTATTAGGTTCTTTTTCTATTATTTTTGTGTATTTGGAAATAGCAATATCGTGCTTTTTTCTTTTTATAAATTTTAATTTTTTATTTATTTGTTGAGTCATATTTAAATTTTATTTTGTTTTGCATCTTTATTTCAACAATAATTAACCAATCCACACAGTTTTATTAAAATCAAACATTCCTTCAACAAAATGATTTGTTGTACCTCTATATCCAACTTTTAAACTATCTTCAAGGTTGTAGTATTTAAGACATGTCCCGCATGTAAATATTTCTGTCCCCATTTGTTCAATTTTTTTAAGAATTGAGACAAATTCTTCATCTATGGTTGATAACTTTACAGCTGTATTCATTAAAAAAATCATCTGAGGTAACTGCCCTGTTACTATCATTGTATCAAAAAAAGCTTTCATAAGAATTTTTCCAAGATTTTCATCTTTTCCTATTACATTTGATGAAATAATCATAAGTAAGTCTTTTTTAGTCTCTTTTTTAGAGAGAGCGTTGATCTGGCATGTGTAACCTTTTACTATTCTTATCTTCCAATAATTTTCTTTTTTTTCAGTTTCATAATAATATCCAAATCTTGCAGCATATTTTTTTAAATTTTCAAAAGCTCCCTCATTGTCAACAATTACAGTTAATAGTCCTTCTTCTATCTTTGATAAGGCATTTTCAGCAAGTATGATTGGTTTAGGACATTCAAGTCCTCTCGCATCTATTTCCAAAATTTCCTCCTAAACATTTTTTTTCTGTATATTTAAATTATAGCAAAAAATATTATTTGAATATTAGTAATTATTATTTGAAGCTAAGTCACTTTTTTATATAAACTTTTATTATGAGTGAAATCAAGGAAAATATAGTAAATATAACTGATAATATTAAAAATAAAGATGAAAACCTTATTATATACGCAGAGCCTTCTCAAATAAAAGAAGTTGCTAAAATGCTTGTAATGCAAGGAGCAAGATTTGTTCATCTTACAGCAATTGATTTTTCCAATCAAAAAAATCAAATTGAACTTAACTATTTTTTTTCACTTATTGATAACAAAATGAATGTTATTGTAAAAACTCCTCTGGAAAGTTCAGAACCTTCAATATCATCAATCTCAGAGATAATCCCAGCAGTTATATGGGCTGAGAGAGAATGCAATGATTTATTTGGTATAAATTTTGAAGGACATCCTGATCTAAGAAGACTTGTTCTACCTGATAACTGGCCTCAAGGAGTTCATCCATTAAGAAAAGATTTTTCTTACAACAACAGACCACCTGAATCACAACAACCTGCTCCACTTAAGAAGCCTGAAGAAGGTAAAACAGTTATTCCAATTGGTCCGTTTTATCCATCACTTAAAGAACCTGCTTATTTTAGATTGATTGTTGATGGAGAAGAAATTGTTGATTTTGATTACAGAGGTTTTTATGTACATAGAGGCATTGAAAAACTTGCTGAAAGTGTTTTGAATTATCAACAGATTCCATTCCTTGCAGAAAGAATTTGTGGTATCTGTGGATTTGTTCATTCATGTGCTTACTGTCAAGCAGTTGAAAAAGCTGCTGGGATTGAGATTCCTTTAAGGGCAAAATTTATTCGGAGCATTTTCCTTGAACTTGAGAGACTTCATAGTCATCTTTTATGGGTAGGGTTGGCAGCTCATATTGTTGGTTTTGATACACTTTTTATGCAGGCATGGAGAATTCGTGAACCAATAATGTATATTTGCGAAATTATTACGGGTAATAGAAAGACTTATGGAATAAATATTGTTGGAGGAGTAACAATAGATGTTCATGATCAGCATTTGAAAGATATAGAAAAGGTAATATCTCAAATTGACAAAGAAGTAAGAGAACTCAGAGAAATTATTCTTGATGATGAAGTAATACAACTAAGATTTAAAAATATAGGAATTTTAAAACACAATGATGCTGAAAAATACTGTGTATGCGGTCCTGTTGCAAGAGCTTCAGGAATAAATATTGATATGAGAATTAATTTCCCATATGCAGCTTATCCAATGTTGAATATGAGAATTCCTTTGAACAAATCAGAAGATGTATGGGCAAGAACTATTGTGAGATTAGAGGAAGTTTTAATCTCAATAAACATTATCAGGCAGATTCTTGAAAATATTCCAGCAGGACCAACATCGGTAAAAATCTCAAAAATAGAGCCGTGGAAAGAAGCAATTTCATATATTGAAGCTCCAAGAGGACAACTCTTTCACTATGTTATGACAGGACATGAAGGAAGACCTTACAGATGGAGCGTGAGAGCTCCATCATATCAAAATTATCAAGCTCTCTCAGTCATGCTTAAAGGAGCTTCAATAGCTGATGCTTCTTTAATTATTGGAAGCATTGACCCATGTTTTTCCTGTACTGAAAGATATGAAGTTGTTGATTTAAAGACGCACTCTATAAAGGTTTATACAGCAGAGGAATTAAAAGAATGTTTAAAAGTAAAATAAGAGCACTCTTACTATCATCAAGGCATAAAAAAATCACAAGACCATATCCATTTGTTCCTGTTACTCCTCCTGAAAATCTGAGAGGAAGACTTGAGATTGATCCTAACAAATGCATAGGATGTGGCAGTTGCGTAAGAACATGTCCTTCAAGATTAATAACTATTGAAAATTACAAGGATGAAAGGATAGTAATGTTTTCATCAGGCAGATGTATATATTGCGGAAGATGTGCTACTGCTTGTCCTGAAAAAGCAATTTGTATTACCCATGAATACGAACTCGCAACTGATAATAAAAAGGATCTTGAAATTGTTATAAAAATAAAAATGGTAAAATGTATTGTTTGTGGAAAACCATTTACTTCATTGAATATGTTAAATAAGCAAATAGAAAGATTGCAGGACAAAAACGAAGAACAGATTAACAAACTTAAAATATGTGCTGAATGTAAAAAAAAGAAAATTTTTAAGGATTAATTATGGATTTTTTCATATTAACACTAATCACACCATTTGTAGGAGCATTTTTTGCTTATATATTCAAAAACAAAGCTGGATTTGTGGCTACTGTTTTTTCTTTAATTACGCTTTTATTCAGTTTATTCAATTTTTTTGAAGTTTATATTTCAAAAATAAAAATTTATTATAGTTTTTCACTCTTTAAGTGGTTAAATAATGAGGTAAATTTCGGACTTATTTGTGACCCATTAACATTAATTCTGCTTATTCTTATAATTGTAATTGGCTTTTTTGTAATTTTATACTCTGCAGGATATATGTCATCTTTAAATGCTGAGCATCCATTTTATAAGCCTTTTGGAAATTATTATTTTTTCATGCTTCTTTTTATAGGTGCAATGGTTGGAATTGTTACAGCTACCAATCTTTTACAGTTATTTTTCTTCTGGGAAATAACTACCCTATGTTCATGGGCATTGATTTCATATACAAAAGAAAAAAAAGCTCTCCTTTCTGGCTTAAAAGCCTTTATCATGACCCATATTGGAGGACTTAGCTTTTTGATTGCTCTTGCTTTAATGTATTCTGAAGCAAAATCATTTGACTTTTCAGTAATAGGAACTTTATCAAATAAATTTATTGTTTTTACACTTTTGTTTTTCGCTGCATCGGCAAAATCTGCTCAAATACCTCTTTTTACATGGCTGCCAAATGCAATGGTTGCTCCAACACCTGTAAGTGCTTATCTTCATGCAGCAGCAATGGTAAAAGCAGGAGTTTACTTAATAGCAAGAATTTATATTTCAAATGCTTCTTTGTCAGAAAGTGAAGCTTTTATTATAGGAATAATTACTATCTCAACAATGATAGTCTCAGTAATTTTATACTATTTCCAGGATGATCTAAAAAAACTACTTGCTTATTCAACAATCGGACATCTTGGATATATTCTATTTGGCGTATCTGTCGGAATTTATGGTTCAAAAACAGGAGGAATGGGAGGGATTTTCCACATAATAAATCACGGATTTGCTAAAGGATTACTCTTTCTTTCGGTTGGCGGGATTGCCTATGCAACTGGCTCAAAAAGTATTAAAGAGCTTCAAGGAGTTTCAAAAAGATTTCCTCTTTTTACAGCATGTTTTCTTATAGGAATGTTTGCAATAGTTGGAATCCCGCCTTTTTCAGGATTCTGGAGTAAATTTATGATTTTCACTGGAGCTTTTGAACTTAAAAATTGGATTACCAACCTTTTTGGTTTAATTGCTATTTTTGAAAGCATTCTTGCTTTTTGCTGGTATATTTTTGTAGGACATAAAGTTTTTTTCGGAGAGACATCAGAGAAGGTTTTGAATGCTAATGATAAAATTCCTTTATCCATGAAACTTAGTTTAATATGTCTTTTAATTCTAAATATTGTATCTCCTATAATTGGCTATTCTTTTATTAAAGCTTTATTAGGAGGACATTAATGCAATCTATCTATATTTCATTTTTAGCTCTAATTTTAGGAACGATTTTAACATCTTTTATCAAAAATAAAAATTTTTCTGGATTTTTAACACTCATTATAACGATTTTTTCTTCAATTTGTGTTTTTAATTTTTCATTAAACGTAATACTTGAAAATAAAATTATTGAAGAAGAAATTTTTTCACTTAAACCTTTGTTAAATTCTTCTTTTCTTGTAAGCATTGATTCTCTTTCTGCTTTATTTTTATTAATAATAATTTTGGTTTCATTTTGTGTATCTTTATTTTCATGGAAATATCTTGACAGCTATAAACTAAACTCGCCAATAGGATTTTATCCATTTTTAATGCTACTTTTTATCTCATCTATCGGAGTTGTCATTATAAAAGATTTTCTTTTTTTCATAGTTTTCTGGGAGTTGATGACACTAACTTCATGGTTTCTTGTTGTTTTTGAAAGAAAAAAGAAAACAGCAATTAAAGGAGGGCTTCAATATTTTATTACAACACATGTAACAACAGCTTTTTTAATTCTTGCCTCTGTAATACTTTATTCATATAGCAACGATTTTTCTTTTAAAGAAATAAATAGAAGTTTTTCATTAATTATAGAGAATCAGCCTTATTTATCTCATTTCATATTGTTCTGTATTTTTATAGCTTTTGCCACAAAGGCTGGGGTTCTTCCTTTTGGATTCTGGTTACCAAATACATATCCTCAATCTCCATCATCAGCTTCTTGTTTTTTTGGTGGAGTGATGTCAAAACTTTCAGTTTACGCTCTTTTCAGATTTTTCTGCTCGGTACTGCCTCTTTCATTTCATACTCAGACATGGGGATTTATAATTGCAGCTTTTGGAGTTTTTTCAATATTTGTTGGAACAATCGCTGCTCTAACGCAGGATGAAGCTAAAAGACTTATGTCATTCCATGCCATTGGCCAGGTTGGATATATGTTTTTGGGAATAGGAGTTGGACTTTATTTTATAAATATTAATCCTTTTCTTGCTTCTGTTGCATTGGTTGGCGGATTATTTCATGTTTTTAATAATTCAATCTATAAAAGCCTCTTATTTCTTAATGCTGGTTCTATTTTTTATAAAACAGGAACTACTGACCTTAATAAGGTTTCAGGATTGATAAAACTAATGCCTCTTACGGCAATCACTGCTCTGGTCGGCTCTTTATCAATAGCTGGTGTCCCACCTTTTAATGGTTTTATATCAAAACTGCTGATTTTTGAATCATCAATCTGGGCAGCAAAACAATCAGAAGTGTTCTTCTTAATAAGAGGAGCATTTATAATTTTTGGAATTATCTCTGTTTTTATTTCTGCTGTAACTTTAGCATCCTTTCTTAAATTTGTAAACTCTGCTTTTATGGGAAAACTTCATGTTTCAATTGATGAAAAAAGGAATCTACCATGGAGTATGGTTTTGTCTCAGATAATACTTGCCCTTGTCTGCCTTCTAACAGGTTTGTTCCCTTTTATTCCTTTAAAAATTATTTATACTGCAACTGTTGCTTCAGTTGGTTCATTACCTAATTTTTCATCAGTTTTTGCTGTTAATATTGTGGGAGTTGATATCAATTTTGTTGAAAATTGTTCTCAAGGAACGTGGTTTCCTATCTTTATTATGATTCCTTTAATAATTCTCAGTATTTTAATCTTTTCTTTTGAAAGATATGCCAAAGTACCTAAAAGAGATGTAGAAACATGGTATGGCGGTAAAGAACATGCTCCTGAAGAAGTAGCATACAAAGGGCATAGTTTTTATCAGCCGTTTAAAGATCTTGTAAGCTTCAAAATAGGAAAAATTCAATTTAAAGGATTTTATCCGGTTGGAACTCCAACAATTAAATTTTCTGTACCAGAAAGCTTTTTAAAAATTCTCCGCATTGATGAATGGCTTTATTATCCTTTTATAAATAAGTTGATAAAATTTTTTGAATTATCAGAACAAATTTATAGTTTAATAACAGAAAAATATATTGCATGGCTAATATTTGGCAGCATTTTCACTTTTATTTTACTGTTTTATTTTTCAGGAGGAAGGTTATGAATCCTGAATTTATGTTTTTATCATTCATTGTGAATATACTGATTGTTTTAATTTTATCTCCATTTTTTGATGGATTTACAAGAAAAATAAGAGCACTGATTCAAAGCAGGGTTGGACCTCCTCCCCTTCAATCTTATTACGATATTATCAAGTTAATGGGTAAAGAAGACCTGAAATCAACAATAAATCCACTTTTCAGGCTCTCACCATATCTTTCAGTTATAAGTATAGGTATGGCATCTCTTTTAATTCCTATAACAAGTTTAACTCCACCATTAAACTTATGGGGAGATATATTTCTTTTTATTTATATAATCACAGTTGTTGGAATTGCAATAATTATAACTGCCTCTGCCTCAGAGAATCCGTTTGCCTATATTGGTGCTTCAAGAAAAATGATGCTTCATCTTTCAGTTGAACCAATCCTTGCAATTGCCCTTTTAACAGGTGCTATAAATGCAAGTTCTTTTAAGATCGGAGATATAGTCTCTTGGTATTATTCAAATGGTCCAAACGTTTCAATGATTCTGTCCACAGTATGTGTATTTCTTTCTCTTCAGGCATTGATTGGTAAAATTCCTTTTGATATATCAGAAGCTGAGCAGGAGATTGCAGAAGGTGTGTTAATTGAATTAAGCGGTCCTAAGTATGCCTGTGTTAAATGGGCAAATATGTCAAGACAGGTGCTTTTCTGTCTTGTATTTACGCAAATTTTTGTTCCCTGGACCTTTTCAGAAAATGCTTTATTAAATATATTAGTTGCATTGATTAAAGTTACAGCAATTATCTTTGTAAGCACACTGATTGAGGCTTTAAATCCGAGACTCAGAATTGATCAGGCGCTGAAATATAACTTAACCCTTGCTCTTTTTTCATTAACATCTATATTTTTAGCACTTTTAGGAGTATAATATGGAGATAATCTATATAGCAATTTTATTTTTTACTTTTCTTGCTGGAGAGGCTAAAAGTTTAAAATTTTCAGTTTTAAGTCTTATTCCTCATTCTCTTTTTATTGTTATTGTAGTTTTTACTATTGGATACATTAATAAAATCCCTTCTCTTTATCTAATAGGAATAGCGGATTTAGTTGTAAGAGCTATTTTGATGCCCATTCTTTTGCTTAAATGTCTAAAAAATAGAGTTGAAATAGAAATAAAACCATCAATATCTCATCCTCTTTCTATTGCTTTATCAATAGTTGTGCTTTCTGTTGGTTATCATTTTGTTAAAACATTCAAATCATTCTATTTGCCTCATGTAATTTCAAATTTTTCATGTGGATTAACTCTTTTTATTTACGGGTTTTACCTCTTTATATCAAAAAGAGATATTGTAAAAATGATAATAGGCTTTTTTATTATTGAAAACGGTATCCATTTTTTAATAATAAGTATGATTCCACATATGCCAAAGTTTATTGAATTTTCTCTAACTTTTAATTTTATCGTTGCTACACTATTTTTTGTTTATCTTACTGTAAGAATAAATGAGATATCTGTTATAGAGGAAATTAAAAAATTTAAAGAATCAAACCATCAAAGGAGTCAATTATGAACTTTGAATTTCTGATATATTTTTTTAGTTTCATAGTTCCTTTTTTGTCCTCTTTGATAGTTTTCCTATTCGGCAAAAAAAAACTTATAAAAGAAACGATTTCAATTTTATCATTAACCGTAGCAATGCTCTCAACAGTTTTATGCTGGAATTCATTAAATATATCAGATAAAAAGGTTTTGTTACTTGGAGAAACCTTCTATATAGATGGATTCAGTATAATCATGCAATTAATGGTTGAACTTGTTGCTTTAATGGTAATTTTATATTCATCTGCTTATATTCCAAAAGTATACAGTCATAGAAAAGCAAACTTTCATATTTATTATAGCGTTATACTTCTTTCAACAGGATTTATGAATCTCACATTTATTCTGAACAATCTTTTCTGGTTTTATATTGCACTTGAACTCAGCAGCATTCTTTCAGTTTATATTATAGCTTTTAATTTGAACAAAGAATCATTGAAAGCAGGATTTAAATATCTTATTTTGATTAATGTGGGAATTCTTTTTAGCTTGTTGGGAATTATTTTACTTTTCTATATTGCTGGAGAACCTGTAATGATAAACAATATTGGAGAAGTTATTAAAACTTTACCCCGAAATATTGCTTTGTTGTCAGCATTTTTATTTATTATTGGATTTTTTACAAAAGCAGGTTTGCTTCCATTCCATCTATGGTTACCTGACGCATACGCAGAATCTCCTTCAGCAGTTACAGTATTTTTAGCTGGAACTGTAACAAAACTTGGATTTTATGGATTAGCTCGTGTTGTAACAGTTTTTTCTTTTCACTATGAAGAGATAAAAATTCTGGTGATAACCCTATCATCATTAAGTATGTTATTTGGAGCAATTCTTGCATTTAATCAAAAAGATATTAAAAAACTTATAGCATATATAAGTATCAGTGAAATGGGATTTATAGCCTCAGCATTAGTTTTAAAAACATATGAAGGAATATTTGGAGGTATATTCCATCTTATAAATCACACTCTTATGAAAGGAGGTTTATTTTTTGCTATAGGTGCAATAGTTTATACTTGTGGAAGTAAAAAGATTGAGGAAATAAAAACATTAATAGTTAAAATGCCTGTAATTACAGTATCTTTTTTTATTGGAAGTCTTGCAGTAGGAGGAATGCCTCTCTTTGCAAGTTTTTTAAGTTCAATCACAATATTTCTTGCACTTACAAATGAAGGATTCTTATGGGTATCTATAGTTTTAATTATTTCAGAGTTTTTGAGTGTTGTTGTTCTTTTAAAAACAGCAATATCAATATTTTGGCAAAAAAATGAAAAAAATAAAGATTCTAATAGTTCAATACCATTTTTAATGATATTTTGTACTGGATTTTTTGTTATTTTGCTTATAATTTTTGGAATATATCCAGAAATTATTTATCCTATGATTGACAGTGCAACAAGGGGGATTATTAAAATTATAGACTAAAGGAGGCTTAAAATGTCCTTGCTTAAAAAATTAGCCCAGGAAGCACTCAAAAAATCAGTTTGGATATTTCATGTGAATACTGGAGCATGTAATGGCTGTGATATAGAACTTCTTGATGTACTTACTCCTTACTATGATATTGAAAGATTCGGCATGAAAGCAGTAAGTTCACCAAGACATGCAGATGCACTGGTTATTTCAGGACCTGTAACAAGACCTACTGTGGAATTTGTTAAATCAGTTTATGAAGCAACTCCAGAACCAAAGATTATTATTGCTCTTGGTTCATGTGCAACAGCAGGCGGCATATGGTTTGACAGTTACAATGTAGTTGGTGGAGTTGATAAAATAATACCTGTTAATTTATACATACCAGGATGTCCCCCACGTCCAGAAGCAATTCTTTTTGGAATTGCTCAGGCGCTTGGAATATCAAAAAAGAAAATAAAACCTCTTGTAGTCGAACAAATTGGAATTAAATGAATTTTTAAATAACATTAAAGGGAAAGTTTTAATTGCAGGAATAGGTAATCCCTTGAGGGGAGATGATGCAGTTGGTTCATATATTGTGAAAAGACTAAGTAAAAAGAAGATAAATGCAATTTTAGTTGATTGTGAAGAACAGTTTGAAAGATTTATTGAAAAAATAATCCAAGATCAGCCAGACACTATTATTTTTATTGATGCTCTGCATATGAATCAAGAACCAGGCTCTATAGCTTTTCTGAAAGAAGAAAATTTACAAACCATCGGAATCTCTAGCCATCAGACCAATCTTAAAATGTGTATCAAATATATAAAATCAAGAATTAAAACTAAAATTTTCATAATAGGTATTCAGCCTGAAACTACAGAGTTTGGAAAGCCAATGAGTGAAAAAATTTTAAATACAGCAGAAATTCTAAAAAATGTTTTAATACGTAAAATTATTCAATAAAAATACAGTGCACTAAGATTTTTATCTTTCATTTTATTTTTTAAATAATAAAAAATTTTAGGATATATTTCTGTCCATCCTCAGTCTGCCTTCTTATGTATCTGGGAATTATCTGACTGTGAAATCCTGATTGCTTTAGTTTCATCTGTTGTTCCAATTCATTATCCTATTTTTTGCTTTGTCAATTTTACACAATTAATTTTATACTACCATTTAAAAATAGTTGACAATTAAAATTTTATTTAGGTAATATTTATTATAAAATTCATAATTTAGGAGGTAACTATGCCTTATCAGGCAAAAGACTACTCAAATTTAATTGGCATGCAGGGATTCAGTGAGACACTTCTTAAAAATCATTTTACTTTATATCAGGGTTATGTAACCAATACAAATAAAATTCTTGAAACTCTTGATACAATGATAAAAGAAAATAGGACTGCTACACCTGAGTATGCAGAACTTAAAAGAAGACTTGGCTGGGAGTGGAATGGTGTAAGACTTCATGAATACTACTTTGAAAATCTTGGTGGAGATGGAGTTTTCCCTCAAGACAGTAAGCTTGCAAAGCTAATCAATGAAAATTTCGGCAGTTTTGAAAATTGGATGAAGGATTTCAAGGCAACTGGAACAATGAGAGGAATTGGATGGGTAATTCTCTATCAGGACTTACTTTCAGGAAGACTTATTAATTTCTGGATCAATGAGCATGATATAGGACATCCTTCTGGTTGTAATCCTCTTTTAATTATGGATGTTTTTGAGCATGCCTTTATGATTGATTATGGATTAAAAAGAGCAGACTACATTGAAACATTCTTCAAAAATATAAACTGGCAAAAAGTAGAAAAAAGAATAAAATAGGAGAATATTATGGCTTACACAATTGATGATTTAAAAGCAAAAATACAGGAAATGTATCCAGAAATTAAAACACATGGTTTTAATATCAGTATCTACTATAACAAAGAAAAACAATCCTATATTATCAAATTTCAAAAGGGTGTTTCAGAACTGATTACCCAGCTTGAGAAACAGGATGCTGATGAATGTATGAATAATATAACGTGTGTATATATGGGTATTCAAATAGGACAGTTTATCAAGAATTTTACTGAAAAGGAACGTTTTGAAAGAGAAAAACCTGAAGAAGTCAGTGAATACAAATTTTTGGAAAAATCAGTAGCCTTAGATGAAAATGGATATTTAAAAAATATTAATGAGTGGAATGAAAAAGTTGCTCAGTTAATTGCTTTAAAAGAGGGTATAGGAGTTTTAACAAAAGATCAGCTTGATATGGTTAAATTCATCAATGAATACTATAAAAATTACAATTATTTCCCTGTTTTAAGTTATATATGTAAGAATATTAACCAACCCAAAAACTGTGTAGCAGAGAAATTAATTGATCCATTAGTAGCATGGAAAATTGCTGGACTTCCAAAACCAGATGACACACTCATAAATATTGTTAAATATGGTGTAACACCAACATAATGGATTATTCAATAAAAATAGGTGGTGAAGCAGGCCAGGGTATCCAGACTGTAGGTGATACTCTGGCTCATATATTTGCTAATGCAGGTTATTATGTTTTTACTCATCAAGATTATGAATCTCGCATAAGAGGAGGACATAATTTTTATCAGATAAGAATATCAGATAGAATAATAACCGCATCCAGAAATTCTATTGATATTTTAGTTGCTCTTGACAAAGAAAGTATTATTCAACATGAAAAAGAACTTTCCCCTGAAGGACATGTGCTTTACGATTCCTCTTTTATTAAACAAAAACTTGATAGATCTAATTTCATTGATATTCCTTTATTGGATCTTGCATTGAGCCATGGTGGGAGTAAAATCATGGCTAATACAGTAGCTGTTGGTGCAGTAATTGGCATGCTTGGCATGACTCCAGAGATTATGTATGAGCTTATAAGAAAAAGCTTTAAGAAAAAGGGTGATGAAATAATAATATCAAATATAAAAGCTGCGGAAGCTGGATATAATTTTGCAAAACAAAAATGTCTTACTTGCTCCTTTATGATCTCAGGCTTTGAATCCCCCAAAATGCTTATTACAGGTAATGAGGCTATAGGTGCCGGTGCAATTGCATCGGGGCTAAAATTTTACTCAGCCTACCCTATGACACCTTCTACTGGAATATTTAATTTTATAGCCGAGCATGCTCATGACTTCAGGATTGTTGTAGAACAAGCAGAGGATGAAATTTCTGCTATCAACATGGCAATTGGTGCCTCCTTTGCAGGTGTAAGAGCAATGACAGGAACATCTGGTGGAGGTTTTGCCTTGATGGTTGAAAGTATTTCACTTGCAGGAATGACAGAGACACCAGTTGTTATAGCTCTTGCGCAAAGACCAGGACCTGCAACAGGGCTGCCAACAAGAACAGAACAAGCAGACCTTTTATTTGCTCTTCATGCAGGACATGGAGAGTTTCCAAAGGTTATTTTTGCACCTGGCAGTCCTGAACAGGCATTATTTCTTACCAATAAAGCCTTTGATTTAGCTGAGAAATATCAGATTACAGTAATTATACTTACAGATCAATATCTTGCAGACAGTCAATGGAGTTATGAAGGATTTGATCTAACAAAGTTGAAGTATAAAGACTACAGAGTTAGAGGAGAAAAAATTAAAAATCTAAAGGAATACAAGCGTCACGCCTTTACGGAAACAGGCATTTCACCTTTGATCGTTCCAGGTAATTTTATCCATCTTGTTGTTACGGATAGCGATGAACATGATGAAGAAGGACATATAATTGAAGATTCAGATATAAGAATTAAAATGGTTGAAAAGAGACTGTTCAAAAAAATGCCTCTGATAGAAAACGAGATTTCGCCACCTTTGCTTTATGGAAACAAAGAGCCTGAAATAGTTCTTATCTGCTGGGGTTCTATGTATGGTATTGTAAAAGAGGTAGTAGAAACACTTTCAGAAAAAAATAAAATCGCAATGTTACATTTTAGCGAGCTTTATCCATTACCTAAAAATCAAAACTGGCTTGATATTTTAAAAAATTCAAAAATGACCATAAACATAGAACAAAATGCAACAAGCCAGTTTGCGAGGCTACTCAGAATGGAAACAGGTTTAAAAATTGAAAAACATATAAATCGTTTTGATGGAAGACCATTTACAGTAGAGGAACTCAAGGAGAAGGTTTATGTCAACCTCAGAGGACTTTAAAATAAGACAGCCTGCCTGGTGTCCAGGCTGCGGGAATTTTTCAATTCTTCGAGCCTTCAATGAGGCAATGGTCGAACTCAGATTGAGTCCTTATGAGTTTGTCATTGTATCAGGAATTGGTCAGGCAGGAAAGTTTCCACACTATACCCGTTGTCATACTTTTAATGGCTTGCATGGTAGAACTCTTCCTGTAGCAACAGGAATTAAGCTTACAAATCATACACTTAAAGTCTTTGCAGTAGCAGGAGATGGAGACTGTTATGGAGAGGGTGGAAATCATCTGATTCATGCAATAAGGCGTAATATAGATGTAAAGCTATTTGTTCATAATAATCAGATCTATGGACTTACAAAAGGGCAGGCATCACCGACCTCAAGTAAAGATCTAAAAACAAAAACCCAGCCTTTCGGAGTGCTTTCAGAACAGTTCAATCCTCTTGCAATAGCAATTTCTCTTAATTGTAGCTTTGTAGCAAGAGGCTTTGCTGGAGATATGGAACATCTAAAAGAGCTTATTAAAGAGGCGGTCAATCATAGAGGTTTTTGCCTTATTGATATACTCCAACCCTGTGTTAGTTTCAATAAAATAAATACGTTTGAATGGTATAGACAAAGGATTTATAGACTCACTAAAGAGTATGATCCATCTGACAAGATCAAAGCCTTTGAAAAATCCTTTGAATGGGGAGATAAAATTCCTATTGGAATAATCTACAAAACAGAAAAACCCGTATTAGAAGATCAAATCCCAACAATAGGCGAACAACCTCTTTCAGAGCAGAAACCCGATTTAGAAAAAGTTACAGACCTGATTAAGAAATTCTACTGAAAGTTGAAATATTTTTGTGCATCTTACATTCAGTAAAATTGAATTACCCTCACATGAACAAAATATCTCTATTGCTTTTTATTCCTGATTCTTCAGCAAAAACAATGGCTTCTGCAAGAGTATTGTTTATGAGTTTCATATTTGTTGTAAGACCATACTCTTCAAAATAAAAAATGTTTTTCTCGATTTTTTCCACCACAGGTCTTGTAAAATTCAATCTAATTGTGTTTCCTTTTTTATCTTAATTTTGCTTTTTTTATAAGATCTATAACAGTAATTTCTGGAGGAGCAAATATTCTTACAGGTGGTCCCCATGTTCCAGTTCCTCTGCTAACATAAAGATAGGAATTATCATTAATTTTTATAAGCCCCGAATCATTATTCCTGTAATATAAACGTGTTACCAGACTGAATGGGAAAAACTGTCCTTTATGAGTATGCCCTGAAAGCTGTAAATCAATTAAGCCTAAAAGTTCTCTATCAATAATAGGTCGATGTTTAAGAAGTATGGTAAATCTCTTATTACTGAAACTTCTAAGAAGATGTGAGCTATCAATATTCAAGTTCAAATTGTATTTGCTGGATACCAGATCATCCAGTCCAACTATGTTAATATTAAGTTCATCTATTATTTTTCCTTTTCCACGTAAAATTTCAAATCCTGCCATTTCAGTAAATAAAATAGCATTGTTTAAACCTGCATAAAACTCATGATTTCCAGTAATAGCAAACTTTCCATAGTAAGGTTTTATCTCATTAAAAATTTCTGCAATATGATTCAACTTGTCTATCTGTGCATCCACAAGATCACCGGTTGAAACTATTATGTCAGGATTAACTTCCTTAATTTTTTCAACAATCTTTTTAATCCGATGCTTTCTTACAATTAACCCTACATGTACATCTGATATCTGAACAATTCTTAAGTTTTTGTTTATCTTATCTGTTTGAATGGTAATTCTCTCGGTCCTGATATTTAATGCCTCAAAATATCCATAGATTAGAAAAGCTAATGACAGACAGAAAGGCACTATAAAATATATATTCTTTTTAAGTTTCTGAAATATTGGGATAATACTTTGCCCGAATATTTTTGATGTTACATATATAAAAAATCTTCCAATATCAGTTAGAACTCCAAAAAACAAAAAAAGTACAACAAAAGCCATCCATAGATATCCTATCCAAGAAATCCCTATTGCAGCAGTTTCATAGCCTTGCCTTTCAACTATTCTTATTATTAAAGGAGAGAAAATAGCAAAAATCAAAAAAATAGCGATAAATACCTGAATTTTCCATTCTAAATTAAAGGCTGATTTCAACTTAATAAAAAAATAAAAATTAATGATTCCGTAAAAGATAAAAAATGTAATAAAAAATATCTTCATTTACCTAACCCTTTATCCTGTAATTTTATTTAATTTCATAAATATTACCATAAATTGTTCTTTCTCTGACAATGTGATTTTACAGACTTCCTAACTGATCTGTATCTCATTTTTAGACAGTTTATGTGGAGTGTGTAGAAAGGTTATATTCTCTCTTTAATCGCAAGTTAGTTTTTCAAATAAAAAACGGAGAGGGAGGGATTTGAACCCTCGGTGGAGCTTTTAAACCCCACACGCGATTTCCAGTCGCGCCCGTTCGGCCACTCCGGCACCTCTCCAAAGATTTTTTATTTTAGCATTTAGAGAGTAATATTTTCAAAAAGATTTAAAAGTTTTTCTTCATCTACTAAGAATTCAATTTCTTTAAATTCTTCTATTTTCTCAGGAATGTTTTAACAACAAATTGAAAAATTTTTTAAAAATTCAGGATTCAGAATACATTGTAGTTTAAAAGGCTTTTTAAGTTCATTCTCATAAATAAGCCGGGAATTTTATTCCCCGGCTTATTTTAAAGTAAGATAATATTATCCTTTCTTATGACACTCATTACATTTTGTTGGAGCGACTTTACCTTGTTCAACTTCTTTTTTATGGCAGTCTATGCAATTTTTGTGATAAGCATCCATTGCTTTTGGAGCAGAATTTTTAGCTTCTGCAATATCATGGCATGATATACACTTTTGAACCTTTTCAGCAGGATTGGCATCCTTATGATGACAAACTTTACAGTCAACCTTATAATCCTCTGCATGTTTCTTATGAGTAAAGTCAACAGGAGGAAATTTTGCTCCCTCCCAGTGAAGTTTGTAAATATCCTGAGGTTGAGCATATACAAAAGAAATCGCAAATAGAAAAGTAGCCACAACAAGAACTAAAAAACCTTTTTTAGATTTCACTTTTTCTCACCTCCTTTCATTTATTTTTTCATGTATCAATGCTCTTCATGTTCCTCTTCGTAACCTGTAAACATTGCTTTAATATGAGCCATTGGAGTATATCCCAGAGTAGCAAGATAAAAATGAACTATTATAAAAGCACTGAAGAATATCCATAATCCTGTATGAATAAGTGTAACAATCTGAATTCCACCTATTAGACTGATTATAGAGTTAAATAACTGGGGATCCCAAAGCATTAATCCAGTGATAATTTGTAAAGGAATAAGAAAAACCATAATCATTAAATAAGATATCTGCTGCATTGGATTAAATTTATTCTCTGGGGTTGGATGATGAGGATTTTTATCACCAACCATAATGCCATATCCATAATATTTTGCCTGCCTGATTGAATTTTTAATAAACTCTAAAGGCTTCCAGAATGGTGGAATGTATATTTTGAAAAGTTTACCTGTAAAAACATAATAAAGAAGCCATATAAAATAGTTAGCAAGGAGTATAAACCCAAGCCAACTATGAATATCTACTGCTGTTTCAAAACTCATGATTCCCATGCTATCAGCAAATCTAATTTGTGCTCCTGTTATTATCAAAATTATAAATCCCAATGCATTTATCCAGTGCCATATTCTAACAGGTAACGGATGAAGATAAATCTTTTTCATTATTTTCCCCCCCTTCTCTTTCTTCTAATTGGAGCTGTTAAAATTCTGAGAATTAAATGTCCTACAGGAACTGCTATGCCACCCAATAAAGCTATAAAGAATAGAATATCAAGTATTTTTATTTTTGTCAGTCCTAATATATAAAAATCCTTAATATTTGGAATAGCATAGGCTGAGTTTAATGCATTGTTTTCCAAATCAAATTTAGCTGTCTTTTGTCCTTCCCTGTTAATTTCAAGCTTTGCTGTAAAAGAAGCTGCAGGACTGTGACATGTTTCACAGTCTTTGATAGCTTTAGATTTTGGTTCAATTTTATGAGCATCATTGGGATTCAAAACATCAATTCTACCAGAAAGATTTGCTTTTACTTTTGATTTAACCAAAGACATGAACTGCCACAGTTCTTGCTCTTGAACTTTTCCATCCTTGTTGGAGTCAATTTTGCCTTTAATATCTTTTATATCAAGACCGATAATTTTAGCAACTTCAGATTCTGTTAATGGTTTTTTCTTATCTCTATCAAAAAGTGTAAGATAAATAGCCTTATTAACAGTTGTATGACACGCAGCGCAGGATGCTGAATTAAAATGCGTATCTACAAATGTAGTCAGTCTTACTGGTGGATTCCAGAGCCATTTGTTATGATTTGTTTTAACATCTTTATGACACTTTATACAGGAATCACCGAGTTTAGCAATATTTGTTGCAAGAACATCATGAGAATTATGACAGGATGCACATGTTGGAGCATTCTGTTTACCATCAATTATAGCTTTCTGATGGATACTTAATTTAAATGCTTGTCCTGACTCATTGTGACACTTTACACAAAGCTCTGAACTTGCAGACTTATCTTTAGTGACTAATGCAACCTTATGATAATCATGGCATTTTAAGCAATCAGGCGATTTTTGATTTCCTTTTTTAAAAGCTTCAGCATGAATGCTAATATCGTATTTTTTAACTGCATCCTGATGACAGTTATTGCAAACATCTTTTGCTTTTGTTCTATAGTCTGCTACAGACTCAAAGGTTCTTATTGGGTGCTGAGTAACTGAAAACTCTTTATGGCATTCTGTACATTTAAGTTTCTTATGAACAGAATTTAAAATATCTGCCTCTTTTACCTGAACTGATAATACTTCTCCATTTTTCATTTTCATTGAAATTGGTCTGCTATGGCAGTTTAAGCAATATTGATTTTCTGGAAGTGCTTTAGCAACTCTAGCTGACTTTACACCATGATAACCATGGCACTCAATACAAGATGCTGTCTTAGTAATAGCATAATGGGCTGGATTTTTCTGCAATTTTTCATCTGTATGACATTTTGTGCATATTCTTGTCATTTCTTTTCTGTATTGATTTTTATCTTTATAGTTATAGATAGGATGATTTACCTTTGAAAAATCAGTATGGCAAACAAGACATTGAAATTTACCATGCACTGATTTTTTAATTTCTGCTTCATTAACTTTAAGAGAAATCTTTTCTTTGCTCGGTAAAACTTTGGTAATGTTAAACTGATGGCATGTTAAACAGTATTCAGAAAAACTAGCTTTATTTTTCCAGTCCTTCATTGAAGTTATGTAGTGCGAACCATGACATTCAGAACATAGAACTTCACCCTTCTTGACTATTTGTCCATGAACCTTAAGTTTAGTTAATGAATCCTGAGGATGGCAATTCAAGCAGTTTTTAGAAAATTCTTTAGTATATACCCTTTTATCAGCTATTTTTTTATGTCTTGGATGATTTTTTAGATTAATATCTGGATGACAGGATGAGCAATCCATGGCTCCATGAACAGATTTTTCATATTTTTTACTATCAATAAAAAGAGAAATGGATTCACCATTATCCAATTTTTTCTGTAATGTTTTAATTCCATGACATCGGAGACAAGCTTTAGTATCATCTGAAATTGCGTTATTTAAAGGAACCATGTATGAGATCAAGAAAAAGAATATTACCAAACTACTAATAACAATTGCCCTCATCCCCCACTCCTTTTTATAGAATTTAAATTAAATTGCAAAATTATAACACAAATGAGTGAAAGAATATCAATGTATTTTAAAAAAAGTGCTATAAAAATTCTTTAAAGAATTAATTAATACTTTTTATAAAAAAGAGGGTCTTCGCATGTCTTTTTAAGGCATGATTTTAAAATTAGTTCAATTTTTGAGGCAATTTCCTGGTTAAAACCAATAAAACTTTTATCTCCTATGAAAGTAACAGGTACTCCCGTTGGATTTATACCATAAGACTTTGACATCATCATTAAAAGTTCTTTCGGAGCTTGATTATATAAAACCTCATAGTCCTTTATTTCAAGTCTGGGATATCTCTTTTTGAGTTCGGTTAAAAAATTCTTTTCTTTTTCACAATAAGGGCATCCTTCTGCCCAGAAAAAATAGAGAACTACAGATTTTTTATTCTCAGCAAATGAAAGATTAAAGGAAGAAGCAAATAAAAATATAATTAAGAGAGATATAATTTTGACTTTAATCATAGAAAAATATAGCACATATATGATAAATTAATCAATTAACATTCTTTTGTTATCACATTCAGGAGGATTTAATGTCAAAAATTGATAGATGGAATGAAAAGATCTGGAATTTCTTTGCATCTGTTGACCTCGCCATAGCTTTATTTATCATTATTTCAATTGGTGCAGCAATTGGAACAATTATTCCGCAACAGGTAGAACCTGAAGCAACAGTAAGATTTTTCTCTAAATTTCTTTCTCCTTACAGTGCAATGAAAGCCTATGAAATAGTGAGTCTTTTAGATTTGAATAATCTTTATCACAGCTGGTGGTTTACCTTTTTACTCTTCATGTTTGCCTTAAACTTGATTGTTTGCTCTATGGATAGATTGCCTTCTTTTCTAAAATCATTAAAAACTCCTGCTCATCCTTTACCATATCAAGTCTTAGAGAAAATGCCAATAAAGAAAACAGTTGAAAATTTGCAACCTAATGTTTTGAATAAAATTAATGGAATATTAAAAGACAAAGGTTTTTCAACACATGTTTTTGAAACTCAAGATGAAATACAAATTCAGGGTAAAAAATGGAGTAAAACAAGATTAGCTGTATATTTAACGCATTTAAGTATTCTTATTATACTTATAGGAGCTCTCATGGGAACATTTTTTGGGTTTAGAGGTTCTATGAATATAGTGGAAGGAACAGGATTAAACTTTGCAATTTCTGACAGTGGAAAAGCGATTCCCTTAGGTTTTGAGGTTAAATGTGATAAATTTGAAGCAGAATACTATGAAAACTCTCCTATACCGAAGGCTTATAGAAGCTATATAAGAATTTTAGAAAATGGACAGGTTATAAAATTTGATGGCAAAGAAAATGTTGTAATTGAAGTTAATCAACCTTTTTCATACAAAGGAATTAACTTTTATCAAGCAAGTTATGGATTTCAACCTTCAGAACATGCGGAATTTAGATTTAGTTATTTTGATAAAACAGGCAAAGAACATAAAATAAGTGCCAGGTTTGAAGAGAAAATTAATATTCCGGGCACATCTGTTACTGCGTCTGTTATTGATTTTTCACCTGCATTGGGAGTTGATGAAAAGGGAAGACTTTTTAATATGGATACAAATATGATAAATCCTGCTGTTTTAGTAAGCTTTAATGATAAAGGCAAGAAAACTGAAAAATGGATACTATCAAAAATTCCTGAAACATGGGAAACTCCATATGGAAAACTCAAATTTAATGAGCTATGGGGAGCACAATTTACAGGGCTTCAGGTAAGAAAAGACCCTGGAGTTCCTTTAATTTATATGGGTTCAATCCTTATGTGTATTGGTCTTTTTATATCTCTTTTCTTAAAACCGATTACATTATTTGCAATCATAACTAAAAACAATTTAAAATTTTACTGTCCATCTTCAAAAGCTTCCTCAATGCTTGAAAAACAGCTTGATGAAATAATCAACAAATTGAAGGGAGAAAAAACATGAGTTATCAAATAATTTCAATTGCAGGATTACTTTACATCTTAGCAATGCCTATTTATATTGTTTATATTTTGACAAAAAATAATAAAGTCGGATACATTGCAACTACCACATTAATTTGTGGAGTTCTTGTTCATATTTATGGCTTTATTCAGAGATTTAAAGAAATGTATGCAATAAATCATTCAATTATGAGAAGTATTCCTATTACAAATCTTTATGAAAGTTTGATTTTCTTTGTTTTATGTTTAATAATCGGATATTTATTTATTGAATGGAAATATAAAAAGAAAGGTTTTGGAGTTTTTATATCTATAATAGCAGGGATTATAATTGGATTGACAGAACTTCTTGGTGTTTCAAAGGAAGTTCAACCTCTTGTGCCTGCCTTGAAAAGTAATTGGCTTTTAGCACATGTAACCCTCAGTTTCATATCTTACGCTGCTTTTGGAATAAGTTTTATAACAGGACTACTTCATGTTATTATGGAATCACAAGGGAAAAAATCTTTTAAATACATTTTTTCAACGACTTTACTTGGATTTATGTTATTCATGTTTGTATCTGTAATAATTGATGTTCTTAGTTCATCTAATCCAAAAACTGTTAAAATATTTCATTCTACTATAGGTAATTCCTCAGTTTTTATATCAATAGTAAGCTGGATAGCATTAATAGCATTGATTTTTGTTACATGGAAGTTTGGTTATATAATAAATAAACTTCTAAATAGTTTTAAAATTGATTCAAACTTTCTTGAAGATATAACCTATAAAGGAGTGGCCTTTGGCTTTCCTATATTTACCATTGGAGGACTTGTTTTTGGAGCAATATGGGCTGATCAAGCATGGGGAAGGTACTGGGGATGGGATCCTAAGGAAACATGGTCTTTAATTACATGGTTTGTCTATGCATTTTATCTTCATGTAAAATTTATTAGAGGTTGGCGCGGGATAAAAACTTCAATGATTGCTGTGGTTGGATTTATAGTAACACTGTTTACATACCTAGGCGTTAATTTATTTTTAAGTGGCTTACACTCCTATGGAAGCATGTAGAATATGCTTATACTTGGAATTGATACATCTTGTGATGATACATCTGTAGCAGTAGTTGAAAATAGAAAAATTTTAAGTAATATTGTTTCCTCACAAATAAAATTCCACTGCAAATATGGAGGTGTTGTCCCGGAAATAGCTTCTCGGAAACATATTGAATGGATATGGGATGTTACAGAAAAAGCTCTCTTGGAGGCAAAGACCGATTTAAAAGATATTGATTTAATTGCGGTTTGTCATGGACCAGGACTTATTGGTTCACTTTTAGTAGGGCTGTGTTTTGCAAAATCTTTAAGTTATGCATCTAAAAAACCATTGGTTGGAGTAAATCATATTGAAGGACATATCCAAGCAGTCTTTCTTGAAAAATCTTATCCAGAATATCCATTTCTCTGTTTGATTGTTTCAGGTGGACATACAAGCCTGTACAGAGTTAATGATTTCGGGAATTACAAGGAACTTGGAAGAACTCGTGATGATGCTGCTGGAGAAGCCTATGATAAAGTAGCAAAAATGCTCGGACTTGGATATCCTGGGGGTCCCATAATTGATGCATTAGCAAAGGAAGCCTGTAATGAAAAATTTAATCTTCCAAGACCATATCTTCATGGAAGTTTGGATTTCAGTTTTAGTGGTTTAAAAACAGCTGTTAAACTTCTTTTAAAAAAGCTTGGATATGAGACAGGTAAAGTCCCAGATGAAATAAAAAAAGAAATTGCAGCATCATTTCAGAATTCAGTTGTTGATGTATTAATTGAAAAAATAAAATGGGCGGTTTTTTCAGAAAAATTAAATAGAGTTGTTATTACAGGAGGAGTTGCTGCAAATAGTGAATTAAGAAGGCGTTCTGAAAGGTTAAAAGAAGAGGGAATAGAGGTTTATCTTCCATCAAAATCCTTATGCACAGATAATGCTGCAATGATATCAGTTACAGGATATCATAAATTTTTGAAGGGTGAAACTTCCAGTCTGTTTCTTAATGCCAGAGCTTATTTGCCGTTATAATATAAAAAATAAATTAAGGAGGATAAAACATGAAAATTATTCTTGCATATTCGGGAGGTCTTGATACATCTGTTGCAATTAAATGGTTAAAAGAAAAATATAATGCCAATGTTATTACTTTCTGCGCAGATATTGGACAGGAAGAAGACTTTGAAGAGATTTCTCAGAAAGCTGTTAAAACAGGTGCGAGTAGTGTTTATATTGAAGATTTAAAAAATGAGTTTATCACTGACTACATATTTCCAATGTTGAGAGCAAATGCAGTATATGAAACCGGATATTTAATGGGAACATCTATTGCAAGACCTCTTATTGCAAAAAAGCAGATTGAAATAGCAATAAAAGAAAATGCGGAAGCAGTTGCTCATGGAGCTACAGGAAAAGGTAATGATCAAGTAAGATTTGAGTTAACTTATTATGCTTTGAAGCCTGACATAAAAGTAATTGCTCCATGGAGAGAGTGGGAATTTGACTCTCGTAGTAGTCTGATTGAGTATGCTCAGAAACATAATATTCCAGTACAAGCAACAAAGGAAAAACCTTACAGTATTGATAGAAATCTTTTTCACATAAGCTATGAAGGAGGGATCCTTGAAGACCCATGGAATGAACCACCTTCTGATATGTATACGATGGTAATACCACCTGAAAAAGCTCCTGATAAACCTGTTTATATTGAGATAACATATGAAAGAGGTAATCCTATTGCATTAAACGGAGAAAAACTCTCAGGAGCAGAGTTATTTAATAGATTAAATAAAATTGCAGGAGAAAATGGTGTTGGAAGAATAGATATTGTTGAAAATCGTTATGTTGGAATAAAATCAAGAGGAGTATATGAAACCCCCGCTGGTACAGTTCTTCATATTGCTCATAAAGCAATTGAATCAATAACAATGGATAGGGAGTTAATGCATTTAAGAGATAGTCTTATTCCACGATATTCAGAATTGATTTATTATGGATACTGGTTTTCACCTGAAAGAGAGGCTTTGCAGAAGTTAATTGATGAAACCCAAAAAAATGTAACAGGAACTGTAAGACTTAAACTTTACAAAGGTAATTGCTGTGTATTAGGAAGAAAATCGCCCTACTCTCTTTATAGTATAGAGCATGCAACCTTTGAAAAAGATAGAGTTTATAATCAAAAAGACGCTGAAGGATTCATAAAAATTAATGCATTAAGATTAAGGATGTTAAAAAAGAATGATGTTTAATGAAGAAATAAAATACTGCCTTGCTTTAAATGAGATAAAAGACTTAGGACCTGTTCTTATAAAAAGGCTTCTTTTAAAGTTCGGTTCTGCAAAGAAGATTTTTCATACAAATCCCGAAGAAATCGCTTCTGTTGAAGGGATAGGTATGGAAAAAGCAAAAAGAATAAAAGATTTTGATAAATGGAATGTTGTAGAAAAAATAATAAAACTTTGTGAAAATAGAGGGATAGCAATTTATTCATTTAATGAAGAGAAATATCCCAAGCTTTTAAAAGAAATCCATGACCCGCCTGTAGTTTTATTCTGCAAGGGAGAACTAGAGGATAACATAGCCTTATCCATTGTTGGTTCAAGAAAAGTTAGTGAATATGGTAGAAAAATAACAGAAAGATTAGCATATGACATAGCATCTTTGGGAATAACTGTAATAAGCGGATTGGCAAGAGGAATTGATTCAATTGCTCACAACTCAACTCTTTCAGCAGGAGGAAGAACTATCGCTATTCTTGGAAGCGGAGTTTCATATATATATCCTCCTGAAAATAAAATACTTGCAGAAAAAATTATAAAAAATGGTGCAATTATAAGTGAATTTTATCCAGATGAAAACCCAAGAAAAGAGAATTTTCCAAGAAGAAATAGAATAATAAGTGGAGTATCATTTGGAACCCTTGTTACAGAAGCTACAATAAATTCTGGTGCTTTAATAACAGCATCTTTTGCTTTGGAACAAGGAAGAGAAGTTTTTGCAGTCCCTGGAAACATTACTTCAAAAAATTCTGAAGGTACAAATTATTTAATACAAAAAGGAGCAAAACTTGTAACCAAAGTAGAAGACATACTTGAGGAAATTGAACAATTTATTCCATTATTAAAAAAATTAACAAATGAGTTACAAAATAAAACAACTCAAACTGATAAACTTGATAATGATGAAAAAATCGTATTTAATATATTAAATGAACCTTTGTATCTTGATGAAGTAATATTAAAAACTGGTATGAATACAGCCAAAGTTCTTGAAATACTTCTAAGACTTGAAATAAACGGATTAATCAATAAAATAGAAGGCAGATATGTAAGGAGGATATAAAATGAAGCTTCTTGATTTTTTAAGAGTTCTTGCGAGAGAGCTTATTGATAACGATTATAATGATGAAATATTAAAAAATTTCTCTCTTCTGGACATTGATTTACATCAGATTAAAGAAGAATTAAATTTCATTGAAGGAAGTGAGCTTCTTGATCGTGAAGAAATTGATATGATTAAAGCACTTCTTGTTTATTTACTTATGAGAGAAACAGAACTTCATGATGATGAAATATATAGTTTCATTTTCAGTAAAGGGAAACAGATAGTATGGAATTGAAGGGTAAAAATCTTATAATTGTTGAATCACCTGCAAAAGCAAAAACAATTAATAAAATTGTCGGAAAAGATTTTCAGGTAAAAGCATCTATTGGACACATAAAGGATCTTCCAGAGGATAGACTTGGTGTTGATATAGAAAATGAATTTCAGCCTGAGTACATCATAATTCCGGGTAAAGAGAAAATTGTAAAAGAACTCAAAGATTCAGCAAAGAATGCTCAAAAAATTTTTATTGCTACAGACCCTGATAGAGAAGGAGAAGCAATAGCATATCATATTGCAGAAGAAATAGAAGTACCAGAACATAAAGTTTACAGAGCTATTTTTAATGAAATAACTCCAAATGCTGTGAAATCATCAATTGAAAATCCATCAAAAATAGACATAAACAAAGTATATTCACAGCAAGCAAGAAGAATTCTGGATAGACTTGTAGGTTATAATCTGAGTCCATTTTTATGGAAAAAAGTAAAAAAGGGACTTTCTGCAGGAAGAGTTCAGTCTGTTGCTTTACGAATGGTTGTTGAAAGAGAAAAAGAGATTCTCAGATTTCAGCCAGAAGATTACTGGACAATTATTGGCAATTTTAAAAATGGTAAAAATCTAAAAGAGATTCGTGCAAATCTTTATAAATATAAAGGCAGTCTTATTGTTGATCGCAAAGAAGAAAAAACAAAATTTTTAATTACAAATGAAGAAACAGCAAACAGAATTATAGAAGAACTTAAAGGATTAAATTATATACTCTCAAAAATAGAAAAGAAAAAGAAAAAGAAAAATCCACCTGAACCGTTCCGAACAGCAACTTTACAAGCCCAATCTTCATCTGTCTTAGGATTTTCTCCTAAAAAAACAATGATGATTGCACAGCAGTTATATGAAGGAGTTGACATAGATGGAAACAGAATAGGACTTATTACATACATGAGAACAGACTCCACAAGAGTGGCTGAAGAAGCAAAGAAATGGGCAAAAGATGTCATAGAGAATACTTTTGGCAAAGAATTCATCGGAACCCATACAACATCAGAGAAAAAAAAGAAAATTCCAATTCAGGATGCCCATGAATGTATACGTCCTACCTATTCTGATAAGACACCTGAAAGTGTAAAGCTATATCTATCAAAAGATCAGTATGCTCTTTATAAGTTAATCTGGGATAGATTTTTAGCAAGTCAAATGTCTGCCGCAGAAATTGAACAAACTACTTATGTGATTGAAGATTTAGATGGTATTGCTCAATTTAGAGTAAGTGGTTCAGTAGTTGTCTTCCCCGGATTTCTAATTCTTTATAAAGATGAAGAATCTGATGAAGAGGTCATTTTACCAGCCCTTAAAGAAAAAATTCCCCTTGAACTTCTTGAAATTGAATCAAACAAACACTCAACAGAACCACCTCCAAGATATACAGAGGCAACCCTTGTTAAAGCACTTGAAGAAAAGGGAATTGGAAGACCGTCCACCTATGCAACTATATTAAGCACAATTCAGGAAAGAGGTTATGTAAAAAAGATTAAACAAAGACTTCACCCGACTTACCTAGGCTTTGTTGTGAATGACATTCTTGAGGAAAAATTTCCTGAATTGATGGATTATGGTTTCACTGCAAAAATGGAAGAAGATCTTGACAAAATTTCATTAAATGAAGCAAAGTGGAAAAAAATAGTGGAGGAATTTTATAAAGAATTTGAAAAAAACCTTCTCCATGCATCAAAGATATCAAAAGTAACAAAACCAAAGGAAATACAAACTTCTTTTAAATGTGAAAAATGCGGTAAAAATATGGTTATAAGATGGAGTAAAGGAATGCCATTTTTAGCATGCTCTGGCTATCCTGAATGCAAAAATACTAGGTCTTTAAACAAAAATAATAATGAAAATGGTTCTACTGTTAAAACATTGGATAAAAACTGTCCCAAATGTGGAGCTCAACTTGTAATTAGAAATGGTAAAAGAGGAGAATTTATCGCCTGTTCAAAATATCCTGAATGCAAATTCACTCAATCAATAACTGCTCAAGTAAAATGTCCTCAATGCAGAGGAGATATTTTAAAAAAACAAACTAAAAAAGGTAGAACTTTCTGGGCATGTTCAAATTATCCCAAATGTAAATTCACACTCTCAAATGAACCAATTCCCACAGAATGCCCTAAATGTAAGTCTTCATATATGTTAAAAAAGAAAGATAAAAATGGAACGGAATTTTTAATTTGCCATAATAAAGCATGTAAAGGTAAAATAAAAATAAAAGAACACTCGGCTGGGGCCGACCCTGCGCAACAGAAGGATGCAAACCCCGCCAGGTCCGGAAGGAAGCAACGGTAAGCATTTTATTCTGTGTGCCGCAGTAAGTCGGTCCCTTTATTAAGGAAATGATATGTCATATCTTGGACTTGCAAGAAAATATAGACCACAAAAATTCTCTGACCTCACAGGACAGGATATTGTTGTAAAAATTCTTCAAAACTCATTGCAAACTGGCAAAATTTCTCATGCCTATGTTTTTTCAGGTCCCAAAGGTGTTGGAAAAACATCAACAGCTAGAATTCTCGCAAAAGCTTTAAACTGCGTAGATTCTCAAAATAGACCATGTGATGAATGCCCTTCATGTATTGCAATAAAAGAAGGTAGAGCAATGAGTGTTATAGAAATAGATGCTGCATCTCATACATCGGTTGAAAATATAAGAGATTTAAGAGAAAATATTCGTTATGCTTCTGCAGAAGGTTTTTATAAAGTCTACATAATTGATGAAGCCCATATGCTAAGTCAAGCAGCTTTTAATGCCTTTCTTAAAACACTTGAAGAACCACCTCCCCATGTAGTATTTGTTTTAGCAACAACTGAGCCAAGAAAAATTCCACTTACTGTGCTAAGTCGCTGTCAACATTTACAATTCAAAAGAATTCCAGTTAGTTTAATAAAACAAAGACTTCAATTTATTTGCATTAAAGAAAATATAAATGCCACCGAAGAAGCACTTTATACCATAGCATCAAATTCTGAAGGAAGTATGAGAGATGCATTGACATTGCTTGATCAGGTCACATCATTTACAGAAAATGTTACTCAAGATAATGTAAATTTATTAATTGGTGGCACGGATGTAAACTTGCTTTATGAACTTACAGAATCTTTAATTGATGGTGATAGAGAAAAAATTATTCTAAAAGTGGAAGAACTCAATGATTTCGGAACTGATTTTAAACGGCTTACAGGTGACTTAATCAACTTCATAAGAAATGCTCTTATCAGTAAAATTACAAAAAGTTCTAAACTCCACATAACCGAATTAGAAGCAGCTTTAATAGAAAAGTTAAATAAAAAAACATCTGAAGAGCATTTAGTTATTCTGTTAAAAGAACTTATTAATTCGGAATTTGCAATAAGAAGTTCATTTTTCCCGAGAGTTATTTTTGAAATAACTCTATTTAAACTCAGCTTTCTTGCTAATTTTAGAAATATAGATAACATTTTGAGAGAAGTTAAAAAAAATCCTTCTCTGCCATCTCCTTCTATTCCTCCAAAGAATAATAATATATCTTTATCTCAAAATTGGGTTAAATTTCTTGAAAAACTTGAGACTCAAAATCATTTACTTGCTATGAAAATCAAACAAGCTAAAGTTAACTTTGCAGATAAAGAAATTCAGTTGATTTATAATGGAGGAGCATCATTTTATGCTGAATCAATAAAAGAAAATTTATTAGAAATTCAAAATATATTGAAAGAATTTGTTCCTGATGTTAAGATAACCATACATTCTTATGAAGACTTAGAAAAACCAGAACAAATAAAAAATTTGAAAAAGGAGGCAATTAATCATCCTCTTGTAAAAAAAACATTACAACTTTTTGAAGGAAGAATCTTCAATATAATACCTAAAAAAGGAGGCAATAATGTCTAAAAAGATGTTTGGTGAAATAATGAGACAGGCTCAGAAAATTCAGCAAGAAATCCAGAAAAAACAAGAAGAAGTAAAAAAAATGACTATTGAAGCGACTTCAGGTGGAGGAATGGTTACTGTTACGGCAAATGGTGCTGGAGAGATAGTTTCAATAAAAATTGATAGAGAAGTTGTAAATCCAGATGATATTGAAATGCTTGAAGATTTAGTTCTTGCTGCTGTAAATGAGGCAATAAAAAGAGCTCATGAACTTGCTCAGAGCGAAATGGCTAAGGTATCCATGCCATTTAATCTTCCTGGAATGCCTGACTTAACTAATCTTTTTGGTAAATTATGAATAATCCTATAGAAAAAGTTATTGAAAATCTTTGTAAACTTCCAGGAATTGGCAGAAAAACAGCTCAAAGACTTGCTTTTTTTATAATGAATATGCCTGAAAACGATGCTCTCGGGATTGCTGAATCAATTATAAATTTGAAGAAAAAAGCTAAATACTGCTCTATTTGTTTCAATATAACTGAAAATGAAAAATGTAACATATGTAGCAATTCTCTAAGGGACCACTCAATTATCTGCGTTGTAGAAGAACCGAGTAATATAATTTTATTTGAAAAAACAGGTTATAAAGGTGTATATCATGTTCTTGGAGGAAATATATCTCCGGTTGATGGATTAACCCCTGATAAATTAAAAATAAAAGAACTTGAAGAAAGAGTTAAGACAGGGCAAATCAGTGAAATAATTATTTCAACAAGTCCGAACACTAAAGGAGAACTTACAGCTCAATGGATTGCTGATTTATTGAAAAAATATAATATAAAAATCTCAAGAATTGCTTATGGACTTCCAATAGGTATTGACATTGAATTCGCAGATGAAGTAACATTGTCAAAGGCTTTGGAAGGAAGGAAGCCAATTAATGTATGAAGAATTAAAAAAAAGAAGATTAGAACTTGGGAAAACATTAGAAGAAATTGCTGAAAAAACAAAAATAAAAAAATACTGCTTGCATTTAATAGAAGAAGGTAAATTTGATGAACTACCAATTGAAGTTTACACAAGGGCATATATTAAATCCTATGCTGAAAGCATCGAAATTGATCCATCTATTATTTTAAAAGATTACGAGGAATTTCTTAAAACAAAAAAACAAAATATACAACAAATTGAACTTAAACATGAGTCTGAACCTGAAGTTTTAAAAAAATCCACAGATAAAAAAATTTTTCCCTTAAAAAAATTCCCTGCATGGAGTATAACTGCAGGAATTATTGTTGCGGTGATTTTTATTACAGTTTTAATTATTCAGTCTGAGAAAAAAGAATATAAAATACCTTCTCCTCCTTCTGTAACACAAAAGGTAATATCAGAAAGTGAAAAAGTTCAATCAAAAACAGAAGAAAATGAACAAAAGCAAGAAATATCTATAAATAAACAAACTCTTAAAATTGAAGCCATTGATAGAGTATGGATGAGAATTACAATAGATGATAGAGAAAAAAAGGAATTTCTTCTTAATCCAGGACAAAAAATAGAACTTCAGGCAGATAAATCTTTTAAACTCCATATAGGAAATGCAGGTGGAGTCAAAGTCTTATTTAACGACAAATATATTGGAAGAGTTGGAGAAATAGGACAGGTAGTATATCTTAATCTTCCACAGGATAAATATTGAAACCAGAAGAAGTTTTAGAATTCATAAAAAAATCTGGAAGACCTTTGAGTTTTAGGGAAATATCAGACTTCTTTGCTTTTAAAGCTTCAGAAAGAAAAAAACTTAAACGCACGCTAAAAGAACTTCTCTTGCAGGGAAAAATTTTAAGAAATAGAAAAAATCTTTATCTTACTATTAAAGAAGCAAAATTAGTAACAGGATTTTTTGAGGCTCACAGAAATGGATTCGGTTTTGTAATTCCTGATTCTCCTAAAGAAACTGACATATTTATTCCTCCACATGCTACAATGGGAGCTGTGCACGGAGACAGAGTAGTTGCAAGACTGGAACAGAAAAGAAGAAGAGAAGGAAGAATAATAAGAATTCTTGAGAGAGCTGTAAAAAAAATTGTAGGAGTCGTTGAAAAAACAGGACCAATTTTTACTGTACAACCAAGAAAAAAAAATTTCAATCAACAAATTGTTCTTGCTCCTTCAGAGATCAAAATTAAATCAGGTGATCTTGTTTTAGCAGAAATAAGCAGCTATACTTCAGGAAATAAGCCTCTTGTAGCAAAAGTGCTTAAAATTTTTGAAAAACCAAAAACACCAAAAGAAGAGATAGAAATTCTTATTCATGAATATGAGCTTCCCAAAAAGTTCTCCCAAAATTGTCTTATGTTATCAAAAGAACTTGCTCAAAAGGGTATTTCAAAAAGACAGATAAAAAACAGAGTAGACCTTAGAGAACTTCCAACTGTAACCATAGATGGAGAAAATGCAAAAGATTTTGATGATGCTGTATCTATAAAAAAAACAAAAAATGGATTCATTCTTTGGGTACATATTGCAGATGTAAGTCATTATGTTAAATGGAAAAATCCAATTGATGAGGAAGCAAAACTAAGAGCTACCAGTGTTTATTTGCCAGACAGAGTTATTCCAATGCTTCCACCTGATTTAAGTGAAAACTTTTGTAGTCTCCTCCCAAAAACTCCAAGACTTACTTTTACAGTAGAGATACATTTTAGCAATTCTGGAGAAAGAAAAGAAGCTCTATTTTATCCAAGTATCATCAAGACAGCTGAAAGAATGACTTACACTTCAGTAAAAAAAATTTTAATAGATAAGGACAAGGAGGAAATTAAAAAATATAAATCTCTTGTTCCTCATTTTGAAAAAATGGCTGAATTATGTGAACTTCTGAAAAACAAAAGGAAAAAAAGGGGCAGCCTTGATTTTGATCTTCCTGAACCTGAAGTTTTACTTGATATAAAAGGAGATCCTCACGCAATCATTACGGCTGAAAGAAATCTTGCCCATTTCATAATAGAAGAATTCATGATTGCAGCAAATGAAGCAGTAGCTGAGTTTTTATATTCAAATAATATCCCATCTCTTTACCGCGTTCATGAAGAACCAGAAGCCAATAAGATTCAGTATATTACACGAATTGTTAAGAATCTTGGAATCTTGAAACAAGAGTTAACACCCTCTGATTTCCATGAATTTCTTGAGATAATCAAGGGGACACCTTATGAAGAAATAGTAAACTATTTAATTTTGAGAAGTCTGAAACAGGCACGTTACAGTTACGAAAATGTCGGACACTTTGGACTTGCTTCTGAATGTTATACTCATTTTACATCTCCAATAAGAAGATATCCTGATCTTGTTGTTCATAGAATTTTAAAAGATTTTTTACAAAAAGGAAAAATAACAAAGGAAAAAGAAAAGGAGCTTGAAGAAATTTTGCCTGATATCGCAATCCATAGTTCAAGAATGGAAAGAAGGGCTGATGAGATTGAAAGGGATGCTATTCAGATAATGAGAGTCTGGTTTATGAAAGATAAAGTTGGCGAAGAATTTGCAGGAAAGGTTACTATGGTTACGTCTGAAGGTTTGAGAGTAAGACTTGAAGAATACTATATTGAGGGATTTTTGCATCTTTCTCACATGACTGATGATTTCTATCAGTTTGATGAGAAGAAATACTGTTTGATAGGACTAAAAAAGAAAAGAAAATTTACAATTGGAACCAAGCTTCATGTAAGAGTATCAAAAGTTAGCCTTGAGGAAAGGGAGATAATTTTTGACCTTCTATAAATAAAACTTCATATGTAGTATAAACTCCTTCATGATTACAAAAAAGTCTTTTGTATGTATTGCAAAAGTTTTTAAATGAATTTTTCCCTAAAAATCTACTATGTCCTGTATAATTTGTTCCAGTAAGCTTATGTGCAAGAAGTATCTCTATAGGTGAATCATAAACTTCTCTATAAGTTTTTATTTCGTAATCAAATATAAATCCTGCTTTTTGAATCAATTTCAGATAAAAATCTGCTTTTTTTAACGAATACACTGAACCAAAACCCGTAATTTCTGAGACTTCTTTAAGCTCTTTCAGAGTATTTGAAGTGAAGATTGAAAAATAAAACTTTCCATCATCTTTAAGAACATCAAAAATTTTAATAAAATTTTTTTCAATGTCTTCAATCCAATGGAGTGTTGATGAACTTATCAATAAGTCTGCCAGATTATTTTTTAGAGGTAATGCTTCAGCGTAAGCATTAATAAAAATCTCATTCTTTGAAATTTTTCTTAATCTCTTAAGGAATTCAAATGATATATCTACATGTATAAATTTTTCAAAGGATATAATTTCAGTGAGTGGAATACTTAAAAACCCTTTTCCACTTCCAATTTCAACAATAGTTGAGTAATGTTTTCTTTCAATCTTTTTCAGTAGTTCCTGTGCTACCTTTTTTTGAATTCTTCCTGCTTTTTCATAAGTTTCTACTGCCTTGTCAAAATAATATTTAAGAGATTTCATTTTTTATTCTATCACAGTTTAGACTTTGTGAGTATTGATAATGTTTAGAAGACTTTCACTTTTAAGCGAATCTATTGAATAATATCTCGCTTGAAGCCACTCTGCAATTTTTACTGCCAGATCCATTTTCATAAATCTGTCCTTTTTTTCCGCATCAACAACAATAAAATCTGTTGATTGAAAATCTCTCAACATAGAACAGATGTTTTTAACTTCCTCTATGGGAGGTTTATTTCCTAAGGCAACATTTGATTTCCCATCTGTTATAAGCAAAAGAATAAAACGACTCTCGGGTTCTTTAATCTTTAGCCTTCTAATTAGTCTGTAGGCTTCCATTAATCCTGCTCCTAAAGGAGTTTTCCCACCTGTTGGAAGCTCTCTAAGTTTTTTATGAGCAAGTTGCACAGAAGATGTTGGTGGAAGAATTACATCTGCTCTGTCTTTTCTGAATAAAATCATAGAAACTTTGTCCCTTTTTTGATAGCAATCCATAAGAAGCGATAAAATTGCTCCTTTTACAGCTATCATTCTTTTTTCTACACCCATAGAACCTGAACCGTCAACAACAAATATTATTGTATTATTCATCTTTCGTTCTTTTTCTTTGTATCTTAAATCATCATCATGAATAAGAACCGTGTCTTTTCTGTCTCTTATTCTCTGAAAAGGTGCTGCTGCTCTCAGAGTAGCATCAATTGCAATCTCAGGTCTTTGCCGAATAAGGCTTCTTATGTATCTACCTCCCCTACCCTTTGTTTTTGTCTTCGTTCTTCTCCCAGTTACCTTTCTTGTTACTCTGTCCTTTTTGAGATTAAATCTTTTTACTTTATAGCTGTCACCAACAGGAAAAATCTCTTCTTTTTCAGAAGATGGAACATTCTGCGATTTTCCATAATGAGATTCTTGATTGTTTAATACAGGATTTTTTTGTTCTTTACTATCCCTATTCTCTTCTTTTGTATTATCTGCTTTTTCAGGCATATGTTCATGTTCTGGTTCTTCAACATTTGACTCAATATTTCTCCTTCTATGAATTAAAACAAGAGGTGCAATTGTCTTTATATGCTCTTCTGTAACAGATATTTCCTCTAAGTAGGCAGAATATGCCTTTGAAGCATAATAAAGAAAAATATCTGCCCTGTGTCCAGAAACAACCTCATTTAAAACTAAATCTGAGATAAACTTTCTTGTTTCATCTAATACTTTAACTTTTTTTATAAACTCTTTGTATTTTTGAATTTTTTTAATTAATTGATGCGCTTCTGTTACAGGGTTCCTGTCTGAAATATTTAATTTTACTATCTCTTTTCTATTTTCCTTCTCTTTTATCTCATCCATAATCACACACATTCCAAATCTGTCAAGAAAATGTGCTGAAAACTCAGCATCTTCAGGATTCATTGTAGCAAGAATCTGAAACACTGCCGACTCTCTAAGAGTAATTCCTTCTCTTTCTATAATATTTTCTTCCCTTGCTTGAACCTCAAAGACAATTGAAAGGATATCATGAGGAAATAAATTTATATCTTCTATAATTAAAAATCCTTTATTTGCTTTTGAAAGAATACCTTTTTGAAGAATCCTTTTTCCACTTTTTATAGTCTCCTCAATATCAATACCTCCTAAAACAGCCTCCTCTGTTGCATTCATTGGAAGTTCTACCGCAGGAATCTGCATTATTCTTAAAATCTCTTTGAATGCTTTAAGGAGAGTTGATTTACCTGTGCCTTTTTTCCCTGCTAAAAGTACTCCTCCACATCTTGGCTCAATTAGATTCAACAAAAGGGCAAGCTTAGCATTTTCCTGATTTACAAAATTCAAAAACTCCATTTTATATTCTTTCAAGCACTGAATTAAGTTTTTCTGCTTCTTGAGTTATATCCTCAAAAGGAAGTCTTTTAAGTCTATGTCTTAAGGCAAGCAGAGCAATACTTTTTATGTCTTTATCTGTAATTTTTTCCCTTTCATTAAAGGATGCATATGCTCTTGCAGCTTTAAGCATAACAATGTCTGCTCTGTGTCCATCAAGATTTAACTCTGCAGTTATGTCAACAACTTTGGATAATGCCTCTTCTGTAATAATTATATCTTTAAGTCTTTCTTTAGCCTTGATAATTCTCTCTGCAATCTCTTTCTGATTTTTTTGCCATTTTTTATAAAAGCCTTCAGGGTCATCATCAAACTCTGCCTTTCTCTTTAAAATTTCAACTCTTAAAGCTTTGTCTCTTATTGAATTAACTTGGACACAAAGTCCAAATCTATCAAGAAGCTGAGGTCTTAGTTCACCTTCTTCAGGATTCATTGTTCCTACAAGAATAAATCTTGCTGGATGAACAAATGATACCCCTTCTCTTTCAACTGTATTTATCCCCATTGCAGCAGAGTCAAGTAAAAGGTCAACAATATGGTCTTCAAGAAGATTTACCTCATCAACATAAAGAAAGTTTCTGTTTGCATCTGCAAGAATTCCTGGCTCAAAACGTTTTTCTCCTTTTTTTATTGCATGTTCAATATCAAGACTTCCTATGACCCTGTCTTCTGTAACACCCAGAGGAAGCTCAACAACTCTCATTTTTTTCTTTTCAAACTCTAAAAAATCATTTTGTTGAATCTTATCAAGACAGTCACTGCAGAATGGTCCTTCAGGTGAACAGTTAAATCTGCATCCTTTTACTACATATATCTCTGGAAGCAGATCAGCCAAAGCACGAACAGCTGTTGATTTTGCAGTACCTTTTTCACCCATAATTAAAACACCACCAATGCCAGAATCAATTACGTTCAAAATTAATCCAAGCTTCATTTCCTCTTGATCAACAACTGCTGTAAATGGAAATATCACTTAATTACCTCCTGCATTTTTTTCTTCCAGAATTCTACTTCCTCTGCTGTTACAATGTCTATTGAGCCACCTTGAAAATCTCCCTTTATCTCTCCCATTTTTTCCTCAATCCATCCTTCAATCTCAAGATAAACTGCCTTTAATGCTTCTTTTACATCTTCTGCAGGACTCCAGAGTCCTCGTTCTGCTGCCTCAATAAGTCTTCTTGCAATTTCTTCTAAAGCCCATGGGTTATGTTCCTCAAAGAATTTTCTGTTTTCTTCATTGAGCATAAATGTTTTTGCAATATCATCAAAGATCCAGTCATCAACCTCCCTTGTTGTTGCCTCCCATCCGTAAACCCTACCAATTCTTTTTGATATATCTCCAGCACCTTTGTATCCATGTCTTTTCATTCCTTCAATCCATTTTGGATTTAAAAGCTTTGTTCTTACAACTCTTCTTATTTCATCAGCAAGATCTCTAACTTCCACATGTTCTGGATTTCGTGTATCACCGTAATAAGTCTTCACTTCTTTTCCACTTAAATGTCTTGCAGTAGCAGTCATTCCACCATGGGTCCCAAAGTAGCTGCAACATCCAAAAAGGTCATACTCATCTGAGACAACTTTATTGTAAGTAACCTCAACGCTTTTAAGGATGTTTGCAAATTCTTTATGTTTAGCTTCACCCCATAATCCTTTTCCGTAAGCATATCCATTCCAGTATAAAAAAACTTCTGCCAAGTCCTTTTCTTCTTTCCATGCTGAAGCATAAATTGCAAGCTGTGTTCCAGCCTGATATGTTCCAGGCATGGAGCAAAATATTCTCAATGTAGCAGAACGCATATCTAAGCCATTCTGAGCCATTTGCTCTAAGGTGTGTTTTCGGACAAAATTCATCTCTTCTGGCTCATCAAGAGCTGCTACTTGCTGAATAGCCTCATCAAGAAGCTCAATACACATAGGGAAATTATCCCTTGTAATTCCTGATACTCTTATTGTTACATCAATGCGTGGTCTTCCAAGTTCACTGACTGGAATTATATCAAATCCCTTAACTCTTCCATTTGAAAGCCACTTAGGTTTTACACCCAAAAGATACATAATTTGCCCCATTCCCTCACCATCTGCCCACATAATATCTGTTGACTGCCAATAAACTGCTACATTTTCAGGGTATCTATTTTCTTCTTTAAGATACTTTTCAATTAGTTTTTCAGCAAGCCTTTTGCCAATTTCATAGGCTGACTTTGTAGGAACTCTATGAGGATCAAGGCTGTAAAAGTTTCTTCCTGTTGGAAGCACATCATCCCTTCCACGAGTTATAAGACCTGAAGGACCAGGAGGAATATAGCATCCATTGAATCCCTTAAGAAGGGCTTCAATCTCCTTTGATTCTTCAATTTTTCTATTAAGTTCAATAATTTTCTCTTTTATTGCCATCCATTTTGGATCATACCAGTTTATTTTTTTAAAAATCTCATTCATGCTACCTCCTTTAGCACTTCTGTGATTATTTCTTTTCCTACTCTGTCTATCTCTTCTAAAATTGCACCGAATGATTTTCCTGTATTTGGATCAATTTTGTTTTGTGAGCTCAAAAGCTCTGAAAGTTCATAACCAAGAAGTTGTGCAATTTCTTTTCTTAAGGAAGTCTCCTGTCCCGAATCATATTTTAAAATTGAATAGATAAAATCAACTCTTCTTTCTACCTTAGGAATTCTTCCAAATATATGCATACCATCCTGAATCTGTGTGTTTCTTATAAGTGAGAGCTTTGCATGAGCTTCTTCAATGATTTTGTCAAAGGGTATCTGATGTAGTTCTTCATGACTAAGTTCAGAAAGTACAATTCTTTTATCCTGCCATATAATTTTTATCTCTCTGTCAAGTTTTGCTTTTTGTATTGCATGAATAATCATATGCTCAAGAGTGTGAAGTCTTGTTGGTTCTTTTCTTTTTGCATCCTCATACTCTCCAAGTAGGCGATCAAGCTCAATGAGTTCATCATAAAGTCCACCTTCCGTTAGCACTGTTTGCATATGATCAACAAGCACTGCATAGCTTCGCCTCTTTGCAATCGTGCCCTCAGCTGGATTATCAGCATTGTAAATATAAAGGTGAGGGATTGTATCAATACAAATATCAGGCAGACAGGCTGAACTTAAACCTACTGCTTTACCTGGTAAAAACTCCAAATTTCCATGAGTTCCTACATGGACAACTGCATTTGCTTTAAACTCACGGCTTAACCATTTATATGTAGCTACATATTGATGAGGCGGAGGAGTATCTGGATCATGTAAAATTCTACATATTTGTCCATCACATCTACTGCCTGCACATCCCCTTTTTGGCTGAATCATTACAAGCACATTTCCAAAGCTTAATCCAGTAATCACTATTTTTCCATTATAAACCATCGCTGGTGGAATTCCGTTTTTAAGCTCTCCTGGTGGTTCACCCCATGACTGAATCATACGAAGACGGGTTTTTTTAGGAAACTCATTAAACCATTCAAGATATTTTTCTTTCTCAACAAAAGACAGAGCTCCACCTTTTGAGATAATCTCTTCAACTGTGGTCCATCTAAACTCTGATATTGCTTTTTTATTCATTATTTCATCAATTAAAGCATTGCCATTTTCTGGTGGATTAACGCAGTATCCGGTCTCCTTCATTTTTTTCATGATTTCAATAACACTTTCAAGGCTGTCAAGATGAGCAGCAGAGCCTACTGTTGCCTCAACAGAAGCACAGGGATTGTTATGGAGGACAAAAGCAACCTTTCTTTCATTAATTGGAGTTCTCTTAAGTTCTATCCATCGGCAGATTCTATCAACAAATTTTTTAACTCTTTCCCTAATAGGCATCTTTCTTCTTTCATTTTCATCACTTTCAACCTGTGCAGAAACTATAACTGGTTCAATAACTCCTTCAAACTCAGGAAGAGCAATGCTCCAGCCTATGTCAAGATTTAGTTCTTCTTTTTCCCATTCTTCAATTGTTTTATAGTAAGAGCTTACAGGTGAAAATACAGGAACATTAAGCTTTTTTAGAATCTCTACTCCATCAGAGGCAACATCAGTATTATCCATTCTTTTTTCCTTGCTTGTTCCAAGAAAGAAAGATATTAACTTTATTAAACCATCAATCCTTGGTTTTCCATCTTTATCAATAAACCATTCAAGCACTACCTCTCCGCTTCCCTTTGTTCCTAATGAGTTGTCTTTAACAGAGTAAGCAAAGCCAGAAATCACATTGAATCCTCTTGCCTCAATCTCTTTAATTAATAAATCTTCAATTTCTGTGTTTTTATTTATCCAATAATGCCTTGAAAAAAGAATGCCAATTGTGGGGTGATCTTTGCTTTTTTTCCATTTATTCTCATACCATTTAAGATAATTTTCCACATCAGTGAAAATTCTTTCAGCTTCTGGATGATAAAGTCCTTCCCATGGGATTTCCTCTGGCTCTTCATAAGATACATTAAGTCCTGAAAGGTTATTTGCAAGAAATAAAAACATGTTGGTTATATTTTTCTCTCCATTTATGACAAGATAGTTATAAGCTTTGGTTAAAATATGAGGCTTAACATTAGAAAGACTCCAGTATGAAGGGTCATGTCCAAGACAGACAATCTTTGCATTTATATTATTTTCTTTCAGTCTCCTTTCAAGCTCTTCCCATACAGTTTCATTTGAGCGATAAAGAAAAATGATATCTGCTTTATCAATCTCTTTTAAAGCTTCTTCTAGTTTTTGATGCTCCTGTTCAATGACTCTTGCAGAGTAAACCTTAACTGAAAAATCTTTTATATTTTTTGATGCCTTAAGAAGCATATTGTAATAGGTCTGCCAAACTATGGCTAAAAAATTAATCATAATGCCCTCCTATAATAAAGGACATATTATACTTTGTCCATTGATATTGCCTTTTATTACTTCTACGCCATATACCTTTTTGATTAAATCCTCATTAATTACATCCTGCGGGCTTCCCTCCGCAATTTTTACTCCTGAATTTATAACAACTATCTTATCTGAAAAAAGGCCTGCCATGTTAGGATCATGAAGAGTCATTACAACTACTAACTCATTTTCTTTAGCAATTTTCCTTATTTTTTTTAGAACATTTATCTGATTTTTAAAATCAAGATGACTTGTTGGCTCATCAAGAAGCATGCAAGGTGAATTCTGAGCTAATGCCCTTGCAATAAGTGTAAGTTGACGCTCACCACCACTTATTTTTGTATAAGGTATATCAGCTAAATGCTCAATTCCAACAGTCTGAATAGCTTTCTGAGCTATCTCATAATCTTTTTTACCTGGTGTAGAAAAAACTCCTACATAACTTGCTCTACCCATAAGTACTACATCAAACACTGAGTAAGAAAAAGGTGGTTCATGCTCCTGAGGAACAACTGAAAATATACGAGCTTTTTTCCTGTATGAAAGCCCATCAATTCTTTTTTCATCAAAGATAATCTGTCCTTTGTAATGTTTCCATACTCCCCATATACATTTAAAAAGTGTTGTCTTACCACAACCATTAGGACCAAGAATTGTAGTGATACTGCCTCTTTCTGCATTAAAACTTATTCCTTTAAGTATTTCTCTTTGTTCTCCCTTATGTTTAAAATGGATATCACTGACACTAAGCATTACTTACCCCATGCCTCTTTTCCACCACGTTTCATAAGATATATAAAGAATGGTGCGCCAGTAAGTGCGGTAATTATTCCAACTGGAATATCAAAGCTTGTAAGAGTTCTTGCAAGAGTGTCTGCTACAATCATAAATCCTGCACCTAAAGCAATGCTTAAAGGCACAAGGCTTCTGTGATCAGGTCCAGTAAGCATTCTCACAATGTGGGGAACCATTAATCCTACCCATCCAATAATCCCACATAAGGATGTTGCCACTGCTACTGCAAATGTTGAAAATGCAATAAAAAGAACTCTTTCTCTCTTTATGTTTACTCCCAATGCTTTAGCCTCCTCCTCTCCCATACTCATCACATTGAGTCTCCATCGCATGAGAAAAATTGGCAATATTCCGGCTAAAACTCCTAATAATGCTACTTTAACTGCCTTCCAGTCTGCAAGGCTAAAGCTTCCCATAAGCCAATAAACAATGCTTTGAAGTTTATGGGGGTCAACAAGAAACTTTACTATTGAAACCATTGCAGTAAAAAAAGCAGAAACAATAACACCTGAAAGTATAAGAGGAAGTCTACTTACTTCACCCTGTGTTTTAGCTACACCATATGCAATCATAACTGAAACTATGGCAAATAAAAAAGCCATAATCTGAATAGGAAGAAAACTTAAAAATCCAATTGTTATAGCACAGCCAAAGGCTGCACCTGCCGAGATTCCAAGTATGAAGGGGTCAACAAGGGGATTACGGAAAATTCCCTGCAAAGTTACTCCAGCACAGGAAAGTGATGCACCAACAAGCCCTGCAAGCAAGACTCTCGGAAGCCTAATATCAATAATTATTGCTTTTTCAGGTATGTCGCCAATATCCAATATATGAAAAGTTTCATTAAGTAGAATTTTTACAACCATTAAAGGTGTTATTCCATAGGCACCAACAAAAAGTGCAATCCAGGCAACTATCAGTGGTGAGATAAAAATTAATAAAGCCCTAATACTCTTCATACTGTCTCACTTTATAATAAGATATTCCAAATACTTTTTTATAAAAATCATCTGCTATCTTTTCAAAGCTTATATCTTTAAATTCTTCTGGATAAATTCTCATTGCCATATAAAGTGCAATTGGTGCTAGATGAGGTGACCAGGTAGACCACTTTGGAAGTTTGTAAACTTTACGATTTTTTACTGCATTGATAAATCTCCACTGGGAGTTACTGTAAAGCCATGATTCATTGTATCCTGCTGAACCCCAAATAAAAATAACATCTGGATTCCACTCAATAATTCTTTCTACTGAAACATCAACATTTCTTTGCATTGTACTTCTAGCCGAATTAATAGCACCTGCAATCTTTATAATATCATTTGTAACTCCCAATGCTCCTGAAACTCTCGTTGGTGCTCCTCCAAGATGAATGACCTTTTTTCTTTTTTGGGTAGGAATTCTGTTGACTCTCTCACCGATGAGCTTAAGTATTTTTTCCATCTCCATTATTACTTCTTCCACTCTCTTTTCTTTTCCAAAAAGCATTCCATGCAATCTCATATCTTTGTATAGTTCGGAGAGACTTTCGGGATATATTCCGATTACTTTTATCCCTTTTTCTTCAAGAAATCTTATTGTATTTGGATTGTATGTCCAAGTAATAACTAAATCGGGATTTAATTTCATTACAGCCTCAACATTAACATCAGTTCCCGTTCCTACCAATGGTCTTTTTAGAGGGGGATTTTCTGTAACAATTGCCTTATAAAGTCCACAATTTTCCTCAGCCCAGCGGGATACTCCTACAATCTGACTCCATATATTAAGTGCTGGTATAAGCTCATAGGAGATAATGATAACAGCTCTACTTACAGGCAAATTGAGCAATACTTTCCTTCCAAGTTTGTCAGTTACAGTGATGGTAGAGGCAGAGGCTATCCCTACCATCACAAGACTGAGCAAAACTGTTAAAACTTTAATGTAAGCTCTGTAAACCATGACCTTCCTGGTGCTCTGTAGTAGTAATAATATTTTCTGTCAAATATGTTGTCAACTGAAAAGCTAAGTTTCGCAAACTTTGTAATTTGATAGGCAATCTTTCCATCCACAACAAAGTAAGGATCATAGGAGCCATAGATATTGTTTGCATAATCTCTGTTTCGGTCGTCAGCATACATCTTACCAATATACCTCCCTACTATATAAGTTGAAAATCCTGATTTTTCAAACACTGCACCAATATTTGCTTTCCAAAGAGGATTGTAAGTAAGTCTTTTCCCCACAGAAAGAGGCTCTGCTTGATTTTCCTTGATTTCAGAATCTGTATAGGTAAAATTAGAAAAAACTCTCAGCCATTTATCAACTTTCTGTTCAATCTCAAACTCAACTCCTCGGGATTCTGCTTTTCCAACATTAATGTAATCTCTGTATGTACCTGAAGATTTTCTGTATATTAAATCTTTCATATAATTTTCAAAATAGGTTAATAAAACTTTTGCACCTTTCCATAGCTTTTGTTCAATTCCCATATCCCATGAAATAACGGTTTCAGGATCTAAATAGGGGTTGGGCAGATAGATGGTTCCTGTAGAGGATCTCCATGTTCTGTATAGCTCATAAACTGTAGGGGGTCTGAAAGCTTTTCCAACAGAACCACGCATGGTGGTTGAGTCAAATGGTTTATAAACGAGGGCAAACTTTGGACTAAATGACGATTTTGACTTTGAAGGATAGGATTCTATTTTTGTTGGGGTTTGAGTTGTATCATAGGAATATCCATCATAAGTCTTCCACCAGTCGTGCCTGAACCCTACATAAGCAGTAAGATTATTAAATAGTATTATCTCATCCTGAATAAAAAAAGAGTAGATTCTTCCTTTGCCTTTTGATTCACTCCTCAGAATGCCTGTTTTTGAGTTTTCATCTTTCCAGTTATTTAAATATTCATCTTTTGTATTAGCATAATCTTGTTTGAAGGATCCACCAAATGTAAGAATATGACTATTAAATATTGAAAGGGTAAATTGTATGTCTGCCATGTAAGACTCTGCAGGTGTATTTGTTACATAGCCACAGTTTGTCCCTGAAGTTGTACATCCCCAGATTTTAGCAGAGGTAGAAGGAGTTACATACCAGTCTTTTTCTGTATCCAAATAGGAAAGATTTAATTTCATTTTCAAATCTTTATAAAAATTCGTTTCAAAACCTAAAGCATAGGTATTTTGAATTCTTCCACCCGCTCCATTAAGAAAAGTATATTCTAATGTGCCTAAATAATAAGGGTTTCCTGAGGCATCTTTTAAATAAGTATGTGGGTCATCATAATTATATTCATAACGATTTCTCATAAATGAAAAATTCATTTTAGTATTCTTTGTAAACTCATACTGTACCTTTAATGTTATACCGTCATCCCACCAGCGATTATCTCCTTTATCGCCAACAAGATAACCTGTACTTACTCCAAAGGTGGAACTATAGTAATTAATATATTCTCCTCCAGTATAAGTCCCGGAAGGCTTTGAAGGTCTTATATTCAAATCAGTTGGAAATCCATTTGTTCCCTGCCATCCATAGCTTAAAAATATGCTTAGTTTGTCCCAAAGTTTATCTCCATAAGACATATACATTCTTCTCATATCATCCATTGCCTCGCCTCTGTTCCAACTTGAACCATAGCCAGTTTTAAAGATAAACTCTCTTTTTTCAGGCATCTTTGTAATAAACTGAACAACTCCACCCATGGCATATCCACCATAAAGTGAGGAAAAAGGTCCTCTTACAACCTCAACTCTTTCAAGGTCTTCAGGATAATACCCTCCCATTTTTATGTTACCAGTATAAGGATTATTTAAAACTATTCCGTCCATCAAAATAAGAGTTCTTTTTTGTTCAGGAATGCCTCTTAAGGTTATAAATGAAAGTGTATCCATCAAACCCTTTCCTCTTCTTACAAATACACCTGATAAATCATTCAATGCCTGATCAATTGTCTTAGGTGCTTTAAGCTCAATTTTTTCTTTTGTTACAACAGCCACTGAAGCAGGTGCTTCCTCAACAGGTGTTTCAATTCTTGTTGCAGTTACAACAATCTCTTCAAGTTTTGCTTCATCTTTCTTTTCTTCAGCTATAACTGGCATTGTAAAAATAAGTAAAATAATGATACTTAAAAGACTTCTTAAAACCATCTCAACCCCTCCTTGAATATTTAATTACTCCCTTCAGAGAGGTTTAAGACCCTTCATGAGTCAGATTCATAAAAAAAGCCGTGGTTGGGAAACTCCCTTCC
>CAZTLF010000002.1:0-104105 GCA_964614465.1 uncultured Thermodesulfovibrio sp.
CTTTTCAGCGAGATTATTTTTGAGGAAAGGCGTTCCAGGGAAAATTAATTAATTTTTTGATATAATTTAATGTGACTGATAAAACAAAATTAGAGTTGACTGAAAATCTTGAAGATTATCTATATGATATTTTTGAAATTCTAAAAACAGCTCCTATTGTAAGAATAAAAGATCTTGCAAAAAGAAGAGATGTAAAGCTTTCCAGTGTGGTTGTTGCTGCTAAGAGTCTTGCAGATAAGGGACTCATAAACTATCAAAAATACGGATACATTACTCTAACAGAAGAGGGGTTTGCAATAGCAAAGGAAATTGATAATAAGAAAAAGATAATCTATAAATTTTTAACTGAGATTCTCAAAGTAAATCATGAAACTGCCTTAAAAGATGCCCATAAAATGGAACATGATCTTTCTGAAGAGAGCGTAGAAAAAATAATTGAATTTACCAAGAAATTTTTAGGATAAAAAATTCATTATTGAAATATTTTCTCATTATTATCTGATAGAACGAGTTTTTTTAATTGAAAATTTTTTTAATCTTGTGTCATATTTATGACATGAAGGATGAAAATTTGATTATCGGGAAATCTATTCAAATTCATAGAATTCTGACATTCATAGATAAACTTTCAAAAACTGATACTACTGCTTTAATAATGGGTGAAAGCGGAACAGGCAAAGAACTTGTTGCAAAAATGATTCATCAAAAAAGCCCAAGAGCAGAAAAACCTTTTATTCCTGTGAACTGTGCTGCCATACCTTCTGAACTTCTTGAATCAGAACTTTTTGGGTATGAAAAGGGAGCATTCACTGGAGCGCATAACTGTCGGTATGGCAGATTTGAACTTGCTAATGAAGGTACAATCTTTCTTGATGAAATAGGTGATATGCCCCTTCATCTTCAGGTAAAAATATTGAGAGTGATTCAGGAAAAAACATTTGAAAGGATAGGAGGAACACGTCCTATCAAAGTTAATGTTAGAATTATTGCAGCAACAAATAAAGATTTAGAAAATGAAGTAAAAGAAAGAAGATTCAGAGAAGATCTTTTCTGGAGACTAAATGTTGTTCCTGTGAGAATTCCTCCTTTAAGGGAAAGAAAAGAAGATATCCCGCTTTTATGTGAATATTTTATTAATAAATTTTCGCACAAATTTGGCTATTCATTAAAAATTAAGCCTGAAGTTATGCAAATATTTTTAAACTATACCTGGCCTGGTAATGTTAGGGAGCTTGAAAACTTAATTGAAAGACTTTATGTTTTGAATGAAGATGGTGATATTAACATCAAGGATATTCCAGAGCGAATGAAATTTGGAGAAAATTCATTCCAAAAGGAATTTATACCAGATGATCTAAATCCTTTTAGTTCAGGAATAGACCTCAATGAAGTTTTAAAAGAGTATGAGAAAAAATTAATTTTACATGCATTGAATTTGCATGGATGGATTAAAAGCAGAGCAGCAAAGTATTTAAATATAAACAGAACAACGCTTATTGAAAAAATGAAAAGACTTAACATTAAAGACAATGAAAATCAGGATTAATAAATTTATTCTTATTGTTTCAATTTTAATATTTGGCATCACCCATGCAGAAGAGATTCTTAAAAAAGGAGAGGATTTTTTAAAAATAGAAGATTATATTAGTGCAAAGGAATTTTTTAAAAGATACACTGAAGACCCTAAGCTTGCAGATAAAGCACTTTTAGGACTTGCCAAGGCAGAATATTTTCTTGGAAACTACCATGAAGCAACTATTCCTCTTAAAAGACTTTTGAGAGATTTTAAAAGCTCTTCTGCTATCAACGAAGCTAATCTTTATATGGGCTTGAGTTATTTAAAAATTAGTAGATTCAAGGAAGCAGCAGAGTACTTTAAAAAAGTGGAACCACCATTTGATAAACAGGCAATGATTGGATATGGCTGGATTGCACTTCATAACAGTGATCTAAAATCATTGGAGGCAGTTTTACAAAAGCTTGACAGAAAAGATTTTAATGAACCAGATACTGCTTTATTGCATATAAAGTATCTTGCCATGACAGGTAAGGCTGAAGAAGCTTTAAAAGAGTTTAATAAAAATTTAAAACTAAAAAAAAGCATGTATGACATTGATAAAGCTGATGTTTTAATCAAAGCTAATAAATTTACAGATGCAGAAACTATTTTAAAAAAATTCATTGATAGATCGAAGAAACTGTCTGATACTATCCGGGCAAAAAAAATGCTTTTTGAAATGTATCTTACACAAAATAAAACCAATGAGGCTTTGAAAATTGGAAACGAAATATATTTTTACATTCCTGCAGATGATATGAGACTTAAGCTTTACTCTATTTATATGAACAACAAGAACTATGATGAAGCATTAAGGATGATTTTTGTATTAAGAGATAAAGAACTTAAAAATAAAAAAATTGAAGAATTTATAAAGACTGTCATGCAAGAAAATCCTGAGAAAGCAGCTTTTTATATTGTTAAAATATATCCATTTTTGCCTTCAGACTCATTGCTACTGCTTCAGTCAGCTCAATTTCTTATCTCTCATGAAAAATACAGTGAAGCTAAAAAAATATTGAAAAAAATAAAAACAGGTCCAAGAAAGGCAGAAGCTGTGATTCCTTATTCCAAGATTTTGATAAATGAGGGAAAATACAATGAAGCTAAAAAACTTTTGGAACCTCTTAAAGATAAAAATGATATGGCAAAGGCTTTGTATGCACAGATTCTTGATAAACAAGGAGATAAACTTACAGCACTTTCTTATTTAAGAAAGATATCAAAATCAATCAAAGACCCTGACATTTTAACACTAATAGGTGATCTTGAGTATTCTAATGGAGACAGAAAAAAGGCTCTTCATTGCTGGCTTGAAGCATCAAAATCTGGAAATACATTAGCAACACTTAAAGCTGCTGACTATTTTTATCTTTCTAAAAAAACAAAAGAGGCTATTCAATATTATAAAAGAGCTATAGATATGGGAATAAAGGACAATGACTCCATGATGTGGGCATATTATCAATATGGAAAGCTTGCAAAGGATAAAAAATATCTTGAAAAGGTTGCAAATTCAAAGGGACAACTGGCTGAAGCAGCAAAAGCACTTCTTGAGAAACTATGAAACATGAAGAACTATTAAGTGAAGCAATACTAAAGATTAACACAGCATCAGAAGCTTTAATTAAATATTACAGAGTTCTTGAGGAAAGAATAAGTCGTCTTACAGAGGAAGTTGATCAAAAAAAAAGGCTTCTAAGCAGTATAATTGACAGCATTGATATAGCTGTTGTATTTTTTGACAGTGATGGTATTATTAGATTAATAAATCGTGCAGGTGAAAATCTTTTTAATGTAAAGGCTGAAGATATCATGGGTCAAAAAAAATTGCCCATAAAAATTAAAGAGGATCTCATTTATCCAAAAAACTCAACAAAACCATTTTATGCGATAGTTTCTCAATCAGATGTCCTTGATTCAGAAGGAAACAAAATTGGATATGTTTTTCTGTGTAAAGACATTACAAGAATAAAAGAGCTTGAAGCAGAAAATGAAAGAAATCGTAGACTTACAGCAATGGGTTCTCTTGTAATGAAAATAGCTCATGAGATAAGAAATCCTCTTGGAAGCATTGAACTTTTTGCCAGTTTGATATCAGAAGACCTTAAAGAAGATATTCATGGAGATTATGCAAGAAGAATCTCAAGTTCTGTAAGAATGTTGAGAAATACTCTTGAAAATATGCTTAGTTTTACAAAAGGGATAAATCCCAAGAAGACTTCTGTATGTATTAATGAACTGATTGAAGAAATAATAAATGAGTTTCAGGAGTTATTCAGCAGAGTCGGGATAGAAACTCATAACAAAATAAAAGAGAGATTTAATATATATCTTGATCATTCCCTTATAAGGCAAGCACTTATTAATCTTATTGTCAATGCTTATCAGGCAATGCCTGATGGAGGCAGCATTACCATTGATGCATGCAAGGATGGAGAGTTTATAAAACTAATAATTAAAGACACAGGTCAAGGAATTGACAGTGAGATAGTTGAAAAAATCTTTGATCCCTTTTTTTCTACAAAAGATAGGGGTACAGGACTTGGTTTAAGTATCACAAATAGTATAATTTCCGCTCATGGTGGAAGAATTGAAGTAAAAACTAAAGTTGGTGAAGGCACAGAATTTGCAATTTACCTACCATTAAGATGAAGTCTGTATTGATAATAGATGATGAGCCAGACATGGGCTTTGCACTTAAAGAAGCAATGTCTCGTTTAGGTTTCAATGTTCATTTTTATAGAAACGCTGCTAATGTTCTGTCAAGTGTTAATTTGAGTGATTTTTCTCTAATCATAACTGATGTAAAAATGCCCAAAATGGACGGACTTGAGTTTCTTGCTGAAATAAGGAAACGAGGTATCTTCATCCCTGTGATTGTAATTACAGGATTTGGAAAAGTTGAGGATGCAGTAAGAGCAATGAAGCTTGGTGCAGTTGACTACATTATGAAACCATTTTCAATGGAAACTTTGAAATCTCTTGTTTCAAGGCTAATTACAGAACAGGATGAGATTGTTGCAGAATCAAAGGAGATGAGAAGGATTCTTGAAATTGTTAGGGAAATAGCAAAAACAGATATTACTGTTTTACTTACTGGAGAAAGCGGTGTTGGTAAAGAGGTTATTGCAAGATATATTCATAAACATAGTCTGAGGTCAAGCCAGCCTTTTGTTGCTATAAATTGTGCAGCCATTACAGAAACACTTCTTGAAGCCGAACTTTTTGGTTATGAAAAAGGAGCATTCACTGGAGCAACTGAAAGAAAGCCTGGCAAGTTTGAACTTGCCAACAAAGGAACAATTCTTCTTGATGAGATAAGTGAGATGGCATACAGACTTCAGGCAAAGCTTTTAAGAGTAATTCAGGAAAAAGAAGTTGACAAAGTGGGTGGGACAAAGCCTGTTGCAATAGATGTTAGAATAATTGCAACAACCAATAAAGATCTTGCAGAAGAAGTCAAAAAAGGCAATTTCAGAGAAGACCTATTTTATAGGATAAATGTTTTTCCAATCAGAATCCCACCACTTAGGGAAAGAATTGATGATATAATCCCTCTTGCTGAGTTTTTTCTTAAAAGACTTTCTAATAAGATGTCAAAAAATTTTACAATTACAGAGGATATGAAAAAATATTTACTCAAAAGACCATGGCATGGGAATGTAAGAGAACTTGAGAACTTTATTTATAGGTCTGCTGTTCTAAGTCAGGATGGAATACTGAGACTTCAGGAAGAGGAATTAGATTTATTTGAAGAAGAAAAACCTATCAAAGCCGGCACACTCAAAGATGCTGAAAGAGAATTGATTGTAGATGCTCTTAAGAAAACAAAAGGAAATCGCACAAAGGCAGCAAAAATTCTTGGAATCAGTGTTAGAACATTAAGAAATAAAATAAATGAATATGGACTTAAAGATGTTTAGTTTAAGGCATAAAATTTGCTTTTACTTTTTAAAAAAGGAGTGAGATATGGATAAATCAATAAAAATTCTTGAAAAAGTAATGGATATTTGTACCTATAGGCAAAAAATTCTTGCCTCAAATATAGCAAATGTTGATACTCCTAATTACAAAGCAAGAGACATAAATTTTCAGGAAGAATTAAAAAAAGCAGTAGAAAATCAGGCTTCAGAGTATAAAGTTATTGAAGCACCTACAACAATGCCAAACAGAGATGGAAATACTGTTAACATAGAAGTAGAGATGACAAAACTTGCAGAAACCATGCTTATGTATAATGGTGCAACACAACTTCTTTCAACAAGAATTCGCATGTTTAAAGATGCAATAAAAGGAGGTAGGTGATGAAGGACATATTTTTACCTCTCAAAGTATCAGCAACAGGACTTGAAGCGCAGAAAATAAGACTTAATGTAATTGCCTCAAATCTTGCTAATATAAATTCAACAAGAACACCTCAAGGAGATCCATATCGCAGAAAAGATGTTATATTTATGACATACATTTATGACCAGATCTCTCAAGGTGTGGATATCAATAAAATTGTTGAGGATCAGCGACCTTTTAGAATTGTCTATGATCCATCACATCCTGACGCAGATAAAAACGGATATGTAAAATATCCTAATGTAAATCCAATGGAAGAGATGATTAATCTTATCTCTGCCTCCCGTGCTTATGAAGCAAATCTTACAATGATAAACTCATATAAAGATATGTTTATGAGAACACTTGATTTACTAAAAGTTTAGGAGGTTTTTAAAGTGACAGAGATAAAAAACATAAGTGAACTATTAGGGAAAAGCTTACAGGAAATAAAAGATCTTCGTGGAACACAAAAAGAGTCTTTTGAGCAGGCTTTGAAGGATGCAATAAAGGAGGCTTCCAGGGTAGAACAGGAAGCTCAGAATGCAATTGAGGCATTCTCAAAGGGAGAACTGAGTATTCATCAGGTTGTGCTGGCTATGGAAAAGGCTGACATGACACTTCAGACACTCATTCAGGTTAGAAACAAAGTATTAACAGCCTATGAGGAAATCTCACGTATGCAGGTTTAATAAAAAATGCCTATTACAGACAGAATTAAAACAGTATTAGAGAATATCAAAAATATGCCCCTTAATAGAAAATTAGCTTTTGCAGGGCTTGCTCTTATTGTTTTTGCTATAATTTTGACTTTATTTTTATGGTTACCAAAACAGGATTATCAGCTTTTATATAGTAATCTTTCTGCTGAAGATGCTGGGAATGTTATAAGTAAGCTTAAAGAGAAAAAAGTTCCCTATCAGGTAAAAGATAATGCAATATATGTTCCTTCCAATAAAGTTCATGAACTGAGACTTGAACTGGCTTCACAGGGAATTCCATCAGGAGGTGGGGTAGGATTTGAAATATTTGATAAAACTCAGATAGGACTTACAGAATTTTCTCAGCGTGTAAATTATATAAGAGCTTTGCAGGGTGAACTTCAAAGGACAATAAAACAGCTTCAGGAAGTTGATCAGGTAAGGGTTCACATAGCCATTCCAGAAAAATCAATTTTTACAGAAAAAGAAGACCATCCAACAGCATCTGTAGTTTTAAAGCTTAAACCGGGCAGGACACTTTCAAGGGAACAGGTATCAAGTATAGTTCATCTTGTCTCAAGCAGTGTTGAAGGACTTTCTCCGCAGTATGTAACAGTAGTTGATCAGTATGGAAATCTTCTTTCTGCACCTAAGGATCCAACACAACTTGCAGAGGCTACGCATATTGAATATAAAAGAAACATAGAAAAGACGTATGAAAAAAACATTCAAACCATGCTTGAAAATATAGTAGGTAAGGGTAGAGCAATAGTCAGAGTTTCAGCAGATATAGATTTTTCAAAGGTTGAAAAGCTTGAAGAAAAATATGACCCTGATACAATTGCAATAAAATCTGAACAGAGGTCGCAGGAAAAGACAATGGCACCTCAGCAAGGAGGAATCCCTGGAGTGCTCTCAAATCAACCTGGACAGCCTCAAACAGGTATTACTCAGCAGAATGTTCAGTCTCAAAAACAACAGGAAAGTATAAATTATGAAGTAAGTAAAAGTATTAGTAAAATACTTCAATCTACAGGTCAGATAAAAAAGATATCTGTTGCTGTTTTGATAGATGGAATTTATAAGGAAGAAAAGGGTAAAAAAGTTTATGTTCCAAGAAGTGATGAGGAGATTAAAAAGTATCAAGAGCTTGTTCAGGCATCAATAGGATATAATAAAGAAAGGGGAGATTATGTGATAGTTGAGAGTATTCCATTTGAGGTTGTGCCTGAAGAAAAACCTCCTATTGATTATTGGGGTATAGCAACAACAATGCTTAAATACCTAGTACCTCTTATTATTATTGCACTTATAATTCTTTTTGTTCTCAAACCTGTTATTGAATTGATTAAGAAACTCATGGAAGAAAAAATCAAGAAAAAGGAGGTTGTTATATCAGAGGAAGTTGTGCCTTCTGTAGTAAAAGAAAGAGACATTAGAGAGGAAATAAGACACATAGCAAGAACAAATCCTAAAAAAGTTATTGCAATACTGAGAGAGTGGATAACTGAATAAATATAGAGAAAAAGTCTGAAAAGATAGTGGAGATCACAGATGAGGAAATTTTCAGGAGTAGAAAAGGTTGCTGCTCTCCTTTCTTTAATTGGCGAAGATGCAGCAACAGAACTCTTTAAACATTTTGACCCTATTGAGCTTGCCAGAATTATTCCTATGATGTCAAGAATAAAGCTTACTCAGGAAGAAGCTGAAGCTATTTTAAAGGAGTTTGCTGAAAAAGTAGGCACCGCTCCTGTTATGGTTGATGAAGAGTATATAAAAACAATACTTACAAAAGCTTTTGGAGAAGAACAGGCAGCAAAGCTTATAAGCAAGATAGAAAGTGGTGCTTCTGCCTTTGATATTCTAAGATGGCTTGATTCTTCTGCTATAGCAACAATGCTTCAGAGAGAACATCCCCAAACTATAGCTATTGTTTTAGCTCATTTAGAACCTACACAGGCAGCTGAAGTTTTAAGCAAGTTTCCTGAACAGCTTAAAATAGAGATTTCCCAAAGAATTGCAAATCTTGAACAGATTTCTCCTACAATTTTGACTGAACTTGAAGATGTACTTCAGAGCCAGCTTCGCTCATATACACAATCAAGAAGAATAGGAGGAGTAAAGACTGTTGCTGAAATACTTAATCAGATGGACAGAACAAGTGAGGAATTGATTCTTAAAAATATTGAAGAAAAGGATCCAATTTTAGCTGATGAAATAAGAAAACTAATGTTTACTTTTGAGGATCTCATCTATGTTGATGATAGAGGTATTCAGTCAATTCTTAAAGAGATTTCAACTGATGATCTTGCACTTGCACTTAAAATGGCATCAGAGGAACTTAAGGAGAAAATATTCAAAAATATGTCAAGCAGGGCCGTAGAAATTCTAAAAGAGGAAATGGATGCAAAAGGTCCTGTAAGAGTCAGTGATGTGGAAAAGGCTCAGATGAATATTGTAAGGGTAGCGAGAAAACTTGAAGAAGAGGGTAAGATTGTAGTTGGCAAAAGAGGAGGTGAAGAAATTGTTACCTGAGGACATTAAACCGTATATTCCCTTATCCTTTGATGAAAATAAAAGGATAGCAATTGACACACAGGAAAATAAGTTTAATGAAGAGCTTATAAAAAAAGGTTATGAACAGGGATTTAACAAAGGATATGAAACTGGATATAATGAAGGGCTTAATAAGGGTTATGAAGATGGATTTAATAAGAGCCAGAAGGAAATAAAAGAAAAATCAGATGAATTTTTCAAGGCAGCTCAATTTTTTAATAATATAATAAAAGAATTATCTCAGTTTAAAGAAAAACAAATAGAATTTTTTCTTCCACAGATTTTAAAATTTGCTTTTAAAATAGCAGAAAAAATTGTAGCTACAAAGATTTCCCTTGATAAAGAAGTAACTTTCTCAATTGTCAAAGAGACTCTAAAGTCTGTTCCTTTTAATGAGGATAGGATTATTATAAAGCTTAATCCAGAGGATTATGATTTCATTTCTGACAAGATTAATCAACTTGACATTGACACAACGAAACTTCAAATAGAATCTTCTCCTGAAATAACAAAAGGAGGATGCTGGATTGAAACTCAATCTCAGCATGTTATATCAACAATTGAGCAAAGACTTAAGGAGATAGAGAATGCTCTCAATTCAGTCATTTCTCAGCAAAGCTGAAGAAGTCTTGGAAGAAATAAGACCGATAAAGATTTATGGTAAAGTAACAAAGGCTGTTGGACTTATTGTTGAGAGTATTGGAATAGATGCAAGTATTGGAGATATTTGTGAGATTATTACTGATAAAAACAGTATTGAAGCAGAAGTTGTTGGATTTAAAAATGGAACTATTTTGCTTTCTCCTCTTGGTGAAGTTTATGGTATTAAAGCAGGAGCAAAAATTGCTGTAAAGGGCAAACAGAGTTATATTCCATTAGAAAATGAGATTCTTGGAAGAATAATTGATGGGACTGGAGAGCCTATTGATGCTTGTGGTCCATTAAAAGGAAAGCCTTTCCCAATATACAAGGAAGTTATTAATCCTCTTGAAAGAGAAATCATTAAAGAACCTCTTGACCTTGGTATTAGAGCGATAAATGCACTCATGACATGTGGTAAAGGGCAAAAGATAGGGATTATGTCAGGAAGCGGAGTTGGGAAAAGTGTTTTACTTGGAATGATTGCGAGATATACCTCAGCAGACATAAATGTAATAGCACTGATTGGTGAACGTGGCAGAGAAGTAAGAGAGTTTATTGAAAATGACCTTGCTGATGGATTAAAAAAATCAGTTGTTGTTGTTTCAACATCTGATGCTCCAGCTCTTGCACGTATTAGAGGTGCATTTTTAGCAACTGCAATAGCGGAGTATTTCCGAGAACAGGGCAAACATGTGCTCTTGCTGATGGATTCTCTTACTCGTTTTGCAATGGCTCAGAGAGAAATAGGTCTTGCAGCAGGTGAGCCTCCCACAATGAAAGGATATCCTCCAAGTGTTTTTAATTTAATGCCTAAGCTTCTTGAAAGAGTTGGAGTTATAAAAAATGGTGGTTCAATAACAGGAATATACACAGTCCTTGTTGAAGGAGATGACCTTACAGACCCTGTTGCTGATGCATCAAGATCAATTCTTGATGGTCATATAGTCTTAAGCAGAGAGCTTGCAAATAGAAATCATTATCCAGCAATTGATCCACTAAAAAGCATAAGCAGGTTGATGAAAGATATAGTAGATGACAAACATCTTAAATATGCTGCTAAACTCCTTGATATTCTCGCAACATATGCCAGATATGAGGATATTATAAATATCGGAGCATATAAAGAAGGAACAAATTCACAGGTTGATTTTGCAATTAAGATGATGGATAAGATAAACAGCTTCTTAAAGCAGGATATAAATGAGAAGGCTACTTTCCAGGATAGCATTCAAAAACTTTATAGTTTATTTGAAGATTAATGAATGCAAAAACATTGAATATGATATTTAAATTAAGAGAATGGGAAGAAGAGCTTGAAAAACAGAAATTTGCAAAAATTCTGGCAGAAAAGCGAAGAATGGAGCTGTATATAAGAGAATTGGAAGAAAGATTTAATTTAGAGCTTTCATCTAGTTCTTTTTTAACCTCAGATAAACTTACTTCAATTTATAATGAGATACAGTATCTTGTTGCACAGTTAATGGAAACTGAAAAGATAATTGAGAAAATAGATGAGGAACTTGAAAAGCAGAGACAGGCATATGAAGAAGCCTTTAAAGAGAAAAAGAAAGTTGAACAGCTTTATGATAAACTTATTGGCAGAATTAAAAGTGAAAGAGAAAAACTTGAAGAAAAAATAGTTTCTGATATTTTTATAAGTCGGTTAAGGAGCGAATAATGCTTAAGAGGGCAATTATTTTTTCAGTATTAATTCTTGTTTTAGGTCTGGCTGCTGGTACTTTAATTGGTCAGCAAACATCAACTAAACAGACGACAAGTATAGAAGAAGACAGATTGAAAATTCTTCAGGAAGATCTGGCTAAAAAGACAGAAGAGTTGAAAAAACTTAAAAGTGAAATTGATGCTAAGATAAAACAACAGGAGCAACTTAAAGCACAGCTTGAAAAAGCACAACAGGAAAACTATCAAAGACTTGCAAAAATATATGAATCAATGCCACCTGAAGAGGCTGCGATTAGACTTGAAAAGCTTGATGAAGATACAGCAACAATTCTTCTTCTTGCCATAAAGCCACGTCAGGCAGCAAAAATTCTTGCTAATGTTAATCCTGATAAAGCAGCAACTCTTTCTAAAAGAGTTGTTATTATCAAGGAAAAATCAACCAAGTAGGAATTTTTTTCCTCTTATTATCCATAGCTTTCAATAAAAAAATCCTGAAAAATTAACATATCAAAACTGGCATAAAGATTGAATTAATCTTTTGCATGATATTAATAGGAAATATTAATCTGAATGGATTAAATATAGTTAAAAATCATACCACAGCAACAAATCAAACTACAGGATTTGATGACCTTTTCAATGAGCTTCTAAATCTTCAAATTGGAAATAAAGACATCTCAACTAATGTCTCAAATGATAATAACTTTTTTATTTTCCCATTCGGAGTTTTTCAGAACTTTTTATTGCAAGATATTAATAATTTGCAGGAAAATTCTCAGTCTGTAGAAATTTCTCCTGCATTGAAAGCAGTTTTCAGTTTTATTCAGGAAAGTAAGATAGATATTAAAGAGTTGAGCAATCTTTTACAAAATTTGAAATTGCATAATAATAAATATGAAATTCAAAGTTTTTTTGAAGGTTTTAATGAAAAAAGAGTTTTAAATACAGAAAAGTCTCAGATAAGAGAGTTGATTAATATTTTAAATTCCCAAGAAACTAAGAATGAGCAAATCACAGAGCTATTTAAACTAAATATCCAGCCTGACAAATCTGATCAAAAGAAATCACTTTTTTTAAACTTTGTCAATGAAAGCTATTCAGAGTATCATGATATTAAACCAAAATTTTTTAATACGGATATATTAGAGAAAGCTCTAAATAATGAGAAACTATCATCGCAATTATTAAATACTAATAGTGTTCAGCTTAAAACTAATGAGATTAACGAGATTCAACAAAAAATTGAACTTCCTTTTATTCAACTTAAGGAAATATCAAACATAGTTTTTAAAGCCTTATCCAGTTCTCAGAAAACTATTGTAGTACAGCTTGAACCACCAGAACTTGGTAAAATATTGATTAAGCTTTCTATGGATAATGCAGGTGTAAGGGCTGATATTAGGGTTGACTATCATCATGTAAAAGAAGCTCTTACAGGACTTATTCCAGAGATTAAAAGCAATCTTAACTCATCAGGAGTAAAAGTTTCTGATTTTTTAATAGATTTAACAAAAGAGCACAGAGGTTATTCTGATTCTTATAGTGGACAGGGACAAAAAAGATATAGGGGTAATGAAAAATTTATTGAATACTTTGTATAGGAGGATAAAATGTCAGATGTAACAAGCATATTTAATAATCCACTCTATACGGTGCAGGGAAAAACAACTTCCACAGGAAACAGTCAGATAGACAAGGAAGCCTTTCTTAGGCTTCTTACTGCTCAGCTAAAATATCAGGATCCTTTAAATCCAATGGATAATACAGAGTTTGTAGGACAGCTTGCCATGTTTTCAGCACTTGAACAAGTTATGAACATAAACAATACTTTAGAACAACTGGCAACATCTCAGGTATACTCAAACGCGCTACTGATTGGTTCAACAATAATTGGAAAAACTATTATTACTACAGATGGTAAAGAATACAAAGCACAAGGAATTGCTGTAGAGGATGGAGTTCTAAAAATAAATACAGGTGAACAATATGTAAGTATGAATCAGATAAAGGAAATAAAGGCTTAGGAGGTGATACTATGTTAACATCACTTTTCACTGGAATAAGTGGACTGAATGCAAATGGACTGGCACTTTCAATTATAGGCGATAACATTGCAAATGCAAACACTGTTGGGTTCAAGGCAAGTAGAGCAAATTTTGGAGATATTCTTAGTCAGACACTTGGTGGAGCATCTGCAATGCAGGTAGGCCGTGGAACAATGATTATAGACATTCAGAAACTTTTCACTCAGGGAACTCTTGAGACAACTGCCAATCCTCTTGACCTTGCCATAGAGGGAGATGGATTTTTTGTTGTTCAGCAACCTAATGGGCCAACTTACTACACCCGTGCTGGGCAGTTTAGGATAAACAAAGATGGTTATGTAGTTGATCCTAATGGGTATCTTTTACAAGCATATCAGATGGATGTTAATGGCAATGTGACTGGTGCAATAGGAAATGTTTATCTTGCAGGGTTAATGAGTGATCCTTCGGCAACAAGCCTGATAAATACCCAGGTAAATTTGGATTCACGAGAAAGCACAACAACTTGGAGTTTTACACCCGGCTCAACATTACCTGCTGCTGGTACTTACAACTACTCTACAGCTATTACCATTTATGACAGTCAAGGCAATCCTCATTTGGTTTATACTTATTTTTGTAAAACTGCTGCAAATACCTGGCAAGCTCATGTTGTATATAACAATAGTGCTACAGGTACAAATTATGTAGAAGTTGATTTTGATACTGGCACAGCTGGAACACAGCCTGTAATTATACAATTTGACAGTAATGGTGCACTTTATGATATTTATGTAACAACTCCAAATATTCCTCCTAATCCAACCTTTAGACCCACAGCAGGATTAGATTTTTCTGCATGGGGAGTTACTTCACCTCAGAACGTTAATATAGATTTTGCTAATTCAACCCAGTATGGTTCGCCAAATGCGGTTGTTTTTCAGAATCAGAATGGTTATTCTGCAGGTAATCTTATTGCAGTTACAGTTGACCAGGATGGAGTAATCTCCGGAGTTTTTACAAACGGACAGGTTAAAAAAGTTGCACAGGTTGTTCTTGCAAAGTTTGTTGCAGCACATAATCTTACAAAAGTAGGAAATAATCTTTATCTTGAGTCCTATACATCAGGCGGACCAACTTATGGTGCTCCGGGCAGTATTGGTGTTGGAAAAGTTTACGCTAATTCCCTTGAAGCAAGTAATGTTGATCTTGCAGAGGAATTTATTAGAATGATTGCGGCACAGAGAGGCTATCAGGCAAATGTGAGAGTTATTACAACTACTGACAACGTACTTAATGAATTGATGAACATTGTAAGATAACAGCACAGTTGCTTTGCAGCACATGTTTAGTTTGTTCTGTATGAATGTTGTAAAAATTACATTTTGCTTGGTATGAAAAAGGAAATAGAACAATACAATCAGGAATGAACTTTTATTCTTATAAATCTTTTTTTACCAATTTTTACAATGTATTCACCTGCTGTAAGCTTAATATCGGGGTTTGTTATCTGCTCCTCATTTATTCTTATCCCACCTTGTTTGATAAACCTTATAGCTTCTGAAGTGCTCTTTATAATTCCACTTTCTTTAAGAATCTTTGGTAGCCACACACCCTGTTGTTCTTCTTTTACTTCTAAGGTTTCAATTTCATCTGGAATCTCTTTCTTTTTAAAAACTCTTATAAAGTTATCTCTTGCTCTTTCTGCATACTCTTTGCCATGATATCTACTTACAATCTCAAATGCTAAAGATTCCTTTGCATCCCTTGGATTTATTTTGCCTTCCTTTATCTTAGTTTTAAGCTCATTAAGATCTTCAATTGATATGTGACTTAAAAGTTCGTAATACTTTAACATTAGTGTATCATTTATTGACATTACCTTACCAAACATTTCATCAGGTGGCTCATTTATTCCTATGTAGTTACCAAGACTTTTTGACATCTTCTGCACACCATCAAGTCCCTCTAAAAGAGGCATCATGATAACTATCTGTTCTTCCATTCCGTACATCTTCATTAGCTGTCTTCCCATAAGAAGATTAAATTTCTGGTCTGTACCTCCAAGCTCTACATCAGCTTTTAGATATACAGAGTCATAGGCTTGAAGGATTGGATATAGAAATTCAAGTATTGTAATTGGTCTTCCCTCTGTAAATCTTTTTTTGAAATCTTCTCTTTCAAGCATCCGTGCAACTGTCTCTGCACCTGCAAGCCTACACATATCAAGGGCTGACATTGAACCAAACCATTCACTATTAAACCTTATGACCGTCCTTTCGGGATCAAGTATCTTAAAAACCTGTTCTTTATAAGTCTCTGCATTTTTTAAAACTTCTTCTCTTGTAAGAGGTTTTCTTGTTTCTGTTTTCCCTGAAGGATCACCAATCATTCCTGTAAAGTCACCAATTAGAAAAATTACCTCATGTCCGAGTTCCTGAAACTGTCTCATCTTTTCAAGTAAAACAGTATGCCCCAGATGAATGTCTGGAGCAGTTGGGTCAAAACCCACTTTTATTCTTAAAGGTCTTCCTTCTTTGTATGATTTCTCAAGCTTCTTTTTAAGGTCTTCTTCAAGAATTATTTCAACACTGCCTCTTTTAATTATTTCAAACTGTTTTTCAGGTGGTAACACAAATTCCTCCTCTAAAAAGAATGCTCTTTGTCTGGGAATACTCCCTTTTCAACTTCTTCTTTGTATTGCATTATAGCCTTAAGAATTTCATCTCTAAGGCTGACATATTTTTTTACAAATTTAGGAGTAAATCTTTCAAAAAGACCAAGCATATCATGTATTACCAGAACCTGTCCATCGCAGTGCACACCTGCTCCAATTCCTATTGTAGGAATTTCAAGGTTTTCTGTAATCTCCTTTGCAAGTTCTGAAGGAATGACCTCAAGAACAACTGCTACTGCACCTTTATCCTGTAATCTTAAGGCATCTTCTATTATTCTTTTTGCCTGTTCTTCTGTTTTTCCTTGAAGTCTGTATCCTCCCATTCTGAGAAATGCCTGTGGAGTAAGTCCAAGATGTCCTATAACAGGAATTTCAGCCTCAGTTATTGCTTTTACATGAGATAAAATCTCTCTTCCTCCTTCAAGCTTAACAGCATGAGCACCTGTTTCTTTAATTAATCTACCTGCATTCCTTACAGCATCTTCAACACTTACTTGATAGGACATAAAAGGCATATCAGCAACAATCATGGCTCTTTTTGTTGCCCTTACAACAATCTTTGTATGATAAATCATTTCTTCTAAGGTTACAGGTAAAGTGGTTTCATTACCCTGAATAACCATAGAAAGAGAATCTCCTACAAGAATCATATCTATTCCAGCTTCATCAACAAGATGGGCAAAGGGATAGTCGTAGGCAGTTAACATTGTGATTTTTTGACCTTCTTTTTTCTTCATTAGTAAATCATTAACTGTAAATCTCATCTTTGTGTCCTTCTTAATGCTTTAAGCTGAAGTTGAAGGTTTTTTATACCTTCCCATTCATTAATTGTTGGCGTAAATGCTGCATCAATTAGTGAACCTTCTAAAATCTGTGCATCTGCCATATCAAATCCTATTGCTCCGATTGTGTTTCCATTTTGCCTTAAAAACATTTTAAGGTGATTACTCCCCACCTTTCTTAAATTTACCACGGTAAGCTCCTTTGATCCAAAAATAGGTTCCCGATTACCCTCTCCAAATGGCTCAAAAAGGGCTATTTCTTCTGCTAATTTTTCTGTAATCTCATTGAAATTTACAGCAGCGTCAAGATAAAGAATATTTTTATCTTTTCTTACAATCTCTCGAGCAATTGAATTGAGTTTTTCCTTAAAAGCATGGAGATTATCCTTTAAAAGAGTCATTCCTGCTGCCTGTTTATGTCCTCCGAATCTTATAAGTAAATCCTTAGAAGCATTTAAGAACTCCTGCAGGTTTACTTCTGCTGGAGCCCTTGCAGAGCCTTTTGCTATATCTGCCTGGAGAGAGAAGACAAATACAGGTCTGCTAAATCTATCAATAAGTTTATTTGCTACTGTGCCGACTACTCCGGGATGCCAGTCTCCCCATAGAACTATAACAGGTTCATCATTAAACTTCTTAGAAATCTGCTCTTCAACTTCTGCCATTATTTTTTCTTCAGTTTTTTGCCTCATTGAATTAATTTGATTTAGCCATTTGCTCAGTTCATCAAGCTCCGATTCGTCTTCGGAAATCAAAAACCTAACCACATCTGCTGCATGGTCTATTCTACCTGGTGCATTGATTCTTGGAATAATGTAGAAGCTTAAATGAAAGCCTCTGATGGAGTTTGAATTTATTCCTGCAATATTTTTGAGCATTTTTATGGAACTTCTTGCTGAAGACTCAATCAATCCCCATCCGTGCTTTATCAGAGTCCTATTTGCATGGGTAAGGGGAACCATATCAGCATAAGTTCCAAGGGTTACAAGATCTAAGTATTCAAGTGATTCCTCTCGGCTTAAAGCCATTGCAAGCATAAAAGCAACTCCTACTCCTGCAAGGTAGTTGTAGTATGGCTTATCATCAATTTTTGGATTTATCACTGCAAGAGCATGAGGTATAACAACTTCTTCATTTAATCTCAAAGGTTCGTGATGATCTGTAATTATTACACCTATGCCTTCTTTGTTAGCATACTCTACTGCCTCAAAGTCTCTTATTCCGCAATCAACAGTTATTATTAATCCAGCACCTATTTGTTTTGCCTTTTTAATACTATTAATACTTAAACCATATCCATGCTGGATTCTATGGGGAATGTGATAAAAAACCTCTGCACCTTTTTTGATTAGAATATCGTAAAGTATGGCTGTTGAGGTTAATCCATCTGTATCATAGTCACCATTAATTAAAATTTTAGTTCCGGCCTTTATTGCTTCATTTATTATTTTTGTAGCCTCATAAACTCCTGAAATTTCAAAGGGATCAATACTATCAATCTGGGGATTAAGGAATGAATAAATCTCTTGAATATCTCTAAATCCTCTTGATAAAAGAGCCTGAGCAGTTGGAATGGTTATATTCAAAGTTTTTGATATATACTGAAGATACTCCTGATTTGTCTTTACAACAATCCATTCAGAATACTGCATCTTATCTCTTGATTAAAGAGTTTTTACCGAGAAAAAGAACCACAGGGCTTGCTACGAAAATGGACGAATATGTTCCCACTATAATTCCCAACATCATGGCAAATGCAAAGTCATGTAATACTTCTCCACCAAAGAAAAATAATGCAACTGCTGATAAGAAGGTTGTAAGAGATGTAACTATAGTTCTTGATAAAACTTCATTAATGCTTTTGTTCATCAATGCTTCAAGTGTTATTGCACCTTTTGCCACTTTTCCGAGATTTTCACGAATTCTGTCAAAAACTACAACAGTATCTGTAAGAGAGTATCCAGCAATTGTAAGAAGAGCACTTATAAAAATAAGATTTATTTCCTTATCAAGAAGGTAAAAAATTCCAAGCACAGCCATTACATCGTGAAAGGTTGCCACTGTTGCACCAATAGAGAAGTGAAATCTAAATCTAATGGCAATATAGATAAGAATTCCTGCTGTAGCTGCTAAGATAGCAAGAAGTGCATCTCTTTTTGTTCTCTCTCCTATTTTTGGTCCGATTTCAGTAATTGACTCAATAATTGGCTCTTTGGCAGAAAGATTTTCCGTTAAAGATTTTTCAATTCTATCCTGTGCTCCTTGCTGTTGTTTTTTTAGTTTTATAAGAATCTTTTTTTCAGTTGGTAATTCCTGGATGTCTACTTCTTTTATTCCTGTTTTGTCTAAAACTGCTCTAATCTCAGTAAGAGTTACAGGTTGGGAAAATCTTACCTGAAGACTTAATCCTCCTGCAAAATCAACTCCTAAGTTTGCATTACCTGCATGAATCTGAAAGATTGCAAATATACCTAAAATTATCATCAAGCATGACAGTCCAAGAGAAAAATATTTTTTCCCAAGAAAATCAATATTTGTTTTACCCAGAATCTGAATCATATGCTCAGGCTCTTACGCTCCTTTCCTATGTATATAAAGTCAAAGACTGTTTTTGTTCCAATTAATGCTGTGAAAAGATTTATAGCAACTCCTAATGAAAGAGTCACCGCAAAACCTTTTATTGGACCGGAGCCAAAATGGAAAAGTACTCCTGCTGTAATAAGGGTTGTAACATGAGAGTCAAAAATAGTCCAGAAAGCCTTTTTATAACCCGACTCTATGGCAGCTTTAGGAGTTTTGCCCAGTTTTAATTCTTCCCTTATTCTTTCAAACATGAGAACATTTGAATCTACTGCCATCCCAACTGCAAGAGCAATACCCGCAATACCTGGCAAAGTAAGAGTGGCATTCAAAGCAGCCAATGCACCGATAAGAAGAAAAATATTCAATAGCAATGCGAAATTAGCAATTAATCCACTTAGACGATAATAGATAATCATAAACACGGATACAAAAATGGATGCTATGATTACAGCTAATTTCCCTGCTTCAATAGAGTCTTTTCCTAATGTGGGACCAACTGTCACATTCTGAATAAGATTTACAGGTGCAGGAAGAGCGCCAGCCCTAAGGACTAATGCTAGGTCCTTAGCTTCTTCAAGGGTAAAACTACCAGAAATCTGAGCATTACCGCCTTCAATTTTTTCTTGAATTACAGGTGCTGAATAGAGATTACCATCAAGAATTATGGCAAGTCTTTTTTTTACATGTTTTGCTGTTATATCTTCAAAAATCTTAGCTCCTGCATCATTGAATCTCAGGGATACATAGGGTTCGTTAAATCTCTGGTCAATACTTACATGAGCCTCTGCAAGAAGGTCGCCTGTAAGAAGCACATCCTTTTTTAAAATATAGGGTCTTTTATAAACTTCTCCAGTTTGTTTATCTATGATCTTTTGAAAAACTATCTCATCTCCTTCTGGAATCTTAGACTTCCATTTATCCCAAAAGACTTCTTCCTCTCCAGCCTTTATTAGAGAAGGAAGTTCTCTCCAGAGAGTTGTTTCCTCGTCAAGAAGTTTAAACTCAAGCTGTGCAGTTTTACCAATAATTTCAAGAGCTTTTTTAGGGTCTTTTACTCCAGGCAGTTGAACAACTATCTCATTTTCTCCCTGTTTATGAATTGCTGGCTCAGCAACTCCAAGCTGGTCAATTCTGTTACGAATCACCTCTATTGCCTGTTCAACTGATGTTGTTTCAACTCTTTTAAAAGCACCCTGTGGAAGCTGGCAGATAATATTGCCATTACTTTCATAAATTGAGAGATCTGGATAGTGTTCTCTAATTAGTTTTTTAGCCTCTTCGTTTAAAGTTTGAATAACTATCTTTTCTTCCTGAATCTTTATAGAAGTCTTCAACCCTTTTTTCTCAAGAAGACTCTGAAGATGCATTCCAATTCTTTCAACTGTTATTTCTCGTGCCCTTTTAAGGTCAATCTCAAAAATAAGATGAGACCCGCCTTTAAGGTCAAGACCGAGCACTATGCCTTTATTGGGTAAAAATTTTTTCCACCAATCAGGCATATATTTGAACATAGGTGTATTCGGCAAAAAGAAAATAATTGCAAGAATTACTGTACAAGCTATGAGAGCTATTCTGAGGTATATACCTTTTCTCATATCAATAAATTCTATTAATCCTCATCTGTTGCTGGTCTTAATGCAGCAATTGACTGTTTTGAAAATTTTACCTTTACATTTTCTGCAATCTTCAAAACTACTGTATTTGGATTAACACTTTCTACAACTCCATATAGACCTCCAACTGTTATTACCTTATCCCCTCTTTTAAGGTTTTCAAGCATCTGCCTGTGTTCTTTTGCTCTTTTTTGCTGTGGTCTGATTAGAAGAAAATAGAAAACGACAATAATTAAAACCAAAGGTAAAAGGCTTGCTATAAGACTCGTTATTGGATCTCCTCCTCCACCCTGTGGTGCTGGTGCCATTGCATAGGCATCTGTTATTAAATTTAGTAAATACATAAATCACCTCCGAAAATTTTTAAATCTTTTTATAGTAGCAATCTTAAATAAAAAATGGCAAGTTAGACCAGATTTCTCTGAAATTAGCAATGAAAATTTATTCTATTTTTAGAGCTTCTCCTATTTTTATTTTTAAAAGTTTTGTTTGAATTTTTTGTTCTGCGAGTTCTTTTTCAAATTCTTCAATGGTTCCGGTAAGCACAGGAAAAGTGTTAAAGTGCATAGGGATCACCATTTTTGGGTTAACAAGTTTTGTTGCAATAGCTGCTCTTTTTGGACCCATAGTGAATTTATCTCCAATACATACCAGCATAAGGTCAACTTTATACATTAAACCAAGTATTTTCATATCCTCAAATAAATCAGTATCTCCTGTATGATATATTGTTGGTCCATTTTTTATGGTGATCAAGAAACCACCAGGATTTCCTCCATAAATAATATTTTTTGTTGATTCCATAATTTCTAATGCAGAACTATGAACTGCTGGCACAAACAGAACTTTAATTTCTCCATCAAGTAGGGTTATTTCTCCACCAAAATTACCTGTGGTTTCATAACCGAATTGTTTTTCAGGATATCCTGCGTATCTAACCATAGCTTTTCCTAAATCATATGTAGCAACAAGTTTAGCTCCTGTTTCCTTAGCTATTTCTATAGAATTTCCAATGTGGTCTCTATGAGCATGGGTTAATAAAATAAGATCAACTTTACGGAGTGTTTTCAGATGCATTTGACCTTCTTTGTTTGCAGGATTATTAATCCATGGGTCTATCAGTAATATTTTGCCATTTGGTGTTTGAATTTTGAAACTTGAATGTCCATACCATGTTATTTCAGTACTTCCAAAAGAGGCTACAGGTAAAAAAATAATCAACAACAATAATATTAGTTTTTTCACAGCATTCCTCCTACAAAATAGTTATCTGCAAAATAGTTTTTTAATTATAACAAAAATAATTTAGAAGCAGTCAGATATTCTTAAAGTAGAGTTGACTATTAAAAAGCTTGTAATTCTTAGTTTATAGAAACTTAAATGCTATGCAACATGTAAATTATTAAAAACACAGCTATTGCAAGGAGTGAAATTACAAGAAGAATATCAAGTATAATTGAAGGCTGATAAGTGTCTTCATCGATTTGCTTTTCAACTTTTTTGTATCTTATAAATGCAAGAAAACCCATAATAGTACCAAGAGCAACTAAAAATATACTAAAGAATGAAGAATATCCTGAATGAAGGCATTATAGAGATTTCTTTACCAATCAAAAAGGCAAACTGTTTTACAAAGAGAGCAAACTTTTCAACAACAAATCCAAATGCCATTATCCCTATGCTTGTTCTTATCCATGCAAGAAAGGTTCTTTCGTTTGCAAGATGAACTCTTCTGTTACGGATTCTTGGATGAAGATTGTTTTGTTCGTTCATTTTTTAAATTCTAAAATAAAGATTGAAAAAACTACAATGAGATTTAGTTAAAATATTACTGTAGCTTCATTGCATTTATTCACCATTTTATTGATTTTAGCTTAAACTATTTTTGGCTAAAAATTTTCAATATCAGAAACCAAAGTCGCCAACTCAGGATTTCTCAAAGATATATCATGTGATGTAAACCCTTGATAATACTTAGTGGAGCTGATGGGAGTCGAACCCACGACCTCTTGAATGCCATTCAAGCGCTCTCCCAACTGAGCTACAGCCCCGATTTATAAAATTAACATATATATATATTTATTTGTCAATTAATATTAATTTTTCCTGCTTTTTTAGGGTATAATTAAAAAATTGTGATAGTGAGAGGTATTTAATATGTCGAAGTTTTTTATTTTCTTGCTTCTTGTTTTTCTCACAATTATTGGACTTTTTGCAATGGAAAATAAAGAGATGGTCATTCTTAAAATACCATTTGGTGCATCATATGAAATGCCCAAAATAGGATTAATGCTTCTTTCTTTAAGTTTTGGAGCTTTTTTTATTTTTCTTGTTTTTTTTATTAGAGATACCACCAATCTTATAAGTAAGTTTCAGTTACAGAAAAAACACAAAAAAGAGGAAAAGATAAAGGATTACTATGCAAAGGCACTTAATGCAATCATGAGAGATAAAGTTGCAGAAGCAAAAGAAGCCTTGCAGGAAATATTGAAAGAGGAACCCGAGCATATAGATGCCCTTATAAGACTTGGAGACATTTCAATGAAGGAGGAAGACTATAAAACAGCCCTCAAATATTATAAGAAAGCTTATGAACTTGACCCTAAAAATATAGTCCCACTTTTTTCTATTGAGAATGTTATGGAAAAAATGAATGAAAATGAGCTTGCTCTTAAATATATAGAACAGATTATAAATCTTGAGCCAGATAGTCCTCTGGCACATTATAAGACGAGAAATATTTTGGAACGGCTTGAAAAATGGGAAGATTTAGTTGTTTTACAGAAAAAAATTCTTAAACTTGTCCCTGAGTATAAAAAAGCAGAAGAAGAAAGAAGACTTATAGGATATACATATGAATACGGAAGAGTAAGCCTTGAATCAGGAGAGATTGAACAGGCTGAAAGAATCTTTTCAAATCTTGTTAAAACATCTCCAGATTTTATCCCTGCTTATCTTGGGTTGACAGAAGTTATAATTTCTAAGGAAGGCATTGAAGAAGCAATTGAGTTTCTTAAAAAATACTATGAAGAATTGAAATCTAAACTTTTGCTTATTAGACTCGAAGATTTACTTATTAGTATAGGTGATCCAAAAAGACTAATTCAATTTTACCTTAAAGCAATCAATGAAAAGCCAGATGATATTGAGCTCAAATTTCTTCTTGGAAGACTTTATTATCGTTTGGAAATGATTGATGATGCTATAGAGACTTTATCTTCTATTGATCCAGCTATATGTTCCACTCCAAAACTTCACTGTATAAAGGGATATCTCTATTTGAGAAGAAATCAAATTACAAAAGCTATTTCTGAGTTTAAACAGTTATGCCCTGAAACCAAGATATCAAATCTCTCATACTTATGCAAAGAATGTCATTCAACATTTGAAGAATGGACAGGAAGATGTTCTATTTGCGGTACATGGAACAGCTTTGAGGTGGACATGAGAGGCTGTGAAATTCTAAAATGATTATTTTTTTTCGCAAAAGACGCAAGATAGTTCTTGATACGAGTGTTTTTATTAATCCAGATATAAGAAAATTTTTTGGAGAAAATCCTGAACAGGCGATTGATGAATTTGTAAAAATAGCAAAAAGAGCTAAAAATCTTGAATTTTATATTCCTTCCACTGTTTTTAAGGAACTGATGTATTTTGTTGATGAAAAAGTGATACCAAAAGATTTTTATTTGTTGATTAGAATCAAGTCTCCTGATAAACACAGAAGTGTATGTCCTGTAATATTTTTTTATGAACTTGTTGAGGAGATGAGACAGAGAATAAATAAGGGGTTGAGAGTTGCAGAGCATGCAGTAAAAAATGTAAATCATAAAGATGTTGATGAAGTAATCGGAGATTTAAGAAAAAAATACAGGGAAGCACTTCGTGAAGGAACAATTGATAGCAAAGAAGATGTTGATTTGATATTTCTTTCTATGGAACTTCAAGCCACTCTGGTTACAGGTGATCAAGGTTTGATTAAGTGGGCTGATAAATTGGGAATTGAATGGATTGTGCCGGAAAAATTCAAAGATTTTTTACTTTCTGCGATTGGATGAACTCCAGAAATTCCCAATTTTTCTGAATTTTTCATATCTTTTTTTAATAAGTTCTTCAGGAGGAATTTTAAAAAGTTCTGTTGTCACGCCAATTATTTTAGCTTTAATTCTTTTCGCAACTTCCTGGGGTTCTCTGTGAGCTCCTCCGAGTGGTTCAGGAATAATATCATCAATAATTCCAAAATTTTTTAAATCTTGTGCTGTAAGCTTAAGTGCCTCAGCAGCTTTTATGTAATCTTCTACTCCTACATCAGAATTTTTTTTCCATAATATAGCAGCACATCCTTCTGGTGAGATAACTGAATAAATTGCATGTTCAAGCATAAAAATTTTATCACATACACTCAGAGCAAGAGCTCCTCCACTTCCACCTTCACCTATTACAAATCCAATCAAAGGTGTTTTAAGTAGCGACATCTCCATAAGATTATTTGCTATTGCTTCAGCTTGACCCCTTTCTTCTGCACCTATTCCCGGGAAAGCACCTGGAGTATCAATCATAGTAATAACAGGTATTGAAAATTTCTCTGCCAGTTTCATTACTCTTAAGGCTTTTCTGTATCCTTCCGGATGAGCCTGCCCAAAATTACGATAAATTCTTTCCTTTATTGTTCTGCCTTTCTGATGTCCTACCAATGCGTAGGGATTGCCATCAATTTTACCAATTCCTGCTATCACAGCAGGATCATCTCCGAAACGACGGTCTCCATGAAGTTCAATAAAATCTTCAAAAATTATTGAAATATAATCAAGAGTATAAGGTCTTTCAGGATGTCTTGCAATCTGAGTCTTCTGCCAAGGAGTGAGGTTTGAAAAAACTTCAGTTTTTAACTCTTTTAATTTTTTGTTAAGTCTCTTTATTTCCTGAGTAAGGTCAATATCAGTACCATCGGAGAGTTTTTTTAACTCTTCAATTTTTATTTCTAATTCCTGTATTGGTTTTTCAAAGTCAAGATAATAGGTCATACTATTCTCACCTTACAGTCTTTGATTTTTTGTATCTTTGTTTCAAAATCAATACATGGTTCAAAAGGACTTAGAATTATAACATGATAATCAGGAAGATTTAAACAGATATATATATTTCCTTCTCCATTATGTCTTTCTTCAAAGCATTTTCTTACTTCTTTTAAAATCCTATAAGCCTTTTCAGTGTCTGAGCAATCAATGCTGATTTCATATTTTATTTTTAAATCTAAACTTCTCAGATCTTCTATCTGTTTTGCAAGAAATTTAGTGGAATCAGGATTTTTAAATATTATTCCCTTAATGAGAATTGCGTTCTTTTCAGTTAAAATATCACTATATTTTTTTAAAAGTTCAGGATAAATAACAACTTCAACTCTGCCTGTTTCATCTTCTATTGTAATATAAGCAGTTACTCCTTTTTCTTTTGCTTTACTTTTAACTTCCTCTACAATCCCTGCTATTTTTATTTCCTGTGTTTCCTCATTGTTATTTACTAACTCATCTTCATCTGTATCAAAAATATCAGCAATAGTGGAGACATTTATTTTATTTAAAATTGGCCTGAGAGGTTTCATAGGATGTCCGGTAAGATAAAAACCAAGTGATGATTTTTCTTCGCTTAACAATGTATTGTTATCCCATGCTTGGATATTCGCAGGAGTAAAAAACAGTCCTCCTGAAGATTTAACTCCTTTGAAAGATAAAAGTTCATGCATTACTATCGCTCTTGCCTGATTAGGAGTATATTGAGGAGAAAGAGAGTCAAAAGCTCCTGCCTTAATAAGTGATTCTATAACCTTTTTATTAACTTTTCTTGTATCCACTCTGTTTAAAAAGTCATCTATTGATGTAAATTTTTTCTTTTTCCTCTCATTAAGTATACATTGAAGAGCAGAACCTCCAACCCCTTTAACTGCTTCAAGGCCGAATCTTATAGAATTCTCTTTTACGGTGAATGCTCTGTCACTTTCATTTATATCAGGACCTTTAATTTCTATGCCCCAAGCTTTGCATTCATTTATGAACTTAACAATTTTGTTTGTATCTCCCATTTCATTGGAAAGGTTTGCCGCAAAAAATTCTTGAGGATAGTGAGCCTTTAGATAGGCTGTAATATATGCAAGATAAGCATAGGCAGCAGAATGAGATTTATTGAAGCCATACTCTCCAAAGGATGCCATTATATTAAATAAAGATTCTGCTTTTTCATAAGAAACTCCGTTTTTTTGAGCACCCCGAACAAACTCTTCTTTAAGACTTGCCATGAGCTCTGGAATCTTTTTCCCCATTGCCTTTCTTAAAATATCTGCTTGTCCCATTGTAAAACCCGCAATTTTATTGGCAATTTTCATAACCTGTTCTTGATAAAGAATTACTCCATAAGTTTCAGCAAGTATATCTTTTAACTCTGGAAGTTCATATTCAACAGAAACCAATCCTTTCTTTCTCTTGATAAACTCATCAACCATTCCACTGCCAAGTGGTCCTGGTCTATATAAAGCAACAAGTGCTATAAGGTCTTCAAATCGTTGAGGCTCCAAGCGTTTTAATAGTTCCCTCATTCCTCTGCTTTCAAGTTGAAATACACCAATAGTTTGTCCAGAACAAAGAAGCTGATAAGTTTCAGCGTCATCAAGAGGAATGTTATTTAAATCTAAATCTTTACCCTTTGCTTTAATATATTTTATCGTGTTATCTATAACAGTGAGAGTTTTTAATCCCAAGAAATCAAATTTAAGAAGCCCTACATCCTCAAGAGCTTTCATATCAAACTGAGTTATTACAGTATCTTCACCAGGATTTTTATATAAAGGCATTATATCTTCAAGAGGCTCAGGAGAGATAACAATTCCAGCAGCATGCTGAGATGCATGTCTTGAAAGCCCCTCAAGCCTGGTAGCTATATCAATCAGTTCTTTAACTGTCTGATTTTTATCGTAGAGGTCTCTCAATCTTGGTTCTAAATTTAATGCCTGTTCAAGAGAATGACATGCAAATGGTATCATTTTTGCAATTTTATCCACATCAGCATAAGGAATGTTTAATGCTCTTCCAACATCCCTTACTACAGCTCTTGCAGCCATTGTTCCAAAAGTTATAATGTGAGCAACTCTGTCTTTCCCATAGTTTTTTGCCACATATTGAATAACTTCTTCTCTTCTATCCTTACAAAAATCAACATCAATATCAGGCAGACTTATTCTTTCCGGATTCAAAAATCTTTCAAAAAGAAGACCATATTTAATTGGGTCTATATCTGTAATTCTTAGTGAATACGCTACAAGGCTTCCTGCAGCAGAGCCTCTGCCAGGTCCTACAGGTATGCCTTCTTTTCTTGCATAATTTATGAAATCCCATACAATAAGAAAATAAGAAGCAAAACCCATGTCAGTTATAACTTTAAGTTCTTCTTCAAGGCGTTTTATGTAGTCTTCCGGCACATTACCTTTAAACCTTTCTTTTAATCCTTCGTGAGCAAGTTTTCTCAAGTATTTCTCTGGAGTATATCCCTGAGGCAGATTATATTTTGGCAGTTTATATTCACTGAGTTTTAAATTAAAATTACATCTCTCAGCAATTTGAAGGGTATTTTTTAAAGCTTCAGGAATTTCCACAAATGCTGAATACATCTCCAAAGAAGATTTGAAGTAAAATTCGTCACTTTGAAATTTCAACCTCTTTTCATCTTTTATAGTTTTACCAGTTTGAATGCAGAGCAAAATTTCATGCGCTTTTGCATCTGATTTGTGAAGATAATGACAGTCGTTTGTTGCAACAACTGGAATATCAAATTTTTTTGAAATTTCTATTAACCCTCTGTTTGCTATTGTCTGTTCAGGTAGACTGTTTGACTGAATTTCAAGGAAAAAATTGTTCCCAAATATATCTTTTAAAATTTTTGCTATATTTTCTGCTCTCTCAATGTTCCCATGAACTATGTTATATGGTATTTCTCCCTTAAGACATCCAGAAAGAGCAAAAAGTCCCTTATAGTGCGTGCTGAGAAGTTCTATATCAATTCTTGGCTTATAATAAAATCCTTCAAGATAAGAGCGTGTAATAAGTCTGGTAAGATTTCTATATCCTTCTTCATTTTCTACTAAAAGAGTGAGATGAAAGGATGCTTCTTCAGGCATTCCAGGGTCTTTATTTATCTTTGTTTTATCAAAACGACTTTGAGGAGCCATATAGACTTCACAGCCTATAATAGGTTTTACTCCCGCCTTAGTGGCTTTTTTAAAAAACTCTACAACTCCAAAGAGATTTCCATGATCTGTTATTGCCACAGCTGGCATGTTGTATTTTTTTGCCTGTTCAATTAATTCATCAATTTTAATTGCACCATCAAGTAGGCTATACTCTGTATGTATATGAAGATGAACAAACTCTGAGATGCTCATACTATGAATGTTAAAATTTTACTTTATACTAAGTCAATTTGTAGATTGCATTCAGCAAAGATTCTGGTTCAGGGCTTATTTTCAAGGATTTAACCTTTAAGATTTTTTCAATATCATCAATTTTTAAATTGTCAATAAACATATCTTCTGAATCTCTCATTGTAACATCAGGAATAAGAAGTAAGTCTTCTGGTTCAACATAGCAAGCTAATTCTTTAATTATATCTTCGCCACTTAAAAGTCCTGTTACTGAGACTGTTTCACCAAACAGATTATTTTTTACAGGATAAACATCAATGGGAACTTTTTTTTTCTTTAGTTTCTCAATAAATTCAACAAGATAGGGGTAAAAAGAAATGCCTGTAAAGGTCACAAATCTTCTTTTTAGTTTCACAGAAGGTATTTTTAGTCTTGTTGTTTTATCCATAAACAAAGGAACCATTCCAACTCCATTTTCAATCTGAGGAAGATCATCATATATATTTAAAGGAGGGAAGAGTTTTGCAGCTTTAATATAAAACTCGTCTGCAACATAAACAAAACTAATACCGTGTTTTTTCCTAAATCTTTTTTGAAACATTTCAGCAATTTTAATTACTTCTTCTGCTTTGTTTTTTGTTACAGGGGTAAGTTTATTTTTATGATACTTTGTAAGTCCTACTGGAACAATGGCGATTGAAGATACAAAGGGATAAAGTTTATGAAGGTCTATGATTGTTTTTTCGAGTATTTCCCCATCGTTTATCCCTGGGCACAATACTATCTGTGTATGCATTCTGATTTTAATCTTTGCAAGTTTTTTGAGCTCAAACATAATAGGTGGAGCCTCATAATTCCCTAAAAGGGTATTCCTTATTTCAGGGTCTGTTGCATGAACAGAAATATAAAGAGGACTTAATCTGAGTTTTTTTATTCTTTCATAGTCTTTTTCTTTAAGATTTGTCAATGTAATATAGTTGCCATAAAGAAAGCTTGCTCTGTAGTCTTCGTCCTTAACATACAAAGATTTTCTCAATCCTTTTGGAAGTTGTTCAACAAAGCAGAATAAACATTTGTTTATACAACTTTTTATTCTTAAAGGTTCTACTTCAATTCCTAAGGGTAATGCATTTTTCTGAATATTAAAACTCAGTTTCTTACCATCTCTTTCAACTGTGATTTTGAGAAACTCTTCCTCTGCGTAAAACATTAAATCCAAAGCGTCTTTGACAGGATGTCTGTTTATTGAAACAATCCTGTCTCCAGCTTTTATTCCTGCTATACAAGCAGGACTTTGGGGCAATACGGATTCAATTTTAACTCCTTTGTTTATCATTATTTAAGTCTTATCATTATGTATTGAATTAGAGATATAATGGCAAAAAAGCTTACCAAAAAATATCCAAAATTAGGCATTGAAGGAATATAAAAGTTTGTTGAAAGAAGAATATAGCCAAATATAATTACCTGCGAAGCATTGCTTATTTTTCCAAGCATTGTTGGATTTACTATTTTCTTTTTTCTTAAATACATTTCCATCCATCCAATAGCCACAATAGCATCTCTTATTAATACTATAAAGAGAAACCATCGGGGAGCAAGTTCATTAATATAGAAAGTTATCATGATGCTTAAAAGAAGAAGCTTGTCTGCTAGAGGATCAAGAAAAATTCCAACTTTTGATATTTGTCCAAACTTTCTCGCAATAATTCCATCAAGACTGTCTGTTAATCCAGCTAAAATCACAATTTTTAATGCAAGAGAGTAATCCTTTGAATTCATTGCCAGGATAAAAAATGGAACAAGAAATATACGCAGGAAAGTTAGTATATTCGGAATTGTTATTATCTTTGCATTAACTGTCATAAATTATACTCTATGGAATATTATAAGGTTGAATGTATTTACCTTTAAGTAAACTTTGTGCATACTTTCTTTCAAGAGCAAAATCATATTTCTTAGCTTCATTAAAGGCCTCTAAAAAATATTTTATCGCAAATTTTTTTCTTCTATTTAAATAATGAATTATTCCCCTCTGAAGTTTACAATATATAAGACCTCTGGGATCATTACATTTTTTAAAATTTTTCTCAGCATTTTTAATATATTGCAAAGCTGCTGCATATTGGCCTTTTAAAATATTTATCATTGCCATACTCCATAAAGTATATGATGAACTTACAATATCTCCTATTTTACTGTAGATATTCATTGCTTTTTTAAAATTTTTCTCAGCATTTTTGAAGTCATTTATCATTCTATATGCATTACCAATACCACAAAACGAGTATGCTATACCAAATCTATCTTTGATTTTGTTAAATATTTTATTTGCTATTCTGTAATATTGCATTGAATATTTATAATTACCATAAACCCTTGAGCTTCCACCAAGTCCGCAGTAAACATATCCAAGACTTTGGTTATTCTTGAGTTTTTTAAATAATGAAAGAGCATTATAAAAAGATTGTAATGATTTTTTTATTTTTCCCCCAAATCTCCATGTAACTCCTTCAGCCCAAAATGTAAAGGCTATACCTTTTTTATCTTTATTATTTTCATAAATTTTTCTTGCTTTCCGGATAAGTTTCAGTGCAACTCTCCACTGACCTGTTGCTTTTTTTGAAAGAGCAATTCCTGTTAAAGCATCTGCCTTAGCAATCTTATCATTTAAAATATCTGAAAGTTCTATTGATTCCGTGTAATGAATCTCAGCATTTTTAAAGTCTCCAAGTATTCTGTTAAGGTCTCCAATAACTATTAAACAATCAAGAGCAAGTTCAACATCATTATTTTCAACGGCTTTTTTATAGATTTTTTTCCATAATTGCAGAGATTCTTTGAAATAACCATTCATTCGTAATTGCTCTGCTTTTTCTATTATTTTTTTACTCTCCATATAATTCTTCTCTCAATTGTTCCATGAATATTTTATAGTCTTTTTGTCCAAAAAATGCTGATCCCATGACCAGAATGTCTGCTCCTGCTTGAACAACTTTTTTTGCATTTTCAAGTTTTACTCCTCCATCTACTTCTATGAGTGTTTGCAGACTCTTTGATAAAATCATTTTTTTAGCTCTATTGATTTTATCAAGTATAGAAGGAATAAATTGTTGCCCTCCAAAGCCAGGATTAACAGACATGATTAAAATTAAGTCAATATCATGTATAATTTCTTCAATTGAACTGAGAGAAGTAGCAGGATTTAAAGATACACCTGCTCGGATACCAGATTCTTTTATCTGCCATACTGTTCTGTGTAAATGTGGACAGGCTTCAACATGAACTGTAAGTATGTCTGCTCCTGCATTAACAAAATCTTCAATATATTTTTCAGGTTTTGCAATCATTAAATGAACATCAAGTGGAAGCACTGTTGCTTTCTTTACAGCCTCCACTACTAAAGGACCAATTGTTATATTTGGAACAAAGCATCCATCCATAACATCAATATGAATCATATCTGCTCCTGCTTTTTCTGCAAGTTTAATCTCTTCTGCAAGTCTTCCAAAATCAGCAGAAAGTATTGATGGTGCTATAAGTGTCACTTTTCTTCCTCCTTGTTGCCAATACTGACAATTAATTTTAAAGCTTTTCCTCCTTGGTGCGGCTCAGGTGACTGAGCAATAACTATGTTTTCAGGATATTTATTTGAATGAATCTGAATAACTTTTTCTATAGGAATACCTTTCTCATTTAAAATTTTTTCAGCTTCTTCATAAGAAAGTCCTCTTACATCTGGGAAAAATGGGAATTTTACCCCTTTACTTATTATTACTCCAATTTCTCTGCCTTTCTTAATTTTTGTTCCTGCTGGTAGAGACTGTCTTGAAACTGTTCCTGTAGGAGCATCAGAATATTCCTCACCATCAATTCTTATATAAAGTCCTTTTTCTTTGAGTATCTGATTTGCTTGAACAATATCTTTTCCTCTTAAGTCAGGGATTTCTACTGTCCTGCTTGAGACAAAAAGTGTTAAAGAAAGATACCCAGCCAAAAAACCAGCAAATATTGCTCCTGTTATGTATAAAACTTTTCTCATTTATTCTTTAAAAGTTTAGCTATGAAAAATCCGTCCATTCTATGTATATGTGGATAAGTCCGCAACTTTTTTATACTACTAAATTCGTTATGTTTCTGTAAAAATATTTCAATTACTTCCTCTCCTTCCTCAGGCTCAGTTGAACATACTGAGTATACAAGAATGCCATCTTTAACTAAAAATTGTGAAACTTTTTCAAGCATGAGTTTCTGAATTTTTGAGAGTCTTTCAATCTCTTGTTCACTTACTCTATACCTTACATCAGGATTTCTTCTTATAACTCCTGTTGAAGAACATGGTGCATCAAGAATAATTCTATCAAATTCGTGAGTATTAAAGCCTGAGAAAACTAAATGCTCTTTAAGGCTACTCTGGCAAATATCTGTCAATATCATTTGTATTTCAATGCCAGGCAAAAACTTTTTAACCCGTGCTATATTTTCCTGCAAAATTTTCAATCTTTTTTTATTATTCTCAATACAAATAATAGTTCCTTTTTTAATTAATGCTGCAGTGAGAAGTGTTTTGCCACCAGGACTCGCACATGCATCAAGAACTCGTGCGCCTTCAAACGGTTCTAAAAGGAAACATACAAGCTGAGAAGCTTCATCCTGAACAATCCAGAAAAAAGGAGATTCTTTTAAAGTCTTTCTTATTTCATATCCCTGTCCTTCAATTATCAAACCAGAAGTAACATGTTTTGAAAAACTCACTTTAAACCCTTTTTGTGTAAGATATTCTGCTACTGTCTGTCTTTCTTCAGGTTTTACAGCAATTGTAATGGGAGGTTTTTCATTATTTGCTTTAAGCAGTGCCTTAACTTCATTTAGTTGAAATCTCTTAAGCCATCTTTTGATAAGCCATTCTGGATGGGAGTATATAACAGAAAGATTTTTATTATCAGCCTGCAAATGTTCAGTTATACGAAATATTTCATCACATTGATATTTTCTTAAAAAGTTTCTCAATATAGCATTTACAACCTTAGGTTTTCCATTGAAATATTTCTCAATATTTACTGATTCATTCGTGACAGCGTATGCAGGAATATTCATAAAAACTAATTGATAAATTGCGCATCTTAGATTATTTGTTGTGTAAATAGAAAGTTTTTCTTTGTTTTTATAAAAGCCTTCCAAAAGCCAGTCTATATAATAAAGATTTCTTAGTACGCCATAGATAACTTCCATTAAAAAAGCTCTGTCAGTTTTATTAAACATTGAAAGAATGTTTTCTGTAAGGGCAAATTTCAAAGGTTTTTTTGTCCCTATTACAGCATTTAAAATTTCCACAGCTACTTTTCTCGGTGATTTATGAACCATTTAAGCGCATCCTCAACTTTCTGCAGGCTTACTGTGGTATCAATACAAGGTCCGAAAGGTCTTTCATTTAAAATCCCAATAACAGGGATTGGATAGGTATCAACTATTCCACTGGAAAGGTCTCTTTCACAGGCAACAGCAATAATTGCATCGGGTCTGACCTCCTTTACTACTTTTCTTGCAATTGTTCCTCCAGTTGCAATAGCGATTGAGATATTGTAGGCTTTTGCAATTTCAATTAAATCTTTTATTTTGCAGTTTCCGCATCTACGGCATTTAAAAACATCAAATGTAAGTCTTACATCGCATTTTGAGTTTTGAATGCAGTGAGGAAGCAAAAGAAGTATTTTCCCTACATTTATGTTATCTTGCATGATAAGAAGATTATTTATTTTTACAATATATGCTTGAAATTCGGGTTTTTTCGTTTTTAAAAATGCTCCCGCAAGCATCAAAACTGGATAAACAACTTTAAGAATAAAACCTCTAAGAAAATGAGTCCATGTCTTCATTTATTTTTCTTCCAGATATAAATTCTTTTGCTGTCATTATTTTTTTCCCTTCCGGCTGAATAAGTAGAATTCTTAGTAACCCATTTCCTGTTCCCACAATCAATTCATTTTTGGCTTTAACAATTAAGCCTGCTGATGCGTTGCCTTCTAATACTTCTGTTTTAATTATTTTAACTCTTTCATTTTTTAAAAAACTGTATGCACATGGCCATGGATATGTTCCTCTAATAAGATTAAAAATTTTTCTTGCAGAATCATTCCAGTTAATTTTTCCATCTTCTTTCTTTAGTTGAGGTGCATAGCTTATTTCACCAGTTTGAGGCTTTGGTATAATAATTCCTTTTCGCATTTTATCAATTGTCTCAATAAGTAATTCTGCTCCAATCATAGAGAGTTTTTTAGAAAGACTTTCTGCATCGTCTTCATCGCTTATGGGAACTTCTTTCTGTAAAAGTATAGGACCTGTGTCAAGTCCTTCATCAATAATCATTGTTGTTACACCTGTTATTTTTTCTCCTTTTATTAATGCCCATTGAATTGGTGCTGCTCCTCTGTATTTTGGTAAAAGCGAAGCATGTAAATTTATACAACCGTATTTCGGTGTTTCAAGAATTTCTTTTGGAAGGATCTTTCCATATGCCACAACTATACAAAACTCAGGATTTAGCAATTTTAATTCTTTTATAAAATTCTCATTCTTTATTTTTTCTGGCTGACTGATAGGTAATCCATATTGTAGTGCAATTTTTTTTATCTCAGATGGTTGAACAGTTTTTCCTCTTCCCTTTGGTTTATCAGGCTGCGTTACAACAAGCAATATTTTTTCTCCCTTTGAAAGCAAAGCTTTAAGTGAAGGAACTGCAAATTCAGGAGTGCCGAAAAAGATTATTCCAGCTGACATAAATATATTTTATTTTTTTGTTTTAAGTTTTTTTCTGAAAAGCTCTCTTTTAAGGGGGCTTATTTTATCAATAAGAAGAATGCCATCAAGATGGTCTATTTCATGCTGTAAGGCTCTTGCAAAAAGTCCTGTTGCTTCAATTTCTATTTCTTTGCCCTTTCTGTCTAATCCTTTTACAATAACTTTTTCTTTTCTTTTAAGCCTTGTTGTAAAGCCTGGTAAACTTAGGCATCCTTCTTCAGAAAGAATTTCTCCATCTGTAGCTATTATCTCAGGATTAATCAATACTACAAGAGACTGATTTTCTTCTCGTAAAGATGTATCAACAACAATAAGTCTTTTTAAAACACCAACCTGTGGAGCAGCTAAACCAACGCCATTGGCATTATACATTGTTTCAATCATATTATCAATAAGTTTTTGTAAATCACCATTAATCTCAGAGATAGTTTCTGCTTTTTTCTTTAATATTTCATCAGGATATTTTCTTATCTCAAGGATTCCCATAAAAAATTATAACTTAAAATATACTGAATTTGAAAAATTGTTTAGGATTTTTTTTGATTTCTTCTATAAGTTCTTTAAGCTCTTTGATACTTTGTTTTAGATCATCCGCCACTGTTTTATCCTTTATAAGAAGTTTAAGTGTGCCTTCAGATTTCTCAATTTCTTTTAAAAGATTATCAAGTTTTTGAGAACTCTGAAGCAAGGTTTCATAAAGAGAAGGATCATTTATCATCTTGCCAAGAGTCCCTTGTTGTGAAGATATTTTGTTTGAAGCCTCTTCAAAATTTTTTAAAGCATTTGAAAGTCTTTGATAAAATTCTTTATCCCTTGAAAGCATTCCAATACTTCCAGTTCTTATTTCTTCTAATGTTTTCTTAATGTCTAAAACTGCTGAGTTTAAATTATTGTAAAGTGAAGGATCAGTAAGTAACTTGGGAATAGTTCCTTCAGATCTATCCACTTTTGTTATTAATGAATCAATTTTCTGAATCAATCCTTCAATTTTACTAATTGTAGAAGCTGCAACTCCTATAATTTCTCTTACTTCTGTTTGAGGAGAGCCGTATAGACCTTTTTTTGCATCAAAATTTTCCTGAGAATCACCAGGAAATATCTCAATATATTTGTCACCAAGAAGTCCTATTGTCTGAACAGTTGCCTTTGCATCTGATTTTAAATAGTTTAAAACATCCTTATCTATTGAAACTTTTACTACTGTACCGTGTTCTTTACTGAGTTTTATTTCTTGGACTGAGCCAATATCAACTCCTGCAACTCTTACAGGAGCTCCTTTGCGCAGTCCTTTCACATCTGTTATGTAAATATTGAAAGAAATTCTTTCTTTAAAAAGACCCTGTATGCCCCCTGAAAAAACTATTACAAAAAATATAATGAGTAGTGTAACTGTTATAACAATTCCGACTTTTAGGGATGCCCATCTGAGTTGTTTTTTTCTGTCAAACATTATGTATCCTGTTTAAAACATCTGCGTATTTATTTACCATTTCTTCTATTTCTCTTTCAATTCTTTCATCTGGTTTTCCGATTGAAACAGGACCATAGTGCCCAAGTCTTGTAAATCCAAGACAAAGGCATCCATGAATGAGAAAGGCTTTAAGGATATCAAGACATGCTGTTTCTCCTCCACCCCCAATCATTCCAGTTGATGTAAAAGCTGCTACAAGTTTTCCTTCAATCTTTCTGTAGTATTTAACACTTTCGTCAATAAACTTTTTAACCTCTGATGCCATTGTTCCAAAGTAATTAGGTGAACCTATTATATAGCCATCATATTCCATGAGGCTATCAATATTTACTTCTTCAACTCTTTTTAGATCAACATTAATTCCTTTCTCCGCAAGTTCCTTAGCAATCATTTTTGCCATTTTCTCTGTATTTCCTGTTCTTGAATAGTAAGTAATGAGAACTTTTTTCATGTTTTTACCTCCAAAGTATTTTTTTTCATTTTATCATACTATAGATTAAATTGCTATTAGAAGCATAAGTTAAAGATATTTGCGAGATTTCTTCTTTTTCAACCAAATATTCTAATAGTCTATTTAATCCAGTGGTTTATCATAAATCCATCTATTGTTATCTATAAATTCCTCCTCAAGAGTTCTATTATACCTCTCAATATATGTGTTTGTTTGATGTTTCATTAAGATAAATCCTTAAGTTTCCAATATCTCCACCAGTCTGTAAGTTTTATATTTAGTGTTACCTTGTTATCTTTAACCATATATGGTGTCACTATCTCAACACTGGGCGGTTGGGCTACTTGAGCAATGCACTGGTAGTCTTAATGGAACGATCTCAGAGGATAAGCTTTATAGGGTTTTAATGGTGCTATCCTCTCTTTTGAGGCAAGGTATCTGTAATCATTGGAAAAGGAGACAGAAGAGAACAATACTCCCATGTCCTAACTGTGCTTTTCCTGCGCCAATAGAGATCCACACATAAGGACACTGTAGCCAAAAATAATAAAAAAATAAAAACCTTTGCCTTCATGTTTTTCCATACTTATCTTTTCTTTTCAACCTTAATAGGAGACTTGTCAAGAGAATTGTGTCTGGGTATAAAATCTGGCATTAAACATCAACAATATAGAAATTAGGTTTCTGGCATGTATGAGTTGTTTTACATCAAGTCTCACGACATTTTTTTATCTTTTCAAAAAACAGAAAAACTTTTTTTATTAAAGTCAATACTTTAGATAAAAATCTCATTCAAGTAGGCAAAAGCTGAGTTACCTGAGTGTGCTATAATTATGATATGAAAATTGTGACATCTCATGAAATGGCAGAAATTGATAAATTAACCATACAGTATTATGGAATACCTTCATTAGTTTTAATGGAAAGAGCTGCATTAGGCGTAGTTAAGCATGTGCTCAAATTTAATCCAGAAAATGTCATTATCCTTGCAGGTCCAGGAAACAATGGTGGTGATGGTATTGCCTGTGCAAGAATACTCAAAGATAAAGTTAAAACTATAAAGATTTTTCAGCTTTTTCCTGAAGAAAATCTTTCAGAAGACTGTAAACTTCAACTCAGTATAGCTAAAAAACTCGGGATTCCAATAACTGTAGGATATCCAGAAAATTCTGAAATACATAAAGCTGATTTGGTTATTGATGCTATTTTTGGCACAGGACTAAAAAGAGCAATTGAAGATAAATTAGCTGAGTTTATCAGCATGTTTAATTTATTAAAAAAACTCACTGTATCTGTTGATATTCCCTCTGGAGTCTCCTCTGATACAGGAGAAATTCTTGGAGTTGCAGTCAAGGCAAATCTAACAGTAACATTTGGACTTCCCAAAAGAGGGCACCTGCTTTATCCTGGCAAAGATTATACAGGTGAGTTATTTATTGAAGATATTGGATTTCCAAAAGAGTTAACAGAAAGTGATAATTTGAAGATTTCCCTTATTGAAAGAGAGTTTGCTCGTTCAGTTGTGCCTCCAAGACCCATGTATTCTCATAAAACAAGATACGGACATGTTCTTGTGATTGCAGGTTCTACAGGAAAAACAGGTGCAGCAATTATGACTGCAAAGGCTGCACTAAGAACAGGTTCAGGACTTGTAACAATGGCTGTTCCTTCTTTGCTTAAAGATGTTTTTCAAAGTAAAGTTCTTGAAGAGATGATACTTCCACTTCCATGCACAATGAATACTCTTTCAAGGCAAGCTTTACCTGAGATTATGGATTTTGTAAAAGAAAAAGCAAACTCTGTTGCTTTTGGTCCTGGGGTTGGAGTCAATGAAGATATTGAGATTATTTTAAGAGAACTTGTTTTAAAATCTCAATGTCCAGTTGTTGTTGATGCTGATGGAATAACAGTTCTTAGCAGGATTATGGATGTTTTAAAGGATGCAAATTCAGAGATGGTTCTTACTCCTCATCCAGGTGAGTTAAGCAGGCTTATAAACATATCAGTGAGAGATATTGAAAAACAAAGAATTGATATTGCTCAGAAAGTAGCTAAAGAATTGAATACAGTTGTTGTTCTTAAAGGAGTTCCAACAGTAATTGCAGAACCTCAAGGCAGAGCATATTTAAATACCACAGGAAATCCTGGAATGGCAACAGCTGGTTCTGGAGATGTTCTCACAGGTATTATTGCTTCACTTATTGGACAGGGGCTATCTCCTTTTTATGCTTCTGTGCTTGGAGTTTATATTCATGGATTAAGCGGAGACATAGCATCTTGCAGAAAGGGATTTCATGGACTCGTAGCAGGCGATCTTATAGAGGCCCTTCCAGAGGCATTCATTGAGCTTACAGATGAAATTGATTCAGAGCCCTGACAATCCGCTGATTAAAGAGATCAAAAAGATAAAAAAGACTCAGAGTATAAAAATTTTTTTTGAAGGGATTCATCTTGTAGAATCCTCTCTGGTTTCAGATTATGTATGTATTGAAAAAATTCTTGTTACAGATAAATTTATTGAAAAACAAAAAAATTTTTTAAAAATTTTTCACAACAAGAAAATACCAGTAATAGCAGTATCAGAAAAAGTTGCAAAAACTATTTCTGATACTGTCACGCCTCAGGGAGTTTTTGCTATTGCTAATTTTAAGATTAACACTCTCAATGATTTCTCAATAATAAATCCAACTCTTATTGTAATTGCTGACAGAATTCAAGACCCTGGAAATCTTGGAACAATTATTCGTGCATCAGAAGCTTTTGGGGCAGATGCTGTTTTAGTTACACCTGGAACATCTAATCCTTTTTCAGACAAGGCTTTGCGAGCTTCAGCTGGAAGTATTTTTTTTCTTCCTGTGCTGAAGGTTACAGTGAAAGAAATTGAAGAGTTTGTTTTAAAATACAGGCTCAATCTTGTAATAACAGATTTAAGGGCAACGAATTCCTTGTTTAATATTGATTTTACAAAGCCAGTAGCAATTGTTTTTGGAAATGAATCTGAGGGAGTAAGTCAACATTTAAAAGCAATAAAGCATATAAGTTGTAAAATCCCTCATAAGGGGAAATCTGAAAGTCTAAATGTTGCTATGGCTGCTACAGCAATTCTTTATGAAATTCTTCGTCAGCGATTTTTAAAATCTTCTTAAACTCATTAATAGAAAAAGGTTTATTTATACAGAAAGCTTTTTCTTTTAAAACTTCATCCTGAGGACAATTTATAGTTGATGTGATAATTACAGGCTTATCTAAAGCTATTCTGGATATGCTTTCAACAAGATTTAATTCCTTAATTGTTGTATAATCAGCTATAATAAAATTAAAGGATGAGTTTGATTCTGTAATTATTGTTGCGATTTTCGATTCGTAACCCCATAATTTTAGACACTCTACCAGGAAATCTCTGACGAATTTATTATTTTCAATAACAAGAACTTTTTTACTCATAAAAAATATTGTATACAATTTTTAGTATGTAAATTCAATATTTTTACAACTAAAAATTGATAGATTTTAGAGAGTTCTAAGTTTTAATGTTTTAAGTTAATGAAAATAGGTGAAATAATAAAAAGAATTAGAAAAGCAAAGGGATTTTCCCAGATGGAGCTTGCTGAAAAAATTGGAATAACATATCAGCAGTTTCAGAAGTATGAAAAGGGAAAATCAAAAATAACAGTAGACAGGCTTATAGATATAGCAAAAGCATTAGATGTGCCATTAAGCACAATTTTAGTTGAAATATATAAAGATGATAATATAAAAACTTATTCTTACGAAGAAATAGTTCTCCTTGAGTATTTCAGAAAAATCTCCGAGCCGGAGCTGAAAAAATCTCTTTTAAACATTTTCAAGAAGCTTGCCGAGAAATAAAAAACAGGAATAAACGATTTACATAAAATTATGGTATGATATATTAAGTTAAAAAAATGTTTTAAAAACTTCTATGAGGAGGGAGAATGAGAGTAATTCTCAAAGAAGATGTTCATGGAGTTGGTAAAGCAGGACAAATCATTAATGTAAAAGATGGATATGCAAGAAACTATCTTCTGCCAAGAGGACTTGCATTAGTTGCAGATGAAAAAAATTTAAGAATTCTTGAGTATCAAAAAAAGAAATTTGAGGAACAAGCAAAGAAAAAACGTCAGGATGCAGAATCAATAGCAGAAAGGCTTAGTGCTCTTGAACTTACAATTAAAGCAAAAGCAGGAGAGGATCAGAAGCTTTTTGGTTCTATTACAGCAAAGGATATAGCAGAAGCCTTGCAAAAACAAGGTTTCTCAGTTGACAAAAAGCAAATCAATGTTTCAGACCCAATAAAAAGATTAGGAGAGCATGAAGTAGAGGTTAAACTGCTTTCAAATGTAGTTGCAAAGTTAAAAATAAATATAGTTGCAGAATAGATGCCTTATTTAAGAGAAATAGAAAAATCTGTTGATAGACTTCCGCCACAGAGTCTTGAGGCTGAACAGGCTGTGCTTGGTGCAATCATTCTTGAAGGCGAATCAATAACAAAAGCAATTGAAATAATCTCGCCAGAAGATTTTTATAGCGAGAGACACAGAAAAATATATCAGGCAATGCTGGAACTTTTTGATAAAAATGAACCAATTGACCTTATCACTCTTTCTGAGCATCTGAAGGACAAAGGAGAAATAGATGAAATTGGAGGAGTTGGTTATTTAAGTAATCTTGCAACAGTTGTTCCTACATCTGCAAATATAAGATATCATGCCAAACTTATAAGAGAAAAGGCTCTTTTGAGATCAGTTATTCGTGCCTGCACAGAGATTGTTACAAAGGTTTACGAAGAACCTGAAGACGCCGAGGAAATGATTGATTATGCAGAAAGATTGATCTTTGAGATTTCAGAGAAAAGAACAAATACGAGTTTTTATCATATGAAAGATGTTGTTAAGCATACTTTCAAGATTATAGAAAGCATGTATGAGAAGAAGTCGGTAATAACTGGTATTTCTTCAGGATTCAAGGACCTTGATGAGTTAACTTCAGGTTTTCAACCCGGTGATCTGATAATTATTGGCGGAAGACCTGGAATGGGCAAAACAGCTTTTTCGCTGAATATTGCCCAACATGTTGGAATAGAAGTTGGTGAACCTGTTGCTTTTTTCAGCCTTGAGATGTCTAAGGAACAGGTTGCAATGAGACTTTTAAGTAGCATTGCAATGGTAAACTCTTCAGCTTTAAGAAAAGGATTTATCAGCAAGAAAGACTGGGAACGAATTACAGATGCTGCAGTTAAACTCAGTGAAGCTCCGATTTATATAGATGATTCATCTCAGATGAGTGTTCTTGAAATAAGGGCAAAAGCAAGAAGGCTTAAGATAGAAAAAGGTAGGCTTGGATTGATTGTTATAGACTATCTTCAACTTATGCGAAGCAGAAATAACTATGATGTAAGAGAACAGGAAATAGCTGATATATCTCGTTCACTTAAAGCTATGGCAAAGGAGTTAAAAGTTCCTGTTATTGCATTAAGTCAGCTTAACCGTTCAGTTGAAAAAACTTCTGATAGAAGACCTACTTTAGCAAACTTAAGAGAATCTGGAGCTATTGAGCAGGATGCTGATGTAATAATCTTCCTTTATAGAGATGAGGTGTATAACAAAAAAAATCCTGCTAATAAAGGAAAAGCTGAAGTAATAGTGGCAAAACAAAGAAATGGACCCACTGATGTAGTTTATCTTACATTTCTGAATGATTATACGAGATTTCTTGACTATACAGACAAATACACAGGAACAGAAATAGAAGAGGAAGTATAGATGATTAAAAGACGAGCTAAAGTAGCAGGATATTTTTATTCATCCAAGTCAAAGGAGCTTTTACAGGAGCTTGAAGATTACATGCCTGAAGTGCCTAAAATAGATGCCTTTGGAGCAATATGTCCTCATGCAGGTTATGTTTACTCTGGCAGTGTTGCAGGTGCAGTATATTCAAAGCTTAAACCAAAAGAGATATTTATTCTTATAGGTCCGAATCATACTGACTACGGAACAGAAGTTGCTTTAATGACAGAGGGAGAATGGGAAATTCCGCTTGGAAATATAAAAATTCATGAAGAACTTGCAAAAAAAATTATAGAAAAGAATTCTTTTGCCAAAGATGATATCCATGCTCATATTCATGAACATTCACTGGAGGTTCAACTTCCATTTATTTATAAACTCAATCCAGAAGCCCAGATTGTACCGATAACATTAAAAATGCTTTCTCTTACAAAGTGTTTGAGTTTAGCACAAGGCATTGTTTTAGCAATAGATGAACTCAATTTTAGGGACAAAATTACTGTAATTGCAAGTACAGACATGAGTCATTATCTGCCTGATGATACTACAAGAAGAGTGGATGCCATAGCAATTGACAAAATTAAAAACTTTGACCCAGAAGGGCTTTACAGCAGTGTGATTGAATATAAAATTTCCATGTGTGGATTTATTCCAACAGTAGTAACGCTTTATGCTACAAAGATTCTTGGTGCTAAGAAAGTAGAAATTGTAAAATATGCAACCTCTGCAGAAGTAAGTAGAGACTACGATAAAGTTGTGGGATACCTCGGTGCAATTATTTCATAAAATTCCTCTAACTGCAGCCATTCTTGCAGGTGGTAAATCTTCAAGAATGAAAAGGCATAAATGTCTTATTTCCTTTGAAAATAAAAAGATAATTGACATGATTGTTGGAAACTTAAAGGAAATCTTTGAAGAACTTTTTATTGTTACAAACTTCCCTGAAGTTTATTTTTATACAGGCATCACTTTATTGGGAGATATATATCCTTTCAGAGGACCCATGTCAGGAATACATGTGGCGATGAAAAATTCAATGTATGATGTATTTGTTTTTGCCTGTGATATGCCTTTTGTAAAAAGGGAAGTTATTCATTCTCTTTCAGAAACACATATAAAAAAATCAAATTCTGCCACAGTTCCATCGTATAATAACAAAACTTATCCTTTACCTGGAATTTACTCCAGAAAACTTTTTGATGAACTTGAAAGATTAATCTTAGAAGACAAGCTAAGTATGAATAGATTTCTTAATGATATTGGTGCAGAGACAATAGAGGTTGCAAATTTGGACAAAAAAGGATTATCTTTTATTAATATAAATACAGAAGAAGATTTGGAAAATTTAAAAAAGGGGGTATAAAATGTTTGGATTAGGCACGCAGGAGTTGTTAATTATCCTTGTGATAGTTATTGTTCTCTTTGGAGCAACAAGATTACCTCAGATTGGCAAAGGAATTGGGGAAGCAATAAAGAATTTTAAAAAGGCAACTTCTGAAAAGGATGAAATTGATGTGACTCCTAAAAAGGACAATCCTGCAGAGAAAAAATAAATGTGAGCAGATTTCTACAGGCAGAAATTAATCTAAAAAACCTCATTTACAATTTCTCTAAGATTAAAGCACACCTGAACAATATAAAGGCAACTTGTAAAATAATTGCCATTGTTAAAGCAGATGCTTACGGACATGGTGCAGTTGAAGTTGCCCGTGCATTTGAATCTTTTGGGGTGGACTATCTTGGAGTAGCCTTTTTTGAAGAGGCTTTTATTTTAAGAGAGGCAGGCATAAAAGCTAAAATAGTTGTTCTTTTTGATAGAGAAATAGAAGGATTATTCAGATATAATCTAATTCCTGTTATTTTTAACTACACACAGGCAGAACTCTTATCCAGAGAAGCATCCCGAAGAGGAGTTATTCTGCCAGTTCATATAAAGATTGAAACAGGAATGGGAAGACTTGGTATTTATGAAAATCCATGTGAAACAATTAAAAAAATTGCTCAACTGGACAATTTACAGATAGAGGGAGTAATGAGCCATTTTTCCCGTGCAGAAGACCCTGAATGGACAAGGCAACAGATAACAAAGTTCAATCAGATAAGGCAATGTCTAATTGATATAGGAATTAATCCTATGTTTCATATAGCTAACTCTCAGGGGCTTGCCTATACAGATGCTCTATTTGATGCGGTAAGACCTGGGCTTTGTCTTTATGGATACGGATTTGATAATTTAAAACCTTGCATGACAGTCAAAACAAAACTGATTGATATAAGAAGTCTTCCTGCGGGAATGCCTATTAGTTATGGAGGGACTTTTGTAACAAAAAGAAAAAGTCTCATTGGTGTTATACCAATTGGGTATGCCGATGGATATTTCAGAAGTCTTAGCAATAAAGCAGAGGTAATTGTAAGAGATAAAAAAGTTCCTGTTGTTGGCACAGTTTGTATGGATTTAACGATGATTGATTTAACAGAGATTAAAGATATACAAATAGATGATGAGGTAATTCTTCTTGGAAAAACCAAAAGTGAAGAGATTACCGCATCTCATATAGCTCAATGGGCAGGAACAATACCATATGAGGTGCTCACATCCTTAGGAAGCAGAGCACGAAGAAAATATATAATGGAGGAGTGAAAATGATAGCTGAGAGAGCAAAAAAAATTAAACCATCACCAACCTTAGCTGTAGACTCAAAGGCAAAGGAACTTAAGGCCAAAGGATTTGATGTAGTAAACTTTGGAGTAGGAGAGCCTGATTTTGACACACCAGAGCATATTAAAGAGGCAGCAATAAAGGCAATAAAGGATGGCTTTACAAAGTATACACCTGTTGATGGAATAAATGAGCTTAAAGAAGCAATTATTGACAAGCTTGAGGTTGACAACGGTCTTAAATACAGCAAAGAGAATATTCTTGTGTCTTGCGGAGCAAAACATTCTCTTTACAACATTGCTCAGGCATTGCTTGGACCAGGCGATGAAGTGATTATTCCTGCTCCCTATTGGGTTTCCTATCCTGACCAGGTTCTTATAAATGATGCTCAGCCTGTGATTGTTGAGACATATGAAGAGGACAGCTTTACGCTTCGTCCAGAAGTACTTGAAAGTAAAATTACAAGTAAAACAAAGGCTCTTATTCTTAACTCACCTTCAAATCCAACAGGTTTTATTTATGACAAGAAGACTCTTGAAAGAATTGCAGAGATAGTCTTAAAGCATAATATTTATGTTATTTCCGATGAAATATACGAAAAACTTATCTATGATGGAGAAAAACATATAAGTATAGCTTCTCTGGGAGAAGAAATAAAGAATAAAACCATTGTTGTTAATGGTTTAAGCAAATCTTATGCAATGACAGGATGGAGAATAGGATATGCTGCAGGACCTGTAGAAATAATAAAGACAATGACAAAAATTCAAAGTCAATCAACCTCCAATCCAACATCAATAGCTCAAAAGGCTGCTGTAGCAGCTCTGCGAGGTCCTCAGGACTGTGTGGATAATATGAGAAAGGAATTTGAGAATCGCAGAAACTATCTTATAGATGGGCTTAATAATATTAATGGAATATCATGCAAACTCCCGAAAGGAGCCTTTTATGCTTTTCCTAACATAAAAAATACATTGAATAAAAAAACACTCAATGTTCAGATAAATTCATCAATGGATTTAAGTCTCTATCTTCTTGAAAAATCCTTAGTTGCTCTTGTTCCTGGCTCAGCTTTTGGAGCAGAAGGATATATAAGAATATCCTATGCTACATCAATGGAGAATCTTAAAAAAGGTATTGAAAGAATCAAAGAAGCAGTGGAATCTCTTAAATGATTGATTTAAAGTGTGGATATGTAGCTTTAATCGGCAAACCCAATGTGGGAAAATCAACTCTTTTGAACTGCATTCTTGGACAGAAGATATCCATTGTATCTGAAAAACCTCAGACAACAAGAAATAGAATCATAGGAATTAAAAATCTTTCGCATGCTCAGATTATATTTATTGATACCCCAGGAATTCATAAGCCAAGACATAAACTTGGTGAGTTTATGGTCAAACAGTCTTATGAAGCAATACAGATGGTAGACGCGATAGTTTTCATAGTTGAGCCTGAACAACCTGCAGAAGCTGAGTTTTCCATAATTGAAAAGTTTAAAAAAATTAATAAACCCATTATTCTTGTAATTAACAAAATAGATACAGTCCCAAAGCAGAGTCTTCTTCCATTGATAAATCAATACAAAGACATTTTTTCATTCAGAGAGATAATTCCTATTTCTGCACTTAAGTCTGATGGAGTAGATAGATTAATTGATAGAATAATTTTTTATCTACCCTCTTGTCCAAAGCTATATCCAGATGATATGATTACAGACCAAGCTGAAAGGTTTATGGTTGCTGAATTTATCAGAGAAAAAATAATGAAATATACAGAGGAAGAAGTTCCATATTCAGTAGCGGTAGAGATTGAAAGATGGGAAGAGACAGAAAAATTAATTACCATAGGAGCAAATATTTATGTTGAAAGAGAAGGGCAAAAAATTATTATAATAGGAAAAAAGGGCGAGCGATTGAAAAAAATTGCAACAGAGGCAAGACTTGATATTGAGAAATTTTTAGGAACAAAGGTTTTTCTTGAGGTATGGGTTAAGGTTAGGAAAAAATGGAGACAAAAAGATATATTATTGAAATCACTAGGGTATTAAAATGTTAATTGAAATGAAAGTAGAAGGATTGCTTTTTGATCCAAGAAGTGGAATGTATATTTTGCTTCTTCAGCAGGTAGACGGAGAAGAGACTCTTCCAATATGGATTGGTAAACCTGAGGCAGACTCAATTGCTCTTGCATTAGGCAAGGTTCTAACACCAAGACCTTTAACCCATGACTTGATAAAAAATATTCTTGATGAACTTGAAGTTCGCATTACAAAGATTGTTATAACTGACTTAATTGACAATACTTACTATGCTTTGATATACGCACACGATGGTATTAGAGAAAAAACCATTGATTCCCGTCCCTCTGATGCGGTTGCCATTGCTTTAAGAGTTCAAGCACCTATATTTGTTGAGGAAGGCATCTTTGAATTGAGAAAGGCTGATGAGCTTGAAGAATGGCTCAAAAACCTGAAGCCAGAAGATTTTGGCAACATTATGTAATGAATGCACTACTTCACTGAAGCTGTTGTTCTTAAAAGCATTCCCTATGGTGAGGCTGATTTAGTAGTAACCTATCTTACAAAAAATTATGGTCTTTTAAATCTTTTTGCCAAGAGTCCTCGTAAAATAAAAAGCAGATTTGGAAGTTCTCTTGAACCTCTTACCTATTCAAAAATATCTTTCATTGGAAGGCAAGATAATCTTCAAAAGATTGTTCAATCAGACATCATACATTCTTTCCAGACTATCAGAGACAACTACAGATTATTCCTAAGGATAGCTGAAACTCTAAGATTTTTAATACAGCTTTTACCTAAGAGAGAATCCAACAATGAAATTTTCTATCTTCTGATTAATACACTTTTGTATTTAGAAAAAAACATAAAACCTGAAAATTATATCTTTTTTTTTAAAGTTAGAGTATTAAGTATTCTGGGTTATCTTCCTGATTTTAAAAACTGTGGAGTTTGTAGAAAAAAGCTAAAAGAAGAATTTTATTACTCCAGTGGATTTATCATCTGTAAAAAATGTTCTTCTTCATATCATCATTTATCCTCAGCCTTACCTATTCCTATATCTCCGGGAGCTATAAAACTGCTTAATGAAATATCTACATGGAGGCTAAATTTTTTAGAAAGAGTAAGAATTTCTAATAACTTATTGGAAGAAATGGAAAAATTTCTTCAAAGCCATATTTTTACAATCTTAGGGTATAATAAAACATGGGATACAGAGAAAAATACTATAGCTTCATAAGAATACGCAAAACAAAGTACATTGAAAGCTATTGGAAGAGCTAAGATAGTTATTGAGTGTGCAAAAAATATTAGGAAAAAGGAGGACAAGATGAAGGAAGAGCAAAGACCAATGTGTATTATCTGTGCATGGAGAGCTACATGCCAAAAACAGTTTTCCCTTAAAGCAGGACAGAAATGTCCTGATTTTGTAAAGGATGTTACAGTGAAAATAGAAGAGGAAGAAAAAGAAAAGGAACAAGAAGAAAGATAGGTGGAGATTTTAAAGACATTTTTACTTACATTTATACCTCTATTTGTTGCAATAGATGCACCAGGAATTTTACCTTTATATATTTCTTTTGTTGAAGGAGTTCCTGATAAAGAAAGAAAAAACATTGCCCGTCAGTCTGTAATAACAGCATTTTTGGTAGGAACATTGTTTCTATTTCTTGGAAATTTTATATTCTCAGTTCTTGGGATAAAACTTGAAGATTTTATGATAGCAGGAGGAATTCTTTTATTAATTCTTTCAATTTCAGATATTTTAAGAGTAAAAGACAAAGAATTTACACTTAGTAATACAGTGGGAGTTGTTCCAATTGGTACTCCCCTGCTTGCAGGTCCTGCAACGCTTACAACTTTAATCATTCTTGCAGGTAACTATGGATATCCAATTGTAATTTTTTCATTGTTTCTCAATCTTTTTATTGCATGGATAATGCTTGAAAGAGCTGAGTTTTTAATAAAAGTCATGGGAATTCATGGAATAAAAGCCTTTGCTAAAGTAATGGCAATTCTGCTAAGTGCAATTGCTGTAAGTCTTATTAAAAAGGGATTGATAAAGATTTTAGGAGTAAACTAAATGATTCATGTTTATACAGGAGATGGGAAAGGAAAAACAACAGCAGCAATTGGGCTTACTATAAGAGCAATTGGTAATGGTTTCAGAGTATTATTTGTTCAATTTATAAAAGAAGCTTATGCAGGAGAGATTGAGATATTTCGGAAATTTCCTGAGTTGATTGAGATTTACAGGTGTAGCACAGGCTTTGTATATGAAAAACCGAAACAGTTTCAGATAGAAATTGTAAGAGAATGTGTTAAAGAAATTGAAGAAAAGCTTAAAAAAGATCGCTATGACATGGTTGTTTTTGATGAACTTTGTGTTGCATTGAGCAGTGGGCTACTTAGCCGTGAGGATGCTAAAAGAATGATTCATTTTTCAGACAAAACAGAGCTAATAATTACTGGAAGGAATGCTCCAGACTGGTTAATTGAACAAGCAGACCTTGTTACTGAAATGAAGAAAATAAAACACTACTTTGACAGAGGAATAAAAGCAAGAAAGGGCATTGAATACTGATGAGTCCAACTACTGTGATTTATTTATTAAGACATGGCGAGACAGAAGGTCCAAAAAAGGTTTATAAAGGACACATTGATGTGCCTCTCAGTAAAATAGGGGAAATACAAGTAGAAAAAGTAGCTAAGGTTCTTAAAGAGTATTCAAAGAGATATGAACTTAAATATGAATTTTGCTATTCTTCTCCACTTAAGAGAGCATTAAAAACAGCAGAAATACTTAGTAAAGCTCTTTTTTTACAGATTAAACCTGTGCAGATTCTTAAAGAAAGAAACTTTGGTAAATGGGAAGGATTAAGCATAAATGACATAGTATATCTTTATCCTGAAGAATTTGAAAGATGGAGAACAGATCCTGTAAGATTTTGTCCTCCTGAGGGTGAAAGCACTCTTCAAGTGAGCGAAAGAGCTTCAAAGGCATTAAAGGAGATTATTTCAGTCCACAGAGGAAGTCAGGTTTTTGTTGTAGCTCATGGTGGAATAAACAGGGTTATACTATGTAATATACTTGGCATTCCTCTGGGAAATATTTTTAGGATTGAACAGGAGTTTGCCTGCGTTAATATAATAGAGTTTTATGAAACTCAGCCTGTTGTCAAGCTCATAAATGGAGTTTTCTGGAAGGATGAATATTTTTGAAAAGCTTTATTTATTTTTTTATCTCAGAAAAAAAAAGAGAGATTTAAAGAGTCAAAAAAAACTACCTTTTCCTGTAATAAGCGTTGGAAATCTGACAGTTGGAGGCACAGGAAAGACTCCTTTTACAATAGCTCTTGCTTATGAATTAAAAAAAATAGAATGCAAGCCTGTTATTCTTACTCGTGGATATAGAGGCAGACTCAAAGGTCCTGTGATAGTAACAGAGGAAATGAATGCAGATGATGTGGGAGATGAGCCATTAATGATGGCTATGGATGGTTTTAAAGTAGTAAAAGGTGCTGACAGATACAGTAGTGGAATTTTTGCAATTGAAAAAATCGGCTTTACTGACAAAGACAGAGTAGTTTTCATAGTTGATGATGGATTTCAGCATAGAAAGCTTTACAGGGATTTGAATATTTTGCTTATTGATGGTTTTAAAGGATTTGGTAATCTTCGTTTAATTCCTATTGGAACTTTAAGGTCTCCTTTGAGTGAGGTTTTTGAGGCTCATATGGTTTTTATAACTAAAAAACAAAATGAAACAATTTACCGGAGTCTTAAAAATTCAGGAATAAAGGATGTTTATTTTGCTCCATTTAAAATTAAAGGAATAGTCAGGATAGATGGAAGAAAGATTGAACCTGCGGGTCAGAGAGTTTTTGCCTTTGCAGGAATTGGTAATTTTCAAAGTTTTCTTAGTATTTTAAATGATTTAGAGTTTAAAATAGCTGGATATAAGAAATTCATAGACCATAAAAAATACTGTGAAAGAACATTAAAAAAGATATTGACTCTTGCAGATGATGCAGAGCTGATTATAACCACAAAAAAAGATTTTGTAAAAATTAAAAATGTTATCAATCTACCACAAAATTTCTGTTACTTAGAGATTTCAACTGAAATAAGTAACCAAGCATTTGACAAAATTCAGAAATTCACGCATAATTTTTAATATGATAGATACACTACAATTTTTTGAAGAATTAAAAGAAGCTCTAGAGCCTGAGGCAGCAAAAAAGATTGCTGAGATTCTTGGTAAAGTTTATCGGGAACTGAGTAACGCAGTTACTAAGACAGAGTTTGAAAGGCTTACTAAAATAGTATCGGAACTTGCAGTATATCAGAAAGAGCTTGCTGAGGCACAAAGACGAAGTGAGGAAAGACTAAGCAGACTTGAAGCAGTTGTACGGGAGCTTGCTGAGGCACAAAGACGAAGTGAGGAAAGACTAAGCAGACTTGAAGCAGTTGTACGGGAGCTTGCTGAGGCACAGAAAAAGACAGAACAAGAAATTCATAGGCTTACAAAGGGACTTGAAGATACAAGACAGCAGCTTGGGGGTCTTTCTGATACAGTTGGTTATACACTTGAGAATGAAGCATATAAAGCACTTACAGAACTTTTAAAAAGAGATTATGGTTTAACTGTTGAAGGAAGGCTTAAAAGAGGCTATCTAAAGGATATAAAAGGCAATTATTTAGAAGTGAATATAATAGGCACTGCTATAAAAAATGGCAAGAAAGTAACAGTTATTGGAGAAAGTAAGGTAAGGCTTTCAAAAAAATCAATAAATGCTTTTATAGAAAAGAGGCTTAAAAATTTGACTCCTTTATTTGATGAGATATTTCCTGTTGTGGTAACTCATATGATAAGTGAGCCTGATGTAGAGGAGTATGCAAAAAGTAAAGGAGTAGCTCTTTATTACTCCTATGATTTCTAAAAAAAGGAGGTGAGAAGTAATAAGAAGGAGGAAGGAAGCTATAACTGCCAATATGGGCGCCATGGTAGTTATAGCTTAATCCGAGTGGCGCAACCGACCTCCAAAGAGAAACTTACAGAAGTGGCATTTGACTTGCTAATTTACAAAAAAAAAATCAAAGGAGGTCAGATTATGAAGCAGTTAAAAAATCAAAAAGGTTTTACCCTCATTGAATTAGCAATTGTGCTGGTTATTATTGGAATCATTATTGGAGCAGTTCTTAAGGGAAAGGATCTAATCGAAAATTCAAGAGCAAAGAAATTTATTAACGATGTAAGACAGTTTGAGATTTTAAGCTGGACATTTTTTGACAGAAAGGGATATTTTCCTGGTGCTGATAAAAATAATCCTATAATAGATGATAATCCATACGATGATATTGTAAACAAAGGTAGATTTAGTGATGCGCCTACAACAAATGCCATAAGCATTGGTTCCTATACCTTTTATGTATGGCTTGGAAATGATGGTAATAGGAATATAATTGCTGTCACAAATAGTAATACAACTCCAGATAAATTCTCAGATCCTGAACTTGCTTATATGGAAGCATTTGATACAGCTATTGATGGTGCAGTTGAAGCAAATTCTGGAAGAGTCATAGCAGCAACTGCTGCTACAGTAAATTCAGCAAAATGGTTGGTATCCGGTATCACTTCAGCTACATCAGCTGCATGGCTTACCGATACTAGAGCCCTGGTATATTACTTTGATAAACGTCCATAATAATCTTAGGGAGGCTTATGCCTCCCTTTCCCTTTATTAAAATGTTTGCAAATAAGCTTTTGTCTGAAAAATTCCTTCTTTCAATCCTTTGTATTGTTTTTTTATTCATAATGCATATATTTTTGTCAAATATTGGTGGGATTATTGCAAAGCAGGTTGAATACTTAATATGGCTTGCTTCAGTAGCAGTTGTATTTATTGCAGGCTTAAATGTACTTAATAATAAAATTCTTGTAAAGTCAAAATTAAATATATACATTCTTCTTTTTATTTTTGCATGGATTGGTAGCAGTGTTTTTAATCAAATATTAAACCTTGATTATTTCTTGATAAGCTCAGCATGGCTTTTGGGTGGCTTTATTCTTTGGCTTGCACTAATGCAGTATGAACTTCATCAGAAACATAAGCTTTTTATTCTTTTTTTAATATTTTTTTCTTCTGTTATAGAGTCTTTAATCGGAATTATTCAGTTTTTTGGACTCTACAAATACATTCCTGTTACTCCCTCACCTGAGGCAGGAATGGTTGGTGGAGTATTTCAGCAGAAAAATCTTTTTGCATCATGGATAGCAACAGGACTAATTATAAGCCTTTATTTTATCTCTACAGCATGGTTAAGAGGTTTTTCATCAATTAAAAAAATTATTTTTTTTATTGGAGTATTTCTTTTATCAATAAGCCTTATTATTGCTCAGTCAAGAACAGGAGTTATTGGTGTGGCAGTTGCCATGATTTTGATTCTCATAGCAAGAAGAAATCTTTATTCAGCAAAGAAAAAAACTGTTTTTGTCTGGTTAATGGTTTTTATTATAGGAGTTTCATCAGGTTTTTTCCTTCTATCAATTAAAGATCAGCTTGGTATAGAAAAAATAGTAGTAAAAAAGATAAAGTGGTTTGCTGATTCTGAGCAGGTCTCCTATAGAGAAAGAATCCTCATGTATCAAACATCAATTGAGATGTTTAAGGAAAAACCACTTACAGGACATGGATTTTCAAATTTCGGAAGTCTTTACATGTATTATCAGGCAAAGGTGAAAAAATCAAATCCTGATTACTATAAAGGTACTGGAAATGTGTATAACCTTCATCCCCATAATGAGCTATCTTTGATTGTAGCTGAAGGCGGAATCATTAGCATCTTAGGAGTTTTATGTCTTTTATATGGGATTTTTAGGTTTATAAAAAAAATTGGCTATCAACGAGCAGGTCTTTATGCTGCTTTATTAACTCCTTTTATGATTCACATGATGCTTGAGTATCCACTTCATCTTTCAGTTGCTCACTGGTTTGCTTTTATATTGCTTACCTTTATTGCTACATCTCATTTCTCAAAAAAGACAACACTAAGGATTTCTAAGAAGCTAAAGTTCATAGCAATAATTTTACTCTCATTTTTGTTTATTTTATTTACTATTTTTACAGTAAAGACATTGATAGCCTATAATCAGCTTGTTATATGGTACATAGAATACTCTGAAGGTAAAGATGCACACATTGAAAATCTGATTCCTGCAAAAGAAAATCCTTATCTTAAAAATTGGGGGAAACCTATGTATATGCTTTATAGTGCAGAGAAAGCTTTGAAAGATATTAAGCAAAATCAAGATTTTTTATTTGATTTTTTAAACTGGTCAGAGGTTGAAAAAAGAAGAATTCCAATTCCGCAGATTTTTCAATATGATGCCTATGTTTTGTTTAGTCTTTGGAAGCATTTCAGCCAGTTTGAATATCTAAATGAGGCTTTAAAATCTTCTGAAGAGGGAGTTACACTTTATCCAGAGAATCAGGTGCTTAATAATCTAAGAAAGACAATTTTAGTTGAAGCATTCAGGAACATATTCAAAAACTTAAAACAACCAGAAAAATTACCTTAATGGGTCTGAGGAATCTCTACTTGCTCTGTTACGAAAAACTGGATGAGACTTCATAAACTATTCATTGAAAATATGATAATATAATTTATGGATTTTATCTCTGCTTATTTAAAGCTTTCTGACAGAGAGTTTAAAGAAAAAATTGAGCAAGCCTTTGAGACATTAAAAGATTGCACTCTTTGCCCAAGAAATTGTCATGTTGACAGAACCTCAGGCAAAAAAGGAGCATGCAGGGTGTTTGATAAACCGTATGTTTCAAGCTGGGGACCTCATTTTGGAGAAGAAGCTCCTTTGGTGGGAAGATATGGCTCAGGAACAATATTTTTTGGATTTTGCAACCTTGCATGCGTATATTGTCAGAACTGGACAATAAGCCATCTTGGAGAAGGTGATGAAATTTCTTATGAGGAACTTGCAAATCTTATGATTTTTCTTCAGAACTCAGGCTGTCATAATATAAATCTTGTTACTCCAACACATCAGGTGCCTCAGATAATTAAGTCTATTTATATTGCCCGTGAAAATGGTCTTAAGCTTCTTGTTGTTTATAACTGTGGTGGCTATGAATCCATTGAAACATTGAAAATTCTTGATGGAATAATTGATATTTATATGCCTGATTTTAAATATGCTGATAAGGCCCTGGCAGAAAAATACTCAAAAGTTAAAGATTATCCATATGTTGCTAAGCAAGCCCTAAAGGAAATGCATAGACAGGTTGGAGATTTAGTTATAAATGAACAAGGAATAGCTTTAAGAGGTTTACTTGTTAGACATCTTGTTTTACCAAATAATATAGCAGGAACAGAGGAAGTGGTAAAATTTATTGCAGAAGAAATCTCTAAAAACACCTATATAAACATCATGGATCAATACAGACCATGCTGGCATGCAGATGAGCATCCTGAGCTGAATAGAAGAATAACACGTAAAGAGTTTGAGGATGCTATAAATATAGCTTTAAAGTACGGATTAACAAAAATTGACTGTCTTATTTACTCAAAGAGACACTACCTCTGGTTTTAAACTTTCAAGGTCAAGTACTACTGCTGTTGCCTTTCCATAAAGCCAACCACATGCCTCACCAGGATTTATAATCAATGTATTATTCAGTTTGTGAATGTCAATCTCGTGCATATGTCCATACACTATTATGTCAAACTTACCTGAGAGAGCGAGTGCCTCAAGCATCTGAGGTTCATGCATAAGTGCGATCTTTTTGCTCTCAATTTCAAATTCTCTTATCTGAGGCTGAATTCTTTCACCATACATTTTTTTTAGAAGAATTCTATCACCATCATTGTTTCCAAATACTCCGTAGAATTCACCATCAAAATCTTTAAAAACTCTCCATGTAAAAGGGGAGACAAAGTCTCCAGCATGAATAATTGTTTTTACATTGTTTTCCTTAAAAATTCTCAATGCTTTTCTTATGTGATCCATGTGGTCATGTGTGTCAGATATAATTCCTATTTTCATTTTCCTCCTCCAGATTTATTAAAATTTCACCGAAGGGATTTTTCTGATAAGCTTTGACAATTTTTAACCTCAAAAGTTCCAATAATGCAAGAAAGGTTACTATAATTTCAAGCCTTGAAGAATCAGGATTAAAAAGTTCTTGAAAAGTTATAAATTTTTTAAATTTCAATACATTTAAAATCTGATTGAGTTTTTCTTCAACTTTAACCTCTTCCTTTGGAATATATATCTTTGGCTGAGGTTTATCAAGAAGTTTTTTAAAGGCATGCAAAAGGTCAAATATACTTAATTCCTCAAGAAAAACCTCTTTTTCCTTTGATGTATTTCTTGGAAAAGCCTTTGACCAAAATTGATATCGCTCTTTTAGAAACTTTGAGGCTTCTTTGATTTTTTCATACTCAATTAGTTGTTCAACAAGCTCTTTTGTTGGATCTTCCTCTTGTTCAGATTGGTCTTGTTTTGGAAGAAGCATTTTTGATTTTATATAAATTAATGTTGCTGCCATAACAAGAAACTCAGAGGCAATTTCAAGGTCAAGCTCTTTCATAAGTTCAAGATATTCAAGATATTGCTTTGTAATCAAGGAAATTGGGATGTTATAAATATCTACTTTATTCTGTTTGATAAGATGAAGAAGTAAATCAAGAGGACCTTGAAATGCTGGTAAAGCAACCTGAATTATCATGACTAAATATTTTAGCATATTGTATAATTAAATCTTATGCTGGATAAAAAATATTTATTTCCAGAGGATGCTGTAAGGCTTATTTTTAAAAATATTACTCAGAGATGCCTTTCTTCTGAAATAGTTCCAATTGAAGAGGCATATTCGAGAGTTACTGCAGAAGATATTGTATCACCAGAAGACCTTCCAGGCTTTAATCGTTCAACTGTTGACGGATTTGCTGTAAAAGCATCTGATACATTTGGCGCAAAAGAAAGCTCTCCAGCTTATCTTAAGATAAAAGGCGATATACCTATGGGAGCTATTCCAGATTTTTCTCTTTCAAATGGACAAACAGCATCAATTGCAACAGGAGGTATGCTTCCTGATGGATCGGATGCTGTAGTAATGGTTGAGCATGTAAATGTGGTATCAGATGATTTAATTGAAGTTTTGAGAGCTGTTTCTCCTGGTGAAAATGTTATATTTATGGATGAGGATGCAAAGAAAGGAGAAACTATTATAAAAGCTGGTCACAGACTTAAGCCTCATGATATAGGTGCACTTGCAGGATTGGGAATTAAAAATGTCAAGGTTATGAAAAAGCCTGTAATTTCTATAATTCTCACAGGAGACGAGATAATACCACACACAGAAAAAGTTACTCCCGGCAAAGTAAGGGATGTAAACTCTTTCACTCTTGCTGGCTTGTGCTATGAAAATGGCGCAATCCCTTTAAAGATGGGAATTGTTAAAGATGATTACAATGAGATAAAAAAAATTGTCACAAAAGCTCATGAACTCAGTGATGTGGTGCTTATTACAGGAGGAACATCTGCAGGAACAAAGGATTTAACAGCTAAGATTATTAATGAAATTGGCATACCAGGAGTGCTTTTTCACGGTGCAGCAATAAAACCTGGAAAACCTATTATTGGTGGAGTATGCAATGGAAAACCTGTTTTTGGACTTCCAGGGCATCCTGTAGCTGTTTACATATGCTTTGAGCTTTTTGTAAAGCCTGTAATTAATTATATGCTTGGGCTTACTGATAAAAGCTTTAAAAAGACAGTAAGAGCAAAGATGTCAAGAAGTATTCACTCTCAGGCTGGAAGACAGGATTTTATAAGAGTTTATCTTGAAGAGCATAATGATGAGCTTTTGGCAACACCCTTACTAAGTAAATCAGGACTTGTAATGAGTCTTGTAAAAGCTCACGGTATTGTTCATATTCCTTCAGCCTTACTTGGAATATTAGAAGGAGAAGAAGTTTTTGTTGAGATTATAGATTAGTATTTTGCAGCCCATCTTATCTGTTCTTTATAAGGAGTTGGTCTTCTTCTGAGAATCATTTCCATTTGCTTAAAATCAGAGTTTTCGCACACATTATCTTTCCACATCATCTTGTATTTTTCAGAAGCAAAAATCTTCAGGGTTAACTTTGGAAAAGGAATAAAAATAATATTTTTACCAAGCTCTTTTGCAAAATCATGAACTATATCCTTCAAAGTCACTTTTTCATCTCCACACAGCTCAAAAATTCCATGTTCATTGTAATCAATTGCTTTTATAAAGCATTCTGCAACATCCCTTACATCAACTGGCTGAAAATAGTAGTTGCGAATATCAGGAAATATTAAAAATGGCAGTTTATTCAAAATCGTCTTTAGTTTTACAAATAAAAGCTGTTCAGGACCTATAATAAATGAAGGACGTAGTATTACAAATGGAATTCCTGTTTTTATAAGCTCGTTTTCAGCTTTAAGTTTTGTAATATGATACTTTGATGGAGCTTTTTGTCCAACTCCAAGAGCACTCATATGTATTATTTTTTCAACTGAAAAACTCTTTAAAATCTCATAAAGATATTTGGAATACTCATAGTGGACTTTTTCAAATGTGGCTGTCTTTTTCTCCTGAATAATTCCAATAAGATGAATAACATATTGAGGATTGATCACTTCTATTATTTTTGTCAGTCCTTCTGTATTGCTAAAATCTTTAAGTTGATATAGTTTTACTTTCTCGCCAAATAGCGATTTTGCTTTTGCAGAGTTTCTTACAATTAAGTGAATATCATAGGATCTTTGAAGAGCTTCATTTACAATATATCTGCCAACAAAACCTGTTGCACCTGTTATAAGAAGTTTTTTCATATAAATTAAAAGGAGGGCTTAAACCCTCCCTTTTTTATTCAATCTGAAGTTTTCTTTCCTTTTTCTTAGCTTCTTCAGTCTTTGGAATTCTTACCTCAAGTACTCCTTTATCAAACTTTGCCTTTGCTTTATCTGTTTGAACATCTAGGGGAAGTCTGAAAGTTCTTGAAAATGAGCCATATGAACGCTCATATCTATAGTAGTCTTTCTTTTCTACCTTTTCCTCTTTCTTTTTCTCACCTGATATAGTCAGATAGTCATTAGTAATCTTAACTTCAATGTCTTCTTTATTGATTCCTGGAATTTCTGCTTTTATAACAAGGTCATCGCCTTCTTCATATATATCTACTGCCGGAGAAACAATCTCAGCTTCCTCTCTCAACCTCGGAACAAATGACCTGAACAAAGAAAAAGGCCTTCTCATAACCTCATCAAAGAATCTTTCAATTTCCTCAAAGGGTGAAAGAACAGATGGTTCGACTCTTACTACATCTTTTGTCTCTTTTTTTGTCATGGCTAACACCTCCTTTTAAGGATTCTTTATATTATTTAACTAAATATATCATGAAAACTTCCTATTTGTCAAGAATTATTTTCAAAAAAATTTATATAGTTTATATCAAGCTAAAATAACTTTCCCTAAACTTTCTTCGATAATTTCGCCTACTATAGCTGATTGAATTCCTGCAGAGTTAAGTTTTGAAGTCAAAGCGTCTGCTTTATCTGAAGGAACAGAAATAAGGAGGCCACCAGATGTTTGAGGATCTGAAAGTATATCAAGTGTTATGGGATCTGTTTTGTTGGTCTCAACTAATTTTGAACAGTAGTTAAAATTTCTTTTTCCACCTGCTGGAACAATACCCATTGAAGCAAATTCATAAACTCTTGGAAGCAGTGGAACTTTATCTTTGTGCAATTGTACTGTTACCTTGCTTGCTCTTGCAAGTTCAAGGGTATGGCCTAAAAGTCCAAATCCAGTAATGTCAGTACAGGCATTTACTCCAACATCCATCATAACTTCTGATGCTGTTTTATTAAGTAAAGCCATTGTCTGAGTAAGAAGTTCTGTTGTATCAGGATCGAGCAACTTTCCCTTAAGTGCTGTTGAAAGTATTCCTGTGCCTATAGGTTTTGTTAGAACCAGAATATCATCTTTTTTTGCACCTTTATTTGTAACAAAATTGTCAGGATGGACAATTCCTGTGGCTGCGATCCCGTATTTTATTTCAGGATCATCAATACTGTGACCTCCAATCATTAAAGCTCCTGCTTGACTGAGTTTATCTGAACCGCCCTTTAAGATCTCTTTTAAAATTGATTTATCCATGTTGTTTATTGGAAAACAAACAATATTCAGAGCTAAAATAGGCTTTGCACCAACCGCGTATATATCGCTCAATGCATTTGCAACTGCAATCTGTCCAAAATCATAAGGATTGTCAACAATAGGAGTAAAAAAATCAACACTTTGTACAACTGCAAGATCTTCTCTTAAACGATAAATTCCTGCATCAGACCAGTCTTCAGAACCAACCATAAGATTTGGGTCTGTGGGTAAAGAAAGCTCTTTTAATATTTCTTCAAGATCCCCAGGACCTATTTTTGCTGCTCAGCCAGCAGCTTTGACTTTCTCGGTAAGCATGCATGAAACTCCTTTTGCTAAGTAATTTTTTAATTTTACCATAACTGAAATAATTTGCCTATACTGTGAATTTGCCATTTAATCTTATTATTTGATAACATTAGATAATGAAATTGTGGAAAGCTGTAGCTATTGTTTTTCTTGTTTATTTTTTATTTTTTACCATTTACATAACAATAGAACTTACAAAACCAATAAACATTCCAGAAGATACTGAAGTTTATATCCCGAAAGGTGTGAGTTTTTCATACATAGCAAAAATTTTTAAAGAAAGAGGCATTATAAGGAATGAAACTGTTTTTATAATCATAGGAAGAATTTATGGAATTGAAAGAAAAGCCCGAGCTGGATATTATTTTTTCAAAAAAGAAATGACAGTTCTTGATGTTATTAAAAAACTACTTGAAGGTAAGATAACAGAATACACGATCACAATTATTGAGGGTGATAGTTTATATGAGATTGCTAACAAATTAGGAACTATAAACCCTGAGTTTCAAACTCAGCTATTTAAACTTGCCTATGATAAAGATTTTCTTAGTTCTTTAAAAATAGATGCGCCATCTTTAGAAGGCTATCTTTTTCCTGATACTTACAATATCCCAAAAGGCTTAGAGATTGAAGAAATTGTTAAACTTATGGTAAAGAGATTCTGGGAGGTTTATGATTCAAGATTAATAGAGAAAACAAAAAAAATTGGCTGGACAATAAATCAAGTGGTTACACTTGCTTCAATAATTGAAAAAGAAGCAAAATTAGATGAAGAAAAGCCTTTAGTCTCAGCAGTTTATCATAATAGATTAAAAATTGGCATGCCACTTCAAGCAGACCCTACAGCAATTTATGGTATCAAGAGATACAAAGAAGGAGTTACGAAAAAAGATCTTAAAAATAAATCTCCATATAATACTTATTTAGTGAAAGGACTTCCACCAGGACCTATTGCCTCACCTGGATTAAAATCAATTTTAGCTGCACTGTCTCCTGCCAAAGTTTCATATCTTTATTTTGTTTCTCGTGGAGATGGAAGTCATGAGTTTTCAGTTGATTACAAAACGCATGTTGCAATTATAAATCAACTAAGAGGAAATAAAGTTGATTAAAAGACGAAAAACAAGAAGAATTTATGTTGGCAATGTCTCTATTGGAGATGAAGCTCCAATTCGTGTTCAATCAATGACAAAAACAGATACAAGAAACATTAAGTCGACTGTAAGACAGATAAAACAGCTTGAGTTTGCAGGTTGTGAAATAGTAAGAGTTGCAGTTCCTGATATTACCGCTGCGAAGGTTTTGGGAGAAATAAAAAAAAGAGTAAAAGTTCCCATAATTGCAGACATACATTTTAATTATAAGCTTGCAGTTGAAGCAGTTAATCAAGGAGTTGACGGATTAAGAATAAATCCAGGGAATATAGGAGCGAAATGGAAGGTCAGGGAAGTTGTTAATGCTGCAAAAGATAGAGGAATTCCAATAAGAATAGGTGTTAATGCAGGATCTTTACCAAAAGATTTAATTGAAAAATATGGGCATTCAACTCCTGAAGCAATGGTTGAGGCAGCAGAAAGACATATTGAGATTCTTGAAGAACTTGATTTTCATAATATTAAGGTTTCCCTAAAAGCATCAGATGTAATGAAAACAGTTGAAGCATATAGACTTTTTAGTAGTAAACATGACTATCCTCTTCATGTTGGAATTACAGAGACAGGTCCTGTACCAGAAGGTGTTGTGAAGAGTTCTATTGGTATAGGTTTGCTTCTTCTTGAGGGTATTGGAGATACAATAAGAGTCTCCTTGACAGATTCTCCTGTGGTTGAAGTTAATGTTGCGTATGAGATATTAAGAGTAACAGGAGTTAGACAAAGAGGAGTTGAGATAATAAGTTGCCCGACCTGTGGAAGGTGTGAGATTAATATTAAGAAAATGGTAAGGCAGGTTAAAAAGGCGATTAAAAACATAAAAGAACCTATAAGGTTGGCTGTAATGGGATGTTCAGTAAATGGACCAGGAGAAGCTAAGGAGGCAGATTTCGGAATTGCTGGGGGAAAAGGTCAGGGAATAGTTTTTACAAAAGGAAGAATTATAAAAAATGTAAAAGAAACTGAACTCGTGAACGCTTTGATTGAAGAGATTCGGAAATAACTGTTGCTTGCTAAAAATATTTTTTTCAGGATAAAATTAAATATTAAACTTTGATGGAGGAGAAGATGAAAGAGAAAATTCATCCTGAATACAAAGAAGCAAAGGTTGTATGTGCCTGTGGTGAAACATTTGTTACACGTTCAACAAAGCCTGTAATTAAGGTGGATATTTGTTCTAAATGTCATCCATTTTATACAGGAAAGCAGAAAATTGTTGATACAGAGGGTAGAGTAGAGAAGTTCATGAGGAAATACACTAAAAAATAGCTATAGAAGTTTTTTATCAGGGGTTAGAACTGAGTTTTCATTTTTCTAACCCCTTTTTTTTGTAATATGAAGGAGCATAATATATGGGGAAAAATATTGCAATAGGTGGACAGGCTGTAATTGAAGGTGTAATGATGAAGTCTCTAAAAGGATGGGCAGTTGCTGTAAGAAATCCTGAAGGTGAGATTATAGTAAAATCAGAGAAATTTAAAAAACAAAGCTATCTTTCAAAAATACCAGTAATAAGAGGTTTTTTTATTCTTCTTGAAACTTTTTGGCTTGGCATGAAAGCAATAGATTTCAGCAGCAAGGTAGTATTTAAAGAAGAAAAATCCAACCCATTAAGCTTTGCTTTGTCAGTATTTCTGGCACTATTACTGGGGATATTGCTTTTTATTGTTTTACCTCTTTATTTGACTAAACTCTCAGGTTATTTTCTTGAGGTGATATCTACAAATTCTTTTATCTTTAATTTTATTGATGGTATTATAAGAGTTTTTGTATTTATAGGTTATGTAGTGGCAATAAGTATGTGGTCTCAGATGAGAAGAATTTTTGCCTATCACGGTGCTGAACATAAAACAATAAATGCTTTTGAAGCAGGAGAATCTTTAATTGCTGAAAATTTAGGAAAATACTCAAGATTCCATGTAAGGTGCGGGACAAGTTTTATCTTTATTGTTCTTGTGATAAGCATACTTATATTTTCATTGATTCCTTCTTCATGGAATTTTGTTTTAAAGGCTGCTTCAAGAATTATACTTTTGCCTTTAATTGCAGGAATATCCTATGAAATACTAAAACTTTCTGCAAAATGGCAAAATAACATAATAACAAAAATTTTTATATTTCCGGGATTGATGTTTCAAAAAATAACTACAAAAGAACCGGATACTTCACAGATAGAAGTTGCCTGTGAAGCATTAAAGGCTGTATTAAGTTTAACTGGAAAGGAGGAAAAGGCAAATGCTTGAAAAATTAATGGAAGTGGAAATCAAATATGAAAAAATAACTCAGACACTTTCAGATCCGAAAGTGTTTTCAAATAAAGATGAGTACATGAAATATTCCAGAGAACAGGCAGAACTTGAGCCTATTGTTACAAAATTTAGAGAATATAAAAGAATTATTAAACAGGTACAAGAAGCTGAAGAGATGATTAAAAGCAGTGATTCTGATTTAAAGGAACTTGCTGAAGAAGAGTTGCAGAGACTTAAAAAGATAAAACCTCAGATTGAACAGGAACTCAAAGTTTTGCTTTTACCCAAAGACCCAAGAGATGAAAAGAATGTAATTATTGAAATAAGAGCAGGAACAGGCGGTGAAGAAGCAGCACTTTTTGCAGCAGATTTATTCAGAATGTATGCAAAATATGCTGAATCAAAAGGATGGAAGGTAGAAATTATTGATTCTCATCCTACAGGATTGGGAGGGTTTAAGGAAATAATTGCTACAATTTCTGGTAAAAGCGCTTTCAGTAAGCTAAAATACGAAAGCGGCGTGCATCGGGTTCAGAGAATTCCTGTAACAGAAGCATCTGGTAGGATTCATACATCTACCGCAACAGTAGCTGTGCTTGCAGAAGCAGAAGATGTTGATATAAAAATTGATGACAAAGACCTTAGAATAGACACTTTTTGTTCTTCAGGTCCTGGAGGGCAGTCTGTAAATACAGCCTATTCAGCAGTAAGAATTGTTCATATTCCAACAGGAATAATTGTTCAATGTCAGGATGAAAGGTCACAGCTTAAAAACAGAGAAAAGGCCATGAAAGTTCTAAGGGCTCGTTTGCTTGAGATAGAAAGACAAAAAAAAGAAGCAGAAAGAGCAGCTGAAAGAAAAGGGCAGGTTGGAACAGGTGAAAGAAGTGAAAGAATAAGAACCTATAATTTTCCTCAGAATAGAGTTACTGACCATAGAATTGGATTAACACTTTATAAGCTTGAACAGGTTTTAAATGGAAACATTGACGAAATAATTGATGCTTTAATTTCATATTTTCAGGCTGAAAAACTTAAAGAAATGTGAAAGCTCTTGATAAAATAAAAGAAATCGTCAATGAATTTTCTTTTGATATCAGAGAAGTGCAAGAAATTATCTGCCATGTTCTAAAAATTGGGAAAATACAACTTTATACTGAAAATCCTGAAATAAATTCTCAACAGGCTAATGCTATAAAATCTCTCATAGAAAGAAGATTAAAAAGAGAACCTCTTCAGTATATTCTTGCAGAATGCTATTTCTACAATATTAAAATAAAAGTTGGTCCGGGAGTATTAATTCCAAGACCTGAAACTGAGATATTAGTTGAAAAAGTTATTGAAAGGAAAAATTTTATTACGAATACAGGAAATAAAATACTTGATTTATGCACTGGTTCAGGATGCATTGCATTGGCTATTGGTAAAAATGTTCCTGAATTTCAAATTTTTGGTATTGATATATCAGAAAAGGCAGTGAAGTATGCAGTACAAAATAAAGCATTGAATGATATAAAAAATGTTACTTTTCTTGTAGGTGACTTGTTTACTCCTTTCAAAGAAAACAAATTTGCCTGTATTACTGCAAATCCTCCTTATGTGAAAACAGATGAGATTTCTAAATTGCAACCCGATGTTAAGAATTATGAACCTCTGGAAGCACTGAATGGAGGAGAGGATGGACTTAATTTTTATAGAAAGATTATAAAAAATGCAGGAAAATATCTTTTAAATGATGGCTTAATTTTTTTAGAAATCGCCAATGGACAAAATAAAGCAGTTCAAGATATAGCATTGATAGAAGGTTTCAATGTAGTAGAAGTAGTCAAAGACACCGCAAGAATTGAAAGAGTTATAATACTAAAAAACAGTAAAAGTTAGTGCGGCACAATGAAATTTAAACCCTATGTTTTAATTTTTATAATGATTTTTCTGATAGCTAATATTTATGCTCAAGAAAATATCATTAGTTCTGTTCCTTTTTTCCCTTCAGAGGATTTTCAATGTGGTCCAGCATCCTTAGCCATGATTTTGAATTTTTTGGGGATGAAAATAACTGTAGAGGAAATAGCAAAGGATATTTACAGTGGAAGTGCAAAGGGAACAACTGATTTTGATATGATTATGTTTGCTCAGAAGAAAGGTTTTAAAGCTATACAGTACAGCGGCAGTATTGAAGATTTAAAGGAAAAAATAAAGGCAAATAAGCCTTTGATTGTAATGACAGATGAAGGATACTGGTTTTACAAAAAGTATCACTTTATGGTAGTTGTAGGATTTGACAGTGATTCTGTTATAGTAAATTCAGGAACACAAAAGTACAAGAAAATTAAAATTGAAGATTTCAAAAAAAAGTGGAGGAAAACAGGCTTCTGGACACTTTTAATAGATAGATAAGGAGGAGCATAAGTATGCCAAAAGTTTTAGCAATAGTTCTTGCAGGTGGAAAGGGTGAAAGATTGTTTCCTTTAACATCATTCAGATCAAAGCCTTCTGTTCCTTTTGGTGCAAGATATAGAATAGTTGATTTTGTTTTAAGTAATCTTGTTAACTCTCAGATTTACTCAATCTATCTTCTTGTTCAGTATAAATCTCAATCACTTATTGAACATATAAGACAGAACTGGTTTTTTTCCTCTGTTGGAAGTGATCACTTTGTAACAGTTGTTCCACCGCAGATGCGAATGGGACCTGAATGGTTTCAGGGAACAGCAGATGCAGTTTTCCAGAATATTGGATTGATTAAGGAACATAAACCTGATATTGTTTTAATTTTTGGTGCAGACCATATTTACAGAATGGATATAAAACAGATGATAAAATTCCATATTGAAAATAATGCAGAGGTTACTGTAGCTGCGCGACCTATTTCTTTAAAACATGCTTCGTCTTTTGGAGTAATTATAGCACACTCAGACAACAGAATTGCAGGCTTTCAGGAGAAACCTAAGAATCCTGTACCAATGCCTGATAATCCAGATATGGCTTATGTTTCAATGGGCAATTATATATTCAATGCCGATGTTTTAATTGATGCTTTGGTGCGGGCAGAGAAGAAAAAACAGCATGATTTTGGTGCACATGTAATACCTGATCTTGTAGGAAGGAGTTGCAGGGTTTATGCCTATGATTTTGCTAAGAATAATGTTCCTGGCATCAAATCCTACGAAGAAGGTGGTTATTGGAGAGATGTAGGGACAATAAGTGCGTATTTTGAAGCTCACATGGATATGCTCGGAGAAAAACCGATTTTTGAAATTTACAATAAAATGTGGCCTATTTATCCTATTAGATACGAAGGTCCGCCTGTAAAAATTCTTGATGGAGAGATAAAAAATAGTGTTATTGCTGAAGGAGTGGTGATATATGGAGGCAAAATAGAAAATTCTTTCATAAGAAGCGGTAGCATAATAGAGAAAGATGCAGAGATAAAGGATTCTCTTATCATGGATGATGTTATTATAAAAAGAAACAGTAAACTTTACAGGGTTATAGTTGATAAAAAAAATGTTGTCTATGAAGGTGAAAGGATTGGATTTTCACATGAACAAGATCGTTTTAGATGTCATATAGACTCTTCAGGGATATGTATTCTTCCAAGAGCAGCAAGATATAATGATTGGATTAAAGAAACCACATATGTTTAGAAATTTTCTGATTTTTATTTTTTTACTATTTTTTTGTGTTTCTGCACATGCTCAAACACAGGAAAAGAAAAAGATTTTAATACTTAATTCTTATCATCATGGACTAAGCTGGACAGACAATATATTGAAAGGTATTAAAGAGTCATTGAGTTCTGTTGAGAAAAATATTGACTATTATATTGAATATATGGATACCAAGCGATTTTATGGAGATAGATACTTTGAAAAAATTTTTAATCTTATAAAACAGAAATATGGTGGAATTAAGTTTGACCTGATAATTGTTTCAGATAATGACGCTTTATTATTTACAATTAAGCATTATCAAAAATTATTTTATGGAGTACCTGTTATTTTTTGTGGAATTAATAATTTTAAAGATAGTTTGATAGAAAAATACAGAAAATGGTTTACAGGAGTAGCTGAAGAAACAGATATAAAAGGTACACTTGATATAGCGCTCAAGCTTCATCCCAATACACAAAGAGTTTATATTATCAATGATATAACAACAACAGGACTTGCAATGAAAAAAGCATTTTTAGAGGTATTTCCAGAGTTTTCAAATAAAATAACTTTCATTATGCTTGAAAATCCAGATATGAAAGAGTTGCAGAAAGAGGTTGAGAAAATTCCGCCAAAGAGCGTAATTCTTCTTTTACTTGTAAACAGAGACAAAACTGGTAATTTCTTTGCCTATGAGGAAAGCCTTGATTTACTATATCCGCATACTAATTCTCCAATATACAGTGTATGGGATTTTTATCTTGGAAGAGGCATTATTGGAGGAAAATTAACAAGCGCATTTTTGCAGGGCAAAAAAGCTGGAGAACTTGCATTAAAAGTTTTACAGGGCGAATCTCCTTTTGATATTCCTGTTATTAAAGAAAGTCCTAATGAATATATGTTTGATTATAATGAACTTAAAAGATTTAATGTTTCTTTAAATAGACTTCCTAAGGAAAGCAGAATTATAAATATTTCTGAAAGCTTTTTTGTAAAGTATAGAAAAACATTGATAATTATTACGCTGATTTTTATTGGTTTATGCATGGTAATAGTGATTCTAACAATAAATATATCAAGAAGAAAGAAAATAGAGAAAGAATTAAGAATTTCAGAAGAAAAATACAGAGATCTCTATGACAATGCGCCAGATATGTATCACTCTGTTGATAAAAATGGAATTATTATTGAATGCAATGAAACAGAAGCAAAAATGTTAGGATATAAAAAAGAAGAAATAATTGGCAAACCAATAACTTATTTTATGACTGAAGAATCAAAAAAAGCACAAGCAGAATTTTTTCCAAATATAGAAAAATACAATTTTATTCAGGTTGAAAGAGATTTTATAAGAAAAGATGGTTCAGTATTTACAGCCTCTTTAAATGTTTATGTTGAGGTGAATGAAAAAGGAAACTTTATTAAAACAAAAACAATAGGAAGAGATATTACATATAGAAAACAAATTGAGGAAGAACTCAGAAAATCAAGAGAAGCATTGAGAAAACTCTCTGTTTATTTACAGAACATAAGAGAAAATGAAAGAAAAGAGATTGCCAAAGAAATTCACGATGAATTGGGGCAGTCTCTTACCGCATTAAAATTATCTTTATCATGGATTAAAAAGCGTGTTGAAGATGAATTTTTACATAAAAAATTTGATGAAACAATGTCAATAGTAAATGCTTTAATAAAACAGGTTCAAAACATATCAAATAGGCTACGTCCTTCTCTTATTGACTATTTAACTCTTGAAGATGCGATAATATGGCAGGTTAGAGAATTTGAAAAAAACACTTCTATAACATGTAATGTGGATATTGTAGAAGATAGCATTAAATTATCAAAAAATGTATCTTTAACTCTATTTAGAATATTTCAGGAAGCACTCACAAATATAGCAAGACATGCAAATGCAACAAAAGTATATATTAGAATGTTAAGGTCTGGGTCGAGCATTTTATTGATTATTAAGGATAATGGTATAGGGATATCAGAAGAAAAAATTAAGAGTCCTGAATCATTTGGTTTAATGGCAATGAGAGAAAGAGCTTATTCCATAAATGCAACTCTTGATATTCGCAGAATGTCTGAGGGAGGAACTGAGATAATTATTTCAGTTCCTGTAAAAGACAGTGAATAAAAAACTGAAAGTTTTGATTGTTGATGATCATACTCTTTTTAGAAAAGGTTTAAAAGAAATTCTTCTTGATTCTCCCTATATTACAGAATGCAAAGAGGCAAAAAGCGGATATGAAGCAATTGATATTCTTTCAAAAGAAAGTTTTGATATAGTGTTTCTTGACATTGCTATGTCTGACATAAACGGGATAGAGACCCTGAAAAAAATCAAAATTTTGTACCCTGGAACAAAAATACTCATGCTAAGTATGTATCCTGAGGAGCAATATGCCATAAGGTCATTAAAATTCGGAGCATCAGGATATCTAACAAAATCCGTAGATCCTGAAGAACTTTTAAAAGCAGTTGATAAAATACTCAAGGGTGGGAAATATTTGTCATATAATTTTTCGGAGAAACTCCTTCATTATATTGATAAATCTGAAGATATTTCTCCTCATGAAAAGCTATCAGAAAGAGAATTTCAGGTTTTTTTGATGATAGCCAAAGGAAAGAGTCTTGTTGAAATTTCTAAGGAACTTTCAATAAGCATTAAAACAGTAAGCACCTATAGAGCAAGGATTCTTGAAAAACTCGGAGTTGAAAACAATGCTGAAATTATAAACTATGCTATTAAGCATGGTCTGATATTTTAGATATAACAAAAAAACCTGCAAATACGAAAATAAATAAGCTTACTATGAAACTTTCCCATCCAAAATTTTTATATACAATTCCTGGCAAATAAGAACCAACAACCCCGCCTGAGTAATAAAAAGCTATATATATCCCATTGATAAGACTTTTCTGCGCTGTTGCAATTTTATTTAGATAGCCCGAAGCAATTGAATGCACAAGAAACATTCCAGAACAAAAACCGAACATTGTGATAAATATTAGTAATAAATTAGGCAAACTGAATATTAAAAGAAAAAAGCCATAGGTAACAAAGCCAAAAAGCATTGTTTTTCTTTCATTTCCAATCCATTTTATAACTTTTGTTGCAATAAATGACATAAATATTCCTGTGATGTAACCTGAATAAATAAATCCTATAACCATTTCACTGCTTTCTCTGTTAATGCTTTTTATTCTAAAGGGTAAAAAGTTTGTTATTCCTGAAAAGACAAAAAAGAGACAGAAAATTGCAATATAAATATAAAAATTTGTTTTATTCATAAAAATAAGCTTAAAATTTTTAAAACTAAGATAGTCTGTCTGTTTCATTTTTGATAACTTTACATCTTCCATAAAGTAATACACGATGGGAAGAACTAGAAGAAGACTTACTGACATTATCTGAAAACAAGTTCTCCAACCAAAATAACTGGCTATAATACTACCAATGAGTCTTCCCAAAAGTCCTCCAATTGTTGTAAATGCAATATAATATGACATAAAGAATTGAACTCTTTCCTTTACAGATTTTAATGCAATATAAGAGGTATTAGAAGTAAGAATTGCTGATATTAAAAACCCTTCTACAAACCTAAGAAATATAACTAAATAAACATTTACTGTTGTAGATATTAAAAATACAGTCAAAGAATGTATCAATGCAGCTATTAGAATCATCTTTTTTGGAGATAAAAAATTGAGTAGAATTCCTGAAATTACAGGAATAAATGTAAGAGGAATAAATGTAGCACTCATAATAAGAGATATTGTATCCATCTCAACTTTAAAATAATTTCCTAATAAAGGCAGAAGTGGTTGAGGCATGTGTAATGCTGAAATTGTAAGTATGGTTGTATAGATTATAGCAATAAAATCCTTAATTGGCATAAATTAAAGAAATATCTCTTTCCCTGTTACTCCCTCGCTGAAGCCTAAAGAAGCCTGTGTGAGAAAAATCTCCTTTAGCTCAAGACAGCAAAAGGCTCTATAATGTTATTTTTACTAATTTATCAAATATATGAATTGTATCAACAAATCTAACAATTCTTTGATAAGATTCAATTACAATTGAGTGAGTTCTTGCACCTCCTCCAAAAAATCTTACACCATTAAGAAGATCTCCCTTTGTTACTCCTGTTGCAACAAAAATTATGTTATCAGCAGGAACAAGATCATCAAGAGTATAGACTTTGTCCTCGCTTATGTCCATTCCATATTGAATTGCTCTTTTCTTTTCCTCTTCATTTCTCCAACGCATTCTTGCCTGCATTTCTCCTCCAAGACTCTTTACTGCTGCAGCAGAGAGCACACCCTCTGGTGCTCCTCCAATTCCCATCAAAGCATGAATTCCTGTTCCCTCTACTGTTGCAGCAATGGCAGGTGTGATGTCACCATCGGAGATTAGCTTAATTCTTGCACCGGCTGCTCTAATCTCTTTAATCAGATTTTCATGCCTAGGTCTATCAAGAACAACAACCACAAGGTCATCTATATCTCTACCGAGCGCTCTGGCAAGGTCATCTAAATTTTCCTTAACAGATTTTCTTATATCAACCATTCCCTTTGCTTGAGGTCTTACAACAAGCTTTTCCATATAAGTATCAGGACAGTGAAGAAGCCCGTTTCTGTCAGTTACAGCCATAACAGTAAGTGCATTTGGCATTCCTGTAGCACATAGATTAGTTCCTTCAAGAGGATCAACAGCTATATCAACTTCATAACCTGTTCCGTTTCCTACTTCCTCTCCAATGTAAAGCATAGGAGCCTCATCTCTTTCACCTTCACCTATAACAATTCTGCCTCTAATTGGCAAATCATTTAGTGCTTTTCTCATTGCAGTAACAGCAGCCTGATCTGCTTCTTTTCTGTTTCCCTTTCCCATAAGCCTCGCTGCCTCAATGGCTGCAAGCTCACATACTCTCAAAATTGATGGAGTTAAATTACTGTCCATTTTTTGCCTCCTATGATTTTTTGGATGTCATTGCATGGAACTTAGATATCATTTTCTTTACGTTTTCTGAACCACACTTAGGGCAGGTTATCTTTGTTTTCTCCATTTCCATTACACTCATTTTGAGTGTAAAAATTTCCTTGCAATCCATGCATTGAAACTCATAAATTGGCATAACCCACCTCCTAAAAGTTAATGAGTCATACTTAAATATTTTATCTTGAAATTTTATCTTCGTCTATAAATATATCAATGAGTAATTCAATTGGGCTTGTATTGTTCTTTTCAGCTATGGTCTTTAGAGAGTCTTTCTCATTTGCATCAATTCCCTTGTTTTTAAGTTTTTTCATAGCCTTCTGAACATCCACTCTGTTTTCCTCACATATTTGTTTTATGGTTTTTCTACCAAGTCCCTTACCTTCAAATTCCTTTATGATTTCATCTCTTGTCCATTTTTGGCTTGTCCTTTCTTTATCTACCTTTTCTTTGGCTTTAGTTTCTACTGTTTTTATCTCAACTGTTGAAGTTTTTCCTTCAAGAGGCTTTAAAATCTCATATACCTGTTTAGGACTAATCTCATTATTTTTGGCAATAACTCCAAGGCTTTCTTTTGTTGATGCGATTTTGATATTTTTTTCATTTAAAACTAAAATTGCCTGCTGAAGGTCGATATTCCTTCTCTTGGAAAATTCCTCAAGTGAGAGTAATTCTGCATGGCCATAAGGTGGTTCATAGTCAGGAGATTTTATCCATGAACTCTTGAGGTAGTCACTCAGGTCAAGTAAAAGGTTAAATGGCGGAAAAGGTTTTAGTGAACCAATAAAACTTAACAATATCAGAAGGCTCACTGCTGCTAATTCTTTTTTCAAATTCATTGCCTTTTTCACTTTGCTGTAAATATAGTTTATCAGTGCATTCCAATTATAGTAGATGTGGAAAAATGCTGTAATCATAAAAACTATGCAAAATATAATGTGCATATTAGTCCAGTCTGTCTTCGTTAAGCCCAAAAACTTCCAGTTAATCCAGTATGCAATTCTGCCTTGAGGTGTGAAATATAGAATAACGCCGGAGATAAAAGCAAAGATAAAGGAGAATGCTATAAGTAAACTCACAAATCCTCTGAAATTAATAAATTTTTTCACAGTATCACTCGCTTCTTGTTTTTTTGTTTAAATTAAAAATTAAAACATCCCATTTTCCTTCATACTAAAATATTTTCCACTTCCAATTATCACATGATCAAGAATAGGGATTTCAAGGTATTCGGAGGCTTTCTTAAGTTTTTTTGTAATCTCAATATCCTGTTCGCTGGGAGTTGGGTCTCCGCTTGGATGATTATGAATTAGAATTACTGCATAGGCTGACTCTTGCACTGCTTCCTTGAACACTTCTCTTGGATGAATTAATGACTGATTGAGAGTTCCTTCAGAAACCTTTACTTCTCTTATTAATTTTAGCTTAGTATCAAGCAGTGCTGTTATGAATACTTCTTTTTTTAATCCATTGAGCTTAGGAAAGAAATAGTTATAAACAGTCTCAGCAGAGTTAAAAATCTGTTCCTGAGCTTTCTCACTCAGTAGCCTTTTTCCAAGTTCAAAAGATGCTTTAATTTGGGCAATTTTTGCAACTCCAAGCCCTTTAAATTTTTTAATTTCACTCAAAGGGGCTTCTTCAAGTCCTCTTAATCCGCCAAATCTCTGGATAAGCTCCATAGCTGTGTCAATTACATTTTTTCTATTTGAACCAGTACGCAAAACTATGGCAAGTAATTGAGCATCACTGAGACTTTGTGCACCATGTTTGATAAGTCTCTCTCTTGGTCTTTCAGTTTCAGGCCACTTTCTTAAATGGCTCATTTTATATCTGCACCAGAGTTTATTTCTCTGTCAATGGTAAGTATTGATATTTTTCCATCACTGCCTGTTGCCGCAAGAAGCATCCCCTGAGATTCTACGCCCATAAGCTTTACCGGCTTAAGATTGCTTAAAACAACAATAGACCTGCCTAAAAGTTCCTCTGGTGTATACTGCTGTCCTATTCCAGCAACAATTTGTCTATTCTCTCCAATGTCAACAATAAGTTTTATGAGTTTCGTGGAACCCTTAAGTCTTTCTGCATGTATTACCTTACCAACTTTAAGCTTTATCTTCATGAAATCTTCAATGCTTATGAGTTCTTCCACCTCTGCCTCCTCTTTTTTTGTTGTTTTTTCTCCTTTACTGAGTTCTATTCTTGGGAAAAGTTGTTCAATTTTTTCAGTACTTAATGCTTTTATGTCAGTTTGCCATTTAAGCATCTTATTGTCTATGCTGTATTTACTTAAGCCAAGAGCTTTCCATATTTTGTCTGCTGTAGTTGGCATGAAAGGATACAGAAAGACTGTAATTACTCTTATGGCATTCCAGATGTTGAAAAGTATCAAGAGAAGTCTTTCTGGATTTTCTTTTGCTATCCTCCATGGCTCTGTTTTTGCAATGTAATTGTTTGTTAAGGAAATGGCAGCCCAGATTTTTTCAAGGATGAGGTTGAATTTAAACTCATCCCAGAGTTTTTCTTTATCAATTTCTTCAATTAGATAAATCATTTCTTTACTAAATTCATCTTCTTGCCATTTAATCTCTATTTTGCCTCTATTATATTTTTCATTCATAACAAGAAAACGATTTACAAGATTTCCGAGGTCATTGGCAAGATCATTGTTTATTCTTCTTATCAGTGCTTTTTCAGAGAAATCTCCATCAAGTCCAAAGGAAACTTCTCTGAAAAGAAAATATCTGAAGGCATCAACTCCATATTTCTCAATAACATATAATGGATCCACAACATTTCCAAGAGACTTTGACATCTTTTTACCCTTTACTGTCCACCAGCCATGTGCAAAGATATTTCTTGGAAGAGGTAAATTGAGTGCCATAAGCATTGTAGACCAGTAAACTGCATGGGTTGTAAGGATGTCTTTTCCAATAAGATGATGATCAGGGGGCCACCAATCAATATCATTTGGAGCGAGATACTTCAAAGCTGAATAGTAGTTAACAAGAGCATCAAACCAAACATAGGTTGTGTAGTTTTCGTCAAAGGGAAGTGTTATTCCCCATTCAAGCCTATGCCGAGGACGGGAAATACAGAGGTCACCAAGAGGTTTAGTTTTAAGGAAGCCTAAAACTTCATTTCTACGGCCCTCAGGCAAAATGTATTCTTGATTTTTTTCAATGTGCTCAATAAGAGCTCCCTGATAATTTGACATAACAAAGAAATAGTTTTCTTCTTCAATAAACTCAACCTCACGTTCACAATCAGGGCATTTACCCTCTATCAAATCTTTTTCTGTCCAGAATCTTTCACAGGGAGTACAGTACATGCCTGAGTATTTTCTCTTTTTAATTTCACCTTTGTTATATAGCTTTTGGAGTATTTCCTGAACAATCTTTTTATGTTCTTCATCAGTGGTTCTAATAAAAGCATCATTGCTTATATTTAATACCTTCCAGAGGTTTTTAAAATTCTCCACCATTATATCTGCATGTTTCTTAGGGCTTTTTCCTCTCTTTAAAGCTGCTTTTTCCACTTTCTGTCCGTGTTCATCAGTCCCTGTAAGAAAAAAAACTTTTCTGCCTTTAAGCCTCATATATCTTGCGAGTATGTCTGCAGCTAATGTTGTATAGGCATGTCCTATATGGGGAGTATCGTTCACATAGTATATGGGAGTAGTTATGTAAAACCCTTTATTTTGATTCATCTTTTCCTCCAGAGGTGTCTTCTGTTAGCTCTTCATCTGTTGTTTTCTTTATAATAAAAGATAGTTTTTTAATTTCAGGTTCTTTGTCTTCTTGTGTTATGATTTCCTCATCTTGAGTTATTTCTTCTATTTCACTATAATGTTCATACCTTAGACAGCATTTTAATCTTCCGCAAATACCTGAGAGTTTTAAAACATTAAGCACAATTTCCTGATCTTTAGCCATTTTTAAAGAGATTGGTTTAAAGAAATTAACAAAAGTCTTACAGCATATTTCCCTTCCGCAAACACCTATTCCGCCGAGAAGTTTTGCTTCATCCCTGACTCCTATCTGTCGCATTTCTATTCTTGTTTTGAATTTTGCTGCAAGGTCTTTAACCAGTTCTCTAAAATCTATTCTTCCTTCTGCAGTAAAATAAAAAATTATTCTTTTTCTGTCAAGAGCAGACTCAACTACTAAAAGTTTCATGGGCAGTTTTCTTTCATTTATTCTATCAAGACAAAAATCCCATGCCTCTTTTTCCAGAGAAATATTTTTTTCAAATACTTCATTATCTTCTTGAGTTGCTTTTCTCAGCACAGGTTTTAAAGAATTTTCACTTTCAGAGGATACTTTTACAACATAGCCTAAGGTTAGCCCGAAATCACCTTCTACAACAACAAAATCCCCTTTTTTTAATTCTACTTCAAGATTATTCAGGTAACGGTAAACTTTACCAAATGGTCTGATTCTTACATATACTATATTATTCATGTTAAGAGTCTCCTTATTTTTTTCTAACTTGATGGTTTCCTGTTTTGCATTGAAGAAATTGTTATTATGTTATTGAGACAGGAAACCATATAATTCCATAGTATTGATTTATTTAAATTTAAATCAATGTTTCTTTTAATATTTTGTAACTCCTCATATAGATTAAAAATTTCTTCCTCAGATATATTTTTTTTTAGTTTAAAATCTAAAGGTAAAATTGGGCAATAATCTGAAGAAGCTTTGTATATAAGCTTGACAAGTGAGTCTCTCAAAAAAATACATAGAAAATCTATCCACCATTTAATTTCTTCATTGTCTTTCCAGACAGATTTTTTATTTTTTTCTTTAATGTTTTTTAATGTATCAGCAAACCACTGAATATCTTTGAGTATGTCTCTTGATATGAAAAGTCCAGGCTTTCCCATAATAATTTTAAGGAGGATATCTTTGTGTTGCATGTCTGGTATGATTTTTTTTATTGCATCAATTGAAAGAGGCTTGAAGTAGACTTTAAAACATCTTGAAATCAAAGGTTCTGGTAAACTATGAATATCTTCACAGATAAGAATTATTGTGGTGCTAAAAGGTGGTTCTTCAACTGTTTTAAGAAATGCATTTGCTGCTGCATTGTTCATTTTATGTGCTTCCTTTATAATAGCAATCTTGTATTTCCCTTCAAGAGGTGTTAAAGCAACAAACTCTTCAACTTCTCTTATAATGTTTACTGTGATCAGGTCTTTTTCAGGAGCTATAATTTTAACATCTGGATGTAGACCTTGCTCAATTTTTTTACAAGACAGACAGTTATCGCAGGAGTCTTTATTTTTAGAATTCAAACAATTCAGTGCCTTAGCATAGGCAATTGCTGTTGAAGTTTTTCCAATATGGGCGTCTCCTAAAAATAATAAAGCATTTGGAATTTTTTTTGTCTTTAATGTTCCTTTAAGCAGTTTTATTGCGTTTTCCTGAGATGCAATTTTGTCAAATCCCATGTGATAGTATTGATTTAACTTTTTTATATATATCTTCAGCTATCTTATCTATGGATTCAGTGGCATCCAAAACAAAAAATCTTTCTTTGTATAATTTTACAAGCTCAAGATATCCCTGTCTTACTTTTTCATGGAAAGCTAAATTCTCGATCTCAAATCTATCTTTTTTATTAATCTTCTGATTTCTTCCAAGCCCGATATTTGCTGGACAGTCAAGCAATATTGTTAAATCTGGCATGAATTCATCAAGAACTATTCTGTTTAGTTGTTTAATCAAATCAATTGATATGCCTCTTGCATATCCTTGATAAACCAAAGTTGAGTCTGTAAATCTATCACATATTACAATAAAACTAGATTCAATATATGGCTTTATTTTTTCCTCAATATGTTGAACCCTGTCTGCAAAATAAAGAAGAAGTTCGCATAATGGATTTATTTTAATTTCTGAATTAAGAAGTATTTCTCTAATATATTTTCCAGCTTCTGTATCTCCTGGTTCATAAGTATATAAAACTTTTAATCCTTCTTTTTGAAGTTTTTCTACGAGTAATTTCCCCTGCGTGGTTTTCCCAGAACCTTCTATTCCTTCAAAGGTTATAAACACTCCTTTATTCATTTATCAGTTTAATTTTTAATTTTTTAAGAAGTTGACAAACTCTTTCGGAGCTTAAAATATCAAGAGAACCCATCCCACAGGATGGAGTAATAAGTGATTTTTCAGGAATTGAAGGTAAGATTTTTGATATTTCTTCAATTTTTCTTACTGCCTGTTCAATTATTTCTTCATCACTCAAAGTATTCAAATCATCAGTTGTTGGAATAAATCCCCATGCAATGTAGCTGTTTTTGCTAATAAACTCTGCGATTTCATCTTTGTAAATTTTAAAAAAATCAAAAAAGGAAAAGGCATCAAAACTCAGAATATCTATATCCATAGATAAAATTTCCTTCCAGTCAGTTCTTCCACAACAGTGAATTCCTGTTTTAACATTCTGTGATTTAATAAAAGAAACAAGTTCTTTTATTAATCTTATTGCTTCAGCCTGTTCAACAGAGATATATGCAGAAGTGCCGACTGCTTGAAGTATTGGTTCATCAATAAAAACAACTATTTTTTCAGCAAAATTTTTTAAAAAATCAATCTGCCATTTAGCTTTTGCTTTAAGATGCATGAGGGCAAGTTCTCTAAGAGTCTCATCAAAATAAATGATTTTACCTTCATCATCTTTAAGAGAAAGTGTAAATGTTAGAGGGCCTGTAATCTGTCCTTTAAAGATTTTTAATTTTTTCTCACTTATTAGTTCTGTCATTTTGTAAAGCCCTATTGCATACTCTTTACTTACAGAAGAAAACATTTCTTCATGATAGCTGCTTAACCATTCCGTAATCAGTTCATCGTCTTTTTTGATATAAACTTTGCCTGAATTGAAAGTTATTCCTGGCAATCCCTCACAAAACTGTGTGATCATCTGTTCATTCTGTGAATATTTAGGCATTTGTGGCCAAAATGGAATATCAAAATACTTTAAAATAAGTTCACAAGCTGACAAAACTTCAGTATGCGGCATACTTCCTATGCCTGTTGTACTAAATGCTTTAAACACTATATCTACTCCCTTGAGCTAAGTTTTTTTAATATATCAGGAAACTCTTTTTTAAAATCAGGGAAAACTCTTTTTAAAAATAGTTTGATTGCCTTGATTTCCAAATCAATTTCTTCTATTTTGTTTAGCTTTTTATCAATTAAATCAATCTTTTCTGATATGATTTTTATTTCTTTATCAATCATGGCAATCTTTTCTTTTAAAATCATTAAATCTTTCATTTTTTATCCTATTATTTATTTCTTCTTTGTGCTCTCATTTTTTTGCGGAGTTTTCTGTATTTATGCTTTTTTATCTTTTTCTTCCTCCATTTAAGAACATTTCCCACTCAATTCACCTCCCCTTTAAGTTTTTTATTGTTTCTATAAAAGCTTCCAGCCATAGTTCATTCACAGTAGAATTTGTGCCATCATAGGCAAGTGATACAACAGGTATGTTATAATCCTTTTGAATAAATCTTAATAAAGCAGTAACAATAGCACCTGGCATGCATCCAAAAGGCATAGCGTTTATTATGCCGTTTGCTCCTTTTTTTATTAAATCAATACTTTTACCAATGCTCAAAATAGTTTCTCCTTCAAAGCTGTCAGGAACATATGGTGATGCAAACTTAAAAAGTTCCTTTATAGAGGGCTCATGTAAAAATTTAAGTGTTCCTTTAAAACGTGATGAAAATTTTTTCTCAACCCTCCACTGGAAAAATTTATTAATAAGAATTTTTATAATAGCAGATTTATCCTTTTTTATCAAGGCTTTTCTCAAAGCCATTTTATTTACATAGTGAATCCACTCTTCAATTGGTGTAAGATAAACCTCTGCACCTAAAGACTCAAGTCTTTTTGTCAAATTCTCATTTGAAAATGAATGAGAACGGACAAATATCTCTCCCACAATTCCAATCAGAGGTTTTTTATCTTTGTATTTGGGAATGTTTTGAAAATCTCTTTTCATATTGTTCATTAAATCTTCAATATTTCCATTCCTGCTCTTTAAAGCATTGTAAATTTTTACAAGATAGCTTTCATAGAGCGATTCTGTTTCATCTTTATTTTTTTCATAAGGTCTTGTCTGTAAAAGTAATTTTGTAAGTAAGCCATAAGCAACAACTCCTTGCCAAGCTCTGAGGGAAAACTCTCCGCCAGCAATATTTAGATCTTTATAAAACTGGGCATCCTGCTGGGGCGAATAAACAGGAACGTTGTCAAAGCCTAATTTTTTAAGTATCATTCTGTGGGAAACATTATATTGACCGAACCTGCAAGGACCTGCACCAGAAGGCATGAAAAAGGCTGTTTTATCTGGATCGAAATCTTTTGAAAAAACAACTTTCAACATATCACCCAGTGTTACAACATAAGGGAAACATTCTCCTCCACCTACGTATTTTCTTGAAAGCTCAATAGATTCTTTATCAGAGACAGGCATTACTTCTGCTTCAATTCCGCAGTAGTTAAAGGATGCCTTTAAAGCAAAGGCATGATCAGACATTCTGGGAATGTATATGGTTCTTTTTGATAGATCTGAACTCTTAATTGATACTGGAATAAATACTTTAGCTGAGTATTTTTCTTCTCTGCCTTTTATACTATCTATAAAAGCCTCAAGACGGGTGACCACACCTGCATCAGCACTGTGTTCATCAATCTCAAGGATTAAATAGGGTTTCTGAGCCATTTCTTCTTTGAAATAGTTTATTATGAAGGAGTCAGGACCACAGGAAAAGTTGGTTATAAAAATAGGATATACTTCATCTAATTTGTGAAGAAACTTGGAGGCTCTGATTATCCTTTGTCCTGAGCGCCAGTATAAATTTTTCCAATCATCTTTGATGTGTATTTTTTCAAAAGGCAGCATATCCATTGGAATAGGAAGCACATTGAGACGTGTAAGCTTCCCTGAAATATCAAGGCTAACTGCCTGATCAAAGGAGTTATAGGATCTGCCAATAATAATAACAGTGGCTTGCTGTCCAAGTGATTTATCTTTTGCTGTTTCAAGAAATTTTAAGCCTTCCTTCTTGAGTGAATTTAAAAACTCTTTCTGTTTTTCTCCTGCAATGGCTATTTTTTCATCAATGTTTTTTATATTTATAATTCCCTTAAAAGTCTGACAGAGTTCTTTCTTTAAGTAGTCAAGTCCTCTTGAGAAGTCTATTCTCGGTATAAGGATTTTTGTCTCGCTAAATAACTTTCTGCTTACATAAGGGATTGTTTGCACAAGTGGGCATACAAGCCCTCTTTCATACTCATCGTGAAGATTAAGATTTATAAAACTCGGAAGAAATATTAAATCAACTCCATTTTCAGCTAAATCTGCTATATGTCCATAGGCTACTTTAAGAGGAAAGCATGCTTCTGATAAAACCTTTTCAATACCCTTATTAATAATTTTTTTGTTTGTTTTATGTGAAATTCTGACATTAAAACCCAATTCCCATAACAGAGTGCTCCAGAAAGGTAGATAATCATGAAATAAAAAAATGTAAGGAATTCCTATTACAGGTGCTTTTCTATTTTTATATTGAGCTTCGTATTCTTTATATGTTTTCCATAGCAATTTTTCTCTCAGTTTTACAGGGTCTGGAATTCTAAAAGTCAATTCCTGTTTTTCATATTTTTCGCATCTGCCTCCATAAAAAAGATTTCTTTCCTCGTCTTGTAGTTTAACTCTGTTTATTTCACAATAATTAGGACAACTTTTGCATTCAAAAGAAAAGATAGTATATTGTTTATCTTTGAGAGAAAAGCCTTTGAATTTAGTTTCTTTACCATTTCTCATAAAGTCTCTAACAATAAGAGCAGCACCGATTGCTCCCATAACTTCATGATTGGGTGGAATAATTAACTCACATTCTTTATCAACCTTAGATTTTAAAAAGTTTTCAAAGGCTGCAATTACAGCTTTGTTAAAGGCAACACCACCCTGAAAAAATATTTTTTTACCAATTGGTTTCCCTGCAACAACTCTGTTGATATAATTTTCCACAATACTGTAACAAAGACCCGCAACAATATCCTCTTTACGTGCGCCTTTATGAAGATTTATAACCAGCGAGTTTTCCATAAAAACAGTGCATCTTTCTCCAAGTCTGCAGGGAGTCTTAGAGGCAAAAGCTAGTTTTTGAAACTCTTCAAGGGTTATACCAAGTTTGTCAGCCTGTTCTTCAATAAAAGAACCTGTTCCTGCTGCACAGGCTTTATTCATTTCAAAATCAACAACTTTGCCATTTTTAATGCGTATATATTTTGAATCCTGTCCACCAATTTCAAAAATTGTATCAATGCTACTGTCATAATGAACTGCACCTCTGGCATGGGCTGTGATTTCGTTTTTAATAACATCTGCGCCTACAAAATCTCCAATAATGTAACGACCCGAGCCTGTAACACCAACACCTTTTATTTTGATATTTTGAGTTTCTTTACTTATCTCACTCAAACCTCTTTTTACTGCATCAATTGGTTTTCCTGCTGTTGGAAGATATCTTTTTGTGATAAGATTGCCTTCTTCATCAATAAGAACAATGTTTGTGCTTACAGAGCCTACGTCAATACCAAGATAGGTTGTTTTTATTTCATTCTTGTAACAATTATAAACTTTGTGATTCTGATCATCCTCAATAGCTGTGAAAAATTTTTCTTTCCCAAGAGGTGGTAATCCATATTCAATTTCTGCTTTTATGCTGCCAAGCTTTTCTATGATTTTTTCATTTATATAAAAGTTGCTATTCTGAGATTTTATCGCTGCACCAATTGCACCTGTTACCTCAAAATGCTCCGGGATAAGTATTTCATTTATGTTGAATACATTTTTAAATGCCTCTACCATTCCTTTGTTTGCTGCTACACCACCTTGAAATGCAACCACTTGCTCAATGGCTCTACCTTTAAACATGGTTGCTTTAAAGTTTCTTGCAAGGGCAAAACACAATCCTGCAATTATGTCTTGCAGTGGTGTTGCAATTTGTTGTAGATGAATCATGTCTGATTTAGCAAAAACACTGCATCTGCCTGCAATCTTTGAAGGTTTCTCTGACTTTGTTGCAAGCTCGCTGAACTCTTCTATTGTTAATCCCAGACGCTCTGCCTGCTGTTCAAGAAAGGAGCCTGTTCCTGCTGCACATATGCTATTTAATGAGAAATCCTTAATCCTTCCATTTTTATCAAGAAAAATAAGCTTTGAATCTTCTCCACCAATTTCAATGATAGTTCTTACCTGAGGATAAAAAGATGAAGTTGCTGTTGCCTGGGAGACAATTTCATTTATGTAGGGAGCACCAACTCTCTTTGCTATAAATCTTCCTGATACACCTGTAAAACATATTTTTAAATTTTTGTATCTTGAAATAATATCTTCTAAAATACGACAGACTACTTCTGCTGGTTTTCCAAGATGTTTTAAATAAAGCTTTTCAAGAATTTTAAAATGCCTGTTAACAACTGTTATTTTAGCTGTTTCACTTCCTACATCAATACCAAGAAAAAAATCAGAATCCATACTCATGCCATTTTTTTGTGACAAGTTTTTTTATTTCTTCTGCCTGAGTGATTTCCTCTGGCCAATCTCTCATCATGCCTTCTTCACGGGTTTTACGGGTTGCATCAATTCCCATCTTGCCACCAAATCTTGGCCAGCTTGATGCATGATCAAGCTCATCAACAGGACCTTCAGAGATAATTACATCTCTGCGCCAATCAACATTATTTAAGACCTTCCATGCAGTAGTTGAAAGATCCTGCACATTCACATCTTCATCTACAACTATTATAAGCTTTGAAAACATCATCTGTCCCATACCCCAGAGTCCATGAATGATTTTTTTACCCTGTCCAGGATACTGTTTTTTTATGGAGATTATAGCTGCATTGTGAAATACTCCCTCCATAGGAAGATTTATGTCTATAATCTCTGGAAACTGCATCTTAAGAAGTGGAAGAAATATTCTTTCTGTTGCCTTTCCCATATAGCAGTCTTCCATGGGAGGTTTTCCTACAACAGTAGCAGGATATATGGGCTCTTTTCTGTGCGTAATGCAGATTAAATGAAAAACAGGGAATTTATCTACAGGCGAGTAAAATCCTGTATGGTCACCAAAAGGTCCTTCATCCCTTAATTCCTTAGGCTCTACATAGCCTTCAAGAACAATTTCTGAATTTGCAGGAACTTCAATATCACAGGTTACACATTTAACCATTTCAACAGGACTTTTTCTTAGAAATCCTGCAAAAACCATTTCATCAACACCATATGGAAGAGGTGCAGTAGATGAGTATATAACTGCAGGATCAGAGCCTATTGCAACAGCAACAGGCATTCTTTTGCCGAGTTCCTTATATTTTCTGTAGTGTAAAGCACCATCTTTATGGATATGCCAGTGCATGCCTGTTGTTTTTTCATCATAAACATGCATACGATACATTCCACAGTTTTGCTTGCCTGTTTCAGGATCACGGGTAAAAACCATTGGCAGTGTAATAAATCTTCCTCCATCAAGAGGCCATGTCTTTAAAATTGGAAGTTTGCTTAAGTTTGGTTCATGATTTATCACTTCTTGACATGGAGCTTTTTTTACTAATTTTGGCAAATATTTGTTTACTTCAATAAGTTCAAAGATTGCTTTTATTTTTTCTTTGAAACTCTTAGGTGTTGTCTGATTAAGAAGCTTTTCTATTCTTTTACCAATATCATCAAGGCTTTCAACTTCAAGAGAAAGACACATTCTTTCAAAAGAGCCAAAAAGATTAGTCACAACAGGTATACTTGAACCTTTAACTTTCTCAAAAAAAAGAGCCTTTCCACCATTGGGTGATTTACACATTCTATCAGTGATTTCAGCAATCTCAAGAACAGGGTCAACCTCTACTGTAACTCTATGAAGAAGTCTTTTTTCTTCCAGAGTCTTTATAAAATCTCTCAAATCATTATAAGCCATATTAAATATTATCTATGCTAATCCAGTATTATGTCAATTTATCATACCTGAAAAATTGGTAGCATTGACAGATTTTGTTTTAAAAGTATAGAATTAATTAATCCCTGGGGGAGGTTAAATGACCTGAGAGTTCCCGATAAGGGAAGACCCCTTGAACCTGATCCGGGTAATACCGGCGGAGGGAAAGGGAGAGACTGAGCTAAAACCAGCCTCTATCCTACAGGGATAGAGGTTTTTTATTTTGGAGGTTTTATGAGAGTAAAAATAAACGGTGAATATATGGAGGTAAATGCATTAACAATCTCGGAGCTTTTAAAAGAACTTGATATTAATCCTCAAAGGGTTGTTGTTGAAGTGAATCTTGAAATTGTAAAGAGAGACAGATTTGCTGATTATAAAATAAAAGAAGGCGATTCCATAGAAATCGTCAACTTTGTTGGAGGAGGCTAAAATGAGTGACCCATTAATTATTAGAGGCATTGAGTTTAAGTCAAGGCTGTGGGTTGGAACAGGCAAGTATAAAGATTTTGAAGAAACTGCACGGGCAATTGAAGCATCAGGAACAGATGTAGTAACAGTTGCAGTAAGAAGGGTAAACATTATTGACCGAAGTAAGGAAAATCTTCTTGACTATATTGATCCTAAGAAATACAAAATTCTGCCAAACACTGCAGGTTGCTATACAGTTGAAGATGCTCTAAGATATGCAAGATTAGCAAGAGAAGCAGGTATTTCAGACATGGTTAAGCTTGAGGTTATTGGAGACGAAAAAACACTTTTTCCAGATGTGTGCGGACTTATTAAAGCAACAGAGATTCTTGCAAAAGAGGGTTTTATCGTACTTCCATATACTAATGATGACCCTATAACAGCAAAGAGACTTGTTGATGCAGGTGCTGCTGCTGTAATGCCTCTTGGTGCTCCAATTGGTTCAGGACTTGGGATAAGAAATCCATATAACATAAAGATAATTCTTGAGAGTGTGAATGTTCCTGTAATTGTTGATGCAGGAGTTGGAACAGCATCTGATGTATCTATTGCTATGGAGCTTGGTTGTGACGCTGTACTTGTAAATACTGCAATTGCTGGTGCAAAAGACCCAATTATGATGGCAGAGGCACTTAAACATGCATGTATTGCAGGAAGATTAGCATACAAAGCAGGTAGAATTCCTAAAAAACTTTACGCATCTGCAAGTTCACCAATTGAAGGAATGCTTACATGAAGTTTAAGCTTTATCTTATAAGTGACAGAAAAATTTTTCCCGATGAAGAACTCTTTTTACAAGCAGTAGAAACAGCTTTGAAGGCAGGTATTAAGGCTTTCCAGTTAAGGGAAAAGGATTTGACAGCAAAGGAACTTTATAATCTGGCAAAAAAAATGCGTGATATAACTAAAAGAAATAATGCAATGCTGTTTATAAATGACAGAATTGATATAGCTCTGGCTGTTGATGCTGACGGAGTTCATCTTCCCCAGAGTGGTTTTCCTCCAAAGATTGTAAAAGATGTATGGAAGGATAGGTTCCTCATAGGTGTATCAACACATTCTTTACAGGATGCTAAGGAAGCCTCAGACTGGGCTGATTTTATAACCTTTGGTCCTGTTTTCTATACTCCTTCAAAAGCAAAGTATGGAGAGCCACAGGGAATTGAAAAATTAAAAAAAATTAAAAAAGCAGTTAACTGTAAAGTTTTTGCGCTTGGAGGAATTAAAATTGACAATGTTAATGAAGTTATACCTTACTGTGATGGAGTTGCCATGATAAGCGGTATTTTAGCTCAAAAAGACATTGAGGAAAAAGTAAAGAAATTTAATGAAATTTTAGGAGAAAAGATATGACAAGAATTGAATTAGCAAAAAGAGGAATAATAACTGATGAAGTAAAGGAGGTTTCAACACAAGAAGGCGTTTCACCTGAGGAACTTTCTCAAAATATAGCAGATGGAAAGGCTGTTATAACCAGAAACATACTTCATAATATAAAGCCTCTTGGCATAGGTAAAGGACTTAGAACAAAAATAAATGCAAACATAGGAACTTCAACAGATAAGACAGACATTCAGGAAGAGCTTGAAAAACTTGATATTGCTATAAAATACGGTGCAGATGCAGTGATGGATCTTTCCACAGGAGGTCCGCTCAAAGAAATGAGAAGAGCGATACTGAAGCATTCATCCGTAAGTATAGGAACCGTTCCGATTTATGAAGTTGCTGTAAGAGCAGTTGAAAGATATGGAAGTATTGTAAAGATGAAAGTTGATGATATATTTGATGTTATAGAGGAACATGCAAAGGATGGAGTAGATTTTGTGACGGTTCACTGTGGAGTTACAAAGAAGATTGTTGAAATGCTTAAATCTGGTGAAAGAGTTTTGCCCATTGTCAGCAGAGGAGGTTCAATAATTGCAAACTGGATATGTTATCATGACAGAGAAAACCCTCTTTATGAATATTTTGATAGACTTCTTGAGATTGCTAAAAAGTATGATCTTACCCTTAGTCTTGGAGATGGATTAAGACCTGGATGTCTTGCTGATGCTACAGACAAATATCAATTGATTGAACTTATAACCATTGGCAAATTAAAAGAAATATCCCTATCAGAAGGAGTTCAATGTATTATTGAAGGTCCAGGACATCTTCCATTAAATCATGTTGAAATAAATATGAAAATTCAGAAAAACATTTGCAAGGAAGCACCCTTTTATGTTCTAGGCCCACTTGTAACAGATTGTGCAATGGGTTATGACCATATTGCAGCAGCAATAGGCGGTGCTTTAGCAGGTATGTATGGTGCTGATTTCTTATGTTATGTAACACCTTCAGAACACATAAGACTTCCTGATAAAGAGGATGTAAAAGAGGGAGTAATTGCTTCACGGATAGCAGCTCATGCTGCAGACCTTGCAAAGGGTTTACCTCAAGCATGGCAGAGAGACAAAAAGATGGCAGAGTCAAGAAGAAACTTTGACTGGCAGGAGCAGATTGCATTAGCCTTTGATGCTGAAAAAGTTCGTTCAATGCGTTCAGAAAGACCGCCTCTTGAAGATGAAAGAGTATGCAGCATGTGTGGAGAGTTTTGTGCAATAAAAATTTCAAGAGGAACTGTTGAATAAAACGTGATATTTTCCAAGAATTCTTTTTACAGCTCTGTGGGCTGAATTAAATGCATAAATTATACTTCCTCTTTTGACCGCAACATCACCGATTAGAAAAACTCTTTCAAGATTGCTTTCTCCGAATTCATCAATATCTGGAAGAGAGTCTTTAAATTTTATGCCCATTTTTTCAAGAAAGTTTCTTGGTGTGCTTCCTCCAAGACAGTAAAAAATTTTTGAAAATACTTCAGTATGTCCATCATGGAATATAACTTTTACTGCATCTTTTTCAGGTTCTAATGCCTTTATCTCTGTGCCCAAAAAAAATGTTATCTGGTCCTTTCTCTTTTCAAGTTCTTTGAGATTCTCTTCATTGATTCTAAAAAAGCCAGGTCTTCTGTAAGATAAGTATACATCGCATTTTCCTGATAAAATACAGGCAAGTTCAGCAGCTGTATTTCCTCCTCCAACAATTAATATTTTTTCTCCTTCTGGCAATTCTTTTGGAAACTCAAAAAAAACTCTACTTTTTATTTCTTCAGGAATTGGATAAGAAGGCTTTTTAGGTCTATCAAAAACTCCTGTAGCAATAACTACTACATATGCTTGAGCAACTGCATATGTGCCTGCTTTAATAATATAGTATGGACCAGACCTTTCCAGTCCATTAATTTCTGTATTATAAAAAATTTCTATTTGATACTCCTTGATATAATTTTCAATTCTTTCAAGAAATTGTTCCTTTGTTTCTGTTTCAAATGAACAGATTCCCTCTGAAGCTATATTTATGCCTTTGTAGTTTCTGTCTACTCTTTTACCTTCAGGATAAAGTCTTCTTATTGTGTAACAAAAATTACTTGCCTTTTCAAAAATAGCGATGTCTTTTATGCCTGCTGTTTTTAGTTCTATTGCTGTAGCAATACCGGCAGGACCGGCACCAATTATTGAAACAGAAAGCTTTCTCATAAGATTTTATTATACTTCCAAAACCTGATTCTTTACAAACTTTTTATTAAGAGCCTGAAGCAACTATTAACACACTCTTTTTTTCAATTTATCAATTTTAACTGAGGAGTCTAATTGTTTTAAATGTTTGATTTTTTGCTCGCTGTTGTTTAAAAATATTGGATAAACAAGCTTAAAAAATTTTAAGGAGGAAGAATTGATGAAAATACAACTCAATAAAGTACCTGAATCTTTAGAGGAGCGGAAAAAACTTATCGGAGATATTATTAAAGAAAATGAAGAAGCCTTCGTAAAAACTATTGGATACATTCAGAGATTAATAATAGAAAACTTAATGAATTGTGGCTATAAACTTAATGATATGGAGATCAATAAGGGTTATGAAGTCATTGTATCAGATAAGGAAAAGTTTGTTACTTCTGTTGATATTATTTTAATTCTTGAAGGAAAAGTTATATATGCAATAAAGTGCACTCCTGCTTCAATTGATTCATGGGAGAGATTTATGCTTGCCTTTTGTAGAGTTGTTGAGCCCTATCAGATTCCTTTTGCTATGGTAACTGATGGAAGGGAAGGAAGACTGATAAATGTGCTTACAGGAGAAGTCCAAGAAACAATGGATATACCCCCGAAAGAAGAAATGCTTAAACTAATGTCTTCATTAAGCTTTGTTCCCTATAATGAAGAAAAACTTCCAAAGGAAAAAAGAATACTTTATGCCTTTGATGCAATAAAGTGCTGTCCAACTTGATATGAAAAATCTAAGATTAGCCTTATGTCAGATAAATCCAGTGGTTGGTGATATTGAAGACAATTTAAGCAAAATTTTTTCATTCACTGAAAAGGCTATTAAAGAAAATGCTGAGATAGTTGTTTTCCCTGAGTTAGCCCTTACAGGATACATTCCAGAGGATCTTCTTTTTTATCCATCTTTCATAAAAAAGGTAAGGGAAGCAATGGATAAAATCACTGAAAAAGTGAAAAATTTCATTCTTATTGTTGGCTTACCTCTGAAAGAGGATGACCTTTATAATTCTGCAGTTATTTTAGCAAAGCAAAAACTAATAGATGTTTACCACAAAATATATCTTCCAAATTACAGCGTTTTTGATGAAATGCGATATTTTAAGTCAGGGAAAAGAGCACCTGTTTATGATTATAGCGGAGTTTTATTCGGACTTAATATTTGTGAAGATATATTCCATCCAACTTTGCCAAGTCCTGTTCAGGCTTATCAGGGAGCTGAGTTGATAATTAACATAAGTGCCTCTCCTTTTTATGCAGGCAAATTTGAAAGAAAACTCAGGATGCTTACCACAAGAGCCTATGACATGGGAGTGTTTATTGCCTATTTGAATACAGTGGGAGGACAGGATGAGATAGTTTTTGATGGAAGAAGTATGGTTATCTCACCATCTGGAGAAATAATTGCAATGGGTAAGGCTTTTGAAGAAGACTTTATAGTTATTGATCTTGATCTTGAGGATGTAACAAGAGTAAGAATGAGAGAACCCAAAATAAGATGGGAATCTGATTTTGAAGAGATTGAGATTATTAAGATTCCATTGAAGAAAAAGAGTCTTCCAACAAGATTATCTTTTCAGACCAATATTCCCACAGTTCTTAGTCTTCAACATTTAGGAGAAGAAGAGGAGATATTTAAGGCTCTTGTTACAGGACTAAGGGATTATGTTGAAAAAAATGGTTTCAGCAGAGTATGTCTTGGTTTGAGTGGAGGAATTGACTCATCATTTGTTGCACTTGTTGCTACAGAGGCATTGGGCAGAGATAAAGTTACAGGAGTTTTTATGCCCTCAAGATATACATCAAAGGAAAGCAGAGAGGATGTCTATAAGCTTGTTCAGAATCTTGGAATTGAGTTTATAGAGATTTCAATAGAGGAGATATTTGAGGAGTATCTTAAAAGGCTTTCAGATACATTTAAAGGCTTACCTAAAGATACAACAGAAGAAAATATTCAAAGTAGAATCCGTGGCAATATACTCATGGCGCTTTCAAACAAATTTGGATGGCTTGTTGTAACAACTGGCAATAAATCTGAAATGGCAGTTGGATATGCAACTCTTTATGGTGATATGGCTGGTGGATTTGCTTTAATAAAGGATGTTTACAAAACCTATGTTTACAGGGTTGCCAGATGGGCATCCAAGGGAAGAATTCCTGAAAGAGTATTTATAAAGCCACCATCAGCAGAATTAAGACCACAACAGACTGATCAGGATACTTTACCTCCATATGATTTGCTTGATGAGATACTTAAAAGGCACATTGAAAAATGCATGGGTGAGGAAGAGATAGTACAACATGGATTTGAAAGAAATATTGTAAGGAAAGTTTTAGGAATGGTAAAGAAAGCAGAATTTAAAAGAAGGCAATCTCCACCTGGAATAAAAATCTCTCCTGTATCACTTGGTAAGGACTGGAGATTTCCTATTACAAACAGATTTGGAGAATGATATACAAGATATTCCATGAGTTTGAAGATAACATGCTGGTATAGAAAATAAGAAAGCGGATGTCTTATATGTTCAACTTGCAGAATTAGAGAGTTTGGAATTAGGCTTAATTAGAGAAAAAATAATCTAAGCTTTGTTTGCTGAATTTCTTGATAAACTATTTTACAAAACAATCGAAAAGACGGAAGAACTATCGTATGAAACGATAATATATATAAATTTAGCAGAAAAGCGAATTAAAATTTTATATTCAATAAGCCATTAATATTTGAATTGGAATGAAAAAAGAAACAATAAAATACACTGCGGGAGGACAAGATGAAAAGGGTTTTTGTTTTATTCTTGATAGTTTTATTCTTTATTTTTTCCTTATATGCTGAAAGCATTGCGCAAAATCCAATTCAGCACACTAAGGACAAAGTGCTTCAATATGCAAAACCGAAAAAACCTGTAAAAATAAAACTTCACAGAGACAAGAAAGGAGAATACAGCTGGGACATAACAGGTGAAAGTGTTGATGATGTTATTAAAGCTGACAAAAGACTTAGACAGCTTCTTAAGGAGGAATGAATGTCTGAAGGAAGACTTTATGTAGTGTCCACGCCTATTGGAAATCTTGAAGATATTACATTGAGAGCTCTTGATACTTTAAGAAAAGTTGATTATATTGCCTGTGAAGATACAGAACACAGTATGAAATTGTTGAATTATTATGAAATCAAAAAACCGCTCATAAGTTATTGGTCTGAAAAAGAAAAGGTTCGTGCTGAAGAAATAATTCAAAAAATAAAATCAGGACACAATGTTGCACTTATTACAGATGCAGGAACCCCAGGAATATCAGATCCTGGAGCAGTAGTTATCTCAAGAGCGATACAGGAAGGCATTGACATAATTGCAGTTCCAGGTGTTACAGCATTGATTACAGCTTTGAGCATATCAGGCTTGAATTCACAAGAGTTTACCTTTATTGGTTTTCTTCCTGTTAAACAGTCACAAAGAAAAAAGAAGCTGCTTGAGTTGAGCTCTGAAAAGAGAACTCTTGTTTTTTATGAAGCACCTCACAGAATACTTCCAGCTCTTGATGATATGCTTGAGGTATTAGGAGACAGAAAAGTATGCATTACAAAGGAACTTACAAAGATGTTTGAGGAGGTTTTAAGAGGAAATCTTAGTGAAATCATTGAAAAGCTTGAAAGGTCTAAAATCGCTGGTGAGTATGTTATATTAGTTGAAGGTGCAAAAGAAAAAGCATTCAGCTTTGATGAAGCATTGAAAGAAGTAAGAGAATTGATGAAAAGAGGCAAAGGTAGAAAAGAAGCTGTTAAAATAGTATCAGAGCTTTACAATTTAAGCAAAAAAGAGCTCTATGAGGAGAGTCTAAAAAAGGATGAAATACAATGAAGGTAGCTTATTTAGTTAGTCAAAAAAAAATAGAGATTGTTGAAAAAACTATCCCTTCATTAAAGGAAGGAGAGGTTTTAGTACGCATAAAAGCTGCTCTTACCTGCGGCACAGATTTAAAGGCTTACCTTAGGGGGCATCCTTTAATTCCAATGCCTGGACCATTTGGACATGAATTTTCAGGAATAATTGAGAAAGTAGGAGATTCTGTAAATGGTTTTAAACCAGGTGATGCAGTAATGCTTGTTCATACTGCTCCCTGTAGAGAGTGTGCTTACTGTAAGTATGGGTTTTTTAATCTTTGCGAGATTCTTACAAAGGATATGATGCTCGGAGCTTTTTCAGAATATATAGTTGTTAAGGAAAGAGTTGTAAATATTAATATGTTCCATAAACCAGAGGAGATTGACTTTGATGAAGCTGCTTTTCTTGAGCCTCTTTCATGTGTTGTTCATGGAGTTAAGGTTCTTTCACCATCAAAGGACGATAAGGTTCTTTTAATTGGAACAGGCCCTGTGGGGCTTTTATTTCTTCAAGTTCTTAAAAGTATGGAAATCAAGGTAGCAATTATGGGAAGAAATAAAAATAAACTCAGCCTTGCAGAAAAATTAGGTGCAGACAAAATTTATTTTTCCTCTGAAAATCCTTTGGATTTTACTCAGGGTTTTGGTTATGACAGAGTTGTTGAATGTACTGGTCAAAAGGATATATGGCTTAAATCAATAGATTATGTTAGAAAAGGTGGCACAGTGTTACTTTTTGGAGGACTAAAGGTAGGAACACAGGTATGCTACGATGCTGCAAGAATTCACTATGACGAAATCACTCTTAAGGGAGCTTTCCATTATAGTCCTAAAGATGTTAGAGAGGCCTGCGACCTGATTAAATCAAAAAAATTGAGACTAAGGGAACTTATTTCAGGAGAAATATCCCTTTTAGATATTGCTGTTGCATTTGAAAAACTATCAAGAGGGGAGGGAATTAAATATCTAATTGAGCCATGAGAAAGATAAATAAAGAGGAAATTGTAAAGACAGTAAAAAAACTCTATATGGATTCTGTAATCTCTTTACCAAAGGATGCTCTTACGGCTTTACTTAAAGCATATGAACAAGAAGAAGGAATTTCAAAGGGAATCCTTAGTCAGATAGTTGAAAATCAAAGAATAGCCTTAGAAGACAGAATTCCTCTTTGTCAGGACACTGGAATGGCTGTAATTTTTGTAGAATGGGGAACAGAAGCAGTGTACGAAGATGGTGATTTATTGAAAGCTTTTAATGAAGGTGTTAGCCTTGCTGTAAAGGATGGATATTTAAGAGCAAGCATGGTAGATGACCCTGTTTTTGCAAGAAAAAACACAAAAGACAACACTCCATGCATTGTTCATTTTGATTTAGTAAAAGGCGATAAAGTAAAAATCATTGTAGCTCCCAAAGGCGCAGGAAGTGAAAATATGTCTGCTCTGAGCATGCTTAAACCTTCTGAAGGACTCAAAGGAGTAAAAGATTTTGTCATTAAAACAGTGAAGAATGCAGGTGGTAATCCATGTCCTCCAATTATTGTAGGAGTAGGAATTGGAGGAAACCTTGAAAAATCAGCAATATTAGCAAAGAAGGCTATTCTTAGAAAAATTGGTGAGCCTAATAAAAATCCACTTTATGCAAAGCTTGAAAAAGAGCTTCTTGATGAGATAAATACGTTAAGGATTGGTCCTATGGGATTGGGAGGTAAAGTTACAGCTCTGGCTGTTCATATAGAATATTATCCATGTCACATTGCTTCACTTCCTGTGGCAGTAAACATACAATGTCATTCTGCAAGGCACAAGGAGGCAGTGATATGAAAAATCCAAAAACTGAAAGCTTAATGCTTAAGATTGAAACACCTTTAACTGATGAAGTTATTGAACAATTAAGGACTGGTGATATGGTATTAATAAATGGCTATGTTTATACAGCAAGAGATGCGGCACATAAAAGACTCGCTGAATTAATAAAAAATGATCTGCCTTTACCATTTGATATAAAAGGTCAGATTATATACTATGTTGGTCCAACTCCTGCACCTCAAGGAAAAGTAATTGGCTCTGCAGGACCAACTACTTCATCAAGAATGGACAGTTACACACCTTTGCTGCTTTCAATTGGTCTTAAAGGGATGATTGGGAAAGGACAAAGGAGCAACGAAGTGATAGAAGCAATCAAAAAATACAAAGCAGTTTATTTTCTTGCAACAGGAGGAGCAGGAGCGCTTCTTAGCAGACACATTATAGAAGCCGAAGAAATAGCCTTTTCTGAATTAGGCACAGAATCAATAAAAAGACTTCTTTTAAAAGACTTTCCTGTAATTGTAGCAATTGATCGTTATGGAGAAGATATTTTTAAGAGATAGCGATTTTTTATTTCCTCTAAGGCTTCCTCTTTTTTTGAGATTTTGCCTGCAAGCACCAGTGTTTCTATTCTCTCCAATATTTCACCAACTACAGGAGATGGTTCAAAGCCAAGGGCAAGAATGTCATCTCCTTTAATGATAGGAAGTTTTTTCTTGTTTTTTAGATAAACTTTTTTATAAAATTGCTCAATTTCTCTGTAAAACCATGAGCGTGCTATTCCAAATGGGTCATGACTTATTCCACAAATAAGAGCAGGATATAGAATGTTTTCATAGTTTTTTAAAAAATTCACCTTGTCCAGAAGAGTTTCTATTTTTTTAAGTCTGATATTTGCTTCAATTAATTTTTCTACAAATCTGTCCTCCTTTTTTGAAGGAACAATCTGTTTTATTAAATAAGAGGCCTGAAAATTAAACAATGCAGTAAACTTAAGGCATGCAATTGCACTTTGAGGAATTTTACATGATGTAAATATTTTTTCAGGATTGTTTAATACTTCCTCAGTTATTCTGAGTGCCTTCAAGGATGGTTTTATTGGCAATAGATTAGAAAATTTAAAAATTGAACTAAATATATCATCTTCAACCATTATTTCAACTGTTTTAATACTTTCATTGACAGAAATTATTTTCCATAGCTCTTCTTTTATTCTTTCCCTTGCTGTAAGTTTTATAAGATTAGCATTTTTTCTTAAAGCCTCCCGCGTAGGCTCATCTATATTAAAATTAAGAGTTGCATTGAATCTGTAAGCTCTTAGAATTCTTAGAGAATCTGTTTTTAAATTTTCTTCATTTATCATTTTAATTGTTTTATTCTTTAAATCTTCCTGTCCTCCAAAAGGATCAATAATTTTACTAAGAGACAAATCCGTAGCAATTGCATTTATTGTAAAATCACGCCCACTTAAGTCTGCCTCAATTGAGCCTCCCCTTAAATCAGCAAAATCAATTGTTATGTCTTCTTTGACCACTCTACCTATTGAAAATGCTTCATCAAGAAGAACAAAACTTCCGCCTACTATTTTTGCAAAATCTTTTGCCAGACTAAGAGAATCTCCTTTTATAGCAAAGTCTATATCCTTGACTTCTTTTCCAAGTAAAAGGTCTCTTACAGTGCCTCCTACAAGATAAGAGTTTTCAATAAAATTTCTTGCTTTAAGAAATTTTACAACCTCATTAAAATATTGATTTTTAACTAGCTCTTCAAACATATTTCACCTCGTATTTAATATAAATGTTACAGGCCCTTCATTTACAAGGGATATATGCATGAAGTTTCTGAATAAGCCTTCCTTTACAGTAATGCCAGTTTTTTTGAGTGTTTCAATAAAGTATCTGTAAAGTATTTCTGCTTCATGAGGAGGCATTGCTCTGTCAAAGGATGGTCTCATCCCTTTTTTGCAGTCTGCTGTAAGGGTAAACTCTGACACCACCATTATTTGGCCACCTACATCTTTCACGGATAGATTCATTTTGGCATTATTATCCTCAAAAATTCTTAGATTAACAATTTTATTTACAAGATACTCAACATCTTTTTTACTGTCTTGTTTTTCTATTCCGATAAAAACAAGAATACCTTTCCCAATCTCTGATATTTTTTCTCCTTCAACTTCTACACACGCCTTGTTTACCATCTGCAATATTGCAATCATTTATGTTAATATAACATAATATGTTTGAAAAAGTGTCTGAAATTTTAGTAGTTGATGATGAAACTGTAAATTTAGAATTAATATCTGCTATTTTTATAGATTTTCCAAATATCAAGGTTCTTACTGCAAGTGATGGAGTTGAAGCAATAGAAATTCTCAAAAAACATACTCCAGATGTTATTGTTCTTGATATAAGAATGCCAAGAATGAATGGAATAGAAGTTTTACATGTTTTAAAATCTGATTCTAAAACATCTCATATTCCTGTTGTTGTTCTTTCTGGTGATGACAAAGAAAGGAAAAATGCTTTAAAAAGTGGAGCTAATGATTTTATTCCAAAACCATTTGATGCAGAAGAATTAAAGCTCAGAGTTATCAATAATATTAAGATCAAAAAATATTATGATTTAATGAGAGATATGAATGAAATACTGCAGAAAGAAGTAATGCAAAAGACAAAAGAGTTGCGTAAAGCACTGGAACTGGCAAGAGAGGCAGAATATGAAATGGTTGTAACACTTGGTATGATTTCTGAGTTCAGAGATGAAGAAACAGGGCAACATACTAGAAGAATAAGCTATTACTCAAAACTACTTGCTCAGTTGGCTGGTTTCTCTGAGGACGAACAGAATATTATATTTTACGCATCTCCTTTGCATGATGTGGGAAAAGTTGGGATTCCAGATAATATTTTGAAAAAGCCCGGACCTTTAACAAATGAAGAGTTTGAAACAATGAAGCTTCATACTATTATAGGTGGTAGAATTTTGGATACAGATCCAAGATTTATAACACTTCAAGCAGGAAAAATAATAGCAGAACAGCATCATGAAAAATGGGATGGCTCTGGGTATCCTTACGGACTTAAAGGAGAAAATATAAATATTTATGCAAGAGTTGTTGCAGTATGTGATGTCTTTGATGCAATGACATCAGATAGAATTTACAGACCAGCTTTTACTGTTGAACAAGCAATTGATATTATGAAAAAAAATAGAGAAAAATACTTTGACCCAAAACTCTTTAATATTTTTATTAGCAATCTTGATGAATTTTTGAAAATTAAAGAAAAGTTCAAAGACTAAAAGTTATTCAACAATAAGATTATCAATTAATCTCGTATCACCAATTTTTAATGCAATTGCAAGCAAATACTTATCTTGTTTTTCTTTAACTTCTTCAAGTGTTAAAGGGTCATAAATACCACAATATTGAATTTCTCTGACAAGTGGTTCATTTTTAAGTATTTCATGTATTTTTAAGTTCACATTTAGAGGTTTAGCGCCATCTTTTAAGAGTTTTTTTCCTTCTTGTAAAGCTTTATATATAACAGTAGCTGCTTGTCTTTCCTTTTCATTTAAATATAAATTTCTTGAACTCATTGCAAGACCGTCTTGTTCCCTTATTGTTGGACATACAATAATTTCAATATCAAAATTCAGATCCTCAACCATTCTTTTAATTATCAATGATTGTTGATAATCCTTTTGTCCGAAATATGCTCTCAGAGGCTTTACTATATTAAAAAGCTTACAGACAATTGTGGCAACACCACGAAAATGTCCTGGTCTAAATTTTCCGCACAGTTTATCGCTCAATCCTTCAACCACAACATATGTGCTGTATCCTTCTGGATAAAGAGAATTAACATCAGGTAAAAATAAATAATCAATTGCAATGGCTTCAAGTTTTTCCTTATCGGACTCTATATCTCTTGGATATTTTTCATAGTCTTCACCCTGAGCAAACTGTGTTGGATTTATAAAAATACTTACAACAACTACATCATTTTCTTGTTTTGCTCTTCTAATTAAAGATAGATGTCCTTCATGTAGTGCTCCCATTGTTGGAACAAAACCTATAGCTTTGCCTTTAAATCTTAATTCTTTACTTATTTCTCTCATTATTTTTGGAACTCTTATTACTTCCATTATGGTATTCATTATAACTTAATTTTGCACTTAATAAGCAATTCTGATATACTTATGTCATGTTTTTTATGAAAAAATTTATTACCTCTTTGATTTTGCCACCAGGTATTTTAATAATTGTTTTTCTTTTGATTGCACTTTTAGAGAAAAAAAGAAAATTTATTCGTTATCTGGCTTTTATTTCAGCCATATTTGTTTATTTAATCTCTATTGAACCTGTGAAAGATTTACTATTATATCCACTGGAAAAAAGTTATAGAGTTACAGAAATCTTAAATGCTGATGCTATTGTTATACTTGGTGGAGGTGTTTATAGTTGGGGTTCTTTTCCAGAAGACACATCAAATAGGCTATTTACAGGATATATACTCCACAGAAAAACAAAGCTTCCTTTGATTGTATCTGGAGGAGGTGTTGAGGGAAAAATTTCAGACAGTGTAGCTATGGCTGTGATGTTAAAGGAGTTTGGAGTTGAAGATAAAAAAATTATTGAAGAAAATAAAAGCAGAGATACTGCTCAAAATGCTTTATATGTTTCTGAGATATGCAAAGAAAAATCTTTTAAAAAGGTGATACTTGTTACCTCAGCTTATCACATGAAAAGAGCAGTGAAAATTTTTAAACAAGCAGGACTTGAAGTTTTACCATATCCAGCGGATTTTAAACAAAGCAATCATTATAATATCTATAGTTTTTTGCCAAAATTTGGTAACTTTGCTCTTTCATCAAAAGCTATAAGAGAGTATGTAGCTTTAATGGTTTATTAATTTATCAAAGTTTTAGAATTTTTGGTGTTCTAAATCTTACAATTTTAAAGTAAAGCCATATATAAAAAATCGTAAAAATAATGCATGATAATACAAGAAATACTCTATGCTTCCATATTTTCTTTTTTTTCTTCTAAATTTAGGTTTTACAATTCTTTTGCATGTAAGTTTATGAAGATCCATGCTATCAGGTTTAAATGGACTGAATGAATAGGCAAGCTTTCTTCTCCATATTGAAAAGATGGTTTCACATATGGGATATATAAGAAGAAAAGAAAACCATGCAGAAACCTGAGGATGGCTGTTAACTATCAAAACGTCACTAAGTCCTGAAAAAATCCTATGATATATGCGCCTCCATTACCTAAAAATATATTGCCAAACGGATAGTTCCATAGAAAAAATCCCATTAAATTATTGACATAAAACTAAATTTCATGTTATTGTTCAACACATGAACAAATTAGAGTTAAATGATGAAATATCCCTCAGAATTCTTGAACATATTAATGAAAACCCATCAATTACTCAGAGAAGCCTTGCCTCAAAGCTTGGCATAGCTTTAGGACTTACAAATACTTACATAAAAAGACTCAGCAAAAAGGGTTATATAAAAATAAAAAATCTGACAGGAAAAAGAATAATGTATATTGTCACTCCAAAGGGAATACTCGAAAAAACTCAACTAACCTGTAACTACATGGCAAGGTCATTCAACTACTTCAAGGAAATTAAGCAAAAAATAGATAAAACTTACAGCATAATTGTAGCTTCAGGGCAGAAGAATATTATTCTTTGGGGAAGTGAAGAGCTTGCTGAACTCTGCTACATAATGTCAAGAGGGCTACCTCTTAAAATTGTTGGAGTTATAGGTTTTAATGGAAGGAAGAAGTTTTTTAAGTGCAAAGTGTACTCAAAGGATAAATTAAAAAACATCAAATTTGATGCTATTCTTGTGGCAACTTTTGATGAAAAGGAGATAGCTGAATTGAAAGATATAGATGCAAAGGTTTATTATCTATGGCAGATTTAGAAGTTAACTGGTACTGTATATATGTCAAGTCAAGGCATGAGTTTAAGGTTTTTGAAAGGCTTACAAAAACAGGGATAAAGTCCTTCCTACCTGCTGTGGAAAGACTTAGAAAATGGAAAGACAGAAAAAAGCTTGTCAAGTTTCCTCTTTTTCCAGGATATCTTTTTGTTTATATTGAAAAAAGCTATGAACTGATGCTCAAGGTACTTAAGACTCCAGGGGTTGTAACTTTCATAAAAAACCCCAAAGGTGAACCAGAACCTGTACCTGAAACCGAGATACAACCTCTCAAGAGAGCAATAGAGAGCAAAAAAGATATAGACCCATATCCTTACCTGAAAGAAGGACAAAAAGTAAGAATAAAAAGCGGTCCCCTTGAAGGGGTTACTGGAATACTTAAAAAAAAGGAAAAACAGCATTATCTGATACTCTCAATAAATATACTTCAGAGGTCAGTAAGTGTTAAAATAGATACCTCTGAAGTAGAACTGGCTTAATTCTTAAAGCCTGTTCAGTTACATTACTTTTTTGAGGATGTAACTGAGGAGGCGGAGCATTGGGAAAAATATAAAAATGAACTCTAATATAAAAATTCTCGTAACAGGCGGAGCAGGCTACATAGGAAGTCATGTTATAAAAGCCTTGGGTGAACGAGGCTATGATGTTCTAACCTATGATAATCTCTCCTTTGGGCATAAAGATGCAGTGCTTTATGGCGAACTTGTTATAGCAGATCTTGCAGAGGCGCACATACTTGCTCTTGAGTATCTCCTTGAGGGAGGAAAAAGTGATATATTCAACGTAGGCTATGGTCATGGTTACTCAGTAAGGGAAATTGTGCAGGCAACAAAGAAAGTCACCAATGTAGATTTTACCGTGATAGAAACAGATAGAAGGCCCGGAGATCCTCCGGAGCTTGTAGCTGATTGCAGTAAATTAAGGAAAATATTTAGATGGCATCCAAAGTACGATGACATTTATTACATAATAAAAACTGCCTTTGAGTGGGAAAAGAAATTTACCTATTAAAGAAGTGTAAGAGAGAATGTCAAAGCTTGA
>CAZTLF010000003.1:0-91578 GCA_964614465.1 uncultured Thermodesulfovibrio sp.
TTCAATAACATTTGCAAGTTCTCTAATATTTCCAGGCCAGTCATAGTTTATTAGAACATCCATAACTTCTGGTTCAAGTTGAGGAATAGGTTTATTGTTTTCCTTTGAGAATTTATTTAGAAAATTATTTACAAGTAAAGGAATATCTTCCTTTCTTTCTCTTAATGGAGGCAGATTTATTCTTACAACATTAAGTCTCCAATATAGGTCTTCCCTGAAATTGCCTTCCGATATCGCTTTTTCAAGATCTTGGTTTGTGGCAGAGATTACTCTCACATCTACTTTAATTCTTTGAGTGCTTCCAATTCTCTGAATTTCCTTTTCTTGAAGAAATCTGAGCAATTTTTTCTGTAAAAACACTGATAATTCCCCAATTTCATCAAGAAAAACTGTGCCTTCATGAGCAAGTTCAATAAGTCCTGTTTTTCTCTCAGTAGCACCTGTAAAAGCTCCTTTTTCATGTCCAAAAAGCTCACTTTCAAGTAAATTTTCAGGAATTGTTGTGCAGTCAACTATTACGAAAGGTTTTGTTTTTCTGAGAGATTTATTGTGAATTGCTCTTGCTACAAGCTCTTTTCCTGTGCCAGACTCACCGGTAATAAGAACATTTGCATTACTTTCTGCAACCATCTGTATTATGTAAAAAACTTCCTGCATTGCTTTACTTTTGCCAATTATTCCAGGAATGGGAGTTTCTAATTCTCCTGATTTTTTAGAGCCTTTTGATTTCTCTATAGCTTCTTTTATTACATTTAGGAGTAATTCTGTGTCTACAGGTTTTATTAAATAATGGTAAGCACCGAGCTTCATTGCCTCCACAGCCTTTTCAATTGTCCCATAAGCTGTAAGCATTATTGTGTGTACAGGGATTTCACTGACTTTAATCCATCTTAATAGGTCTATTCCATCCATTCCTGGCAATCTGTAGTCAAGAAGAAGACAATCAACAGGGTTATTTTTAAGTATATTCATTCCCTCTTCAGCAGTAGTGGCTGTAAAAACAATATATCCTTCTTTTTTAAGTATGGCTGAAATTGCCTTAAGTGCACTTATTTCATCGTCTATGTATAAGATGTTTGACATTTTAACCTTCCTTTATAGGCAATTCTATTATAAATTCTGTTCCTTCTTTAATTTTGCTTTTTACATTTATTATACCTTCATGGTCCTTTATAATTCTTTCAACACAGGCAAGCCCAAGTCCTGAACCTGTTGTTTTTGTTGTGAAAAAAGGTTCAAATATTTTCCCTATTATTTCTTCTGGCATTCCAGTTCCTGAATCCTTTATTATTATTCTTATTTTGCCATTTATTTTTTCAGTTTTTATTGATATTATATCGCCTTCCTTTGTTGCATCAATGGCATTTACTAAAAGATTAAGCACAGCCTGTTTTAGCTGATGATGGTCAAAATAAAACTCTGCTATGGAGAGATCAAAGTCAGTCCGAAGCATCTTTCTCCCCTCTTTAATTTCGTTTTCTACAAGTTTTATAACATCCTTTAAAATATTATTTATATTTCCCTTTTCATATTTAAGGGGTACAGGTCTTGCATAAGACAGAAAACTTGTTATTAATTCATTTAATCTTTCTGTTTCTTTATCAATGATTGATAAGAATTCCCGTAGAACTTCACCTTGAAAGTTTGCTTTTAGATAAGAAGTAGATGCTTTTATTGCATTAAGGGGATTTTTTATCTCATGGGCAACGGTCATTGCCATTTCTGCCATAGCAGAGGATTTTTCAAGTCTTAGTTTTTCCTTTGTTGCTCTATCAAGCTCATCAAGGGAATGTTTAAGTTTTAAAATCATCTCATTAAATGTTTCAATTAAATAACCAATTTCATCTCCGCAAGATATTTTGTAAACATAACAATCTTTGCAATCAATGTTGTGGCTTTTTTTACAGTTTTCCTTTGCTTCTTTTATAATCCAACATCTTTCTTGACCATAGGCAAGGCAGTCGGTTTTATTACAGTTAAAGATGTCTTTACAAAGGACAGTTGATGGATTTTCGCATATTTCAAGTTTATCTGCTTGAATACTTGACATTTTATTTTTAAGTCTTTGCAGAGGTTTTATAAGGGTTTTTGAAAGCATAAATGTCATAACAACAGTTAGCAGAAAAAATAGTGAACTTAAAATATAAATATAATTTTTTAAATTTTTTGTTGCCTGTTCAATATAATCATTTATTTTATCTTTAGAGATACCAACTCTTAAAACTCCGAAATAGCTATCTCCAACAATAACTGGTAAATTTATATGATTAATTCCATCTGTGTCTAATTTTTGCCATTTTTCGTAAACTGACGGTTCTATTTTTATGTAATTGCCAAGATAACTTTTATCACTATGTCCAACAATTTTGCCATTTTTGTCAACAAGCATTATGTAATTAATTCCTGGATTATTCATAACAAGAGAAATTTTTTCGTCAATCGCTAAAGGGTCAAAGAAAATTATATGATCTATAACATCTTTTGATAAATTCTCAAGCAAAGAAGTAATATTTGTGTTTATCTGAGTTTTTAGAGAACTTTTCTGGTAGTTCAGAATTAGAAGATTAATTGAAATCATTATGAGTAGAAAGATAAACAAAAAGGAAAGAAATATTTTCATTCTGATGCTTATTCTCTGAAGTTTTTTGATAATTTTTTCAGTTACTAAGGATTTTAAGTATTTTAAAATCTTCATCAGTTGCCTCTTTGAATGTTTTAATTTTGGCTTTTTTAAGTATCAAAGGATCATCTATTGTAGTTATTAATTGCTTAACTTTTTCTGTTAACTCTTTATTTTGATTATTCACTACTGCAAAAGGCCAGTTTGGAAGATATTCTCCATAATCAAGAATTTTTATTTTTGAGATATCAACTTCATTAGCCCACACACTTAAAGCAGCTTCTCTTATGAATCCTGCATCTGCTTCACCTTTGTAGACTCCAATAATGACTTTTTCCTGTCTTTTTACATCAATAAGTTTAAAATCTCTATCTAAATTAAACCCTTTTTTTTCAAGATAAAGCTTTTGAGATAAATATCCACCTGCTGAAGTAGGCGAAACGATCATAATTTTTTTTCCTTTTAGATCAATAAGTTTCTGAATATTACTGTCTTTTCTCGTTATTATTACTCCTCTGAATTTTTCGTTCCCACAGATTCCTTCTTCTGTAGAGCAATCTTCACCAACTGTTATTCCAAGAGGTCTTATAGGGTATTTTTTAGAAATAATTGAAAACACATATGGATTTTGATATGAAAAATGAACTTTACCTTTGCTAACAATGTCTGTAAACTCTTCGAAATTTTGAGGTATTACAAGTTTAAACTCGTAACCTGTTTTTTCAAAAAGATATCTCATTAGAGGGTCATATCTTTTGTAGATTGTAAGAGGACTGTATAATGGCAGTATTGCTACTTTTATTGTTTTTGGTCCATACTCAATATAGTTTTTACCTGTGAGGTTTTTAATCAGTATTCTAATATAATCAAAATCTCTATCTTCAGCAAGACTGAATTTTTCAACACCCATAGCTTCAAGAAGTTCTTTATTTTCTGTATTTAAGATGCTATTTTTAATTATCTCCAAATCATCTTTTTTGATGTTATTTACATATGCTATTAAAAATCTTGGAGTAGGTTCAGAGTATCTTATTATTTTAAGTCCGTCTTTAAGATATTTGTTTGCTGTTATCTCACTCATAGCACCAATGTCATGGTCTCCGATTAATACTGATAAGGCAATTCGTTGTTCTTTTCCAAGCATATCAACAGATTTAAAATCTTTAATTGATATATCCACATCCCTTAACATAGAAAGAGGTATTAAATAACTGAATGATGATTTTTCTTCACCGAGTGCAAGTTTTTTCCCCAGAGAATCAAAAATTTTTTCAATATTTTTACCTTGCTTTGTTACAAAAACACTTCTTGTTTCAGCTATGCCACCTTCTGGTTTAATTAATGGAAAGATTTTATTTTTCATATTCCATTTAAGTTCGCAGTAAGTAGATGGGTCAACAATGATTAGATTAATTTTGTCTTCTCTTATTTTCTTTTCTAAATCTTTAAAATCTTTTGCAATATCAATTAATATAGATTTTTTAAGATTTGCACTTAGGAATTTTTTAAGAGGATAAAGTTTCTCATATATTATCTTTGGAGATTCTTCAGGTAGAACCCCAATAATAATAGAGGATTTCTCTGAATATTGAGATGAAGGTTTTGCATTTTCATTTTTTGAACCTTTATGGCAAGACAATGACAGTAAAAGAGTAATAATTAATAAAAACTTAAAGAACTTCATTGTAAAAAGGATTTATTTTCTTCTCAATTCCTATTTTTGTTTTAGGTCCATGACCTGGAAAAACTATTGTTTCATCTGGCAAAAAAGCTATCTTTTTAAGTGAATTAAGGAGTTCATTCATACTGCCTCCAATAAGGTCTGTTCTTCCAACAGAACCTGCAAAAAGGGTATCTCCTGTAAATAAATATCCGTCAGTATAAAAGCATATGCTTCCAGGAGAATGTCCAGAGGTATGTATTACTTTGAACTGTATAGTATTGATATATAATATTTCGCCATCTTGGATGAAAATATCCGGTTCAGGTTGAGGTTCTATTTGTATGCCAAAAAATTGCATTGCTACTTGAGGAGAGTTTCTATATATTTCAATATCTTTTTCATGTAAAACAACTTTTGCACCTGTTTCATCTTTTAACTCTTTCACTGCACCTATATGGTCAAAATGTGCATGTGTGCAAAGTATGTATTTAAGATTCAGATTTTCATCTTTTATAAAATCAAGAATTAAGTCAGGTTCGTCTCCGGGGTCAATTGCAAATGCCTCTTTAGTCTTTTCATCATATACAACATAACAGTTTACCAACAATGGTCCGACTTCAAACTTTTTTATTTTCATCCTTGTCTCCGTATCTTTTTTAAAATATAACTCAGTTCTTCATGTTTCATCAAATAGCATAAAAGGAAATAAAATAATACAGCTACAGAAATTGCAGAACCAAGCCATAGAAATTTTAAAAGCATTTTTTCACTATGCAGCCACACTGAAGGTTTAATCTCACAAATAAGTTTAGCTATTCCTACACTAATAAACGCAGCTATAGTGCTTTTTAAAAAGGATGAAGTTATTGAATTGAAGGAAATCTGACGAATTTTTCTTTTTATAAAATATCCTAACATCAAAAACTGAACAGTAGCAGCTAATGAATAAGCAAGTGCTAATCCATTGTGTTTCATTGAATTCATAAGAGCAATGGAGACTATCACATTAGTGAACATTGCTGTAGTAGCGCATATTACAGGTGTTTTTGTATCTTGAATAGAATAAAAAGTGGCTGTTATTGTTCTTGATCCAACCGTACCGATGATTCCTATGCTATAAAAGAATAAAGCTTGGGCAGTATTTATTGTGGCAGTTATATCAAAAACACCTCTTTGAAAAAGAGTGTTTATTATTGGTTCTTTTAACATCATCAATCCTAATGTAGAAGGAATAGTCAAGAAGAACAAGAATTTAAGGGAAAATGTAAAGTCTTTTGTAAATACATCTTGTTTTCCTTCAGCTACATGTTGAGAAAGAGTAGGCAGAACAGCCATTCCAACAGCTACACCGAAAATACCAATCGGAAGCTGAATAAGTCTCATTGAATAATAAAGGTATGTAACACTTCCTTCAGGAAGAAAACTTGCAATAATTGTGCTTACAAAGATGTTTATCTGGTTTACTGCTATTGCTACTGTTGTTGGAATTATAAGGATAGCAATTTTTTTCAATGCAGGATGAAATGGTGTTATTCCAAATTTAAAACCATTTTTATAAAATGCAGGAGCTTGAATAAGCCATTGAAGAGCGCCTCCTATGGTTACACCTACTGCAACAGATATTATTGGATTGAAAAACAATGAACCAAATCCAACTACAAAAATAATTATTGCAATATTTAAAAAACATGGTGCAAGAGCTGGTATAAAAAAAATATTATTTGTGTTAAGCACGCCCATTGTAAGTGCTGCAAGACTGATAAACAGTAAAAATGGAAACATAATTCGTGTCATGAGCACTGTTAGGTCAAATTTTTGAGGATTTGCAGCAAATCCTGGAGCAATTAGTTTTACAATCAAAGGGCTAAAAATTATTCCTAAAACAGTAATAGTTCCTAAAACTATAATTATAAATGTAAATAAACTCTTTACAATTTTTTCTGTTTCATCTTGACTATTTTTTATTTGAGATTCTTTTAGCACAGGAATAACAGCTGAAGACATTGAACCTTCAGCAAAAAGTTCTCTTAATAAATTGGGAATACGAAAGGCAACGAAGAATACATCACTTATACCAGTGGCACCGAAATATTTAGCGAGAATCATATCTTTTATATATCCGAGAATTCTGCTAAATGTAGTAGCTAAGGAAATAGCTCCAGCAGCTTTAATTATTTTAATTTTTGCCATTTCAGTATTTTAGAATTTCAAGCAAGTCAAGAATGTCTTCCTTAGACATGTTAGTCTGTCCTTTTTTCAAATCATCTAAAAGAGTTTTTGTAAATTTATCCACATCTCCTTTAAAAGACGGATCAAGTTTAATAGAATTTTTCAAAGTTTTTGCTGCCTCTGAATACTGGTTAAGTTTTTGATATGTGAGAGCCAGATAAAGATGCGCTGGAATAAGTAATACATTTCTTTTTATTGCCTTGTCTAAGGAATTTTTAGCTTCTTCATATTGTCCAACTCTATATAAAGAAAGTCCCTGTCCGAAATAAGCTTTATCTTGAGTAATGAATAGAGGATTATTCAATGCTCTTTGGAAAGCATCAATGGCTTCTTTATGCATATTGAGTTTTTGATAGCATAATCCAAGATTGAACCATGCATCAGCATAGTTGTTATCAATAGAGAGAGTTCTTAAAAACAAGTCTTTTGCTATTTCATATTCCTGAAATTCCATATGAACAAGAGCCAAACCATGAAGTGCGTCTTTGTTATTAGGATCAATTTGAAGAGCCTTATGAAATTCCGCATAAGCGAGTTGATAGTTTTTTTCAATATAGTAAGCGAATCCGATTTCTTTATGAAAATCAGATTCGTTCATCTGTCTAATCCTTTCTTCAGATGTGCATGCCATAGCAATAAAAACAATTAACAGTCCCAGAAATTTAGCCTTCATAGTTTTATAGTATATCATTTTTTGTCTTCAAGCTTTGCAATAAGTCGTTTAAGAAATAAAATCAATTCATCAAGCTCTTTAATATTAACTTCAAAGCCATCCTGATAAAATTTCAAATTTTTTATTATACCCCTATTTTTAAATCCTGTTAGTATTTGTAATAAACTGTTTACAAAACCTGTGTCCAGATTTTCCTCTATTGTAAATCTAAATGTATCCCTTCTTTTTTGTTGTTTAACCTCAGAGGCTTTAATTTTTGAAACAAGAAGTCTTATACGAGCGATTTTGAAAAGGTTTTCAACCTCCTTTGGAGGCATTCCAAATCTATCAGAAATTTCATCATAAAGTTTTTCTATTTCAATGTCTTCTGAAATCTGACTCAATTTTCTATAAATTCTTATTCTCATCGGAGTCTCTTTTATGTATTCTTCCGGAATAAAAGCAGGTATAGAAAATTTAATTTCTGGTAATTTTAATGTTAACAAAACTTCGCCTTTTGCTTCTTTTACAGCCTCATTTAACATTTCTATATAAAGATCAAAGCCTAACCTATTTATTCCTGATTGTTCAACCCCAAGAAGCTCTCCTGCACCTCTTATTTCAAGGTCTTTTAAAGCAATATGAAAACCTGCACCAAGATAGCTCATCTCTTGAATAGCTTTTAGTCTTTTTTTTGCATTTTCATTAAGAATTTCCTCTGGAGGAATGACTAAATAAGCATTTGCCTGTTTGTATGATCTGCCAACTCTTCCTCTTATTTGATAAAGCTCACTCAATCCAAATGTGTGAGCTTGGTCAATAATAATTGTATTTACATTTGGGATATCAAGTCCTGAAGCTATAATAGATGTGCACAGTAAAATATCAATTCTCCCATCAATAAAATCAAGCATTATTCTGTCAAGCATTTTTTCTCTCATTCTACCATGTGCAACTCCAACTCGTGCCATGGGAACAAGTTTTTGAATTTTTGATTTTAATAGTTCTATATCGTGTATTCTATTATGAAGAAAATAAATCTGACCTCCTCTCTGAATCTCTTTTTCTATTGCCTCTTTAATTATTTGCTCATTTTCCTCAATGACAAATGTTTTAATAGCAAGTCTTTCTTTAGGTGGAGTTAGGATTACAAATATATCCCACAGTCCGCTTAACCCTATTTGAAGAGTTCTTGGTATAGGGGTAGCAGTTATGGTAAGAAGATCAACCTTTGGGTATTTTTCTTTTATTTTCTCTTTATGGATTACTCCAAACTTTTGTTCTTCATCAATAATCAAAAGTCCAAGATCAAAAAACTCAACTTCTTTCAAGATAATTATATGAGTGCCGATGAGAATATCAACCTTGCCCAATTTTGTATCTTCAATAACTTTTTTAATTTCCTTTTCTGAACGAAAGCGGCTTAAATATTCAATCTTTACAGGAAATGCTTCAAATCTTTTTTTAAATGTTCTGTAATGTTGTTCACATAAAAGAGTTGTAGGTACTAAAACAGCGACCTGTTTTCCATCATAAACTGCTCTGAATGAAGCTCTCATAGCCACTTCTGTTTTTCCATATCCAGCATCTCCGCAAAGAAGCACTTCCAGAGGAAAAGGTTCTCTCATTTTTTTTAGTACTGCATCAATAGCTTTTTGCTGGTCTTCAGTTTCTTCATAGGGGAAAAAATTATCAAAATTTTTATGAATTTCAATATCTTCTGAGTAAACAAATCCTCGTTGAGTTTTTCTTTGAGCATAAAGATTAATAAGTTTATTAGCTATATCATGTATTTTTTTTCTTTCTTTTTCTTTTGCTTTTTGCCACTTATTACTTCCAAGTTTATCAAGTGGTGGAATAAAACCTTCACGAGTAGAATATCTATAAATTTTTCCAATATTCCATGTAGGTACATAAAGAATGTCTCCATCTTTATATTCCAGAACAAGCACATCTTCTTCAGTTCCTTCATATTTCTGTCTTTTTATGCCATGAAAAATTCCTATTCCATGGTCTTTATGAACAATATAATCGCCTTCGTTTATTTCAAGTCCATCAACAGGTAATTTCTGAATGACAAGCTTTTTCCTTTTAAGCGTTTTCTCTCCAAACAGTTCAAAATCTGTAATTATCATCAAATTTTCTCTATAAAATCCTTCCTGAAGGTCAGATATTGTAATTACATATTTGCCTGAGTATGTTCCAACTTCGTTTTTATGAATTAATGGTGCAATGATATCATGACTAAAAAGAGCCTCCTTTATTGTTTCAGCTTTTCCACGAGAACTCACAGAAAAGATTATAGGAATTTCAAGTTTTTTCAAATTTCTTGGAAAATCAAAAATAGAGTTTCTTTCATTTGGCAAAATTCCTAATCCATAAAATGTTTTATCTTTTGCATCAACTGATAGAGGAGAAAATTTCACTGGTAAATGTGATATCTTCACTATATTGAAATTTTTTTCTTTAAAATTTTTATCTACTGTAAAAATGGTATCAAATTCAAATAGTTCAAACAACTCTATGTTATTTATCTCTTTTTGTTCTGCCTGTATTATCCATATTTCATCTTTATCCTTAAATGAACGCTGTGTATCTGGATAAAAGAGCTTTATTTCTTCTATTTCATCTCCAAAAAATGCAATTCGTGCAGGATATTCTTCTCCAATTCCCCATATATCAAATACCCATCCATGTTGAGAAAATTCTCCCTCCTGTGTAACTAGCTCAACCTTACTGTATCCTAATTTAATAAGATTTTCTGCTAAAACTTCTCTTTCAATACTTTGTCCCTTTTTTATGTTAATAGTTTCAATACAAGGAGGAATTTTAGCAGAATCAACTGTTGTTATTATTTTTTTATTTTTATTATTAAGAATTTTAAATATAGTAGTCAGTCTTTCTGTTCCTTTAGATGGTAAAAAAACTATTTCATCAGTAATATTGAAAAATTCAGAAAAGGTTTTAAAAGTTGTATAAAGTTTATTTGCCTGCTCTTCATTTTCTTCAAATACTATAAAGTTTTTTTTATAAAAACAGATAAATAATGAAAATGATGTTATAGAAAGGTTATAAATTTCATAGTTATTTTCTATAACAGAGGCGATTTCTTCTGCTTCTTTTAATAAAGCATTATGAATATTAGATTTTTGATTTACAGCAAAGTTCATTAATTATTTTATCATACATTTTTTTAGAAAGAAGGACACACATAAATAAGGTATGTCAATACACAGCCATTACTTAGATTAATATAGGAGATGGTTAAAAAATATTGACAAAATCGTTATATTTTATATTATTTTACGAAACTATGAAAAATAGGGTAAGAAAAGGGAAAAAAGATTTGCATTAGTCTTGTATTGCAGGAAGTTCTAATAATAAAGGGTATAAACTTAATGGTAAAATCTGGATTGAGACAACAGAGGGAACTTTTCTTGGTTATGGCAGGGTAGTTTTGCTGGAAAGAATCAAGCAGTATGGCTCAATTTCAAAGGCTGTTCAGTCAATGAATATGTCTTATAAACATGCATGGCAGCTTATTAACTCAATGAACAGGCAGGCAGGAAAGCCTTTCATTAAAACGCAGGTTGGAGGCACAGGAGGTGGAACAAAACTTACAAAGGCAGGACAAAAAGCAATAGAACAGTTCTGGAGGATTCATGAAAGATTTAAAAAATTTCTTTCAGAGGAGATAAGAATTTTGGAATTTAGCCTTTTTATTAATATCGTTATATTTAAATAAATATTAAGGATAGCGTAAAATGGCTCTTGAAAAGAAAAACTTAAGGATTCAGAAGATGAAAAATTTCTTTAGTTTTATTTTTTTAATAGTATTTTTAGTTATTCCTGTATATGCAGAGGAAAATATTATTGTGCTTGCTACCACTACATTTGTTGAGAATTCGGGATTGCTGAGCTACATTTTACCAGCCTTTGAGAAGAAAACAGGTATAAAAGTAAAAGTTATCGCAAGGGGAAAGGTGCATCAATTGAGATTGGTAAAAGATGAGATGCGGATATAGTTTTTGTTCATGCAAAGGAGCTTGAGCTTGAAGCTTTAAAACATGGCTATTTTATAGATCGTCATGATGTTTGTTACAATGATTTCATTATTGCGGGACATCAGTCTGATCCTGCGGGAATAAAGGGATTAAAAAAAGGCTTCAGAGACATTTAAAAAGATAGCGATTTCTCAAAATCTTTTTGTCTCAAGGGCTGACAAATCAGGAACTCATATAAAAGAATTACAGATATGGCAAACTACTGGTGTTAATCCAAAATGACAGAGATGGTATCTTGAGTCAGGTCAGGGAAAGGAAAAAACATTGAGAATTGCAAATGAAAAGCTTGCCTATATACTCACTGACAGAAACACATGGCTTACTGTAAAGAACAGACTCGAGCTTGCATTATTGGTTCAAGGAGATCCTGTTCTTTTTAATCAATATGGAGTTATGGCAGTTAACCCACAAAAACATAAATATACAAAATATAAAGAAGCAAGGAGGTTTATAAAATGGCTTATATCAAAGGAAGGACAGAGTCTTATTGGTTCTTTTAAGGATAAAAACGGCTATCAGCTATTTATACCTAATGCAAAATGAACTTTATTGCTGAATCTTTTAAGCAGGCATTTTATTTAATTTTAAACTTAGACCGAGAGGCCATCAATATAGTAATACTTTCACTTAAAGTTTCAGGAGGAGCTCTTATTTTTGCTACAATAGCAGGGCTACCACTGAGAGCTTTTGTTGGTTTAAAAAATTTCAAAGGAAGACCCGTAATTATAACAATCCTTAATACATTCATGGGGCTTCCACCTGTTGTAGGATTATTTCTATATCTGATTCTTTCCAGAATCGGACCTCTCGGTTTTTTAAGTCTTTTATACACACCCGATGCAATGGTTATTGCCCAGACAATACTTGCCTTTCCAATTATATGAATTTGCCATACTATAGCCTTCCGAGTTTTCTTGTCTTTAAGGAATTCTTCATAATCAATTTGCCCTATAAAATCCTCTATATCACTTATCGCCTCAACAATATCCTTGATAAACAATTTGTAATCTATGGTCATAGATAAACTACCTCTTTTTAGATTATGTCTTTCAGTTCTGGTCTAGGTGCCTCTTTTCTGACTATGTCAACCTTTCTATTTAAAATTTTTCTGAGATGATCCTCTAAATCAATAACCATAAAAATATCGAGAACTTCAGAATACTCAACCAGTATATCAATATCATTTGCCTCTTCTGCTTCCCCTGACAAAGGAACCAAAAAGGGAGGTTAAAAAAACAGAGTATTGGAAATTTAGCACTTATCTATGCACAGCAGACATTAAGGATGTGCCTGATTATTTAGCAGTGGAATGGATAGTTGGACAATTTGAGATTAACAGGATACAATAAAAAAATAAGCGAAGCAAAGTATTAAAGGAGGCAGAAAACTGATATTTCAAGATCTAACCCCAAAAAACTATGGATATAATAGAAAAATGGACCTCTTTAGCTCAACAACTACATATCTACATGTTCTACATAACGATAAACTCTTTCAGGGTGATCCCTTTTTACTAATTTTTTCTGATAATTTTGATGAACTCTGGCTTATTACCTATGTATAAAGCCCTGATTTTTTCTTTGAAAGGATTAAAGGATTTAAAAGGGTTATAGCTATTCTTGGTGAAGAGGAGACAGCAAGGGAGTTTTATCAGCTTGACCCATTGATTGAGGAGAGATTTATTACATCAGTAGAGTCTGATCCTGAAATACTAAAAGGCATTGATGAAGGAAGGATAGAACTTAGATACATGAAGTCAGCAGAAATGATTCATTCCAAGATTTATATTCTAAAAAATAGTTCTGGTGATTTAAGGGTAATGGTTGGTTCTGCTAATTTTACTTCATCTGCCTTTAGTAACACTGCTCAGTTTGAGGAACTTGTTGTATATGATAGTTCTTATAATCCTTTGTTCTGCGAAGCTTATCTAAAGAGGTTTGATGAAATCTATAAGAATTCTCTTGATTTTTTAACTGAAAAAACAAAGAAAAAGATAAGATCACTTATACTAAGGGCAGATAATGTTCTTATTTATACGCCTGAAGACAAAGCAGAACTTATAATTGATAAGGTAAACAAGGAAAGGATTACAAGTAATAATGCAAGCAGTCTAATTGTAGATATCATTGAGGAAAAGGAAAAACTTGAAGAGAAAATCATGGAGATTGAAAGGATAGAAAAAATTGTTGAGCATGTCACAAAAAAGACTAAGAATGGTCATTCCTTTGAACCAAAAGAGAAACTACTTTCACTTAGAGAAAAATTAAAAGAGATAGTCTCCTTTTCTCACAGAAAAACACAAGAAATTATTGACAAGAGAAATTTTCTTCATTTCAATCCTGCTCATTCAGAGTTTTATATAAAACAGCAAGATTTGGCCATACCTTATACAATTTCTATGGATAGGGGTGAACTTAGGCTTTATCTTGAAAAGATTGTTAATTTTGTTAATTCATACTGGGAATTTGCTGTTTATAAAGACAGAGAAGTACTAAAAAGGGTTTTTGAAGCAATACTTTTTGTCTTTACATCTCCCTTTATCTATCTTATGAGAAAAAAAGTAAAAAAAGAAAAGGGTGATGAAAAGGTTGCAGAGATTCCTATAGTTCTCATTCTAGGAGGCCTTGCTAATACAGGTAAGACAAAGCTAATTCTTATTATAAATAAACTTCTTGGGAATAACTTTGAGGTGTTCAATTACAGGGATATTTATACTAAAAGTCAGAGCATTATTTATGACCTTTTTTATACGACAAATATATTTCCTATTTTGGTTGATGAGATATATGATAACTTCTTTAAAGGTGAAGGTGAAAGACTTATTAAAAACTTGACCAATACCATTACAGATGCTCATCCATGTCTTATAGGAACATCAAATATTGGGTTCAGTGCTGAAAGTCAGGTTATAAGAAGGATATATTATCTTCATTTTGATTCACCATTTTCAGAAGATAGAGCTTTAAAACGAAGTGCTGAGAAATATTTTGAAGAAAAAGTTGGCACAATAGATGACAGGCTTTTCAGATATTTTTTAAAGGAATTTGTAAAAAGGATGGCTGAGGAAGAATTTTTTAGAATTGAGGATCCTCTTTTTCTTTCAAGAAAGATATTTATTGATTTTTTCAATCTTGCTGAGATTGCTCCACCAGATTTTATCAGCCCAAAACCTTATGGAGATTATTACAAAATTGGAAGCATAGAATGGCAGGCTTTTTATCTAACAAGAAAATCAGAATTTAAAGAGATGAAAGAAGGAGGAGAACGTTATTTTGTTGTTGACCTGAAAAGCATCTATGAACCAAAGGATGCTGAACAACTTAAAAATAAACTTCCACCAAGTGTAATAAAGTCCTCTGGTACGCCGTTGATACTTAATAAAGATAAGTTTCTTCATTTTATAGGACAGAAGGATGGATTTTTAAAGAAATTTCTGAGTAGTTTTTAAAACAGTTTTCATAAATATAATAAGTTATTTATCATGCAAAAAAATAGAATAACAATTGTGCATATTTAAATAATTAGCACTGGAAAAAGTTAGTATGTATAAAAAAATCTTAGCAGAAATTGATGGAACTCTTACATCTGAAGCTTCTGCCCGGATGGCTTTAAAGTTTGCAAAGTTCAGTAATGCTTCATTTTATCTATGTTTTATTCATAAAAGAGAAACAAAGTTTGAAAAAGCTGAAACAATGGCAAAAAGAGTTTTTCTTGAGGCAGAAAAAAACAATCTTAAATTAGAACTCATTATAAAAGAAGGCGAAAGAATTGAGGAGATAAAAGATATTATAAAAAAAGAAAAAATTGATATTGCTTTTTTGCCATCATATAATATTAAAAAAATTTTAAAACTTCCTTGCTCTACTGTTACAGTAAAAATAATTAACATGGGAAAACTTTCTCCCAGAAGGATTCTTTTTATTTTTAAAGGAAAAATTGAGTACTTCAAAGAGAAGGCTTTTTTTATAGAGAATTTTTCAAAAATTTTTCATGCAAAAGTCTTTATAAATTATTTTGGTGCAGATAAAAGCATTGACAAGCTTCTTTCTAATTTAAAAAAACAGGAGATAAAGCTTGAAAGCAAAATTTTTCCGAAGTTTTCTCTAAAGACTTTAATGTTTCAGGCTCTTTCTAAAAGAGTTGAATTTTTGGTTGTAGAACATAAAAAAAGTGATTTTTTGGAATTTTTTAAACCTGACTCTTTAACTAAATTAATTGAAAATCCACCATGTAATTTAATTATTTTTAAGCCCTATCATAAAGAATGAGAATAAACGAAGCTACACGGGAAGAAATCTTTAAACTCCTTGATACCTCTGAGTCAGGACTTACAGAAGATGAGGTAAAAAGAAGGCTTTTTCATTTTGGATACAATGAAATAAAAAAAGCCCGAAGGATTCCTTTAATTTTAAAATTCTTTAATCAATTCACCCATTTCCTTGCAATAATTCTATGGATTGCAGCACTTCTTGCATTTTTATCTGACTGGATTCATCCAGGAGAAGGAATGAGTCATCTTGGTTTTGCAATTATTGGAGTTATCTTTATAAATGCAGTTTTTGCATTTGCACAAGAATACAAGGCTGAAAAGGCAATTGAAAAACTTAAACTCATGTTACCTTTTTATGTAAAGGTTATAAGAGAAGGCATAGAAAAACAGATTCCTGCAAGTCAGATTGTTCCTGGAGATTTAATAATTCTTTCAGAGGGAGACAAAGTTCCTGCTGATGCAAGAGTGATTGATTCAAAATTTTTTACAGTTAATAATGCTCCACTTACAGGAGAGTCTATTCCTGTTTTATTAACTCATGAACCAATGCAAAGCGAATTAATTGAGAGTAAAAACATTGCCTTTGCTGGTGCGACAGTGCTCTCAGGCAGTGGAGAAGCAGTTGTTTTTTCAACGGGAATGAGCACAGAGTTTGGAAGAATTGCCCATCTTACAGAGACTGTTCATATACAGCAAACTCCTCTTCAGAAAGAAATTGCAAGAACCTCAAGATTCATTGCTTTTGTAGCAACAGTTATTGGATTAGTATTTTTTATAATCGGACATACAATAGGAAGAAGTTTTTGGGAAAACTTTATTTTTGCCATTGGAGTGATTGTTGCACTTGTTCCTGAAGGAATGCTTCCCACTGTTACCCTTTCCCTTGCTCTTGGAAGTCAGAGAATGCTTAAGAGAAATGCGCTTATAAAAAAACTTACATCTGTTGAGGCTCTTGGCTCAATTACAGTTATATGCACTGATAAAACAGGAACAATCACTCAAAATAAAATGGAAGTGAAAAAACTATGGATGCTTGAGCAAAATCCAGATACACTAAAGATGCTTATGAAAATTGCCTATTTATGTAATAATGCAAAGTTTATTGAAAATCAATACAAAGGAGATCCAACAGAGATTGCACTTTTAAAATATGCAAGAGAAAACATAGGAAATTTAATATCTGAAAGGCTTTCAGAAATTCCCTTTGATTTTGAAAGAAAAAGAATGACAACTGTAAATGTTGTAGATGGAGTAAAACTAAGTTTTACAAAAGGAGCGGTTGAGGCAGTTTTACCATTGTGCAAATATGCATTAATAAATAGGGAAAAAATTGAATTAACAAAAGAAATAAAAGAAAAAATAAACAAAAACTACCATTCATTGATGGATGAAGGATTAAGGGTTTTATGCTTTGCCTACTCAGAGGAAGCTGAAAAAGACATGATATTTGCTGGACTTATAGGTCTTGAAGACCCACCAAGACCTGAAGTAAAGGATGCGATACAGAGATGCCATTCAGCAGGAGTAAGAATAATTCTTATTACAGGTGATGCAAGCAGAACAGCTCTTGCTATTGCAAAAGAAATTAACCTTGTACGAGAAAATCCACTTATTATTGAAGCAGAAGAATTCCATAAAATGACTGATCATGAGCTTAAGGAAAAGATTAGACAAAAAGAGATGATTTTTACAAGAATGACGCCTAAAGATAAACTAAGAATCGTTACACTTCTTCAGGAAACTGGAGAAAGAGTAGCAGTTACAGGAGATGGAGTAAATGATGCACCAGCACTTAAGAAAGCAGACATAGGAGTTGCTATAGGGAGTGGAACAGATGTGGCAAAAGAGTCAGCAGAAATAATACTTCTTGATGATAATTTTGCTACCATAGTTAATGCAATTGAAGAAGGAAGAGCAATTTATGAAAACATAAGAAAGTTTATCTCTTACTTTTTCACATCAAACATAGCTGAACTTGTTCCATATATTGCTTATGCAATACTCAGAATTCCACTGCCTCTTACAATTATGCAGATTCTTGCCATTGACCTTGGAACAGACATACTTCCAGGGCTTGCACTTGGTGCAGAAAAACCAACCAAGGAAGTAATGAAACAGCCTCCAAGAAGTCCAAAAGAAAGACTTTTAAATATAAAGATTCTTTTAAGAGTTTTCTTGCTTTTAGGACCTTTAGAGGCAATGGCAGGACTTTTTGGTTATTTCTATGTTTTAAACTCTGGCGGATGGCAATTGGCAGAGAGCCTGCCAGCAAACAATATTCTTTATATGCAGGCAACAACAGCCTGTCTTACAGGAATAGTTCTTGCACAGGTTGCAAATGGTTTTGTATCTCGCTCTTTCAGAGAATCAGTTTTCAGTCTCGGCGTTTTCTCAAATAAGCTTCTTTTAGTGGGGATACTTTTTGAAATCATTTTACAAATTTTTATTGTCTATCATCCACTGGGAAACAGTATATTTTCAACATATCCCATTCCTTTAAATGTTTGGCTTGCTTTAATTCCTTTTGCAGTGCTGCTGTTTATTACAGAAGAGGCAAGAAAATTTTTAAACTTTAAATTAAAGCAGGCAAAATGAGAAAATCTAAAATTTGTCTTTTTATTTTATGTGAAATTGATGATAAAGCTCTTGCTGAACTAAAAAGCCATCTTCAGAGTGTATTTGGCTTGGATGTGGAGATATACTCATGCACTGTGGATTTAAGATATGCTTACAATGAAAGAAGAAAGCAGTATTTAGGAGATGAAATTCTAAGAAAGGCAGAGAAAAATAAAAAAGAAACTTTTGAAAAATGGCTACTTATTGTTGATGTTGACCTTTACAGTGAAGGGCTTAATTTTGTCTTTGGACTCGCAAATCCCTATTCAGCAGTATCAATAATTTCAATTACAAGATTAAGACATCAGTTTTATAGTAAACCTGAAAATGAAGCACTCTTCATTGAAAGAATAAAAAAAGAAGCAACTCATGAATTGGGACATCTTTTTTATCTGAGTCATTGTCTTAATAAAAAATGTGTAATGCATTTTTCAAATTCTCTTTATGATACAGATGTAAAATCAGCTTATTTCTGTGAAAAATGTAAAAGAGCTTTGTTAGAAAATATACCATGATTTTAATGAGAGGGCATCATTTTATATGCTTGCATTTTTTTAGTGGTGAAGGATACAGCAGAGATTTTGTTGAAAATCTCTATGCAATTGTTGAAAGAACCAAAAATGAAAAGATTCTTATAGTAGAAGGAGCAGATGATATCTGCAAAAAATGTCCTTTTTTGATAAATGGAGCATGCAAAAATGAAGAAGAGATATCAGAGATGGATAAAAATGCTTTGCAATTGCTTAATTTTAAAGTAGCTGATACTTTTTTATGGGATGAAATAAAAAGAAAACTTCATCATATATTTAATCAGTGGTATTCCATTTATTGTATTTCTTGTAGTTATTTTAATATTTGTTCAAATAATGCTCTGCAATATCTTAAGATGCTTTCTTAAATTTTGTTTTAATGTTTAGCAATCTTACAGCACGATGAAATTCAGTGATAATCTTAAAAATTATGCAAGACTTGACAAAGAGAATTTTCTTTCATCACCTATTAGTATTAGGGATACCAAATACTGCTTTATAATTGCAGCACAGCTTCATCAGAAAATCTTAATCAGGGATAATTTCAGGAATAATCATCCAGTTTAATGACCAACTTTCCCCTTCTTTTTTAAGGCATACAATTCCTGCCATTTTAAATGAAACAACATTTTTTTCTTTACTTCCACAAAGTAGCACTGAAGCCAGATACCCAAGATGTGGCAGATGTCCAACAAGCATTATTGATCTGTCAATATTTTTTAGTTTGTCTGCCCATATATGAGGATCATCAAGGGGAGCAAGTCCGTGTGTCTCGCTAACTTTGACCTTTAAAGCCTCAGCAAGTACTTCTGCAGTCTGTTTTGCTCTAAGTTTTCCACTGTGCAGGATCTCATCAACTTGAAGATTAAGTTTACTAACAAAAGATGCAACTTTTCTTATATCATTCATTCCCTTTTCAGATAATCCTCTTTGTGGATCTTCGGTTTCAGGTTTTGCCTCTGCATGTTGTACAAGATAAAAAAACATTTTTTTACCCCCTTAAAATATCTATAAATGATTTTGGAAGAGAAACTGGTTTGTTATCACTATTTACGCATATATGATATGTTTTGCCTTCAGCAATTTTTTCGTTATCCTTAAAGACCTCATAAGAGAAAACAATACTTCTTGATTTTATTTGCTCCATTGATGTCTTTATAATAAGTAGGTCATCATATCTGGCTGGTTTAAAATACTTTGCATGAAACTCAACTACTGGAAGATGATAACCATTTTCTTCAAGCTTTTTGTATGTAAAGCCCCTTTCTCTTAAATACTCTGTTCTTGCCTTTTCAAAGAAAATTGCATAATTGCCATAATAAACAATTCCAAATTTATCAGTATCTGCATATTTTACCCTAACAGGAATATCTATTAAATTTTTCCCTTTCATTTTAAATTGGATTTATAATATTTTAGCAAAAAATTAAATTCTAAAAACTGCTGAGATGAAAATATTTATTACAGGTAAGCCAGGTATTGGCAAAACAACAGTTATAAAAAAAGTTGTTGATTTATTAAAAGATAAAATCATAGGATTCTGGACAGAAGAGCAAAGAGATTTAATAACAAATAAAAGGGTCGGCTTTAAAATTATAACAACTGATGGAGATATTGCAACTTTAGCAAGTAAAACTATAACGTTTCCATTTAGGGTAGGCTCTTATGGAGTAAATGTTAAAGAGTTTGAGACTGTGGTTATCCCACTGCTTGAGAAAGCTATAGTGCACAGAGACAAAATAATAGTAATTGATGAAATAGGTAAAATGGAACTTTTTTCAGAAAAATTTGTTGATTTAGTTAAAAAAATTATTTTTAATGGCAATTTTAATATCATTGCCACAATCCCTTCAAAAGATGTTCATCCATTAGTCAGTTCAATCAGAAGATTGAAAGAAGGCAATTTAATAGAGATTACAATGGAAAACAGAGATAAAATACCAGTTTATATTTATAAGCTATTTCATTAAATTTCATATATTTTTTTCATTTCCTCTGTATATGTTCCATCTTCATTATAAATAAAAAGAGGCTCTTCAACTTTAAGTGAGACTCTGCCTCCTTTTACAGCTTCAATGAGAACCATTTTTGCTTCTGTGTTTATTTTAGAATGAACAAATTTGAGTCTTTTTACCTCAAGATCATGTTTACTCATTATTCTTACAATTTCAGCTAATCTTTCAGGAAGATGAATCATGCAAAGTCTTCCTTTATACCTCAATACTTTTTCACCAATTCTGGCAATATCTTCTACAGTGAGGCTTAATTCATGTCGTGCAATAGCTTTTTCTTCTTTTGGGCTTATTCTTCCTGTACCTGTTCTTCTAAATGGAGGATTAGTAATAGCAAGATCAAAGCCTGTCTCATTAAATTCTTTAGCATCCATGCAGATAATTTTTGTACGAGACTCAATCTTGTTGAGTTTCACACTTTGCATGGCAAGCTCTACAAGTTCTGGCTGAATCTCAACCATTGTTATATGAGCCTGAGAATATTTTTTTGCAAGAATGGTTCCGATTATTCCTGTTCCTGCACCAATATCAATTGCTCTGTTAATTATTTTTAAATTAACAAAACTTGCAAGAATTAAAGCATCCACACTGAAACGATATCCTTTTTTGTGCTGGCAAATCTTTATACTTCCAATTGTATCAATTGTGTAGTCCATTTTATTTTTTGCCACAGTTTTCTAAAAAAATCAATATACTAAGTTTGTGTGGAAAGTATCCCTGATTTCATGATGAAAAAAATGGATCAACTTTATTTTAGTAGAGAAAAACACGGCAAGAGCTTAGAAATAGGTTCGTTAGATGTTCTGCATGACTTATCACGAAAAATGTGATGCTTACAATAAGAAAAAATTAGTTAAAATTTTTTTTGATATGTGGTATAATTTTTTTCATTTTTTAAAATTTTGGAGGATAGATATGAAACAACTTTTCAGTTTCCTATTATTTTTTTGTTTTATTATCAGTTTTTTTTCTGTCGCATTTGCTATTGAGAATGAATTTGGTGCTTCTTTAAGACTGAGGCAGGAAATCTGGGATAATGTAGTTTCCTTGGGAACAGCAAGAGATGCTCAACCTGACAGAAATTTTTTCAGACTAAGAATTCAACTATGGGACAATGTAAAATTTAATGAGAATTTTGGTGCCTATGTTAGGCTTACTACTGAGCCTAAATACTATAACGGGCCTTATGAATTACCTCTTGATAACAGAACAAACTTTAAAAACTTTGACCAGGATGAAGTTGTAATAGACAATCTGTATCTGGATATAAAAAAACCCTTTAATATCCCTGTTAATTTTCGCTTAGGAAGACAGGATTTTCTTGGAAAAGATATGTATGGAGAAGGATTTCTTATCCTTGATGGAACCCCAGGAGATGGGTCAAGAACTTTTTATTTTAATGCTTTAAAGGCTACTGTTTTAATTGCAGATGGACACTCTGTTGATATGGTTTATGTATCAAATCCTAAGACTGACCAATATCTACCAAGCCTTCATCCTGCATACTATGATAGTAATCTTGCTGGTCGTTTATATATTGATCATAAAAAAAGGCTTACAGCATCAAATGAAAGAGGATTTTGGATTTATGGAAGGAATAAAATCACTGACTGGTTGAATATAGAACCTTATTACATTTATAAAAAGGAAAAGGAATATACTGGTATTGCTGAAAGTTACATAAATACTTTTGGTATAAGAGCAGTCTTCAAAATAAGTGATTTTTCTTTAAGAGGTGAAATTGCAAAACAAAATGGAAAGTATGAAGTAAGTGGTAATAAAATAAGCGGACTTGGTGGATACGCCTTTGCAGGATATACTTTTAAAAACTGCCCACTTACACCAAATTTAGAAATCGGTTATGTATATTTATCAGGAGACAAAACTGATACAACCAAAGATGAAGGATTTAATCCTTTATTTTCAAGAGCACCTCAATGGAATGAGCTTTTAATCTATACCTTAATTCCTGAAACTTCTGCTAAAGGAGGACCGATACCAGGATACTGGACAAACATGAAGGCCCTTATTACAAAGCTTAAATTAAATCCTGTGAAAGACCTTGGAATAACCTTATCATATCAACATTTCTGGGCTGATGAAAAGACTAGTATTACTACTGGCACATATAAAGATATGTTCTCAAACAATGGGAAAAACAGGGGTGATCTGTGGGCAGTTATAGGAAACTATAAATTTAATAAAAATCTTGATGGAATGCTTCAGATTGAGTATTTTGAACCTGGTAATTTCTATTCTGACAAAACAAAGAGTGCTACTTTCATAAGATGGCAGCTTCAATATAGGTTATAATCAGGAAACTGGATGAGAGGGATAAGGCTAAATTTATTTCAACTCCTTCTCATCCCTTTTATTTTTACCTTTTCCTATGCATGGGACTGTAAAATCCATTTTCATGGTCAATCTCTATTTTGAAATCAGTTATTAAATCAACGAATTAATATCTCCATGACACAGAACAAAGTCATACTTTAGAGGATCTTCAGGGTCTATTTTTCTCAAATAATCGGTAATTTCCTGAGCAGTTCGGATACTTTGACTGTTTCTTTTAGTAAAACCTAATTTCTTTGAAACCCTCCATATATGAATATCAAGAGGAATTATGAGTTGATTGGGTTTTAGTCCTTTCCATATACCAAAGTCTACATCTCTGTTTCTTACCATCCATCTTAGAAAAAGATTGATTCTTTTGCAAGGGCTCCCCTTTAATGGATTTGGAAAGAAGTGTAACAATCCCCTATTTTTAATATTTTTACCATAAATAGGTCTTAAATCTACCTTAAGGGCGATTTGAATAAAATTAGAGATTTTCAAAACTGTGGGAGACAAATTTTTTCTTTGTTCAGATAATGTTGAGTTTTTAAAGTAGTATTCAAGTGATTTTGAAGGAGAATTTCTTAGAAGGTTTTGAATAATAAACAAAAAAGCAACTATATCCTTGATTGTGTTAAATCTATATTTTCTTTTAAATCTTTCAAGAAATGAGAAAGGTTCAAAATTTAGAATAAACTCTGAGGGTTTTTCTCCCATAACTGACAAAATTTCATCAATAAAATTGCAAAAGCATCCTATTTTACCATAAGCAAAACAAGAGGCAATAATACCTGCTACTTCTATATCTTTGGGATCATTGTATCTTTTGAGAAATTTAATGGGATCATTTTCAATTGCTTTTTTAAAATTGAATGAATTATAGAGTCTTTGAAGTTTCTCCCTTATCGCGTCCATTTATTATTTTTGATAATTTTTAATTCTTTATGCAATAATAAACTTTAAAACTAAGTATTCTACAATAGGAGGACTGTATGGGAATGACGATTTCTGAAAAGATTCTTGCAGAGCACTCTGGGAAAAAAGAAGTTTCACCTGGAGAGATTATAAATGCTAAAATTGACACGGTTTTAGCTAATGACATTACAGCTCCAATTGCAATAAATGAGTTTGAAAAACTTGGTGTCAAAGATGTATTTGATAAAGAAAAAATAGTACTTATACCAGACCACTTTACTCCCCAAAAGGATATAAAAGCTGCTGAACAATGTAAAATGCTAAGAGAGTTTGCAAAAAAATATCAAATAAAATATTATTTTGAAGTCGGTAGAGTTGGAATAGAACATGCTTTACTGCCTGAAGAAGGCATTGTTTTACCTGGTGACCTTGTAATAGGAGCAGATAGCCACACCTGCACTTACGGTGCCTTAGGAGCTTTTGCAACAGGAGTAGGTTCTACAGATGCAGCTATAGCAATGGCAACAGGTGAATGCTGGTTTAAAGTGCCTGAAACAATAAAATTTATATATTACGGAAAACTTAAAAAATGGGTTAGTGGCAAGGATTTAATTTTATACACAATTGGCGACATTGGCGTTGACGGTGCCTCATATATGGCAATGGAGTTCACAGGAGAGGTAATTGACAGTATGCCAATGAGTGGAAGATTCAGCATGTGCAACATGGCAATTGAAGCAGGTGCTAAGGCTGGTATTATTATTCCTGATAAAATTACAGAAGAGTATATAAAGTCTCGTGCAAAGAGAAGTTATAAATTCTACACTTCAGACCCTGATGCAAAATACTATGAAATTAAAGATTATGATTGTTCAAAAATTCCTCCATTGGTTGCCTGTCCGCATCTTCCTTCAAATGTAAAACCAGCAGAGGAACTGACACACATTGAGATAAATCAGGTTGTAATAGGCTCCTGCACAAATGGAAGGCTTGAAGATTTAAGAGAAGCAGCAATAGTTCTTAAAGGAAGAAAAGTTCATCCTGAAGTAAGAATGATAATAATACCAGCCACACAAAAAATCTATATGGATGCATTAAAAGAGGGATTAATTGAAATTTTTATTGATGCACAGGCTGTTGTTTCACCACCTACCTGCGGTCCTTGTCTTGGAGGACACATGGGAATTCTTGCAAAAGGTGAAAGGGCAGTAGCTACTACAAACAGAAATTTCGTAGGAAGAATGGGACATCCTGAAAGTGAAGTCTATCTGAGTAACCCTGCTGTTGCAGCAGCAAGTGGAGTGCTTGGAAGAATTGGAATACCAGAAGAATTAGGGCTATAAATTAGATAGAATTTTTTCTTCTAATTTATGCATTTTTATTGCTTTATAGGAAGATGCTTCATGGTCGTAGCCTATTAGATGAAGAATACCATGTGCTAAAATTCTGTCAAGTTCTTGCCAGAATGTTTTATCATATTGCTTTGCTTGTAATAAAACTTTTGTCGGGTTAATAATAATTTCTCCAAGAAATAAATTGCCAGAAGGTTCACTCTCTAAATAAGGGAAAGATAAAATATCAGTAGTAGAATTTTTTCCTCTGTATTTAAAATTAAGCTCCTTCATTTTTTTGTTTCCGATAAATATTACAGATATTGACAGAAATATTGGATTTTTAATAGTAATTTTAAATAGATTTTTATCTTTAGTTTCATATAGATAACTGACTATTTTTCTTATTCTACTTATTACTTTTTTTGACGAAACTTTAATTTTTCTCTGTCTATTGATAACTTCAATACAAAATTTCATATTATTTTTTCTTTTGCAGGTTCTGGATAGATAATTCTTCTGTGGAATATTCCAGCAAGAATGTATTCAAACTTCTTTTTTATCTCACTTAAATCTTTTAGGGTAATCTCACATTCATCAAGCTGTCCATCAAGAAATATATTTTTGATTATTTTATCCACAAGTCCTGAAATTCTTGCTGGCGTTGGATCATCAAGAGTTCTTGCTGCAGCTTCTACAGCATCTGCAAGCATAATAAGTGCTGCAAGCTTTGTTTGAGGTTTTGGACCAGGATATCTATAATCCTGCTCAGATGGAGGAGTTTCCAATTCTTTTAAAGCTTTTTGATAGAAATATTTAACAAGTGCGGTTCCATGATGCTGTTGAATTACATCTTTAACTATTTCAGGTAGATTGAACTCTTCTGCAAGTTCAACTCCATCTTTTACATGGGCAATTATAATCATACTGCTCAGATGGGGATTAAGTTTTTCATGCTTGCTTATATAGTCTGTCTGATTTTCAACAAAATACTCTGGCATTCTTACTTTGCCTATATCATGATAATAAGAAGCAACTTTTGCAAGCAAAGGGTTAACTCCGACTACTTCTGCAGCAGCTTCTGCAAGACTTCCTACTATCATGCTGTGATGATAAGTTCCTGGTGCTTCAACTGAAAGTTGCTTCATCAGAGGATGGTCAATATCAAGTAATTCTAAGATGCTTACAGGAGTTGTCACATTAAACAATCTTTCTATAGCAGGCAAACACAGAAAACACAATGCTGATACTGTAAATCCGTTGATAACTGAAAAAATAACTGAAAAATATAGTGAATGCAAATCAAAATTTCTCATTATGAGAAGAATAGCACTTGAACTGATTATATTTGCTAATGCTATATATATTCCTGCGTTTATAATATCAGTTCTTTTTTTACATTTAAGAAGGCTGAATGCGCCAATAAGACATCCAATAAAAACATAGAGAGGTATTAAAGAGGTCTTTAACCATATGCCAGCCATAAGACTAAGAATTAACGAAAATGTTATAGCAGTATGAAAGTCAAATATTAATACTACAATTACAGGAGCTATGGCAAGAGGTATTCCAAATATGTGCATAACCATACTTTCAATTCCTAATCCCTTAGAAAACACTGAAAATATGTATTCAAATCCTCTTGAAATAATCAATGTAAAAACTATAAGGCTTGCAAGTAAAGCCATCATTTTTTTCTTTTTAAGATAGGCTGGTTTGTATCTTTTTAAATCTCTATAAAAAAAGATAAGCAGAAGAAAAATAACAATAAAAGTTCCAAAAAATGAAGATAAACTGGATTTAAAATCATGAAGCAAAAGGGCATTTAAGATTGATAAAATTGTTAGGTAAAGTAGAGCTTCTCTTTCAATAAATATCTTTCTTTCTTTACCGTTTTGAGCTGGTTTAATTTTTTCAATAAATTTTCTTAGATAAGACCTGTCCGGGGTAATGGGCTTAAGTTGGGGGTTGTCTTTCATGTTTTTCATAAGCTTTTATAATTTCCTGAACAAGTTTGTGTCTTACTACATCTTTTTCAGTGAAATAAATAATTTTTATCCCTTCTATATTTTTAAGAATTTTTATAGCTTCAACCAGTCCTGATATTTTTTGAGGGGGTAGGTCTATTTGTGTAATATCTCCAGTAATAACTGTTTTTGAACCGAAACCAAGTCTTGTTAGATACATTTTCATCTGTTCTGTTGTTGTATTCTGAGCTTCATCAAGGATTATGAAAGCGTCATTTAGAGTTCTGCCTCTCATAAATGCAAGTGGAGCTATTTCAATGGCTCCCTTTTCAATAAGCTTGGAAGCTCTGTCAAGGTCAAGCATATCATAAAGTGCATCATATAGGGGTCTTAAATAGGGACTTACTTTTTCTTCTATTGCTCCTGGAAGAAATCCTAATTTTTCACCTGCTTCAACAGCAGGTCTTACAAGAACTATTCTGGAAACCTGTCTTGTCAGGAGAAAGTGAATTGCTATGGCCATTGCAAGATAAGTTTTTCCAGTTCCTGCAGGTCCTATTCCAAAGACTATATCATACTTTAACATAGCTTCTATATATGCTTTTTGCATTTCTGTTTTAGGAATGATAACCCTTTTTTTTGACGGAATAGGAATTCCTCCCTTAAAAAGAGTGAGGATAGATACAGGCTTGCCTTCTTTAAGCCCTTGAATAGAATGAATGATATCTTCCGGCTTTATGATATATCCTTCTTTATTAACTGTTCTTATTTCTTCTATTATTTTTTCTGCCTTTTCAATATCTCTTTCATCTTCTCCTTGAATAATGAGTTTGTTTCCTCTAACATTTAAAATTACATTCAGAGCGTCTTCTATTAGCTGAAATATTTTATCCATTCCTCCATGCATGAATGGATATTCTCTTTCTTCATCAAGTTCAATTATACGTGCGATGGCTATCCTCCTTTTCAATTTTTGCTTATTTTGACTATAAAGTTTTCAAACCCCTTTGACCTAAGAACTTGTGAAGTTTTTTGAGCATCTGTAAATTTTTTGTAGTAATTTGTTCTAACTTTGTATAAACCCTCTTTGACAATTTGAGCATTGATTTCTGCTTCTTTAAGTTTTCTCATTAAAGCTTCTGCATTTACAATTTCATGAAAAGCACCTATTTGAACTGCATACACAGCTTTTTTATAAGTTAATTTTTTTGCTCTTTCTGTCTTTGAGGTTTTTGTTAATTCTTTGTTTTCTTCGGCTTTGCTTTTTTCAGTTGCTTCTACTTCCCTGATTATTTTGATATTTTCTTTTTCTGAACTTTCAGGTTGATCTTGTTGAGTAGTATTATCCTGTTTTTTTGTAGGCTGGGTTTCTATGGTAGATGGTAAAACAGTCTTTTCAGGCTCAATAGTTTTTTGAACATAAACTTCTTTTGCCGGTAATGTAATATAGCCAATTGTGTAGCCAACTAAAACTCCAATAATTGCTATACTGAGAACTATTAACAAAAATGTTTTTTTATGTATCACTATAAGTTCCTCATCTTTTTTTTTCATATGATTAACATAGCATCACCGTATGAAAAAAATCTATATCCTTTTTCAATGGCTTCTGTGTATGCTTTTCTCACTTTTTGCGCCTCACAGAAAGCATAAACCATAGCAAGAGGAGTTGACTTTGGTAAATGAAAATTAGTAATTAGCGCATCAATGATTTTAAAGGAAAATCCTGGATAAATAAAAATATTTGTGCTACCTTTTATTTTATAATTATCAGAACCTTTATCTATATATTTGCCTGAAGCATATCCTTCTAATGCTCTTGTTGTTGTTGTGCCGACAGAAAAAATTCTTTTACCAATCTTTTTATTTGCGTATATTTCTTCTATAAGACTTCTGTCAATCTCAAAATATTCAGGTTCCATTTTATGTTCCTCTAATTTGTCCACTTTTATTGGTTTGAAAGTTCCTACTCCAACATGAAGAGTTATTTCTCTTAATTTAACGCCTTTATTTGCGATAGCTTCAAGAAGTTCCTTTGTGAAATGAAGTCCTGCTGTAGGAGCTGCAATAGAACCATTTATTTTTGCATAAACTGTTTGATAATCTTCTCTATCACTCTGGGCAGGTTTTCTTTTAATATATGGAGGCAAGGGCATAAATCCCTTTTCATTAATAAGATTTTTTATATTCTGGGCTGTCATGTTCTTAAAAACAATATGTTTTTGTCCACAATCATTTCTGATTTCAGCTATAAACTCATCAATAAAAACTTCTCCTTCATAGTTTCCTTTTGTCATTACTTCCCATATACTATCTTGAGATGAAAGTTCCTTCTCTTTAATTAAAAGAATTTCTATTTGACCTCCTGAAGGCTTTTTCCCGATAAGTCTTGCAGGGATAACTTTTGTGTTGTTGATAATAAGAATATCACCTTCATTAAAATACTCAACAACTTCATAAAATATTCTATGTTCTATTTTTCCTGTGTGTTTGTGTAAAACAAGAAGACGGCTTTTTTGTCGTTCTGATAAAGGTTTCTGAGCAATTAAATCTGCAGGTAGGGTATAATCAAGATCAGTTATTTTCATTGATTGTAGTTATTTCTGCTCCGGGATAAAAATATTGAAGAATTTCTTTATAATTTTTCCCTTCCTGTGCCATCTGAAAAGAGCACCATTGACACATTCCAACTCCATGACCATATCCCTTTCCTTCAAAGACAACACCATCATCTTCAATTCTAATAGATGTAATCATTGTACTTGGTAGTGCTGTCCATTGAAGAAGTCTTCTAAGTTCAGTTGCTTTTACTAATTTTATGTTTTTACCATCACTGAATTCAAGTTCTTTTACCCTTCCAGTAGTGGTATAATTTGCTATCCTGACATAAGAGAGATTTTTCATTGATAAAATCTTTTCAAGAATTTCAAAAGAGATTTTTTTCTCCCATAATTTATAAGGTGATGGCGTTGATGGAACTTCTACTGGCTTTAGATACGGATATTCTTTTCCGAAAACTTCTTTCGGGTCTTCCGTCTTTCCCACACTACAGGCATGATAAAATGCCATTACTGGTTCTCCATTGTAATGAAGTATCTGTCCTTTTGTTTCCTTTACAGCTTTTTCCACTTCCTCTGTCCCTTCATCTTCTTTGTAAACCTGATGAAATACTGAGGATGTGACATCGTAAAAATTTCTTGTTCTGTTACGAAGAATATGTGCGACTGCATAAGTTCTTGCCAGAACTGCTTGTGCTTTCAATGCTTCTTCTGGCCAGTGAATTCCAACTTCTGATGCAACAACTCCTTTTACATATTCTTCAAGTGGAATTACATTTATGAGAAAATATCCTTCTTTTCCTCTCCATATCTCAATCTCACCATGATAAGATGAACCGCTTACAATGGTTTTTGCTGCAACTTTTTTTATTTTTTCTAACTCATTTAAAGATGGTCTTTTATCTCCTAACAGAACTCTTATAAAAGAGTTGCTATTCTTATCCATTGCATAAGTTTGCACAGTAAAAATCAGAGTAATCAGCAATGGTAAAATTAATCTCATCTTTTTTTATTTCCTACTTAAAAGATAGAATATCAGGCTAATTATAATACTTAAAAGTATTGATGTGGCAAGAGGAAAATAAAATACAAAATTTTTTCTCTCAATTACAATATCTCCTGGAAGCCTGCCAATCAAAGGAATTTTGCCAGTTAACATAAGAATTAAACCGATGATAATCGTGATTATTCCAACAAGAATTAGAAACTTTCCAATCTCATTCATAGTCTATTTTTTTTAAATATCTTTCAGCCTCTGAATATATACAACCACAGTACTTCTGCTTGTAAAATTCAAGTTCCTTAGCAGTCTCCATTGCTTTTTTGAATCCTTCTCTAAAATCTTCTGCAATAAAATTAATCCTATAGTTTTTGCCTATCTGCATTCCAATATTTATTATTTTATCAAACTTTTGGTATGGACTTACCAATAAAGTGGTTGTAAAATTAGCAATTCCAATTTCTTCAGCTTTTTTAGCAGTTTTTTCAAGCCGTATTTTATAACATATTTCACATCTTTCTTTTTCTTTTCCTGAAATCAATCTTAAAAATTTGTAAAACTCTCTATAATCATCTTCGTATATGACTTCAAGATTCCACAGTTTTTGTAGTTTTTTTAAAGAGTCAAGTCGTAATTTATATTCAGTATATGGATGAATATTTGGATTATACCAGAATAAAACTACATCAAATTCTTTATTTTTAAGAATCTCATAGGGATAAATAGCACAGTTACTACAACATGTGTGAAGTATTATTCTCATTAGAACAACCTTTCAGGAAAAATTTTTTTTAAAACCTCATAGGCAAACCTTGTAGCCACTCTACCTCTTGCTGTTCTTTCAATAAATCCTTCCTGCATAAGGTATGGTTCATATACATCTTCAATTGTATCCTTATCTTCTCTTAAGGATGCAGCTATTGATTCAATGCCTGCAGGTCCGCCATTGAACTTCTCAATTATTGTAAGAAGAATTTTTCTATCCATATCATCAAGTCCGTAGTCATCAACATCCATTGCAATGAGTGCTTCCCGAGCTATTTGTAAATCTATAATCTCTTTATTCTTAACCTGAGCGAAGTCTCTTATTCTTTTAAGTAATCTATTTGCCACTCTTGGAGTCCCACGAGATCTTTTTGCAATCTCCATAGCTGCATTTTCTTCTATTAAAATTCCAAGAATTCTGGCTGCTCTTTTTACAATTTCTTTAAGCTCTTCTGAATTGTAAAACTCCAATCTGAAAACAACTCCAAAACGATCCCTGAGCGGTGATGTAATAAGTCCTGTTCTGGTTGTAGCACCAATAAGTGTGAATCTAGGAAGATTTATTTTTATTGAGCGAGCAGAAGGACCCTGTCCAACTATTATATCAAGTGTAAAATCTTCCATAGCAGGATACAATATCTCCTCAACCATTCTTGGAAGTCTGTGAATCTCGTCAATAAACAAGATATCCCTGTCAGAGAGGTTTGTAAGAATTGCTGCAACATCGCCTGCTCTTTCAAGAACAGGACCCGAAGTGCTTTTAATATTTACTCCCATTTCATTTGCTATGACTGTTGCAAGAGTTGTTTTTCCAAGTCCGGGAGGACCGCAGAAAAGAACATGATCAAGAGGTTCCTGCCTTATAAGTGCAGCCTTAATGAAAACTTCAATATTATCTTTAATTTTTTTCTGTCCTATAAATTCTTTTAAAGTTTTAGGCCTTAATGTAATGTCTAAAAGCTCATTATTTTCCATTTTTTCCTGCTAATATACTCAAAGACTCCCTGATTATTGTTGCTTCATCTTTTTCATTATTATAAATTTTATCCAAAACTTCCTTTGCTTCCAATCTTTTATACCCAAGATTTAAAAGAGCTGATAAAATATCATCATATTTCTGGTCTCTTTCATATTGTAAAGATGGTAAAACACCTCTTAATTCAAGAAAAATCCTTTGAGCGGTCTTTTTACCAATTCCTGGAATCTTACTCAATGATTTTATATCTTCCTGTTCAATTATTTTGTGAAGAGTTTGTCTGTCATAGGTTGAAAGAATATTAGCTGCTATTCTTGGACCAATACCTGAAATTTTTATTAATTCCTCAAAGAGGTCTCTATCTGAGGTCTCTAAAAATCCGTAAATCTCAAGAGATTCTTCCTTTATAACCAGAGATGTAAAAATCTGAATTTCTTCGTCTCTGTTAATATATCTGGAAATCCTGATCGGGATTTTAACTGAATAACCGATCCCGCCTGTTTGAATAACAATCTTGTCTGGTTTAACTGAAATAACTCTACCTTTTATGAAATCAAGCATTTGTTTATTTTAACACTTTTGTTTTATTTCTCATAATATTCAATCTCGGAATGTAACTGAAAAAGTAATTTATTATTAAATTGCTTAAATATTGACAAAAAAAAATAAAAATGGCTATTATTGAAAACTTCAATGATTTCATTTATCAAATTTGTTGGTAGATATTCAATAGATCTTTTTGTTTTTTTGGGAAGAATGTTTATTTTTCTTGTTGATGCAATTTATTATGTTTTTATTCCTCCATTTAAGTTCCGTAATTTTCTCAGACAAGTAAGATTTTTCGGTAATAAATCAATGATTGTGGTAATTTTTACCGGTGCTTTCAGTGGAATGGTTTTAGCTCTTCAGGGATACTATGCATTAAATAAATTCGGAGCGGAAGCCTTGCTTGGACCTGTTGTTGCACTTTCTCTTATAAGAGAGCTCGGTCCTGTTCTTTGTGCATTAATGGTTACCGGAAGAGCTGGCTCGGCAGTTACAGCAGAAATTGGAATCATGCGAATTACTGAACAGATTGATGCCCTTACTGTAATGGCAGTTAATCCAATGAAATATGTAGTTGTACCGAACATTCTTGCTGGTGTAGTTACTTTTCCTCTTTTAACAGCAGTTTTTGATGTTGTAGGTATTTACGGTGGATATCTTGTTTCTGTTCATGCTCTTGGTCTTAGTGAGGGAACATATTTTTCACAGATGGAGCTTTATGTTGATATGGAAGATATAAGAATCGGGCTTTATAAATCATTAAGTTTTGGTCTGCTTGTAACATGGATTTGTACATTCATGGGATATACCTCAGGCTATGGTGCAAGAGGTGTAAGTAGAGCAACAACTAATGCCGTTGTGCTTTCCTCTGTTGTTATCCTTCTGTGGGATTATATGCTTGGAGCATTTCTTTTATGATTGAAATAAAAGAGCTTTATAAATCTTTTGGAAAACAGCAAGTCTTAAAAGGCGTTAATCTGTTTATAAATGAAAGAGAGGTAACTGCTGTAATTGGAAGAAGTGGTGGAGGGAAATCTGTTCTTCTTAAACACATTGTTGGATTACTAAAGCCAGACAAAGGAAGTATATTTATAAAAGGACAGGATATAACAAAACTAAAAGGGAACAAGCTTGATGAAATAAGAGCAGATATTGGAGTCGTTTTTCAGGGAGGTGCACTTTTTGATTCAATGACTGTTTTTGATAATGTTGCATTTCCCCTTGTAGAGAAAACTAAAATAAATAAAAAAGAGATTTATGATAGAGTTATAAAAGCTTTGAGTGATGTTGGACTTCAGGGAATGGAGTATAAATATCCTGCAGAACTCAGTGGAGGAATGCGAAAAAGAGTTGCCCTTGCAAGAGCATTAATAGCTCATCCCAAAATAATTCTGTTTGATGAACCTACAACAGGATTAGATCCAATTCTTGTTCGGTCAATTCATAAACTTATAAGAGATACTCAGAAACAGTATAGCTTTACAGGGTTGATAATAAGTCATGAAATTCCTGAGATATTTGAGATCTCAGACAGAGTTGCAATGCTTTATGATGGAAGAATTGTTGAAGTAGGAACACCTGAGGAAATTCAAAAAAGTGATAATATTTTTGTAAAAAATTTTATAATTGGAATAGAAAATGGAGGGAGTAATGAAAAGGGAACATCTTGAAATAGCAGTTGGAGTATTTATTTTAATTGGAATTCTTTCACTGGGATATCTTTCTTTCAGGCTTGGCAAGATTGATATGTTTAAAACAGGCTACTACACTGTTTATGCAGAGTTTGACAAGGTAGGAGGGATAAAAAAAGGCTCTGTTGTAGAAATTGCTGGAGTTCCTGTTGGTTCTGTTGAGAAGGTAACACTTAATAATAAGTATCAGGCAGTGCTTGAGTTGAAGATACTAAGTTCAATCAAGCTTCCAGATGATTCAATTGCTTCAATTAGGACAAAGGGATTAATTGGTGAAAAATATATTCAGATTACTCCGGGAGGCTCTGAGCAATATATTGCTCAAAATGGTAAAATTAGAGAGACAGAATCATCAATAGATATAGAGGAGGTATTGTCAAAATATGTTTTCGGTAAAATTTAGAAGTTTGATTTTCATTATTGTAGTTTTTATTTCATCAGTTTGCTTTGCAGAAGACAGTGTAGTGTTTGACCTCAAAGGATGTATTGAAAGAGTTGTTAAATTTCATCCAGAACTTGGTGAGTTTAAACAGGATGTTGAAATTTATAAAGCAAAACTTGCTGAGGCTCAAGCTGGAGTGTTTCCGCAGATTGAATTAATGGCTCTGGGTGGTCCATCTCCGAAAGCAGAAAAAGAGGCAATATCTCCTGAGATAAAAACTGATGTTAAATCAACAACAATTAATGGTGTTTTTGGAATGATCACGATGCAGGTATTGCAACCTATCTATACTTTTGGAAAAATTTCAGGCTATAAAACTGCTGCAGCAGGAGGAATAAAGGTTTCAGAGGCTGAGGTTGACAAAAAACGTTCAGAACTTATTTTAAAAACCAAAGAGCTTTACTGGAGTCTTGCCTTAATAAGAGAACTGAGAACCCTTGCAAATGAAATTAAAGAAGAACTTGAAAAGGCAATAAAACGAACAGAAGAAGATTTAAAAAAAGAGATTCCATATGCTGATGAGCTTACTCTTTATAAACTTAAAACTTATTTTGGAGAAGTTAAAAGGAACTTAAATGAGATTGACAAAAATGAGGCAATAATAATAGAAGCTTTAAAATTTATGACAGGACTTTCAGGGATTAAAAAGCTTGAGATAATTACACCATCATTAAAATATGAAGAATTAAATATAAAACCAGATGAATTAATTGCAAAGGCTTTTATTTTAAGACCTGAGATGATCCAGATAAGAGAAGGGCTCAAAGCAAGGCAAGCCTTGATTGATGTTGAAAAAAGTAATCTTTATCCACAGATTTTTTTCTTAGTTAAAGGTTCTTTAGCAGGAGCAACAAATAGAGATAGAATTCACAATCCATATATTTATGATCCTCTTAATGACTCCATGCTTGCAGCTGTGCTTGGAATGAAACTAAACATAGATTTTGGAATAACAAAGGGTAAAATAAGAGAAGCTGAGATTGAGTATCAAAAAATAGTTGAGAAGAAAAAGCTTGCCGAAAGCGGAATTCCTGTTCAAATTATGAAAGCCTATATTGAGCTTCAGGAAGCAACAAAGAGTGCTAAAGATATGGAAGAGGCTTATCAAAATGCAAAGAAATGGCTTGTGACAGCTGATGCAAATCTTGATATGGGCGTTGGAGATACAAAGGATTTAGCGGATGCTGTGCTTGCATATGCAACTACAAGAGTAAATCATTTAAAGGCACTTTACAATCAAAAAATGGCCTTTGCTAACTTAGTTCAAGCGTCAGGACTTGATAAAGATGAAAGAGAGGTTAAATAGAATGAAAAAACTGATAATGATTTTATTGATTTTTACATTTACAATATCCATTGCTTTTGCTGTTCTTTCTCCAAAAGAGCAGATTAAAAAGACTGTTGATGAAGTAATAAACATTCTTAAGGATCCCAAATATAAAGGCAAAAATAAAATCCAGCAAAGAAGAACAGCTTTAAGAACTGAAATAGGAAAAGTTTTTGATTTTGAGGAAATGTCAAAACGCTCTTTAGGAGTTTACTGGAAGGAGAGAACATCTCAGGAGAAAAAAGAGTTTGTTGAGCTTTATAAAGACCTGCTTGAAAGATCTTATATTGAAAAGATTGAATCATATACTGATGAAGAGGTGGTTTACACAGATGAAAAAATTGAAAATTCTAAATACAGTGAAGTAAAAACAAAAATAATAACAAAAGATAAAAAAGAGATTCCAATTGATTACAGACTTTATTTTACAGGAAAAGAATGGAAAGTATATGATATTGTTATAGAGGGAGTTAGTCTTGTAAGCAATTACCGTTCTCAATTCAATAAAATTATTAGAAATCATTCGTATCAGGAACTTGTAAAAAGAATGAAAATCAAACAAACAGAAGAGTTGATGAGGGAGAAATAAATGTTTACAATTTTTTTAGTTGGAGAATCTTCTTTTATATCAAATTATCTGGATAGTTTAAATAAAAACAAATTTTCAATTGAATTTTTTTCAAATATTGATGAAACTTTACAGAATATTCAAAAATATAATCCTGAACTAATAGTTTTAATTGAAGGACAAAAGGAAGCAGATTTGTTGAGTTTTTGCAAAAAAATAAGAGAAAAATATTCTCTTTTATTGCCAATTTTACTGATTGTAGATTTTTACTCTTCTGTTAATCTTAATCAATTTAGAAACTTAGGAGTAGATTTTATTGTTAAACCATTTACTCAGGAAGAGTTCAATGAAAAAATAGAATCTTTCCTATATAAAGAGAAAAAATCAGTAGAGTCTATTTATGAAAAAGAAACGGAGATTATTGAGAAACTTAGACCTTACATAAGGCAGGAAGTTAAATCTGAAATGCAGAGTATTTTAAAACAAATTCTGGAGGGTATGGAGCAGAAGCATGTTTAAGAAAGAGTTATCAGTCAGTGAAAGCTATCAACCTCAGAAAATTGAAAAAAAAATTTATAGTTTCTGGGAAGAAAAAGGATTTTTTAAACCAGACTCAGACCCTAAAAAAATATCATATTGCATAGTAATTCCACCTCCGAATGTGACAGGAACTCTTCATATGGGACATGCCTTAAATGTTACGCTTCAGGATATTCTTATAAGATGGAAAAGAATGCTCAGATATTCAACATTATGGATTCCTGGAACTGACCACGCTGGGATTGCTACACAGAATGTTGTGGAAAGGCAATTACTTCTGGAAGGCATTGATAGATATCAACTTGGAAGAACAGCTTTTCTTGAAAGAGTGTGGCAGTGGAAAGATTCCTGCGGAGGTAGAATAATAGAACAACTTAAAAGAATAGGCGCATCATGTGACTGGTCTCGCCTTCGTTTTACAATGGATGAAGGACTTAGCAAGGCTGTTAAAGAGGTTTTTCTCAGACTTTTTGAAGAAGGATTAATATACAGGGATTTAAGACTTATAAACTGGTGTTCGAGATGTCATACTGCACTTTCTGACCTTGAAGTGGAACACGAGGAATTGGAAGGAAAACTATACTACATTAAGTATCCTTTGAAAGAAAATCCTGAAAAATTCATAACAGTTGCAACAACACGTCCTGAAACAATGCTTGGTGATACAGCAGTTGCTGTTAATCCAGAGGATAAAAGATACAAAAATATTGTTGGAAAGATATTAATACTGCCTCTCATGAACAGAGAAATTCCTGTTATTGCTGACAGTGCTGTTGATATGGAATTCGGAACAGGTGCTGTTAAAGTAACACCTTGTCATGATTTTAATGATGCTGAGATTGCCCAGAGACATAATCTTTCTTATGTTTGTGTAATTAATGAAGAAGGTAGAATGACTGATGAAGCAGGTAAATATAAAGGATTAGATAGATATGAGGCAAGAAAGAAAATAGTAAATGACCTTACAGAGCTTGATCTTCTTGAAAAAATTGAAAAACACAGACATTCTGTTGGACATTGCTATAGATGTAAAACAGTTATAGAACCTTTCCAGACAGTACAGTGGTATGTAAAAATAAAACCCCTTGCTGAGGAGGCAATAAAGGTTGTTGAAGAAGGAAAAATAAGATTTATTCCGGAAGGCTGGGTTAACAACTACTATGCATGGATGCGGGATATTAAGGATTGGTGTATTTCAAGGCAATTATGGTGGGGACACAGAATTCCTGTATGGTATTGTGCAAAATGTAAAACTGATGATGGTAAAGAACATGGAGAGTTAATAGAAATTTTGTTTTATAAACCTATTACTCTTAATGGAAAAGAAATATGGGCAGGCAGTTTCAATGAATTGAGAAAATACGGAGTTTCAAAGGAAGAGATTGAACAAAGAGCTAAAATGATAAAAATACCTAAGGAGATTAAACCTTTTGCAAATAGACAAGAACCAAAGCTATGCCCTTACTGCGGAAGTGAAGAACTTATTCAGGACCCTGATGTTCTTGATACGTGGTTTTCTTCAGCCCTTTGGCCCTTTTCAACACTTGGATGGCCAGAGGAAACAGACGATTTAAAAAGATTTTATCCAACAAATGTTCTTGTAACAGGATTTGACATAATATTTTTCTGGGTTGCAAGAATGATTATGATGGGAATGAAATTCATGAAGGAAGTGCCTTTCAAGGATGTTTACATACATGCCCTTGTGAGAGACTCTAAGGGGCAGAAAATGAGTAAATCAAAAGGCAATGTAATAGACCCGCTCGTAATGATAGAAAAATACGGAGCAGATGCTTTTAGATTTACTTTGGCTGCCTTTGCAGCACAGGGAAGGGACATTAAATTTTCAGAGGAAAGAGTAGAGGGATACAGGCATTTTCTAAACAAAATATGGAATGCTATGAAATTTATTATGAACTTTGCTCATCTAAGAACAAAAGATAAAGTTACCATTGAAGAAGTAAGCTCATTGAAGGATAAATGGATTTTATCAAAACTTTCTGATGCTATATATGAAACAAACAGGTCTCTTGAGTCATATAGATTTAATGATGCTGCAGGAACTGTCTATCAATTTCTATGGCATGAATTTTGTGACTGGTATATAGAACTGAGTAAGGTTGTTTTATATTCTGATGCAGAAGACAAAGAAGAGACAGTTAATTGCCTTTTTTATGTTTTTGAGAACATCCTTAAACTTCTTCATCCCTTTATGCCTTATGTTACAGAGGAGATATGGCTTAATATTTTAGAAAAGAAAGAATCTTTAATGATTTCTTCATATCCTGCTTATGATTTGATAAGTAAGGATGAAGAAGCAATAGATAAAATGGAACATATAATTGAGGCAATTTCAGGAATAAGAAGCATTCGCGGGGAGTTAAATATTGCTCCTTTTTTAAATATTGATGTTTATATAAAGTCTTTAAATTCTTATGCAGAGAAGATTTTAAATGAAGGATATCAGTTTATTTTAAAGCTTGCCAAAGCAAAAAGTTTGAAAATACAAAGAGATATTATCAGAACAAAGGGATCAGCAGTATCAGTTAAGAAAAATTTTGAAATATATATACCCATCAGAGGATTAATTGACATAGAACAGGAGAAAAAGAGGCTTTTAAAAGAACTTCAAAAAACAGAGCAAGATATTAGTTTTCTCAATAAAAAGCTGATGAATGAGGATTTTATAAAAAATGCTCCAGAAGATGTTGTAAAAAGGGATAAAGAAAAATATGAGGAACTTCTGAGAAAACATGATAAAATAAAAGAAAATCTTTCTGTTATTGAAGAATTAAAAAATTAGGGGGTAAAATGGAAGAAAAGCTTGATATTGAAGAGCAGAGTCTTGATATAGTTGAAGCTGAATTTTTAAATGTAAAACAAAGTACAGTTAGAGCTGTTGAGGCTGGTACAGCAGAATTGCAACAGGTTTGTGCATTGAGCATTGATTCTGAAAAAGCTGAAATTACTCAGGGAGCAATAGGATTTGTGAAATCTAATGAGTTGAATATGAATCAGTGTATAAGTGGTATTTCAATGGGAGAGAAAGCAGAGATTAATTTTTCACTCTGTCCTTTTGCTGTTGGTAAAGAAAAAGCAGAAATTAAAAGATCAGCAGCAGGTCTTGTAATAGGTAGTAATGTAGAAGTTAAAAACTCAGCGAGCGTAATTGTAATAGGTAAGAATATAGAAGGAAATATTACAACACTTTTTGACTGGAAGAGCGCTCTTGCAGTTACTGCAGTTGCAGGAGGTATTTATGGACTTTTAAGGCTTTTTCTTAAAAAATAATGTTTAATTCCTTGATTGATGAGATTTTTAAACTCTCTATAATAGAAGATATCGGAAATGGAGATACAACGTCTCAGATTATTATTCCACAAGATTGCAGAGTATTAGCTCAGATAATATGTAAAGAAGACATGATTCTTGCAGGCATGCCTTTTATAAAAAGATTTTTTACTATTCTATCTTCAAACTTCGGATTTCAATCCAATGAGGTGTATTTTGAGGAATACTATAAAGATGGTGATTTTATTAAAAAGGGCAATACTATAGCTTCTCTTAAAGGAGATGCGAGATTACTACTCGCAGGTGAGAGGATTGCTTTGAATATTTTGCAGAGACTTTCAGGTATTGCTACATTTACAAGAAAGTTTGTAAAAAAAGTAGAAGATTTACCTGTAAAAATTCTTGATACAAGAAAAACAACTCCTGGATTAAGATTCATGGAAAAGTATGCAGTAAAGATTGGTGGAGGGTTTAACCATCGGTTTGCACTTTATGATGCGGTGTTAATAAAAGATAATCATATAAAAATTGTAGGATCTGTCAGAGAAGCTGTGATAAAAGCTAAAAATCAATCTATACATCAAAAAGTAGAGGTAGAGGTGAAAACTCTTAAAGAACTTGAAGAAGCTATTTCTGCAGGAGCAGATATTGTAATGCTTGACAATATGAATATTGAAGAAATGAAAAAAGCAGTAGAGATTGGCAAAGGCAGGGTTTTGATTGAGGCATCAGGAGGTGTAAATCTTGAAAATATCAGAGATATCGCATCAGTAGGTGTTGATTTTATATCAGTTGGTGCTTTAACTCATTCAGCTACTGCTGTTGATATTAGCATGAAGATAAGGGAGGTTCTATGAGTATTACATACAAAAAAGCAGGAGTTGATATTGATGAAGCAGATAAATTTATCAACATGATTTCTCCTATTGTTAAAACAACTTTTCGTAAAGAAGTTCTTACTGAAATAGGACTTTTTGCAGGATTATTTAATTTTGATATAAAAAAATATAAAGAACCAGTGCTGGTAAGTGGAACAGATGGAGTTGGAACGAAACTAAAAATAGCCTTTCAAGCAGATAAACACGATACAGTTGGTATAGACCTTGTTGCCATGTGTGTTAATGACATTTTAACAGTCGGGGCAGAGCCTTTGTTTTTCCTTGATTATTTTGCAACAGGAAAACTTAATGCAGAAAAAGCCAAGGAAGTTATAAAAGGTATTGTTCAGGGTTGTAAAGAAGCTGGGTGTGCTCTTATAGGAGGTGAGACAGCAGAACTGCCAGGTTTTTATAAAAAAAATGAATATGATCTTGCAGGTTTTGCAGTGGGAGTGGTTGATAAAAAAGAAATAATTGATGGTTCTTCAATAAAAGAAGGAGATGTTTTAATAGGCGTGGCATCTTCAGGACTTCATAGCAATGGTTTTTCTCTTGTAAGAAAAGTTTTTTTTGATATAGGCAAATTGAGAATTGATCAGTATATACCTGAATTAAATTGTATTCTCGCAAATGAATTGCTTAAACCAACAGAAATATATACCAAAGCATACTTTGCTCTTAAAGATAAAGTCAAAATCAAGGCTATGGCACATATAACTGGTGGAGGTATCCCAGGAAACTTATCTAGAGTTTTACCTAAAAATATAACTGCAATCATAGATAAAAATAGCTGGCCTGTGCCTCCAATTTTTCATTTAATAAAAAATATTGGAAAAATTAATGAAGCAGAGATGTTTAAGGTTTTTAACATGGGAATAGGATATATTTTTGTTGTTGAACAAAATGAAATTAAAAAAACCTTATTTATCTTAAATAAAAAAGGCTATAAAGCCTATTTAATAGGAAAAGTCTCAAAAGATGGTGAAGCTAAGATAAGAATAAAATGAGAATATTTCAGAAAGAAGCTCAGTTAGGTGAAATCTTTTTAAAGTTTATAGATATATATTCAGACCCTATAGTTGTTTTTGAACCTGAAAGACATGAAATATTATATATGAATCAAAAAGCAAAATATTTTTTGGGAGAAAATTCGGATTTATCAACATTTTTTCAGAAAGATGAGTATTTAAACTTTATAAAATTGATAAAAGATTGTCATAAAATTGAAGAAAATAGAGTTATTAGTTTTAAAAGAAATGAAGATAAAAAAGGAGTTTTGCTTTTTAGTTTATACCCTGTTGCATATGATGATTACAGGATAGTTTGTTTTACATTTAAAGATATTACAGAAAAAATTAATAAAAAAGAAGAAAAACGAAGAAAAAATGCTCAACTTATATTACAGGACAAGCTAAAATCTGTAGATTTAGTTACATCCAGCATATCTCATGAAATAAACAATATTTGTAATTTTATGGTTAATAATCTGAAAATTACTTTTCAAGTATGGAATGATATTTTTACTATAATTAAGGAATATGAAGATGAAAATGGAGAATTTTTGATAGGAGGTATTTCTTCTTCAGAAATAGATAAAGTAATACCTCGACTCATGATTTCTGTAATAGATGGAATTACCAGAATTTCCGATACAATTGATGATTTCAGAAAATATGTGAAAGAAGGTTTGAAGTCAGAAACTGCGGTTATTGATATAAATGAGGTTGTAAGAAGAGTAGTTACAATTCTTAATCATCATATTTTTATTTATACAGAAAACTTTAATTTTAATTTTACTGAAGGATTGCCAAAGATTAAAGGTAATGTGCAGAAATTAGAGCAACTAATAATAAATTTACTAATGAATGCATTACAGTCATTACCAAATAGACAGAGAGGAGTTTTTATTTCTACGGGTATAAAATTAAATAAAGTATATATTGAAATCAATGATGAGGGAGCAGGAATTCCAAAGAGTATTATGCCTTACATATATGAACCTTTTTTCTCTACTAAATATTCATCAGGTGGCTCAGGTCTTGGACTCTATCTTTCTAAATCCATTGTAGAAGATTTTGGTGGTGAAATCAGTATTCATTCTGAGGAAAATAAAGGAACAACAGTGACAATTTATCTTCCTTATTTTTTAGAAAATGGAAAATTTTAATTATAGTGTTGCAATTGTAGATGACGAAAAAGAGGCATTATATTCTTATTCTCTTATTTTACAACAGGCAGGTGTTAAAGATATTATTTTAATTCAGGATTCTCGAGAACTTCCAATTATTTTAAAAGAAAGAACTTTTTCCATTTTGCTTCTTGACCTTTCAATGCCATATATATCAGGTTTTGATTTACTGAAGTATCTTTCAGTAGAGTATCCTGAAATCCCAGTTATTATAATAACAGCAATAAAAGACATAGAAACCGCAGTTGAGTGTATGAGAATTGGGGCTTGTGATTATCTTGTAAAACCTATTGAAAAAAATAAACTCATATCATCTATAAAGAAAGCCTTAAAGATGAATAGATTAAAAGAAGAAATTATAGGATTAAAGCATAGATTGATTGAAGATAAACTGGAACAAGAAGATGTTTTTTCAGGAATTATAACTGTTAACCAGAAAATGAGAGGAATTTTTAAATATATAGAAGTCATATCAAAAACTGATCAACCTGTTTTAATTACAGGAGAAACCGGTACAGGAAAAGAACTTATTGCAAGGGCAATACATAAGATAAGTGGAAAAAAAGGAGAATTTGTAGCTGTAAATGGAGCAGGTCTTGATGATACAATGTTTTCAGATACTTTATTTGGTCATAGAAAAGGGGCATTTACAGGAGCTTTTTCCAATAGAGATGGCTTGATTTCAAGAGCAAAGGGAGGGACTTTGTTTCTTGATGAGATTGGAGATTTATCTGAAGCTTCTCAACTTAAGCTCTTAAGGGTTATTCAGGAAAAGGTTTATTATCCTCTGGGTTCTGACCTTCCCAAAAACACTGATGCAAGACTAATTGTTGCAACCAATCAGGATATACAGGAAATGGTTGCTAATGGAAAATTTAGAAAGGACTTATTTTATAGACTTAAAGCTCATCATGTTCATTTACCACCTTTAAGGGAAAGAAAAGATGATATTCCTGTTTTACTTGAATATTTTATTGAAGAGGCTGCTCTTTCTCTTGGCAAGAAACCCCCTAAATATCCTGAAGAATTGATAATACTTTTAATGAATTATCCTTTCCCTGGTAATATAAGAGAGTTAAAAATGATAGTTTATGATGCGGTAGCAAGATGTAAATCTAATTTTTTATCCTTAGAAGTTTTTAAAGATAAGATAGATATAAGCAATGCAATTGACAAGGAACTCAAAAGCGAGATAATAAAGTTTTATATTCAGATGAGATTTCCAGAAAAGCTTCCAACATTAAAAGAAATGGAAGAAATACTTATTACAGAAGCTTTAAGAAGAACAAAGGGTAATCAAGGCATTGCAGCTTCCATGCTTGGTATAACAAGACAAGCACTTAACAAAAGACTACATAAAAAGATAAATCCCTGAAAAAATTTTTTCTATATTTTAGCTTAAGCAAAAAAAGTTGCACCCATTTAAATTGATAATTGATTGAATAATATTGGAAAATTCTATGGCATGATAATTGATATATAGATTATATAGATGAACCGATTAAAATTTCCATACAGCCCCCTGAGAAGTTTAATCGGTGGACAGGGGATGCTATTGAGGAATATAACCTCAAAGCATCCCTTTTTTTATTCAAAAAAATTAAATAAGGAGGAGGTCTTATGGAGTTGACAAGACGAAGTTTCTTGAAAATCTCAACAGGTGCCCTTCTTCTCAGTTCTATCGGACTTAATCTTGAGCCAACAAAGGCTTATGCAGCAGAACTGAGAACAAAGGGTGCTAAGGAGACTACAACAGTTTGTCCCTATTGTTCTGTTGGTTGTAGTATTATTGTTTCTGTTAAAGATGGAAAAGTCATTAACACAGAGGGAGATCCAGATAGCCCGATTAATGAAGGAGCTCTTTGTCCAAAGGGTGCTTCAATTTATCAGATGGCAAACAATCCTTACAGATTAACAGAACCCCTTTATCGTGCACCTGGAGCAACTCAGTGGAAGAAAATATCCTGGGAAGAGGCATTAGATAAGATTGCAAAACTTGTTAAAAAGACAAGAGATAAGTACTTTATCACAAAGAATGAAAAAGGGCAGGTGGTAAACAGAGTTGATGCAATTGCCCATGTAGGTTCTGCTGCACTTGATGTGGAAGAGTGTTATATACTTCAGAAATTAATGCGTTCATGGGGGCTTGTATATATTGAACATCAAGCTCGAATATGACACGCTCCTACTGTACCGGCTCTGGGAGAGTCGTTTGGTAGAGGAGTAATGACAAACCAATACAATGACCTAAAAAATTCCGATGTAATCTTAGCAATGGGAGGTAATCCAGCAGAAAATCATCCTGTTGCGATGAAATGGATCATGAAAGCAAAGGAACAAAGAGGAGCAAAGCTTGTTGTTGTTGACCCTAAATTTACAAGAACAGCAGCTAAAGCAGACCTTTATGTTCCAATGCGTCCAGGAACAGATATCGTATTTCTCGGTGGATTAATTAAATACATAATTGACAATAATCTCTATTTCAAGGATTATGTCATCAATTATACTGATGCATCATTCCTTGTTGATCCTAATTTTAAACTTCCTGATGAGCTTGATGGTGTTTTTTCAGGATATGATGAAAAGACAAGAAAATATGACCGTTCCACATGGAAATATCAACTTGATGAAAATGGGATTCCTAAAAAGGATCCAACTCTTCAAAATCCAAATTGTGTATTTCAATTGCTCAAAAGACATTACTCAAGATATACAATTGATATAGTGTCCAATATTTGTGGTTCACCAAAGGACAAAGTTGAGGAATGCTATAAAATACTTGCATCAACAGGAAAACCAGACAAGGTTGCCACAGTTTGCTATGCAATGGGATGGACACAGCATACAGTAGGCGTCCAAAACATTAGAGCTTTTGCAATAGTTCAGCTTCTTCTTGGAAACATCGGAATGGCTGGAGGTGGTGTAAATGCTCTTAGAGGCGAGTCAAATGTTCAAGGTTCAACTGATCAGGGATTACTTTACCATATTCTTACAGGATATAATCCTACACCTACTGCAAGTGATGTAGACCTCAAGATTTATCTTGATAAACACACACCAAAGACAAAAGAACCAAAGAGTGTTAACTGGTGGTCTAATAGACCAAAATACGTAGTAAGTTACTTGAAGGCAATTTATGGTGATAATGCAACAAAAGAAAATGATTTTTGTTTCAGTTATCTTCCAAAGAGAGAAGATGGTAAGGACTACTCTTGGCTTTCCCTATTTGATGACATGTACAATGGAAAGATAAAAGGATTTTTTGCTTGGGGACAAAATCCGGCTTGTTCGAGTGGAAATTCTGGTAAGGTAAGAAATGCACTTGCAAAGCTTGACTGGCTTGTGTGTGTAAACCTCTGGGATAATGAGACTGCTTCTTTTTGGAAAGGTCCTGGAATGGATCCAAAAAAGATAAAAACAGAAGTATTCATGCTACCTTGTGCCTCATCAGTTGAAAAAGAAGGAAGTGTTACAAACTCAGGTAGAATAGTTCAGTGGAGATACAAAGCTGTTAACCCGCCTGGAAAGGCAATGCCAGATGCAGAGATAATCAATGAGTTATACTTCAGAGTCAAAAAACTCTATGAAAAAGAAAAAGGAGCTTTTCCAGATCCCATACTTAAACTCACATGGGACTATGGCGAAAAGGATAAAAACGGAAAGATAAAACACATGGACATTGAAAAAATCTCGAAAGAGATGAACGGATACTTTACTGCTGATGTTGCAGAACATCCAATTGATAAGAAGGCATACAAAAAGGGGCAGCAAGTACCAAGCTTTGTTTTACTTAGAGACGATGGAACAACTGCCTGTGGAAACTGGGTATACTGCGGAAGCCATACAGATGCTGGAAATATGAAGAAAAGAAGAGGGAAAGAAGACCCAACAGGCTTAGGTCTATTCCCCAATTGGGCATGGGCATGGCCATTAAACAGAAGAATAGTCTATAATCGCGCAAGCGTTGACCCTCAGGGTAATCCTTGGGATCCTAAGAGAGCAGTCATAAAATGGGATTCTGTAGAGAAAAAATGGATTGGTGATGTTCCTGATGGACCTGCACCACCACTTGCTCTTGAAGGTGGAAAATTACCTTTCATCATGAAATCTCTTGGCGTTGGAACAATATTTGGCTCTGGATTAGGGGATGGACCATTCCCAACTCACTATGAGGCTCTTGAATGCCCATTCCAAGAAAATCCACTATACAAAAAACATAGAATAAATCCTACAGTGAAAATTTTTGGTACTGATGCAGATGCCTTTGTTTTCTGTGATACAAGATATCCCTATGTAGGAACAACCTATAGAGTAACAGAACATTGGCAGACTGGGCTTATGACAAGAAATACAGATTGGTTGAGAGAAATGCAACCTCAGATTTTTGCTGAGATAGACCCTGTTCTTGCAAAGGAAAAGGGAATAAAGAGCGGTGACAAAGTAATTGTATCTACGGCAAGAGGTAAGATTTGGGCTATTGCGATTGTAACTCCAAGACTTCAGCCTTTCAAAGTTCTCGGACAGACAATACACATGGTAGGTCTTCCATGGCATTATGGCTGGAGATGGCCAGAGGATGGTTCAGGTGGAGATAGTGCTAATCTTCTTACTCCAACAATTGGTGATGCTAATACGTTTACACCTGAGACAAAGACCTTTATGGTAAACATAGAGAAGGCATAGGAGGTGAAACATGGCACGTAAGGGATTATTAATAACACCAGATATATGTATAGGATGCAGAGCCTGTCAGGTTGCCTGCAAGGAGTGGAATCAGCTTCCAGCAAGTAAGACAAAGAATAATGGAACCCATGAGAATCCACCTGACTTAGATGCGAATAATTTCAATAGAATTAGATTCATTGAACATGCAGACCAGAAAGGTGTAAAGTGGCTTTTTGTAAGTCATCGTTGCATGCACTGTGGTGAACCTGCTTGTGTTCAAATCTGTCCTGTTGGTGCACTTATCAAAGATAAGGATACAGGAATTGTATACTACGACAAAAACAAATGCATTGCCTGTCATGCATGTAAATCAGCCTGTCCATTTGATATTCCAAGATATGACCAAGGTGGGAAAGGCAAAATAGCGAAATGTCATCTCTGTATTGACAGAGTAAAGGCTGGACTCATACCTGCTTGTGCAAAGACCTGTCCAACTGGATCTATTAAATATGGAGATAGAGATGCACTTATTAAAGAAGCAAAGGCAAAAGGATATAAACTTTATGGAGAGACAGATTTGGGCGGGCTTGGAGTAGTGTTTGCACTTACAGATGCACCAAAGGTTTACAAACTTGCTGAGAATCCTCGTATATCAGAGTCTGTGGCATTCTGGGGTTCAGTATTAAGGACACTTGTTGGAAGAAGTGGTTCAACAACATCTTCATTCATAAAATATCTTGCTCAAAAATCTACTGAATAAGCTTTTAAAATCAAGGGAAGCCTTAGGCTTCCCTTGATTTTTTATATTTCTACTATTCTCATTTTTGGACAACTACTGCAAGGCAAAGAAGAATTTCCTGAAAGAAAGTGTTTCATGAATTCTTTAGATTCACGATTTTTTAAACTTAATGGTAGAGGTTTTTCGGTTATGCTGCCAAAATATAGATTTTTAAATCCATCTGCTGGAATTCCTGTAAATACACACGGAGAAACATATCCAAGCGAGTTTATAAAAATAGCTCTTGTAGAATTTTCAGCACATATTTTTCCTTTTTTAAATGGATGTGAAATATTAAAAGATATTGGTAAATTAAACTTTTTGCCTTCATTTATAACACTGAGGGCTATATTTTTTAACATATTGAATTCTTCTTCTGTTTTTGGGACAAGAGATTCTTTTTCAAGTGATTTCTGAGGAATAAAGTCAAGAATACTTACTATCACATGCTGTATGCCTACTTTACTAAAAACTTCTGGAATTTCTTTTAATTCATCAATATTTGATTTAAGAAGCATGTATGCAATATGAATCTTTGGTTTGAAAACACCTTTTTTTATTTTCTCTTCATTTAATTTTTCAATTACCTTAAAAACTTTATTAATCTTTGTTCCATTACGTAATATATCGTTTTTTCTTATTCCTGTAAGTGAAAAAGCAATTATGTCCATTTGCATATCAACTATTTTTTCTATGTGGGATTCTTCTATAAGCATTCCATTTGTTGTTGTTCCAACTTTACATCCAGATTTTTTAGCAATATTTACAAATTTAAAAAAATCTGGATTACAAAAAGGTTCACCCCATCCTTGAAGATAAATAAGTTTGACTTTTTTAAGATAGGGAATAATAAAAGAAAATTCTGAAGGATTTAAATTTTTTCCTTTCCATGTTTTTTTGTGTGTTGTATGCGGACAGTAGAAACATGAAGCATTACATAGACCTGAAACTTCAATCTGAATCCAATCAAGGGAAGGCATTAAAATTTTTTCAATAAATCCCATTTAGGTTATTATAAATGATGGCTATGTTTTTTTCATCTCTTTATGTTCATGTGCCTTTCTGTATTAGAAAGTGCAAATATTGCAGTTTCTACTCATTGCCATATGACGAGGATTTAGAAAAGCTTTATATTAAGGCAATATTAAAAGAAATAGAGATTATAAGAAAGATTCCCCATTTTGTTAAAACAATATATATAGGTGGAGGCACTCCTTCTTGTTTAAGTATTCACAACTTAGAAAAGCTTCTTTTGAATTTGAGAAAAAATTTTAAAACAGCTCATGATACAGAGTTTTCAATTGAAATAAATCCTAAAACCATTGATATGCAAAAGCTTGACTTAATGAGAGATTTTGGAGTTAATAGATTAAGCATTGGAGTGCAGTCATTTAATAATAAAGAGCTTTCATTTTTAGGAAGAATTCATAACTCAGAGGAAGCAATTAAGACAATTAAGATTGCTTTATATAAAGGTTTCAGAAATATCTCAATTGATTTAATTTATGGAATCCCCTATCAGAGTTTAATAAGTTGGCAGGAAACTTTGAATAAAGCAGTAAATATGGATATTGGACATATTTCTCTGTATGAGCTATCAATTGAACATAATACACAATTTGCGAAGGAGTTAAATTCTAAAGAATTTTTTCTTCCTTCTGAAGATAAAATAATATGCATGTATGAGTTTGCAAGTTATTTTCTTAAAGAGAAAGGATTCAAAAAATATGAAATATCAAATTTTGCCAAGAAAGGATTTCAATGCAGACATAACATTTCATACTGGTTAAGAAAGCCCTATCTTGGCATAGGTCCTTCAGCTCATTCATTTATTAATAATAAAAGATTCCATAATCCCTCATCTTTATTTTCTTATGCACAGAGTTTAATGAATGGTAATTTTGCATGGATATATGATTATTCTATTGACAGAACTGAAGAATTAAAGGAAAAGATTTTTCTTGGCTTGAGAATGAAAGATGGAATTATTTTAAAAAAATCCTGCCTGATTGATTTTTTTAATAATTTTGGAAAAGAAAAATTACTTACTATTTCAGGTAATAGAGTTAAACTGACTGATAAAGGAATGATTTTATCTAACGAGATTTTTGCCCGGGTATTATTACATATTGAAAATTGTCCTGCCTGTAAACAAGAATGAGCAGGTCATTGTTTCCTGCCTGTTGAAGAATTTCATTGAAATCTTTATAGCTAATTATGGATTTCTTATTGATTTCAACAATTATATCTTCATCTTTTAATATTCCTAAGGCTGGACTATCTTCACTGATTTTTTTAACGAAGACACCTTTTATAGATTTTTTTAATCTTGCTTTTACATTTTCAGGAATTTCTGTAATATCAACGCCTTTTAATGGCAATGTGTAAGAAACTTTTTTTTGAACAAAAGTTTCTGGAGGTTCTTCAAGAACTACTGAGTAGTCTTTTTTTATCCCATCTCTCATTATTCCTAATCTTACTGATTCTCCTGCAAACTTTGTTGATAGAATATTTTGCAAGTCTTTCAGTTCTTTAATTTTGAAACTATCTAACTCAACTATTACATCTCCTCTTTTTAAATTAGCTTTATCTGCAGGTCCTCCTTCATATATATTTGTAATTACAACTCCTTCGGAAACAGACATTACTTTACTAAGTTCAGAAGTAACTGTTTGCCCCTGAAGTCCCAACCAACCTGATTTTCTTTTTATTAGTTTGTTAATTTCTGAATAAAATGGTTTGATCAATAGGACTTCTGAAGTACTACTACTTTCTGTGACAACTCCCAGCGGTGTTAAATCAAGAGAAATTAAAAGTGAACCCATAATTTGTTTGCCTTGAACCTCTATTTTATTGTCTTTGAATTTTCCTTTGACTATCAATACAGAAGGTTCTTCAAAAATTGTTAAAAGAAAAAAAATTTCCTCCTTTGTTTGGGAAAGTTCAAAAGCCACAGGATTAAAATCTCTACTTAGTTTTATTACTGCAAGATTTAACTTTGAATCTATGGCAACTATTGAGACATTTTGTGGTTTTTCAACAATTTTTGCTGGAAGTATTGCATAATTTTTATCTATTGCAACAGCTATTCCTCCTTGAAAAGGTATTAAAGAATCTGAAAACTTTTGATATATCATATCAACTTTATTTTTAATTGATGTGGTAAAGTTTTCTTCGCAGTTAGATTGATTGAATGAAAATAAAATAAAAGACAGTATAGAGAAAAATTTAATTATAGCTTTGGAGTAATTTTTATTTGTAAACATCTCTTTGTATTATCATCAATTTTAAATCTATCGTCAAGTCTGTAACCTGCAATGCAAACAATATTTCCATTGCTTTCAATTATCGGCACAATATCTCTTTCTTCTCTTGGAATTTTTTCATCAACAAAAAAATCCTGAAGCTTCTTTTTTTTGCCAAAACCAAAGGGATAAAAGTAATCTCCCGGTTTTCTTGCTCTTACAATTAATGGAAATTTAATTTTATCCATATCAATGTAAATTATATTTTTACCGTCTCCAAAATTTTGAAGTTCTTCTTTTTTTATTTCTTTAAGGTTTAAAAAAGTAGAAGACTCTTTAAGATAAATGTCCTTTGGTTCAGTTATTTCATAAGTAGAGAGTTTTTTTGGAGCTTCAGCTGTTATTATTAAAGTTGAATATCCTTTTATAGCTCTAACACCTTTTGGAAGATATACTCTATCACCAGTTTTACCAGTTTTACTAAGTTTTATAATATCTTCTATATGGTCAAAAGTTAGCCCCCTTAAATCTTTAACACTGTCAACGGCAAATCTCAAAGCTCTTCTTAAAATAACAATATTCAATATTTCCATTGGATTGCAGAAGAGTTCAACTGTTTTATCAGTTTTTCTGCTAATAAGTCGCATTAAAGTTTTTGTTACTGTTATATTTATATAATCATTTTCTTCTCTCAGAATATCAGCAGTCTTTGAAATAATTTTTGTAGCCTGTGGAGAGATAGTTTTTATAACAGGCATTAATGTTTTTCTGATTTTATTCCTTAAGTATTTAAGACTTTCGTTTGATGGATCAAGAATGTAAGAAATATTTTTTTCTGCAAGGAATTTTTCTATTTCTGTTCTTTCAATTTCAATGAGGGGTCTTATTATTTTTTTCCTTACTGGAGGAATTCCACTTAATCCGGCAGGACCAGCACCTCTGAGGAGTCTCATTATAACAGTTTCTGTCTGATCATCAATATTATGGGCAACTGCAATTTTGTGAGCATTGATGTTAATGCTTATCTGGTCTAATGCTGCATATCTTAGAATTCTTGCTGCCTCCTGTATGTTTATTTTTTCTTTTTTTGCAAAATCTTTTACATCTATTGACTGAGTATAAAAAGGTATGTTAAGAGAGTCGCATAATTTCCTGCAAAATTCAATTTCTTTTGGAACATCATCAGGTCTTAATCCGTGATTTATATATGCTGCTGAGATTTTTAATTTATATGAATTTTTAAATATATTTAAAATTTGAAGAAGGCAGACAGAATCAGGTCCACCTGATAAACCAACAAGAACATGATCTCCAATTGAAAGCATATTATATTTTTCAATTGTCTGTTTTACTTTTTTAATAATATCCATTTGTTAATTTTAACAGATTTTTAATTACTCAGTGGTATTTCTATAAATTTTTCTTATTGATTTTTTGAAACATTTATTTTTAAATTAATTAAAAAGAAACTGGAGGTAAAATGAAAAGAGTAGGATTTTTTTTGATATTTTTAATTATTAGTTTGTCCTCTTGTAATTTAAATACCAATCCATGCTCAAATATAAAAGAAAAGGATTTAAAAGAAACTTTAAAAATTGATTTTGGTAGTATAGTTGAAAAAAATGAAATTAAAGAAACTAATCTCTGTCAGATTGTAATTCAAAGAAGTGGTGAATTTAATATTTTTTATGTATATCCTGATGGAAAGACATTTATATTTGGAGATATTTATAAAAATGGCATATTTTTAAGCAAAGCAACATTGGAAAAGATACAGGAGAGAAGTTTCAAGAATTTTCAGGCAGAAATTGAAAGAGTGGTAGTTTTTTCTTATAAACCAGAAGGTGCAAATAAATATATCTATATGATTACTGATCCAGATTGTCCATTTTGTGAAAAAGCAAAAAAAGAAGTGAAACAATGGGCAGATTTAAAAAAGGTTGAAATAAAAGTTATATTTTTCCCCCTTGAAACTCTTCATCCTCAGGCAAAAGACAAATCTATAAAAGCTGTCTGTTCAGGAATGAAATATGATGACTACATGAATTCAAAATGGGCAGGACAACTATGCAATGATGGAACTAAAAAAATACAAGATTCAATTGCTTTGATGAAAAAGATTAACATAAATGGAACGCCTTCTTTTATTTCTTTTAATGGTAAACGGATGATGGGTTTTTCACCTGAAGGACTTGATAGTATTATAAACTGAATGCCATTTCTTTTAAAAATTCGTAAAAAATTTTGTATATATGAGGTAAAGTTCGCATTGTGTGAGTTGCTATATAAAAAGTTCTATTCATTTTATAGTTCTTTATTTTTATTATTTTTAGTTTTTTGTATTCCAATTCATCTTTAATTGAATGGATTGAAACTATAGAGATTCCAACACCATTTTTTATTGCCTCTTTTACAGCATCTGTGCTGCTTAATGTGCAGACTATATTAAGTTTTTCTATATCTATTCCCATCTCTCCAAGCCACTTTTCCATTTCTTTTCTTGTTCCAGAACCTTCTTCCCTTGTTATAAAAGGATATTTCAAAATTTCTTCAGGTTCTATAGAGAATTCTTTAATAAAATTAGGGCTGGCGATTACCAGTTCATCGGACATAAATGGAAAATAATCAATTTTTGGTTTTTGAAGTTTTGTTCCTACAATACCTAATAAAATTTGTCCTGAAAGCAAGCTTTCTATAACTGATTTTGAATCAGAGATATCTATTTGGATTGAGATTTCAGGATAAATATTTTTAAAAGATGACATTAATTTAGGTAAAATATATGTTCCAGGGATACTGCTTGCTGCAATATGTAGATTCCCTGAGGGTGTGGATTTTATTTTTTGTAAAACATCCTTTAGATTTTCAACCTTTTCTACAACTTCCTGTGCCTTTTCATAAAGTATTTCTGCTTCTGTTGTAGGTATGGTAATTTTTCCGAATCTATCAAACAATTTACAATTTAATTCTTCCTCAAGAGTTTTTATATGTTCACTTATTGTTGGTTGTGTTAAAAAAAGTTCTTTAGAAGCCTTTGAAAAACTTTTGTTTTTAAATACAGAAATGAAAATTCTAAGTTGATGAATATCCATAAAAAACATTATAGCAGAATATATAATAAATTTGACAGATTTTGATTTTTTTGATATTCTTTTTTTTAAATGAAAAAATTAATATCTTTTTTAATTTTTATTTTAATTTTGACTTCTCATAGTTATGCATTTGATAGAAAAGGATTTTCACCAACTGCTCCATTTTCAGTAATTTCTACTTTTTCTGCAGAATCCCCAAAACAGAATCAGGTAACAATTGATTTTAATTTTGAACTTACAAATGACCCTGACATAAAAAGAACGAATTTGAATGTTTCCTATGGATTGACTGATAAGGTTGAGATTATAGCTAATCTTCCGTACAATATTTCTTATCACAACTCTATCAATGGAAATGGTGCAGAGGATGTTAATTTTGGTTTTAAACACAGAGTGATTGATGAAACAACATATTTACCTGCTTTTGCATATATGCTTTATGTTTCAGGAGATTTCGGCAATGAAGAGTTTTCCACAGAAGGCGGATTTGGTGGAGGTTTTATTATTACAAAAAAAGTAGGACCTGTAAAAGCCCATGGAAATTTAATTTATTTTCGTCCAAACAAAGAAGGATTAAAAGAAACATGGAATCTCAATCTTGGCTCACAACTTAAAGTTAGTTATAACTCCTCTATTCTTTTTGAAATCATAGGAAGAAAAGCAATTGATAAAAATAAAATAGACCTTTTAGAATGGAGACTTGGCTATAGAGTTAGAGTAACGGACTTTTCTTATACTACTTTTAGCACAGGCTTTGATATAAAAAACAGAACTCCTGATGTCAGATTCATCTTTGGTATTAGTTTAGTATTACCAGGAGAAAAATATAAGAGAATTGTAAAAGATGCTGATTAATGTTATAATGATTTCATGTTTGACTTAGGCTTGCAGGAACTTATTGTAATATTTATTGTTGCTCTCTTAGTATTTGGTCCAAAAAGACTTCCTGAACTCGGTTACACTCTTGGCAAAACAATTAATGAAATAAAAAAAGCTTTTCAGGGAGCAAAGTCTGAGATGGAAAAGGAAATAAATGAAGTTAAAGAAGCTGTAGAGGAAACTAAAAAAGATATAAAAGACCCCCTTCAACTTAAAAATGAAATCTTCAAGGATATTCCCTCCCTTGAAGATTTAAGAATTGACAAACACATTGAAAACATTGCCAAAAAAGAGATTGAAAAAAAGGAGTAGTAATGAATGGACGAGCAAAGGATGTCATTAATAGAACATCTATCAGAACTGAGAAAAAGAATTTTAGTATGTCTTATAGCCCTAATAATAGCTTTTATATTTACATTCAGCTACTCTGAGTATATTTTTAAACTTTTACTTTTCCCACTTAATTATACTCCTCAGTTTTCCATTAAAGAAGGGATAGTTTTTATTCCTGATCAGAAACTTCAGAATACAAAACTTGTATTTTTAGGTCCTGCAGAGGCTTTCTGGATGAACATGAAAATTGCTCTTGTAAGTGGATTTATTCTTACAATTCCTATAATTTTTTATCAACTCTGGAGATTTATTTCTCCTGGACTTTACTCTAATGAAAAAAAATATGTTTTGCCATTTGTTTTAACTGCCACAGGTCTTTTTTTAGCTGGTGTTGTTTTTTGTTACTTTATAGTTCTTCCTTTCGCAATGGGCTTTTTGCTTAATTACAAAGTTGGAGACTTTTTAATGCCTATGCTTTCTGTGGGACTTTATATAGATTTTCTATTAAAGTTTCTTCTTGCCTTTGGTTTAGTTTTTGAAATACCGATTTTGATTGTGATTACAACAAGAATGGGGCTTATAACTCCTCAAACATTTAAAAAATACAGAAAACTTGCTGCAGTTCTTGCTTTTGTAGTTGCAGCAATTATAACACCTACACCAGATGCTTTCAATCAAACACTTATGGCAGTCCCTATGATTATACTTTATGAGGTAGGGATATGGGTTTCTATACTGCTAAATAAAAAAGGAAAAAACAATGGAGCAAAGGAGTAGGTCACTTTTAGCCATTGCTTCTGACATTGCAGAAGGATTTATTACAGCAAATCCTTTATTTTTAAAAAAATTTTCTGAAAAAGACATTAAAGAACTCTACGATGCATTAATAAAAAAACAAAGGCAGATAAGAACAGAGCCTTTTCCATTTAATGACCCTTTACTTATAAGAAAAAGAAATATTAAACTTCAAAGAATTCATCAGGCTATTGTGGTTATTAAAAACTTTATAGAAGGAAGAATATGAAGATAGCTTTAACAGGTTTTTTTAATTCAGGTAAGACTACTATTTTCAATGCAATGACTGGTCAGAAAATTGAAACTTCTCTATATCCTACCAATGCTGATTCAGTTCATAGAGGAGTTTTACAGGTTGATGATATGAGATTAAGAAAAATAAGTGAACTTGTAAAGCCTAAGAAGACAACATTTGCCCAGATTGAATGTTTTGATCCAGCAGGATTAATAAAAGACAATCCTTCACATAATGCAAGGGTAATAAGACAAATAATTGATGCTGATGCTCTGATATATATTTTGCGTGGTTTTGAGGATTTATCCATACCTTATCAATTTAATATAATTGATCCCCAAAGAGATTTTAATGAACTTGAATACGAGTTTATCATGATTGATTTAGATCTTGTAATTAAAAGAATTGAAAGGATGTTTGAACAGAAAAAAAAGGGACAGAAGATAAATGATAAAGAAATGGAAGTTTTAGAATTTTTAAAACAATACTTAGAAAATGGGCATCCTCTGAGAAAAATTCACCTAACAGAAGAACAGATGAAACAAATTAAACATTTAAATTTTTTAAGTCTTAAACCTGCTTTTGCTGTTATAAATGCAGATGAAAATTCATTTAATGAGGGAAAATTCAGAGATACAGGTTTTTTGACAATATGCGGCTTTTTAGAAAATGAAATTATACAACTTCCTCGTGGAGAAGTTTCAAATTTTCTTGATGCTATGGGTATAGATGAACCTGTTAGTAAAAAGATAATTACAAAAGCCTATGAAGTTTTAAACTATCTATCCTTTTTTACAACAGAATCTCAGGAGGTGAGAGCATGGAGCATTAAAAAAGGTACAAAAGCTGTTTATGCGGCAGGAAAGGTTCATTCAGACATTCAGCGAGGATTCATAAGAGCAGAGGTTTTATCTTATGATGATTTTATTTCAGTAAATGGGGACATGAATCTTGCTAAACAAAAAGGCATTTTAAGGCTTGAGGGAAAGGAATATGAGATAAAAGATGGAGATATAATAACCTTTAGATTTAAAGTATAAGGAGGGAGGGATGGGTTTTTTAAAAGAATTAGACAGAAAAGTAAAGCTTCGTTGGAAAATGATAATTCCTCTTGCTTTGGCAATAGCTTTTGGTGTTATTGCAACAGTGATTGTTACTGGATATGGTGCGTACAAAATTGCTTATGATGCAACAGTTCATTTTGGTGCTAAAGAGGTACCACAGGAAATAATGGAAAAAGTAAAAATACTTCAGCTGGTTTTTGCTGTTCTGGGATTTCTCGGTATTATTTCTGCATCAGTTATTTTGTATATAACTTACATGATTACGCATAGGCCTCTTAATATTCTTGACAGAACCCTTCATAAAATCTCAGCTGGAGACTTGACAGTAAGTGTAGGATTTAAAGACAGAGTTGATATAGTAGGAAGGCTTGCAATAAGTATAGATAAGGTTTTACAGACATTTATTAACCTTACTGATAAATCTCTTGAATACTCTCAAACACTTGCAGATACAATGGATAAGTGGAATAAGGTGACAAATGATACAATTGATAAAACAAAAAGACAGTCTCAGCAGGCAAATCAGATAGCAACTGCAGCTGAAGAAATGACGCAGACAATAACAGACATTGCTAATAACGCTTCACGAGCATCTGAAACTGCAACTGAAGCAATGGAAACAGCAAAGAAAGGCCAGGAGACATCTGAAAAGGCTGTGCAAAAGGTTAAATCAGTTTATGAGACAACGAATGAACTTGGTCAGATGATTGATAAATTAAATAAAAGCGCTTCTGAAATCGGTGAGATTGTAACAGTTATCAAAGACATTGCAGATCAGACAAATCTTCTTGCTTTAAATGCCGCAATAGAGGCAGCAAGAGCAGGTGAGCAAGGAAGAGGCTTTGCAGTGGTAGCAGATGAGGTTCGTAAGCTTGCAGAAAGAACAATTAAGGCAACAGAGGAGATTTCCAGTAAAATAGGTGCCATACAGAATGAAACTGCATTAACTGCTCGTTCAATGAATAAAGAGCTTACAGAGGTTAAGGAAGTTACAGAGGCTGTTAACAGTATCGGTAAGGCATTGGGAGAGATTGCATCAACAGTTATAAAAGTTAAAGACCAGATAACTCAGATTGCAACTGCGGTTGAAGAACAGTCTGCTGCAAGTGAGGAAGTGACCAGAAACATTGAAGAAAGTGCAAAAATAGCTTCTGAGATTGAGAGACTTGCTGAGTTAATTGTGAAAGATTCTTATAATATACTTCATATTTCATCAGATCTCAGACATACAGCATCTATTATGAAAACAAAGAAAACACATGAGATGCTTTTTGATATATTCAAGGGAGACCATGAGCGATTAATGATAAGAATTAGAGCACATCTAAAAGGAGTTGACAGACTTGATCCAGAAAAACTTGCAGATTATCGCTCCTGTGGAGTAGGAAAATGGTATTATGGAGAAGAAGGGCAGAAATTTAGAGATTTACCAGGATTTACAGAATTTGAAGATGTTCATAGGTTAGCTCATACAATTGGCAGAGACATAGTGATTGCCCATAATTCAGGTGATAATGAAAAGGTGAAAAAGTTATTATTAGATATAGAGAAGAATTCTGAAAAGATAAACAGAATACTTGATCAACTGAAGAGTGGTTATCTTGCAAGAATCAGGTAAACAATGGTATTATTAACCATTAAGCTTGGAGAGGTGGCCGAGCTGGTCGAAGGCAGCCGCCTGCTAAGCGGTTGTAGGGCCAAAAGCTCTACCCAGGGTTCGAATCCCTGCCTCTCCGTATCTTTATTTTGAGATGGATTATTATTCATTTATAGCTCAGTTTTCCTATCCAGGTTTATTTTTTTTATTAATTCTTGGAGGACTTGGTGTTCCTTTTTTCCCAGAGGATTTAATTCTGATAGCCTGTGGAATACTTATTTCCTTTAATGTTATTAAGCCTGTTCCAGGTATAATAATATCCTATTCAGGTTTGATAATTTCTGATTTTTTACTTTACTATGCTGGTAAAAAGTTTGGAAGAAAGATTGTAACAAATCACAGATTTGCAAAGATTTTGTCTCCCAATAAATTTTTAATCATTGAGAAAAAATTCAGAAAACACAGCACAATTATTATGCTGCTTGGCAGATTACTTGTAGGATTTAGAGCTCAAGTTTTTATACTTGCAGGCATAACAAAGGTTTCAACGTTAAAGTTTATTATAATAGATGCCTTTGGTTCAGCTGTTGTCTTATCTATTATGATATCAGCAGGTTATTTAGGAGGAAAGTTTTTGGAAAGTGTTAAGAAAGGTATGTTATATATGGAGTATATTGTGGGATTTTTAGTTATCTTGTTAATAATTTTGATTATAATTTATCTGTCCTATAGATACACTACAAAATCAAACAATACAGACTCTGCAGGTAATACAAAGATTTTGTAAATTATCTAAGTTTTTTGTTAAAATAGGCAAAACTCTTTTTTGAGAGGTGTTTTATGGAAAAAGTAGAAATAAGATGGCATGGAAGAGGAGGTCAGGGAACTGTAACAGCTGCAAAGGTTTTTGCAGATGCCTGCCTAAGTGGTGGTAGATATGTACAGGCTTTTCCTGAATATGGACCAGAAAGAGCAGGTGCACCTCTAAGAGCTTATAACAGGATAAGTTCAAAAGAATTAAGAATGCATTGTCCTGTTTCAAATCCAGATGTAGTGGTAGTTGTTGATCCAACTTTAATAGAAAGTATTGATGTTACAGAAGGTGCGAAGGAAGATGCTAAATTTATAGTTAATTCTTCTAAGGATCCTGCTGAATTGAGGAAGAAACTTAATTTAAAACCTACACAAAAACTTTATGTTGTTGATGCCACTAAAATAGCTATTGACTGTTTTGGCAGACCTATGCCCAATTCACCTATGGTTGGAGCTTTAAACAAGGTAACTGAACTGATTCCGCTTGAGACAGTTCTTGAGGATGTAAGAAAAAGCTTTGGTAAAAAATTTGCTCAAAAAATTATAGATGGTAACCTTCTTGCTGTAAAAAGAGGTTACGAGGAGGTGAAAGAAGGATGATTGGATGGAAACAGATACCACCAGGAATGGTAATTTTAGAAGCCGGTAGCGCATTAAAGAACAAAACAGGTTCATGGAGAGCAGCATATAGACCTCGCTGGATAGAAGAAAATTGTATACAGTGTTTGCTTTGCTGGCTTTATTGCCCTGATAATTCTGTAAAAGTCAAGGACGGTAAAAGAGAAGATTTTGATTTTGACTATTGCAAAGGATGTGGTTTATGTGCCTTAGAATGTCCTGGTAAAAAGGGTAATAAGGCGATTGTAATGGAAGAGGAGGTGAAATAATGACAAAAGTATTTGCAGTAACAGGAAATGAAGCAGTAGCAAATGCCTTTCGTCAAATAGAACCAGATGTGTGTGCAGCCTATCCAATAACTCCACAGACAGAACTTATGCAAAGATTTTCTTCCTTTGTGTCTGACGGAAAAGTTAAAACCGAACTAATACTTGTTGAAAGCGAACATTCTGCCATGAGTGCCTGTATTGGTGCTGCTGCAGCTGGTGGAAGAGTAGCAACAGCTACATCTTCACAGGGTCTTGCCTTAATGTGGGAGACTCTTTTTATTGCCTCTGGCTTTAGACTTCCCATTGTTATGCCTGTTGTAAATAGAGCTCTTTCATCGCCGATAAACATTCACTGTGACCATTCAGATGCTATGGGAGCAAGGGATAGTGGATGGATTCAACTTTGGAGCGAAAATGCACAGGAAGCTTATGACAACACAATTCAGGCATTCAGAATTGCAGAAGATATGGATATAAGGCTTCCTATAATGGTCTGTTATGACGGATTTATAATAAGCCATTCCATAGAAAGAATTGAATATTTAGATGATGAAGTTGTTAAGAAATTCGTAGGAGAATACAAGCCTCTGTATCCTTTATTAGATATTGATAATCCTAAAAGTTATGGCCCGCTTATTCTCACTGATTTATATCATGAAGTTAGAAAAGCTCATTCTGAAGTTTATAAAAATGTTCCTAAAGTGGTAATTAATGTGGCAAAGGAATTTGAGAAAATTTCAGGAAGAAAATATGGTCTCTTTGAAACATATAGGCTTGATGATGCAGAAATTGGTATTGTTATTTTAAATTCTGCAGCAGGAACAACAAAGGACGTGGTAGATGAATATAGGGACAAGGGAGTAAAAGTCGGGCTCCTTAAACCAAGACTTTTCAGACCTTTCCCTTATGAAGAAGTTGGTAAAGCCCTCAAGCATTTAAAGGCAGTATGCGTTCTTGACAGAGCAGATGCATTTGGTGGTTCTTTCGGACCTCTTTATCTTGATATATCAGCAAGTCTTTGTAATTTCAGTCAAAAGCCTATTTTAATCAACAGAATATATGGTCTTGGAGGAAGAGACTACATGCCAGAGCATGCAGCACAGGTTATTGAAGAGTTAATACAGATTTCAAAGACAGGGAAAATAAAAATTCTTAAAGAATACATTGGAGTGAGGGAGTAAAATGGCTACACCACTTAATTTAAAAGAACTGTCTAAAAAAGAATTAAGATTTACCGCAGGTCATCGTCTTTGTGCAGGCTGTGCAGCACCAACAGTAGTTAAGATGATTCTTCTTGCAGCATGTGATTATCCTGTAGTTGTTGCCTCTTCTACAGGGTGTCTTGAGGTATCATCCTGTATATCAACCTATACAGCATGGAAAGTGCCATGGATTCACAATGCCTTTGAAAATGCAGCAGCAACACTGTCTGGTGTTGAATCAATGTATAGAGCGCTAAAAAAACAAGGAAAGATTAATGAAGATATAAAATTCATTGCTATTTGTGGTGACGGTGGTACTTACGATATAGGTTTTCAAAGCCTCTCAGGAGCTATGGAACGTGGACATGACATGCTTTATATTTGTTATGACAATGGTGCATATATGAACACAGGAATTCAACGTTCTGGTGCAACACCAACTTTTGCAGATACAACAACATGCCCAGCTGGAGCAGTAATTCCTGGCAAGACTCAACAAAGAAAGGACTTAACAAAAATTATGGCAGCTCATGGAATACCCTATGTGGCTCAAGCATCACCAAGCCACTGGCCCGACCTAATGAAAAAAGTAAGAAAGGCGATAGAGACACCAGGACCAAAGTTTATGAACATTTTTACTCCATGTAATCGTGGATGGAGAAGTCGAACAGATGATGCTATACTTTTAAGTCGTTTAGCAGTTGAGACCTGTTTCTGGCCGCTGTATGAAGTGGAAAATGGAGTTACAAGAGTTACATTTAAGCCAAAAGAAAAAAAACCTATTGTTGATTTTCTGAAAGCGCAGGGAAGATTTAAACATATTTTTGAACCGGGAAAAGAACATCTTATTGAACAGATTCAACAGATGATTGACAGAAACTGGGAAAGACTTTTAAAAGAAGAAGAATTATTCGCTCCGAAAGAAACCAAGTAGAATCTTTATGGCTCTCTGTAACTTGCAGAGAGCCATTCTTTTTTTTATCTATTTTTGTTATAATATTGGCTATCACTTTTAAGGGTGGTAAATGGAGTCAGATGCTTTAATACACAGATATCTGCCAGTTTTGATAGTAATAATTATTTCAATTATTATTGGGCTTTCGATGCTTTTTCTTAGTAGATTGCTTCGCCCCAAAATAAGTTATACATTGAAACTGACCCCATATGAATGTGGAATTCCTTCTGTGGAAGATGCATGGGAAAGGTTTGATGTTAAATTTTATATTGTTGCATTAGTTTTTGTTATATTTGATGTTGAAACTATTTTCCTTTATCCTTGGGCAGTTGTATATAAAAAGATCGGATTTTATGCTTTAATAGAAATGTATCTTTTTATTTTTATTTTACTCATCGGTTATTTCTATGCAATTGGTAAGAATGTTTTTAATTGGAGAAAGGAATGATTCATATTGTTGATACTGTTACAGAGCCTGTGGAAATAGAAAAGGGTATTAAAATAGTTCCAGCAGCAAATACGATCATTACAACACTTGATAAAATAGCAAGTTGGGGAAGACGTTCTTCTTTATGGCCTCTTACATTTGGACTTGCCTGCTGTGCAATTGAGATGATGGCAACTGGGGCATCTCATTATGATCTTGATAGATTCGGTATAATTTTCAGAGCCACTCCAAGACAAGCAGATGTAATGATAATTGCAGGAACAGTAACAAAAAAAATCTCTCCTGTGATAGTTAATCTTTATCATCAAATGCCAGAGCCAAGATATGTTATTGCAATGGGAAGCTGTGCTTGTAGTGGTGGAATATTTAATACTTACAGCACTGTTCAGGGAGTAGATGAAATTTTACCTGTGGATGTTTATATTCCTGGATGTCCACCAAGACCTGAAGCTTTAATAGATGGAGTATTAAAATTACAGGAAAAAATAAAAAGTGATCTCCATAAAAAAACAGGCTGCATTTCAGGACTTTGTTTAATTGATAAATCGGAGAGAAGGTGTAGTTATGAATCCTATAGAGATAATAAAAAGGATTAGAGACGAATTTTCTGAAGAAGTTTTATGGTCTATATGTTTTAGAGACGAATGTTCAATTGTTGTAAAAAAAGAAAAAATGAAAGTTATTCTTGCATATTTAAAAAATACACCAGGGTTAGAGTTTGATTATCTTGTAGATCTTACAGCGGTTGATTATCTTGGTTTTAGAGAACCCCGTTTTGATGTGGTTTATCATCTTATGTCAATTAAATATAAACACAGACTCAGAATAAAGGCACAGGTGCCAGAGCAAGAGTGTTGTATAGACTCAGTTGCGGATTTGTGGGCAACAGCTAATTGGTTTGAAAGAGAATGTTATGATATGTTTGGAATACAATTTATAGGACATCCAGACCTTAGAAGAATACTCATGCCTGAGGATTGGAAAGGTTTTCCTTTAAGAAAAGACTATCCAGTTAAAAGCGCTCTTGCAGATAAAGAATGGGATACATACAAGGAGTTAAAAGAGAGTGCAAAAGCATGGAAGGAAAATGCAAGACAGGATTAGAACAGTAAAAGAACTCACTGTTAATATGGGACCACAACACCCAGCAACGCATGGAGTTCTTCGTCTTGTCCTTGAACTTGAAGGAGAAGTAATAAAAAGATGCATTCCCTATGTAGGTTATTTACACAGAGGAGTTGAAAAGCTTTCTGAAGATTTAACTTATGTCCAATCTCTTCCTATCACTGATAGAATGGATTATCTTTCAAGTATGATAAATAATGTAGGGTTTTGTATAGCAGTTGAAAAACTTATTGGGATTCAAATTCCTGAAAGAGCAAAATTTATAAGAACAATGCTGTCTGAGATTGCAAGGATTTGTAGTCATCTTGTTTGGATAGCCACTCATGCTCTTGATATAGGTGCAATGACTGTTTTTCTTTATGCTATGAGGGACAGAGAATATCTGCTTGAATTATTTGAAATGGTAACCGGTGCAAGATTAACAGTTAGTTATCCAAGAGTTGGTGGAGTAAGATGTGATGTAAATAATGAATTCCTTGATAAAACTTATAAATTCACAGAGGAATTTCATAGAAAAGTTGAAGAGTATGAAACATTAATAGACCGTAATAGAGTATGGTTGAAGAGAACAAAAGGAGTAGGAGTAATTACAGCTGAAGAAGCGATAAACTGGGGACTTACAGGACCAACACTAAGAGGTTCAGGTGTTTACTATGATGTTCGTAAGTTTTTTCCTTATGATGCCTATGATAAAGTGGATTTTGAAGTTCCACTTGGTAAGAATGGGGATATTTACGACAGATATAAATGTAGGATGCTTGAATTCAGACAGTCTGCAAAAATTATAAAACAATGTATTGAAAAACTTCCTGAGGGTTCTATTCTTGCTGAGAATGCTTTAAGAATTAGGATGCCAGAGTCTCCACTAAAAATTGATAAAAAAGATATTATTTTTGAGTTATATATTGAAGATAAGCAAATTAAGGAGTTTATTCAAAAATTTACAGAAGTTTATGCTTCTGTTGAAGCACCACGAGGAGAACTTGGATTTTATATTGTTTGTGATGATTCTTCAAAGCCTTACAGAATGAGAGTCCGTGCTCCGTCTTTTGTTCATGCGGGAGTATTACCAAAACTGTGTGAAGGCTCGTTAGTTGCAGATGTAATAGCAAATATCGGCTCAATTGACATAGTTTTAGGAGAGTGTGATAGATAATGGATACGATTTGGGTTATAGCTGTAGCGATCCTCAAAACTACAGTTTATTTTGGAATTCTTATGCTGCATGTTGCTTATGCTACTTATGCAGAGAGAAAGGTGATAGGACATATTCAACTAAGGCTTGGTCCTATGGTTGTTGGACATCATGGGCTACTTCAACCAATTGCCGATGTTGTAAAACTTATTTTCAAAGAAGATATTATTCCCATAAAAGCGGACAGTAATGTTTTCAGAATAGCTCCACTCATTAGTTTAACAGCAGCTTTAAGCACCTTTGCTGTAATTCCTGTAAATAAAAACTGGGTTATTGCAGATATAAATGTAGGCTTACTTTATGTTATCGGTATAGCTGGAATTGGAACATATGGAATAATTTTTTCAGGATGGGCATCAAACTCAAAGTATGCCTTTTTGGGAGGACTTCGTTCAGCAGCCCAGATGATAAGCTATGAAGTTGCTCTTGGATTAAGCCTTGTTGGAGTTATTCTTATGGCTGAGTCCTTTAATTTAACAGAGATTGTTAACAGACAGGCAGAATACTGGTATGGAATGTTTTTATTTCCTCAGTTTCTTGGATACTTTGTTTTTTTAGTTGCCATGCTTGCAGAGACAAACAGATTACCATTTGACCTTCCAGAAGCAGAAACAGAACTTGTAGCAGGATACTTTGTTGAATATTCTGGTATAAGATTTTCACTTTTTTATCTTGCTGAATACCTTGCAATGTTTTGTATGTCTGCACTTGCAACAATATGCTTCTGGGGAGGATGGACAATTCCACCAATTTTAATAAAAGTTTTACCAGTATTAGGATCAATTCCAGGTATTGTATGGTTTCTTTTGAAGGTTTATTTTCACATATTTTTATTTTTCTGGCTCAGGGGAACTCTTCCAAGATACAGATATGACCAGCTAATGGCAATTGGATGGAAGATTTTAATTCCTTTAGCTTTGCTTAACATTGTGTTTACTTCAATTTTTAAGTATTATTTGTGAGGTGACATGAAATTAAAGGAGATTGTAAATACGATTTTTCTGGTTGAAATATTTAAGGGACTTTTTTTGACATTGAAAATGCTTTTTAGCAAACCCGTAACCATACAATATCCTTTTGAAAGAAGAAAGATTCATGATGGTTTCAGAGGCAAGCATGCTCTTGTAAGAGATCCATTTACAGATAATGATAAATGTATAGGCTGTATGAGATGCACAACAGTTTGTCCTTCAAGATGTATTTATGTTAAGAGAGAAAAAAGAGAAAATAAGATGGTTGTAATAGACTACATTATTGATGCTTCAAAATGTATATTTTGTGCCTATTGTGTAGAAGCCTGTCCTGTTTGTGCTTTAGTACTTACAGAAGATTTTGAATATTCATCGTATTCAAGAAATAATCTAATTTTCAATAAAGAACAGCTGCTTAAAAATTGGGATGAGTTTGCAAGTAAATGGCCAGCTGATTTTTATTTTAATAAATTCTGGCAACCACCCGGAATTGATCCATCAAGATGGCCTAAGACAAAAAGAGAACAGAAACCAATTCCAATTAAAAGAGTTGTTGAGATAAAGAGGGAGGTAGCTGATGAATCCGCTAATTGAGCAAGGTTTCTATATATATTTTTTTATAAGTCTTACTATTTTAAGCATTGCTGTAATTGCTTCCAAAAATATTATTCATAGTGCTTTTTTTCTTTTAATTTTTCTTCTTCATGTAGCAGCAATTTTTCTTTTTTTAAATGCTGAATTTTTAATGATTATTCAGATTATTGTTTATGTAGGAGGAGTTTTGGTATTGTTTATTTTTGCAATAATGATTATGAATATAAAAGAAGAGCTTAGACACAAAAGATTTGTAAAATTTTCTGTTGCAGGATTAACTGCAGGTTTTCTATTTTTGGGAGGCTTATATATTTTCTTGGGAACTGTAAAATCATCAGAAAATGTTTTAATTAAATCTGATGTAACTTTATTAGGTAAACTTCTTTATTCTTACTATTTTTTGCCATTTGAAATACTTTCTTTGGTTTTACTGATTGCTCTTGTAGGTGGAATTATCATTGCAAAGAAAACTCCAATCGATAAGGAGACCAAGTGATATCTCTTAGTTCGTATTTATTATTGAGTGCTACTCTGTTCAGTATAGGTTTAATTGGTTTTTTAATAAGAAGAGATCTGATTGTAATGCTTATGTGTCTTGAAATAATGTTTAATGCTGTTAATATCGCCTTTGCTTCATTTAGTTATTATAATGCTAATCTAACTGGACAGATTTTTGTTTTATTTTCAATAGCAGTTGCTGCATGTGAGGCTGTTATAGGACTTGCAATTGTTCTTGCTCTTGTTAGAAACACAGGTATCAATCACTCTGATGATATTGCCAATTTGAGAGGTTAAGATGGAAAAGTACTACATATTGATACTTCTTTTTCCCTTAGCAGGATTTCTTTTTAACATTTTTATAGGTAGATTTGTATCACCTAAAACAGTAAGCTGGGCTGGGGTGCTTTCAATTTTGGGCTCTCTTGTTGTTGCATTGTTTGCTATTGATCAAGTTTTCTCTGGAAAGACTATTGAATATGACATATATACATGGATACTCTCTGATGATTTAAAAATAAGCTTTGGATATCTTATTGATCAGCTTACTGCTGTAATGCTTTTTGTAGTATGTTTTGTTGGCTGGTTAATTCATGTATACTCTGTTGGATATATGCATGGTGATCCAGGATATGCCAGATACTTTGCTTACTTAAATCTATTTGTCTTTTCAATGCTTATGCTTGTTATGGGCAATAATCTTGTTATGCTTTATTTTGGATGGGAAGCGGTTGGACTTTGCTCTTACTTTTTAATTGGATTCTGGTATAAGAAAAAATCAGCCTCTGATGCAGGTAAAAAAGCCTTTATTGTTAACAGAATTGGTGATTTCGGTTTTGCACTTGGAATCTTTCTTCTCTTCATAAATGTTTATGCATTAAATTACACAGATATATTCTCTAAAATCTCAGGGCTTCAGGGGCAGACAATAAATCTGCTTGGATGGAGTGTTGATCTCATTACTCTTATAGCTCTTTTACTTTTCTGTGGTGCTGTTGGTAAATCTGCTCAAATTCCTCTTCATGTTTGGCTTCCTGATGCAATGGAAGGTCCGACTCCTGTAAGTGCTTTGATTCATGCAGCTACAATGGTTACTGCAGGAGTATTTATGGTTGCGAGGCTTAATCCTATTTATGGAATGTCAGATATTGCACTTGCAGTTGTTGCAATAGTAGGTGCTGTAACAAGTTTTTTTGCTGCAACAATAGCACTTGTACAAAGAGACATGAAGAGAATCATTGCATACTCAACAATAAGTCAGATTGGGTATATGTTTATTGGTTGCGGGGTGGCTGCATACGGTGCAGGGATATTCCATTTATACACACATGCTTTCTTTAAGGCTCTTTTATTCATGGGAGCAGGTAGTGTAATGCACGCAATGGCTGGTGAACTTGATATATACAAGATGGGTGGATTGAGAAAAAAAATGCCTATCACATATATTACTTTTTTGATAGCTTCTCTTACTATTGCAGGAATTCCAGGATTTTCAGGATTTTTCAGTAAGGATGAAATTTTATGGTCTGCCTTTGCTTCTGCTAAACCCTACGGGAAGTTTCTCTGGTTTCTCGGAACAGTTACAGCAGCTTTGACTGCTTTTTATACATTCAGGATTTTATTTGTTGCATTTCATGGAAAATTTAGAGGTACACCAGAAGAGTTTAATCATGTTCATGAATCACCTCCAATAATGACAGTTCCACTAATAGTTCTTGCAATTGGTTCAGTTGTTGTTGGATACTTTTCTATTTCTCATTTTCTTGAACCAGTTGTCTCTAAACCTGTGCTAATAGTGTCTCATGAGCAAGAAAAATTTGTAATGATAATGTCAATTATTGCTGGTTTAGCTGGCATACTGATTGCTGGATATATGTATATTATAAAATCTACAATTTCTGAAAGACTTACAAAGACTTTCTCTGGAGTTTATAAAGTCTTATGGAATAAATACTACGTAGATGAGCTTTATAGTTTTTTATTTGTAAAACCCACTTTATGGATTGCTGATAAAGGTGTAGAAAGAATTACAGATATAAAAATAATAGAGGGAATTGTTAATGGAATTCCAAAACTTATCTATAAAACAGGTTTATTGATAAAACCAATTCAGACTGGTCAGCTTCAACAGTATGCGATTTTTATGATAGCTGGAATAATTATTTTTGTTTTAATAATTCTCAATTTATGAGGTTAAAAAATGCATGGGGAAGTGGTAACTCAAAATATTAATAATTCTGAGCTTAAAAAGCATCTTCTGATTTCGCTTTTAGTTGGTGTTCTTGTAGGGAGTGTTATTTTGATATCCGGTATTGCTGTTAATAATATGCAGTTTCCAATTCTTTCAATTCTTATTTTCTTTCCAGTAGCTGGTGCTGTTCTGATTGCAATAATTCCAAGAGATAAAGAAGAGTTAATAAAATTTTTAGCCCTTATAATCTCAATCATAGAGTTTATTTTTAGCATTCCTTTGTATATATCTTTTAATAAATCTACTGCTATGATGCAGTTTAAAGAAGAGTATGTGTGGATTCCTCAATGGGGAATAAAATACTCTATTGGAGTTGATGGGATAAGTATTCTTTTCATTCTTTTAAGCAGCCTTCTTACAATTCTCTGTATAACAGTTTCATGGAAAGAGATTGACAGAAAGATAAAAGAGTTTTATGCTGCTTTGCTTCTTACTCATTCTGCAATGATTGGTGTATTTATGAGCCTTGATATATTTCTCTTTTATATTTTTTGGGAGGCGATGCTTATTCCAATGTATTTGATTATCGGAGTATGGGGTGGACCAAGAAGAATTTATTCAGCAATAAAATTCTTTTTGTATACTTTTATTGGCAGTGTTGTTATGCTTGTGGGAATTCTTGTTCTTTATTTTTATACAGGAACTTCAGATATTCTTACTCTTATGAAAACTCCTTATCCATATAAAATGCAGATGTGGTTATTCTGGGCTTTTTTTGCAGCTTTTGCAGTTAAAGTTCCTATGTGGCCTGTGCACACCTGGCTTCCAGATGCACACACTGAAGCACCAACAGCAGGAAGTGTAATACTTGCAGGAGTTCTCATTAAAATGGGAGCGTATGGATTTCTTAGATTTAATCTTCCGATGTTTCCAGAGGCAACTGTTGCAATGAAACCTTTTATGATGGTTCTTTCAGTCATAGCAATTATATATGGTGCTTTAATATGTTTGATTCAAAAAGATCTTAAACGTCTTATCGCTTATAGTTCTGTAAGCCATATGGGATTTGTAACACTGGGAATTTTTGCTTTAAATCAACAGGGAATACAGGGTGCAATTCTTCAGATGCTCAATCATGGAATAGTTACAGGAGCACTATTTTTATGTATTGGAATTGTTTATCAGAGAACCCATACACGCCAGATAGCTCATTATGGAGGAGTAGCTACAGTTATGCCTGCATATTCAGCATTTTTTATGATTTTTACACTTGCTTCAATTGGACTTCCAGGAACAAATGGATTTATCGGTGAGTTTTTGATACTTCTTGGAGCTTTTAAAGCATGGAAACTTATGTGTGTTTTAGCAGCAACTGCATTAATTATTGGAGCAGCTTATATGTTATGGCTTTACCAGAGAGTTTTTTTTGAAAAAACAAATCCGGCATTGCTCTATCACATACCTGGCTATGGTGATCTGAATGCAAGAGAAATTGTTACTCTGTTTCCTCTTGTTTTAGTTGTTTTTTGGATTGGTTTTTATCCAAATGCTCTTTTAAGTTTCATGGATATCTCTGTAAAAGAGCTTATAACTTATATAACACAGACAGTGGAGGCAATGAAATGACTGTACCGCAAATTCCTTTGCAGTATGAAGCTCTTATACCTGAGATAGCTCTTACTGGTTTTGCATCATTGATTTTGCTTGCTGGATTGTTGAAACTTAAGAGTGAAGTTTTAGTATGGAGTTCTGTTTTATTTTTAGTTATTTTTGCATTGTTTATTCCATCTTTTGAAGGTGAAGCTTTCGGTGGAATGTTTTTAAATGACTTCTTAACGATATACCTGAAGCTTATTATAACCATTGGAACTCTCATATCTTTGCTTGTTTTCACTTCATATTTAAAAGAAAAATTAATCTTGTTTAATGAAAGCATAGCTCTTATCATCTTTTCTGCAATTGGTATGATGTTACTTGTTTCTGCAAGAGAGTTAATAAGCTTCTTTTTATCCTTTGAGCTTATGTCTTTAAGCATATATGCATTAGTTGGGATTAGAAGATATGACCCGCGTGCAAATGAAGCTGCGGTTAAATATTTCATGCTTGGTGGATTTTCATCAGCAATTATGCTTTTTGGAATCGCTTTTATTTATGGAGCAACAAATACAACAGATTTTCTTTTAATTGTAAAGGTTATTTCAAATTACAATCCATTGATTTTTATAGGACTTGGACTTTTTATAGTTGGCCTTTGTTTCAAAATAGCTCTTGTTCCATTTCATATGTGGGCTCCTGATGTTTACGAAGGTGCACCCACACCTGTAACTGCTTTTATATCTACTTTGCCAAAAGTAGCAATTCTTGGTGCTTTTGGTAGGGTTTTGATTGAAATTTTCAAAGATTACTATGTTGATTGGAGCAACTTTTTTATTGTGCTTTCTATTGCTACAATGTTAACTGGGAATTTCTTCGCTCTTATACAAAGAAATATAAAAAGAATGCTTGCCTATTCAAGCATAGCCCACGCAGGCTATATAATAATTGGATTGATTGTAGGAACACAGTCAGGTTTAACTGCAATTGTTGCTTATATGTTTATTTATACATTGATGAATATAGGTGCTTTTGCAATGGTTATTGCATTTAATGAAGAGGATATTGAAAACTATAAAGGACTTCATAAATTTCATCCTGCCCTTGCTTTTGCCATGCTCATATTTATGTTTTCTCTTACAGGAGTCCCACCAACAGCAGGATTTGTTGTTAAGTTCAACATATTTCTTCAGGCAGTCAAAACAGGATTTACATGGCTTGTAGTTATTGCTGTGATTTTTACTGTTATATCAGCTTACTACTATTTAAGAATTGTAATGTATATGTATATGAAAGAGCCTGTGGAAGTATCTAAACCAATTTATTCAAGAGAACTTGAAATTGCTATTTTATTTTGCACCATAGGCGTTACCTTTTTGGGCATTCTTCCACTGTTTTTGATTTAATATTTAAATCATTGACAATTTTTTTCTTTTTTTTTTATTTTAGTAAGTACTTACATGCTGATAATTTAGTAGGAAATAGAATGAGAATATTTAAAGTTTTTTTATTATTTTTCTGTTTTTTCTTGCTTTGCTCTTGTTCTAAATCATCTCACCAAAAACAGTCGCCTCCTATACCTGTTGTTGTTGCTCAAGCAGTAGTTAAGAATGTGCCAATTCAGATTACAGCAATTGGAAATGTGGAAGCATACTCTTCAGTTACAATTAAATCAAGAGTTGAAGGACAGCTAATCAGAGTAAATTTTAGAGAAGGTGATGAGGTTAAAAAAGGTCAACTTCTTTTTGTTATTGATCCAAGGCCATTTGAAGAAGCAGTAAGGCAGGCTGAGGCAAATCTCCTTAGAGACAAAGCTCAACTTGAGTTTGCAAGGGCTGATCTTGAAAGATATGATGAACTTGTAAAGGAAGAACTTGTTTCAAGGCAGCAGTACGATAAAATCAGAACTACTTATGAGTCTCTAAAAGCTACTGTTAAGGCTCAGGAAGCTATACTTAACAATGCAAGGCTTCAATTAAGTTACTGTTATATTTATTCACCAATTGATGGCAAAGTTGGTTCTTTGCTTGTACATCCCGGTAATATGATAAAGGCAAATGAAACACAGATCGCGACAATAAATCAGATAATTCCAATATATGTTCGTTTTTCAGTACCCGAACAAGAGCTTTTCAGAATTAAAAAAGCAATGACTCAGGGAGTGCTTAAAACAGAAGCGATTGTGAAGGGAGTTGATGCTAACTATTCTAAAGAAGGCAAGGTTGTATTTATTGACAATGCTATTGACCCATCAACAGGTACTGTTAAACTTAAAGCTGAATTTACAAATAAAGATAAAATCCTCTGGCCAGGACAGTTTGTAAATGTTGTTCTTACCATCGGAATAAAAAATAATGCTATTGTAATTCCTTACAGAGCTGTACAGACAGGACAAAAAGGCAATTTTGTTTTTGTTATTGATGAAAACAAAACTGCTCAGATGAGAGAAGTCGTAACCGGAATAAGATTTGGTGATAATGTGGTGATTGAAAAAGGACTGCATTCTGGTGAAATTGTTGTAGTGGATGGACAATTAAGGCTTTTCCCAGGAGCCAAAGTAGAGATAAAGAATAAATGAATCTCTCTGAGATTTTTATCAAGCGTCCTGTAATGACAACTCTTTTAATGGTGTCTATAATTGTCTTTGGATTAGTAGGATACCGTTATTTACCAATAGCAGAGCTTCCCAATGTTGATTTCCCAACAATTCTTGTCACAGCAAATTTACCCGGAGCATCTCCTGAGACAATGGCATCATCGGTTGCAACACCGCTTGAAAGAGAATTTTCAACGATTTCAGGATTAAAATCAATGAATTCGGTGAATGCAAAGAGTATAACACAGATTACTCTTGAATTTGATCTTAACAGGGACATTGATGCAGCTGCACAGGATGTTCAGACAGCAATTGCAAGAGCAGCTCGTCAGCTTCCATCAAATATGCCTACTCCACCAACTTACAACAAAGTGAATCCGGCTGATATGCCAATTCTTTATTTTGCAGTTACTTCTCCAACAATGCCACTTTATACACTTCATGAATACGCTGATACACTTTTAGCACAGAATATTTCTATGGTAAATGGAGTTGCACAGGTGCAGATATTTGGTGCCCAGAAGTATGCAGTAAGAGTAAGAATTGATCCTAATTTGATAGCAAGTAAAGGAATAAGTTTAGATGAAGTTGAACAGGCTATAAAAAAAGGAAATGTTGAGCTTCCAACCGGAACTCTTTATGGAACCTATCAGGCTTTTACAATTGAAGCAACTGGGCAGCTTTTTAATGCATCTCATTACAATGAACTTATTATAACAAGCAAAGAAGGTTCGCCGGTAAAAATTAAAGATATTGGTGAAGCTGTTGACAGTGTGGAAAACGACAAACTTGCTGCATGGTATGGAAGCGAAGGAAAACTTCAAAGAGCAATGGTTCTTGCAATATACAGGCAGCCAGGAACAAATACTGTGGAAGTAGCAGATAATGTCAAAAAGAAAGTAGATGAACTCAAAAAGCAGATACCAGCAAGTGTTTCTTTGAATCTTCTTTATGACCGTTCTAAATCCATAAAAGAGTCTGTAAGAGATGTGCAGTTTACATTGTTGTTTACAGTTTTTTTGGTGGTGCTTGTTATTTTTTTATTTTTAAGAAGACTTTTCGCAACAGTTATACCCTCAGTGGCATTACCTATATCAATAATCGGAACATTTGCAGTTATGTATCTTCTTGGATATAGTCTTGATAATCTTTCTCTTATGGCACTTACTCTTTCAATCGGTTTTCTGGTTGATGATGCTATTGTTATGCTTGAAAATATTGTCCGCCATATTGAAAAAGGAGAAAAGCCTTTTGAGGCAGCCCTAAATGGTTCAAAGGAAATATGGTTTACGATTATTTCAATGACACTTTCACTTGTTGCAGTTTTTATTCCTGTACTTTTTATGGGTGGAATTATTGGAAGACTTTTTAAAGAGTTTTCTGTAACAATCTCTGTTGCAATATTGATTTCAGGATTAGTTTCACTTACCCTGACTCCAATGATGTGTAGCAGATTCTTGAAAGTTGAAAATAAAAAACATGGAAAGTTTTACATGGCTTTAGAAAAAGGATTTGATTGGATGATAAATGTTTATAAAGTGAGTTTGAGCTGGTCTTTAAAACATCATAAGTTAATGATGCTCGGTTCTGCTGTAATTTTGCTAATTACAGTTTACATATTTATAAAAATACCTACAGGTTTTCTACCAAGTGAGGATAAAAGTCAGATTTTTGTGATGACAGAGGCATCGGAAGACATATCTTTTGAAGAGATGGTAAGGCAGCAGCTTCAGTTGGCAGATATTATTTTAAAAGAATCAGCTGTGCAGAGCTTTATGACCTCTGTTGGACCAGGGCGTGGTTCACCAGCTTCAAATGTTGGAAGAATGTTTATGCATTTAAAACCTGTTTCCGAAAGACCACATGTTGATAAATTGATTGAACAGCTTAGACCAAAGCTAAATTCTATACCTGGACTTAAAGTATATCCTCAAAATCCTCCGACAATTCGGATAGGAGGAGTACTTACAAAAGCTCTTTATCAGTTTACTCTTTCAGGAAGTGATCTTCAAGAGCTTTATTCCTATTCACAGATCTTAGAGAATAAAATGAAACAGATTCCTATAATTCAAGATGTCTCTTCAAATCTACAGATAAAAACTCCTCAGTTAAATATAGAAATTGACAGAGCTAAAGCTGAATCAATTGGTGTTACAGCAGAACAGATAGAAAATGCGCTTTGGAGTGCTTTTGGAAGCAAATGGATTTCAACAATTTATGCTCCTAATAATCAGTATGAGGTTATTCTTGAACTTAAGCCAGAATATCAGAAAGACCCATCAGCCATTTCAATGCTTTATATACGCTCTTCAAAGGGAGAGCTTGTCCCTCTTAATTCTGTTGTAACAGTTTCTCAAAGTATTGGTCCATTAACAGTCAATCATACAGGACAGTTTCCATCTGTTACAATATCTTTCAATTTAAAACCTGATGTTTCTCTTAGTGAAGCTTTAAGTGAGATTCAAAAAGCTGCAAGAGAAGTTTTACCAGATACTATAATGACAAGCTTTCAGGGAGCAGCTCAGGCTTTCAAAGAGTCTTTTCAGGGGTTATGGTTTTTACTTATTGTAGCAGTTTTTGTTGTCTATATTGTACTGGGAATACTTTATGAAAGCTTTATTCATCCGATAACAATTCTTTCTGCACTTCCTTTTGCAGGTTTTGGAGCATTGATTACTTTGCTTATATTTGGAGTTGAACTTAATATTTACTCATTTGTGGGTATTATAATGCTTATAGGACTTGTTAAAAAGAATGGAATTATGATGATAGATTTTGCACTTCATGCCCAGCGAAGTGAAGGAAAATCAACTCATGAGGCAATTTACACTGCCTGTTTAATCAGATTTCGGCCCATAATGATGACAACTGCTGCAGCACTTTTTGGAGCGTTACCGATTGCGCTTGGAATTGGTGCAGGCGGTGAAGTGCGTCAGCCTCTTGGATTAGCAGTTGTAGGTGGACTTCTTTTCTCACAGATGCTTACTCTTTTTGTAACTCCTGTTTTTTATTTATATATGGATAGACTACAAAGATGGTTTAGCAGGAAAAAACATTTATGATATAATTTGATAAAAAAATGGAGGTGTTTTTATGGAATTTAAATCAATAAAAGTTGAAATTCCCGAAGGATGCAACATAATACTGGGACAGACTCATTTCATAAAAACTGCTGAAGACTTATTTGAGATTTTATCAACCCATATTCCCCATGCTAAGTTTGCAATTGCGTTTACAGAGGCATCAGGTCCTTGCCTGATTCGTTCAGAAGGAAATGATGAAGAATTAAAACAGACATGCATAAAAAATCTCCAGAATATTGGAGCAGGACATGTCTTCTGTATTCTTATGAAAGGAGCATTCCCTATTAGTGTTTTAAACGCTATAAAAATGTGTCAGGAAGTATGTAGCATTTATTGTGCTACTGCCAATCCTCTTGAGGTGATTATAGCAGAAACAGAACTTGGTAGAGGAATTTTAGGAGTAGTTGATGGCTTTTCACCAAAGGGAATTGAAAAGGAAGAAGACCGACAGTATAGAAAAGAGTTTCTCAGGAAAATTAACTATAAACTTTAGGGTATTCCTATACCATCTATTAAAGTCCCGCATTTTAAACAGCGGGACTCTTTTGTATTGATTTTATTAATAAAAAATCCAAATCTCTCAATAATTAAATTTTTACAGTTAGGGCAGTAAGTGTTTTCTCCTCCTTCACCTGGTATATTTCCTGTATAGACAAACTTTAATCCTTCCTGAAAACCTATTCCTCTTGCGTTTCTTAGTGTTTCAACAGGTGTTCTTGGTTTGTCCAAAAGTTGATAGGTTGGATAAAATTGGGTTACATGCCACGGAATTGCAGGATCAATTGATACAAGAAAATGAGCCGTATTTCTTAAAAATTCTTCAGAATCATTTAATTCTGGAATAATTAAAGTAGTAACCTCAACCCATACACCAAGTTCTTTTAGAGTTTTGATATTTCTCATTACTGGTTCAACTCTTGCTCCGCATATTTTTTTGTAAAAATCATCATCTCCTTTTAAATCAACATTGATTGCATCAAGATAGGGAGTAATAAATCTCAAAGCCTCCTCTGACATATAACCATTGCTTACAAAAACATTTTTAATTCCTTCTTTGTGAGCAAGAACCATGCAATCATAAGCAAACTCAAGGAATATAGTTGGTTCAGTATAAGTATAAGAAATGCTTTTACATCCGCTTGCTCTTGCCTCTTTTATAACATCTTCAGGAGTAAAATCTTCACCAGGAATGTCTTTATAAAGCTTTGGATATTGCGAAATTGTATAGTTTTGGCAGTGGAGACAATGAAAATTACATCCTACAGTGGAGATTGAATAGGAAACTGAACCAGGATAAAAATGAAAAAGAGGTTTCTTTTCAATTGGGTCAATGTGATAAGCAATTATTTTTCCGTAAACAAGACTATAAAGTTTTCCTTCTCTGTTTTCTCTTGTTCCGCAAATACCTCTTGCTTCAGAAGATATTATACAGCGATGATTACATAGCCCGCATTTTACTTTGCCATCAGAAAGCTTTTCATAAAATAAGGCTTCTTTCACGATTTTTTACCTTTACCTTTGCATTTTGATTTAGGTTTTGATACTTTTTTAGTTACTCTTTTTCTTTTGGGTTTTTCTTCAACATCAGTTTCAGAATGTTTTGACATTTTCTCGCTTTCATATCTTGCTAAAACAATTCTTTCTGCTTCAAGCCAGTTATCTAAATCTTTTCCTTCAATGCATCCGCTTTTTACATAAAGTTCATAGGCAACCTGTCTTATTTCCTCTTCAAGTTTTTCCCTATCAATCATTTTTACACCTCCTGATTATTATTTTAAGACCATTCAAAAAATTACAATCTCTTGATAATCAAAGGATTGTAAACCAATTATTTTCAATTTTTGCAATTAATCATTCTTTTCCTTTTTGATACATTTCTAATTCCATATTCTTCTGGAGGAGTTTGTAATTACCAGAGTGGATATGCCTTTCAAATTTTGTTCTTAGGGAAGATAAGAACCAATACTTCAAAATCCTCATTTTAGGAGATACCCTCATTTTTTAAAGTATATCAAAAAAAACAAATTTTTGCATAAACTTAACTTTTTAAAATTTATACTTTTTTATATGAGTTGTTCAAGAGTTTTTCAGTTAATAATCTTTATTTTTTATGGTATAATCAACAAAATTAGATAGAGCAAAGAATTTTTTTAAAATATTGACTATACGATTGACTCAATAGGAAGAATTAAATTTTATCAGCCAAACTATTTCTATTAAAACCTTATTTATTGTAAAATTTTAACTATGCTTTCATACTTAATAAAAAGATTCTTTCTTATGATACCGATTCTTTTTGGTATCACTCTCATATGTTTTATTGTGATAAATCTTGCACCTGGTTCACCTGCCACATTTCAGGAAGAATTTTCTCCAAAAGCCTCTCCAGAAGCTGTAGAAGCTCTTAAAAAGCTTTATGGGCTTGACAAACCAATTCATGAAAGATATTTAAACTGGCTTAAAATGGTTGTTACATTAGATCTTGGCAAAAGTTTTGTTGATGGAAGAAAGGTAAAAGATAAGATAAAAGAAAGACTCCCGATTACAGTCACTCTTAATCTGCTTTCACTTTTACTTATTTTTATAGTAGCTATTCCTATTGGAGTTTATTCAGCAATGAAACCAGGAAGCGTTTTTGACAGGGCATTGACTGTTTTTGTGTTTACAGGGTTTTCTGTCCCTACTTTCTGGCTCGCTTTGCTTGCGATGATTGTTTTTGGTGTAAATCTTGGGTGGCTTCCAATTTCTGGAATTCAGAGCATTGGTGCGGAAGCAATGCCATTTCATGAAAGATTAATTGACTGGATAAAACATCTTATTTTGCCTGTTACAATTATGTCTTTTGCAGGACTTGCAGGAATGTCAAGATATACTCGTTCAAGCATGCTTGAGGTGCTGAGGCAGGATTATATTCGGACTGCAAGGGCTAAAGGTCTTCCTGAAAGAGTTATTATTATAAGGCACGCATTAAGAAATGCCCTTTTGCCTGTTGTAACACTTTTAGGGCTTGCAATTCCCGGACTTATTGGAGGAAGTGTTATTTTTGAAAGCATTTTTTCTATTCCCGGGATGGGACAACTTTTTTATTCATCTGCCATGGCAAGAGATTACCCAACAATAATGGGTATATTATTAATCAGTGCATTACTGACATTAATTGGTAATCTAATTGCAGATATTGCATATTTCCTTGTTGATCCAAGAATAAGGGTGAAACAAGATGTTTAAGATAGTTCTGAAAAGGATTTTGAAAAATAAATTTGCAGTATTTGGATTAGCATTTATTTTCTTTATTTTTTTTGTTGCCCTTTTTTCTTCTTATGTTGCACCATATGATCCATATGGAATCAATGTTTATAAAGTCCTTGAGCCACCTTCCATAGAACATCCATTTGGAACAGATGAGCTTGGCAGGGATGTTTTTTCAAGAATTATTTATGGAGCAAAGGTTTCACTTAAGGTAGGATTCCTCGCAATGGGTATTGCTATATTTACCGGAACAATACTCGGTGCAATTGCGGGATACTATGGAGGATGGATTGATTCAATTATAATGAGACTTGTTGATGTGATGCTTGCATTTCCAACTTTGTTTTTAATTTTAGCAGTTGTAGCTGTTCTGGAGCCAAGTATTTATATAATTATGATAGTAATTGGACTTACAGGATGGATGGATGTTGCAAGGCTTGTAAGAGCAGAGGTTTTATCTTTGAAGGAAAGAGAGTTTGTTCTCGCAGCCCGAGCAATTGGAGCAAGTTCTGGTAGAATTATTTTTAAACATATTCTTCCAAATGCCATATATCCTGTTATTGTTGCTGCAACTTTTTCAGTAGGAGGAGCTATATTAATTGAAAGCGGACTTAGTTTTCTTGGACTTGGAATTCAACCACCTGAGCCGAGTTGGGGTGGAATTTTAAGCATTGGAAAAGACTATATTACTGTTGCATGGTGGTTGAGTCTGTTTCCTGGAATTGCCATATTTTTAACAGTATTGTCTTTTAATCTTCTTGGTGAAGCTTTAAGAGATGCGATTGATCCAAAACACTGGTCAGAAGATTAAATTATATAGCTTGGGCTGAAAGTTGAAAATTAAAATATGGCTCCTCTACTAACTCATAGAATCCAGTTTCAATAAGTTTCTTTAAAAAATTAATATGTGCTGTATGACCGCCTTTTTCAATTATAAAGTGTCCTTGAATAGGATATCCAATTAAAGATAAATCACCAATTGCATCAAGAATTTTATGTCTTACGAACTCATCTTTAAATCTCAGGATTCCTCCAACAACTCCTTTTTCATCAAGTACAAGCGCATTGTCAAGAGATCCACCCTTTGCAAAACCATTTTTAAGTAAGTAATGAATATCTTTTAAAAATCCGAATGTTCTTGCAGGTGCTATTTCTTTGAGAAAGTTTTGTTCATTAATTTCTATACTCAGTGACTGTTCCATAATCAGTGGATGTTCATAGAAGATTTTATAAGTTATTTTAAAACCTCTATAGGGTCTGGCAAATATTTTTGAATGAGACTCTTCATAGTATACAGGTTTTGTAATTTTAAATAAAGGTACTGTTTTACCCTGTTTTGCAATCCCAGCTTTCAAAATGGCTTTTGCAAAATCAATTGCGCTTCCATCCATTACAGGAATTTCTGAACTATCAATTTCTATAAAAATATTTGTTATTCCAAAGACATAAAGGGTTGCAAGTAAATGCTCAACAGTTCTTATTTTTATTCCATCAACTCCTAAGGTAGTTGCAAAAGATGTGTCAATAACAAATGGAAGCTTTGCTTTAATTGAAAAGTTTTTGTCCTTTCTATAAAATACTATTCCTGTATCCCTTTGAGCTGGAATGAGATTAAGACTGATTTTTTTACCTGTGTGTATTCCTATTCCTGTTAATGAAATCTCTGATTTTATAGTTTTCTGAAATGACATCAGAAAGATACCAACAAAAAAGATGCCAGAATTTATTTTCTATAATTTATAGGTTTATGGTATTTTTGATGTGTTAAAAATAATACACTTATAGAAAAAATAAAACATTTATTATGCTTCACCACCAACAACAATTTCAGGAATTCTTATTGTTGGCATGCCGTCAGTGATAGGAACTCCCTGAGCATTTTTACCACATGTTCCAATTGAAAATCCTAAATCATTGCCAACCATATCAATATTCTTTAAAATTTCCTGTCCTGTGCCAATTAATAATGCTCCTCTTACAGGTTGTCCAATTGAGCCTTTTTCAATCAAATATCCCTCCTGAACTTCAAAAACAAATTCTCCTGTTACTGTATTTACCTGACCACCACCCATTTTTTTTATAAAAAGTCCTTTATCAACCGACCGAACTATTTCTTCAGGAGAGTGATTACTGGGTGCAATAAATGTATTGCTCATTCTAGGAATTGGATAATGTTCATAGGATTGTCTTCTTCCGTTTCCTGTAGAGGCTTTTCCTTCTTTCATTGCTGTATATTTATCGTAAAGGTAATTAACAAGAACTCCCTTTTCAACTAAAACCGTTCTTTGAGATGGAGTTCCCTCATCATCAAAAAGATAGGAGCCTCTCATATTAGGAAGAGTAGGGTCATCAATGACTGTTATAAACTCTGAGGCAATTCTATCACCAAGTTTTCCACTATATACAGAAATTCCTTCTTGAACAAGATCTGCTTCAAGACCGTGTCCGATTGCTTCATGTATCATTGTTCCACCAGCTTCTGAGGAGATTACAACAGGCATCCGTCCACCTTTAATTCTCTTTGCTTTTAACATCATAATAGCCCGTTTAGTAGCTTTAATTGCAATTTCTTCAGGTGATATTTCTTCAAAAAGTTCAACTCCTTTTAATCCTCCAACTGCTTCATAACCTGTCTGAATAGTTTCATTTTCTGATGCAGTAGCATGAACTAGAAATAGTGTATGAATTCTTTCCTCTTCAGTGAAATATCCTTCAGAATTTGCGGTTTTTATTGTTTGTATCATATCAGAATACAAAACTTTTACCTGTTTTATTTCTTTACTCTGTAACCATGATGTATCATTTGCTCTTTTAACAAATTTAATTTTTTCTAACATATTGACATCTTGAGGCTTTCTTTTTATAAGAAATTGATTTGATGAGAAAACTTTTTTTAAATTAATATAACTTCCTGACTGTTTATAATTTTTCAGGGATGAAATTAATTCAGCAATTCCGTTTTTTGTAAGATCATTTGTGTATGCATAAAATATTTTTTTGTCTATAATTAATCTAACCCCAAATCCCTTATCAATTATAGCAGAGCATTTTTGAATTTTATTTTCTTCCATCTGAAGTTGATTTGTAATTTTTTCTTCAAAAAATATATCAACATACTCACCTTTTAAGTTATTTAGTATATCACTGAAAAACTCCATTTTGCCTCCTGCAAAGAATTTGTATCATAAATTTTATGGAAAGATGTTTATTTACTCTCAAGAAGTTCCTCTGCATGAAAAAGTGAGCTTTCTGTGATGCGACCACTCAACATTCTGGCAATTTCTTCTTTTCTCTTTATTCCTACAAGTACCTCTATCTTTACAACAGTTTTATTATCAAGAGTAACTTTTTCTACTTTTAAATGGTGTTGAGCTTGAGCTGCTATTTGAGGAAGATGGGTTACACAAAGCACCTGATGATGATTTGAAAGTTCTTTAAGTCTTCTGCCAATATTTTCTGCGATACTTCCCCCAATTCCAGCATCAATTTCATCAAAGATAAGAGTCATTGATTTTACAGAACTTTTTGCCAGTTTAAGTTCAACACATTTAAGGGCAAGCATAAGCCTTGAGAGTTCGCCACCAGATGCAATTTTAATCAAAGGTTTTGGAGGCTCACCTGGATTTGAAGAAAAATAAAATTCAATATCATCTTTTCCGTTTACTGATAACTCCTTTTCAGTAATTTTTATTTCAAACAATGGATGTAAAAAGCCGAGAAATTTAAGTTCATTGATAATTTCTTTTTCAATTTTATTTTTAGCATCTCTTCTTTTATCAGAAAGTTTATTTGCACGAGAAATCAGTTCATCTGAAAGTTTTCTTAATATATCTTCCTTTGTTTTCAATGTTTCTTCAGAAATTGATATAATGTTCAACTCATTTTCAGCTTCTTTTGCATATTCTAAAATTTCTTTAATTGTTGAGCCATATTTTATCTTGAGCTTATTGAGCAATGTTAACCTTTCTTCAATATTCTCTAATGCTGATGGATCTGGTTCATAAGTTTCTTTAAGTTTTCTTAACATATAAATTGCTTCTTCACTCTGAGTTATAGCTGATTCAATCAAATTTTTTACTTCTTCTGCTTTGGAATCAAATTTTGCTAGTTCTTTAAGCAAATTTAAAAGTTTTGATAGATTTGTATGCACTGAGTTTTTATCTTCATAAAGAATGCTGAAGCTTGATTCGGCAAGTTCTTTAAGTTTTAAGACATTTTTAAGAATTTGTCTTTGTTCTATAAGTTCTTCTTCCTCTCCTTCTTTTAATTTTGAATTATTTATTTCTTCAATCTGAAATTTTAAAAGCTCTACTCTTTGTTTTTTTGATGTAATCTCTTTTTTTATTTTTTCCAATTCTTGTTTAAGAGCCTGAACATCTATGTAGATTTGAGTAAATCTTTCAACTTCTTCTTTTAAACCAGCAATGGTATCAAAGAATAGTATGTGATTTTCTTTTCTTAGTAAATAGGTATGCTCATGTTGTCCATGAATGTTTATCAGTCTGGAAGCTATTTTCACAAATTCATGAACTGTAAAAGCAGAATTATTTATGTATGTTTTGGTTTTACCATGAATGCTAAGAATCTTTTTTAAAATTATGCCTTCATCTTCAGATGCGATTTCTTTGTTATTTGCATTATATATAATAGCTTCAATATCTGCCTCATTTTTACCATGTTTAACAAAATCAATTGCAGGAACTTTTTCTTTGAGCAAAATACCAATAGCATCTACAATTATTGATTTTCCTGCTCCTGTTTCACCAGTAAGAACATTAAAACCTTTGCTCAGTGGAACTGTAAGACTATCAATTATTGCAAAATTTTTAATTCTCAGTTCTTCAATCATCAAAATTATAGTTATTCAGCTATGTGTCAAAAATTTTATTTGATTAAACCAGCACTACGCAAAGTTTCTGCAAGTTTTTCTTTATTTGACTGAGACATTTCACAAAGAGGAAGCCTGAATTCCTCTTTTATTTTACCCATCATTGCAAGGGCTGTTTTAACAGGAATTGGATTTGTTTCAATGAACATAGCTTTATTTAATGGCTCAAGTTTATAGTGAAGCTTTCTTGCAGTATCAATATCTCCTTTTTCCCATGCATTAAAGAGTTCTGCCATGTCTTTGGGACAGATGTTTGCAGTAACAGAAATAGCACCCTTACCACCAAGTGCAAGAAGCGTGAGATTTGTAAAATCATCTCCACTAAGAACTGTAATTTTGTCTCCACATAGCCTTATAATTTCACTTACCTGTTTCATATCTCCTGTAGCTTCCTTGATTCCAACAATTCTTGGATGTTCAGCAAGTCGGGCTACTGTTTGAGGAAGCATATTTACTGAGGTTCTTCCAGGAACATTGTAAAGAATAAGGGGAAGTCCTGTTTTATCAGCGATTTCTTTGTAATGAAGATAAAGTCCTTCCTGGGTTGGTTTATTATAATAAGGTGTTACGAGCAAAGCAGCATCTGCCCCAAGTTTTTCTGCTTTTTTGGTAATCATTATCGCTTCATCTGTTGAGTTTGAACCAGTACCTGCAATAACAGGAATTCGTTTGTTAACAACTTTTACAGTAATTTCAATAACCCTATAATGTTCTTCATAGTCAAGTGTAGAAGCCTCACCTGTGGTGCCGCAAGGAATGATTCCATGAGTTCCTTCTTTAATATGCCATTCTATGAGGTTTGCAAGGGCTTTCTCATCAATTTCACCTTTTTTAAATGGAGTTACAATTGCTACCATAGAACCTTTAAACATTTTATTCCTCCTTGAAAGTTTTTATAAAATTATACCATAAGTTTTTAAATATTCATAAAATTTATGACAAAATGCATATATTTTTTTATGCAAGATATTTTTGAAATAATAAAAATCATAGAAGTATCAGAAAATATAAAAAAACACACACTAAAAAAATGAATAGCCTCTTTACATCGTTTGGATGCTAATGGAGAATAACGCTCACTTTTTTCATTATCCTAAGATTTCATTTTCTTTTTCTAAGTCGGTAGTTTATTTTTATTTGAGAGCTTAGCTTAACCTGAGTGGATTCAAGGTGATGAATTAGTCTTACTTGAAAGTGTCTTATCTGCCGAAACTAATATCAGAAATTTTATAATAAATTATGGGTATCTGTAAGTTATGTGGGTTGAAGTCAGGTCAAGTCTCAGGCTCACTTGGTGTGTGTCTTAATTGTATAAGAAGTTTACCTTCTCAAAGTCTTGCAGTAGCTATGGAGGCTCACAGGAAAAGTAGATCAGCCTACAGATTGCCTCCTTTTGCTCCTACATCCGAAAAGGGAATTCAATGTAAACTATGTGTAAATGAATGCCAAATTCCTGAAGGAGAGCATGGATATTGCGGTTTAAGAAAAAATGACAAAGGTAAACTATCTGCCCCTAAATATGAGCAAGGAAAATTAAGCTGGTACCTTGACCCTCTTCCCACAAATTGTGTTGCAGACTGGGTATGTCCTGCTCAGACAGGTGCAGGCTATCCTCAGTTTTCATACAGTAAAGAAGGACCCGAGTATGGATATTACAATCTTGCAGTTTTCTTTCATTCATGCTCCTTTAACTGTCTTTACTGTCAGAACTGGCATTTCAGGAGAGAAACTTTTAAACCAGCAGTACAGACTGTTGAGGATATGCTCAAGTGCATTACTCCTTCTGTTTCATGTATATGTTATTTTGGAGGAGACCCTTCAACACAGATAATCTTTGCTCTTAATGCATCAAAAAAAGCATTAAAAAACAAAAAAGGTAAAATCTTTAGAATATGTTGGGAAACAAACGGCTCAGTAAACAGGGTATATCTTGAAAAAATGATTGAGCTTAGTCTCATCTCAGGAGGCTGTATCAAATTTGACATCAAAGCATGGGATGAAAATCTTCATAAAGCTTTAACAGGGGCTACAAATAGAAGAACACTTCAGAATTTTGAGCTTGTAGCCAGCTTTATATCACAAAGACCTGTTCCATACCTTCTCATTGCAAGCACACTCCTTGTGCCTGGGTATATTGATGAAAAGGAAGTGAAAGCTATAGCAGGTTTCATAGCCTCGCTTAATCCTGAGATTCCTTACAGACTTCTTGCTTTTTATCCCCATTTTTATATGGATGATCTACCACTTACATCAAAAGAACTTGCTAAGAGTTGTTACAATGCTGCTGTAGAGGCAGGTTTAAAAAATGTCTCCTTAGGTAATATTCATCTATTAAGATAATTTTTTAACTCTTTTTCCCACGAAAATAAAAAGTAAAGAATTTTGCTCTTTATGCTCAGGAAATTTTAAAAAGTGAGATAGCTCAATAGTAGATCAAAATAATCAAATTCTATGAGCGATATGGAGAAAAACGGTTAAAAAGATATATGGAGCAACATTAGAGAATATTTATGGTTCTGACTCCTAAATTTTTAGAAATCAGAAACTATAAATAGTAGCTTAGAAATTATATAAAAACTAAGTCTTTATACCTCTAATAGCCTCAGAGAGTTTTGTAATAACTTCATTGAGATTTTCAACTTCCTGTGCTACTGTCTCTGATGTTGTTTTTACATCCTGTGCAAGTGAATTTGAATGTTCCGCTGAACTGGCTATTTCATCAGATGCTGAGGATTGTTCCTCTGTGGCTGTAGCTATCTGTGTTATTGTATCTTTAACCTTTATTGAATGTTCTGCTATTCTGTTTAATGCTTCTTTTACTTCGCTTAATGCTTTCAGTGCTTCTGCCACCTCTTTGGCTGTTACATCCATGCTTTTTAATGATTCCTTTGATTCTAATTGAACTGCTGTTATCTTCTGTGCTATTTCTTCTGTTGATTTTATCGTTCTTTCTGCAAGCTTACGAACCTCATCTGCTACCACTGCAAATCCTCTTCCCTGCTCTCCTGCTCTTGCTGCCTCTATTGCCGCATTTAAGGCAAGAAGATTTGTTTGATCGGCAATGTCTTTGATAACTGTTACGATCTCTCCAATCTCTTCTACTCTTTGATTCAGCGAGTCTATTGTTTTTTTCAATTCTGCCGTTGAATTATTGGCTGATTGAACTATTCTTGTTGATTTATCAGAAAGAGTTACTCCTTCGTGTGCAATATTTTGTGATTCTGTTGCCAGCTCAGACGCCTGTGAAGCATTTTTTGCTATGTCAGTTATTGTCTGACTCATTTCTTCTGCTGCTGTGGCTATCTGATGGGACTGCGATGTCTGTTCCGCTGCTTTTCTCTTTAATGTTTCAACATTTGCCTCAAGTGCTCCTATTACTGATTGAATTGTTCCAAGTGATTTCTTTACATTGTCTATTACTGCCAGAGTGAATTCATCAACTTTTTTTACACCTCTTGCTATCAGTCCTATTTCATCTTTCCTTTCTTCAAGTCTCTTATCAAACTGAATTAATCCTATATCTCCTCTATCAGCTCCTTTTGCTATTTCCTCCATCTTTAATGCTATCTCTGGTATAGTCTTTAAAGCTTTGTTCATGAAAAACATTACAATGTTGATCACAAGAGCTGCAAAAACAAATATCCCCCCAAAAAAATAAAAATTTCTCTTCATGGTATTTGACATATCTTCTTTTGCTTTAAAAAATTCCGATTTTTGTAAATCAGTAAGATTAAAAACAATATCTCTTGTTTTTCTAAATCCATTTGTAAGTTCTTGTGATTTTTTAAGGGCTTCTTCTTTCTTGCCTTGCTCTACAAGTTTAATTATTTCAAGTATTAAAACATATTTGTCCTGCCACATCTTCAAAATTTTTTTCAACTCTTCCTGCATTTTAACAGGTGCTATTTTTATTGCTTCATCAATCGCTTTTATCAATTCCTTATAGTATTTCTCTGCATTTTTCTTTGATTGGTCATCATTGGCTGCCAGAACATTTCTCACTGAAGCTAATGTCTGAGAACCATGCCCATAAATATCTTTATATGCAACAAGAAGCTGTAGATCTTTATCAACAAGCTCCCTTACACTATCCTGAGAGGATTTACTTGTAAAGTAAAAAATTGATAAGAGAAGTATGAGAGAAAAAAGAATTACAATATTTACAAGCTTAATAAGTCTTGAAATCTTCATATAATTCCTCCTTTTTGAACTTTAATCAAAAGATTAATAAGATAAAAAAATCAGGGTGGTGAACGGTCAAAACTGTGATATATTTGATTCATTGAAAATATATATAATACCAGTTTTAGTTTTATTAAATCCAGTTTGTAGTTTTATTAAATTTTTAAATAGTTTTATAAATTTTTAATGTAAACCATTTTTGCTTGTTTAAAGTTCTTGAAGAAAAGACAATAAAAAAGTTTAAAATAATATAAGCCGAAGTGGCGGAACTGGCAGACGCACCAGATTCAGGATCTGGTGGTGGTAACGCCGTGCGGGTTCGAATCCCGCCTTCGGCATTTTGTAATTATTTGATTTTATCGGAAATTCAATAAAGATTTTTTATGAATGCATTTCTTCAAAATAAAATCTCTCTGAAATATAACTAAATCTTTTCATGATTTAGCCTCCTT
>CAZTLF010000004.1:0-18961 GCA_964614465.1 uncultured Thermodesulfovibrio sp.
CCATATTTCATACACACAGCTACTGCAACCGTCCATGTTAAAGGTGTGCTTGCTAAAAAATCATAGGTAAAAGCATAACTCATTCCTTCTGCTCCATAAAGCTTTGTTAAAACAGGCAAACCTATATAAAGCACATTTCCAAAAGCAGAGCATATTATGAGAGAGCCCATGACTTCGGCTTTAATTTCTTTTTTTGAGGCAATTATCTTGTAAATTATCCAAGACAACAAAACACAGCTTAATATTGTTAAATTAGCAACCACTGAAATTTTCAAATGACTGAAACTGAATGGCATTGTGTAAGTTGTTTTAAAGCATATTAATGGAATAATGTAGTAAAAAACAAGGTAATTGACTCTGTCACGGAAAGAGTCAATTTTTTCAGGTGAAACACTCAAAGATGTAAGCAGAATTCTCAACAATAATCCAGTTAAGATAAAAAGAAAAATATCAAAAAGCATATTTATTAATGGTAGTATGAATACTATCAATAAATCTACTTATGAAAAAGCCTAGTAGCAAAAAACTTCCCTAATTATTTTTTGAGAAACATTCAAGTTTTCTGTTTTTTATACCTAATTTGAAAAGTGTTCTGGATACTAAATCTTCAATTAAAGAAATTAAACTTAAAACCTCATCTTTGCTAATATTTGGAACAGGAAGTATAGCAATATCTATATCAGTGTCCTTTCTTAATAAACTTTTAACAGCAGAGCCTTAAAGATATATTGCTGCTAAATTAGATATTTTTTCATTTTGCATAAATAATTATAACAACTTCGGAATTAAAAGGATTAAACTCTTTCAGCAAGCTTCAATGAGTTTTCAATGCAGTCGTTTACACTTACACCTCTGTAAGCATTACCAGTAAGATAAATACTGGGAAACTGTGAAAGTATCTGTTCAATACGATTGAGTTTATCTTCATGTCCTAATTCATACTGGGGTATTGCCTTTTCCCAGCGGAAGATTTTTATAAACTCTGGATCTCCTTTAATATTCAAAAGAGGTTTTAACTCTGATAGTGTTGTATCAATAAGTTTTTCATCGGGTAGCATTGCAAGCTCGGGAGATCTTCTGCCACCAATCATGCTTCTAAGAAGAACATAGCCTTCAGGCGCTCTATTTGGGAAAATGCTTGAATCAAAGAGAGTTCCAAGAATATTTCTTCTCTCTCTGTAAGGTATGAGAAAGCCATAAAGACCTGTGCCAAAACCTATCTGCTCTTTTTTAAATCCAAAAGCAACAACACTTAAAGGTGGATATGGAATTGTATTTAAAAGTTCTGAAAGTTCCTGATTAAGTTCCTTCAATATGCTTGCTGATTCATAGGCAGGGCAGGCAAGAATAACCTTTTCTGCTTCAATAAAACCATCATCAAGATGCACTGAGTAGTAGTTATTTTTTCTATCTATACTCAAAACTTTTTTACCTTTTAAAATTTTTGATAAAAGATTGCTTTCAAGACTCTGTATAAGTTCTGCCATTCCCCCTTTAAAAGACATTAACACACCAGAAGGTTGTGTTTTTGCATCTTTCCTTTCCTTTTTTAAAGCGATTAATCCTTTAAGAAGTCCTCCATATTTTTTCTCAAGAAAGTAAACCTTTGGAAAACAGCTTTTCATGCTCATCTTTGAAGGGTCTCCAGCATATATTCCAGTTGACATAGCATCAATAAGCTTTTCATAAAACTCTTTTCCTACTCTTCTAGAAACAAAACTTTCCACTGTTTCATCAATGTTTTCTTTCAATGGTGGAATAAAATATTCCTTGAGCATTCTTATCTTTCCTGAAAAAGAAAGCAGAGGAGAGAGAAAAAACTTAACTGGATTATCTGGCACTTTTGTAAGTTTTCCATTTATCAGGATATATCTTATTTTTGAGCTCTCACTTCCTTTTAGAGGTTCTATATTTAGTTCCTTTGCAAGAGCAATCGTTGATGGTTTGTTGTTAAGAAATCCGTTAACACCACCTTCGAATAAAAAACCTGAAATATTTTCTGTAATAATTTTTCCACCTGCTCTTTTTTCTGCTTCAACTATTTTTATATCAAGCCGAGGATTTTTTTTAAGTAAAAAATAGGCAAGGGAAAGCCCTGAAATACCTCCTCCTACAATAACTACTTTTGCTGAGCCCATTTTATAATTGCCTCCACCATATCTTTTATTGTAGATCTTTCAGGTATTATACTTACTTTGTATCCAGCCTCTTCAACTGCCTTTGCAGTTGTTTTACCGATTGCTGCAATTATAACTTCCTTAAGCATCTGTCTTGTATCATCTTTAAGAATATCAAGTAAATTATTGAAACTTGATGGTGATGTAAATGTTGCGATTGTTATCTTGCCCTCTTTTAAAAATCTTACAAGCCTTTTTCCATGTTCAGTGGGTTTAACTGTTCTGTATGTTACAGGAGCATCCACTTTTATACCACGCTTTTCTATCTCCTCCACAAAGCCTTTTAAGGCAATATCTGAACGAGGATAAAGAATTTTTACGTTTGAAGTCTGACTACCTATGCTTAGGCAAGCACTTTCCCTCTTAAATCTTTTCAGTAAAGCCTCTGAGTTGAACTCATCTGGAATTATATCAGCATTTATACCATAATTTCTCAAGCTCTTTGATGTTTCCCTGCCTATTGCACATATTAAAATTCCATTTAAATTTCTTATATCCCTGCCAAGAACAAAAAATCGCTCAAAAAAGAATTTAACTGCTCTTGGTGAGGGAAAGACTATAAAGTGATACTGCTCTATCTTTTCTATAGCTTTATCTAAATCTGAAAAATCCTCAGGAGGCAAAAAATCTATTGTTGGAAATACAAAAAGTTCTGCACCAAGATCTTCAAGTATTAAATAGTCTTCTGTTAGTTGCCTTGTAATAAGAATTCTCTGCCCATGAAGTGTTTTTTTTTCATACCAGTTTAGCTTATCTCTCAATTTTACCACATCACCAATTATAAGTATTGCAGGAGGAGAGATTTTATGTTCCTTTGCAAGTTGAGCAATTTCTGAAATTGTGCCTGTTACAACTTTTTGCTCAGGTCTTGTCCCCCAACGAATGATTGCAGAAGGAGTTTCTGGTTTGAGTCCTTCCTGAATTAGTTTACTTGTTATTATTTCAAGATTTCTTACACACATTAGAAAGATCATTGTCTCTTGAGCATTTGAAGCCCTGATGTGAGTGAAGATTCTGTCCTGTTTTGAAAGGTCTTCATTTCCTGTAATCACAGTAAATGCAGAGGAAACCTTTCTGTGCGTAACAGGAATACCTGCATAGGCAGGAACAGCTATTACAGAGCTTATTCCAGGGATTATCTCAAATTCTATTCCCTCCTCATAAAGAATCTCCACTTCTTCTCCGCCTCTACCAAAAACAAAAGGATCACCACCTTTGAGCCTGCATACTGTTTTTCCTTCCTTTGCCTTTCGCACTAAAACTGCATTTATCTCATCCTGAGTCATTTCATGATGACCGCCTCTTTTACCAGCATAGACAAACTCAGCACCATCTTTTGCATAAGTTAAAAGACGGGGATTTATGTGGAAATCATAGACAATGCAGTCAGCAAGTTGAATTGCTCTTATTCCTTTAATTGTAATCAATCCTGCATCTCCAGGACCTGCTCCAACAAGATAAACCTTTCCTTTATTCATTTTTATCTCCTGTGATTTTTTGTGAAATTAAAACAAGCTTTCTAAGAAGTTTTTAAATCTTTTTAAGTCTCCCTCAACCATATTCCAGCTATATAAAATTTTATTTCTCAATGTAATTACATTCTCCTGATCTTAAGTCATATCCGTATGCATGCCTGAATATATGCCTGAATCCGCGAAGTTCATCAAGGAATTTAAAAGTTTCCTCACTCCATAAAGCAGGTCTTATTTTATAAACATTGATTAACATTCTTTTTAAAAGTTTTCTGTGATATTTAGATACATCCTCTATTGTATTTTCAAATGTCTTTGCAACTTCTTCCATTAGTTCCTCCAATGCAGAGTATAAATTATGCATTAAAAAGCCAACATATACAGTGTCTTTTTTATTAACAAATTCAGCATCTTTTAACTCTTTATATAAATTGTTTATTATTTTTAATTGTTCTTCAAAGTAACCCAATAAAACAGCAATTTTTTCTTTTTTCATACTATTTTCAAACTTTTTCGAAGAATTTGTTCTCTAAATAGACATTTTTCAAGTTCAATTAAATCAACTCTGTAGGGAAGTATTTCTTCAAGTTCACACAATGTTCTGAAATAATCTTCCTTAAGCTCTTCCACAACAATGTCTATATCAGAAAAATCATAAAAAAAGCCTTCTTTAAGTATAGAACCAGCTAAATATACAGAATTAATATTTTTATCACTAAAATATTCTCTAAGCGTTTTAACTACTGATTTCAAAGCTCTTAGCCTTTTTTTCTCTTTCTTTATGCTTTTGTTCCAAAAGTTTTTCCCAAAGTTCAACTGAATATTTTGATTTCATAATTAAATTTTACTACTTATAAACTTTTTGAAGTATTTCTTTGCCACCTCTATGAAGTAATTCATTCGCCAGCTCTACACCAAGATATTGTGCTTCAGATAAACTTCCTTCACAGGAGCCTCTTATAACTGGCATTTTACCCTCAGGGTCACCTATCATGCCGATTATTTTTATAAAGCTTGTTTCATTTTTATTTACAATCCTTGCATGACAAGCAAGAGGAACCTGACACCCTCCGCCCATAACTGATAAGAAGGCTCTTTCTGCTGTAATGCATAGGGCTGTATCAAAATGATTAAGGGGCTTTATTAATTCATTCAGAAAATCATCATCTACCCTTGTTTCAATTCCGATTGCTCCCTGACCTATTGCAGGAATCATTATATCTTCTGAAAAAGCTTGAGTAATCAAATTTTCAACCCCCATTCTTTTAAGTCCAGCCATTGCAAGCAAAATTGCCTTAAACTCATCATCTTTCAGCTTTTTTATTCTTGTATCTACATTACCTCTCAATGACTTTATGACTAAATCATTTCTTAAGGCTTTCAATTGGACAGTTCTTCTTAAGCTACTTGTTCCCACTACTGCTCCACGCGGTAGCTCATTTAACTGTTTTCCATCTTTACTTATGAAAGCATCTCTTGGGTCTTCCCTTTCACAAATAGCAGATATATGTAAACCCTCAGGAATCTCTGTTGGCACATCTTTCATGCTGTGAACTGCTAAATCAATTCTCTTTGAAAGCAAAGCTTCTTCTATCTCTTTTACAAACAAGCCTTTGCCACCAATTTTTGCAAGTGGTGCATCAAGAATTTTATCACCTGTTGTTTTTATCTTTTCTATTTCAATTTTTAGTTCTGGATAAATTGATTGAAGCTTTTCCTTAACCCAGTTTGCCTGCCACGTAGCAAGCTTGCTTCCACGAGTGCCAATAATTATTTTATTCCTCTTCACTGTCAAGTCCAAATAACCTCCTTGCTGAAAAAATGAGTAAATCTTTATTTTCGCAGTTATTTTTAAGAGCAATGGTAGGAGAATGCATTATTTTGTTTATAATACTTTGAGTAAGATAATCAATGGAATTAAGTAGTTCCGGAGGAAGGTCTTTGAATTTAGCTTTAAACTTTTCAACCTCTTCCTGTCTTAACTGTTCAGCTTTGTTTCTGATTGACACAATAACAGGTACACTTTCAAGGGAATTAATCCATTGAAAAAACTTTTCTGTTTCTTCCTGCACAATACTCAATGCTTTCTCTGCTTCTTTCTTACGTTCAAGAAGGTTTGAGTCAACCACATCCTGAAGGTCATCTATGTTGTAAAGATAGACATTGTCAAGGTCATTACAGGCAGGCTCAATATTTCTTGGCACTGATATGTCAATAAAAAATATGGGGCTGTATTTTCTCAAAGGCATTACTTCCTTTACCATTTTCTCTGTTATAACATAATTTGTAGCACCTGTTGAGCATATGACAATGTCAGTTTTTATAAGTTGTTCCTTAAGGTTTTCAAATGGCACTGCCACACCATTAAACTCTTTTGCAAGCTCTTTTGCTCTTTCAAAAGTTCTATTAACAATATAAACATTTTTTATTCCATTTCCAATAAGATGCTTTAAAGCTAATTCAGCCATCTCTCCAGCACCCAACAGCAGAATAGATTTTTTTGAAAGCTCATCAAATACCTTTTTAATAAGCCCTACTGCTGCGTAACTTACAGAAACAGGGTTCTCATCAATTCTGGTTTCATTCCTTACTCTCTTTGCTGTAAAAAGTGCTCTATTCATAAGATGATTGAGTATGAGAGAAGTTGTTCTTTCAGAAAGAGCTATTTCATAGGCTTCTTTAACCTGTCCTGTAATCTGAGGTTCTCCCACAATCATTGAGTCAAGGCTTGAGGCAACTTTGAAAAGATGCTCTACTGCTTTTTTGTCATAGTGAATGTATAGATATTTTTCAAAATTCTGCCTTTCAATTTTATGAAAATCAGCAAGAAAATTTTTAATAGCTTCTTCTGAATAATTTTGTTCCTGTATTTCAGAATTACAGACATTAGAAGTATAGGCATATATCTCAACTCTATTACAGGTTGAAATAACTACAGCTTCACTAATGCCCTTTTGTTTAATGATCTCTCTTAAAGCCTCTTTAATTGCCTCTTTTGAGTTGAAAGCAAGCTTTTCTCTAATTTCAACAGGTGCGGTCTTATGATTTAGTCCAACAACCATCAAGTTCATAATGGTTTATGAAAACTCTCTGTTAATAGATTTATACCAAAGAATCCAAAAATTACAAGAAGAAAAGCAAAAATTGTAAGATAGGCAGCTTTTTTCTTTCTCCAGTTTTCTTTTACCCTTAGATAAAAAATTCCTAAATATACAATCCATGTGAGAAAACTCCATATTTCCTTTGGATCAAGAAGGAAGCCAAGCAAACTAAGATATTGAACAAATCCAACAATAAGAGCAGCAGTATAAATCGGAAATCCCCAAAATATAAGACGGTAGTTTATTCTATCCAGAACCTCAAGGCTTGGAAGGATACTTACAACTCCACTGAATTTTTTAGCTTTAATAGCCTTTTCCTGAACAAGATAAAGGATGCTAAAAACAAAGGCAAGGCTGAATATGGCTATACCAAAAACAGCTGTAAGTGCGTGAATATCAATCCATAGACTTTTAAGCTCAAGCTTTAAAGAAGGAATGCCTCTTGGAAAAAATGCGCTCACAAACATAAAGAAAAAAACAAGAATAACACCAAAATTTAAAACTTTTGCTCTATAAGATAGCCTGATTATCAGAGAAATCAGTAAAATACACCATGCAAAAAAGGAGGTTGCCTCATGCATAGAAAAAACTGGTGCTTGTCCTGATTTTATATATCTTATAAAAAAATAAAATGTATGAAGAGCAAAACCACAAAGACTTAGAAAAAATACTGCTTTATCTAAATCATCTTTTTTTCTTAAAATCCCAGCAATACTAAGAAGAAATCCTGCAAAGTAAAGGGTAAGGGCAAGCTCAAAAAAAATAGTTCCCATCAGAAACAGCCAAGATCACATTTGCGGATTTTTATCTTTAATTCATTTGCTACTCTTCCAACTTCAATATATGGAACATTCAGTTCTTCTGCAATCTTTCTTGCCTCTGCACAGGTAATTTTTCCATCATTACTTCTTTCCTTTAGAGAGTTTTCAATAAGTTTTTTTTGCTGAATATTTTCAATTTTTCTCATAACTTGCTCCATTGAATAGTCCCCTTCTATAATTAAGTCAGCTTTTTGTATAACAATTTTGCCTGAAGCTTTTGTTGCTTGTTCAATTTTGTCTTTAAAAAATATTATAACATTAGGTTGCATAGCTGTTACCAGAGAATTTCCTTCAATTATGACAATTTTTCCTCTGTCTTTATTGTTAAGACCATTAATAATTTCATTTAATTTTATTGCAATATATTCTAAATCTTCTTTTCTTGCTCTTACCCAGCATACAAAATCAGCTCCTGCTTTTTTCATTCTTTCTGTATCTTTTCCTTCTACCTCTATCAAAAAAGGCTCTGTAATAATTGACGAATAAAGTGAACTTTTAGAGTATTTTAATGCGATAATAAAAGTTTTGTCATATTTTTTTTTAACAAATCTGATAAAATTTTCTATAAAAGTTGTCTTGCCTGCTTTGCTTTTACTGGCACCAACTCCAACAACCAAAGGAAATTTCATTAAATATTCATGGATTAACTAAAGGAATATATATATCGAACTTTGTCCCTGTACCTACTTCACTTTCTACAAAAATGAAATCCTTAAGAAGTTTAACAATGTAATATACTGTTGACAGTCCAACTCCTGAACCTTTTTCGCCTTTTGTAGTAAAAAAAGGTTCAAATATTTTACTTTTTACTTCTTCAGTCATTCCAATTCCATTGTCTAAAACAGATAAATATGCGTATTCTTTGTCTTTCTCTTCAGTAGAGATTAAAGCTTTAAATTTATCAGGCAAAGCTTTCACTGTTAAATCTATTTTTATCTGTCCTCCATTTGGTAAAGCATCCTGTGCATTTAAAACAAGATTTGTTATTATTTTTTCTATATCTGCCTTATCAGCATACACTAGAACAAGGCTTTCTGGCATCTCTATGTTTAAATAAATATTGTCTCTTAATGAACTTTTAAGAAAACTAACAATATGTTCTAAAGTATTTTTTAAATTTATAATTTCAGGATTCCTGCTAATTTCTCTGCCAAGTCCAAGTATTGTTCTCGTGTTTGTTAATAATGACTCAGTTATTGAAAGAAGCTTTTTGATGTGTAAGTTAGCTGTTTCTTTATTTTCTGTCTGTAAAGCAAGCTGGGCAAAACCTTTAATACCTGTAAGCATGTTTTTTATTTCATGAGCATATGTAGATGTTATTCTTCTTAAAGATTCCATCTTATCTGAAATTATTCTTTGTTCTTCATATTTTCTTATTTCTGTAATGTCTGTTAAAAAAATTCCATAACCATTTTCTTCTTCAAGCCTTATTCCTCTTACACGAAAAATTTTACTTTTATATTTAATTTCTTTAAGATAGCTATTATGAATTTCATAAAGAGATATTTGAGGAAATATTTCAAATAAATTTTTACCTCTTAGTTCTTTAAAATCTGTATAACTTAAAAAAGAATCATTACAATATATAATCTTTCCTGAAAACTCTAAAATAGCTATTCCCACAGGAGAATGTTCAATTAGTGTATAGAGTTTTTTTAATTCAATTTCAGCAGTTTTTCTTTTGGTTATGTCTCTTACAATCTGAACAGCACCTATTAAATCACAGGATTCATCAAATATACCTGTAGCAGACATCCTTACCCATGCACCTTTACCATTATAAAGAGCAGGTATAAATGTTTCTATTTCATAGATTCCTTCTTTTTCATAGAATGATTCTGGATAAATCATGGTTGGATTTAAAACATAATCAACAGGCATTGGTCTTTTGTAACCATAAAAAGGGATTGAATATTCAAAATCATCTTTTCCCAAGATTTCTTGTTCAAATACTCCTGTCATTTCTTCTAAAATTTTATTCCATAAAATAACCCTTCCTGATAGATCAATTGCAAAAACACCATCAGGTAGCAATCGTATTAATCTTTTTAATTAAAATGTTCCTCTCCATTTGTTTTAAAAAATATTAGCAAAAAAGAAAAAATTTTAGCCAGTTTTTACTGGCTGTGTAAGCATCATCCAATATTGTTTATTATTTCACTAATACCCTGTGCCCTGTAAGATTAATAATAAGTATAACAAGTGCTATTATTAAAAGAGCCAAAATTAAAGCTAAACCAGCATCTCCTGCGATTTTTATTTCATCAACTTTTAAAGCAAGCTTGTGCAGAGTTTGTTCATCAAGGGTTGAGAGCCTATCCATAATTTCTTTTTCAGAATAACCAAAATCTTTAAGTCTCTGGGAAACGATTTTCATCTCAAGAAATTTTTGAATTTTCTCCATATCTTGAGTTGTGCAATTAAGAGTCATCTCTGAGGGAATAATTCCAGCATTTAATGACTGAACTGTTCCGATTACCAAGATCGCTACACTCAAGTAAATGACAAGAATTTTTTTCATCATAAGCACACCCCCGAATCTTTAAGATTATTTAAAAACATACAATCTCTTGAAAATCAAAAGATTGCATGTTTATTTAATTTATCATAGCCATTTTATTTCCTTCTATTTTTTATATTAAGTTCTTTAATTTTTTCAAGTGTATCCTGATAAATTTTAATTTTATCATGGTTGTCTTTTTCAATTTCTAATGCTTTTTTTGCCATTTCTTCAGCTTCATCAAGATTTTTATTTTTTATATAATAAATCCATGCCAGATTATTATAGGCATCTGAGAGTTTATCATTTTTTCTGATAGCTTTTTTATAGTATTCTTCTGCATTATCATATTTTCCCTGCTTTAAGTATAAATTTCCAAGAAAGAGAAATCCTCTCGCATCAGATTTTGAAGCCTCTTTGTAGTGTTTTATAGCTTCTTCAATAAGTTCTTTTTTTTCATAGTTTAACCCAAGTTGAAGATGTTCCTCAGGAGTTAAGGGATCATGTAAAACAACAATTTGAGGCATACTGCAGCCTGTTATGATAAGACAAACTGCTATCAACGCTTGTAACAGCATTGTGTAATTATATCATAAAATTTAGTTATAATTAATCCATGCCTTATTTTAATGTGTCTATCCCTCTTAAACTTAAGACTCTTACTTATCAGTACGATGAAGAACTAAATTTAAAAGGATTTGCTGTTCAGGTTCCTCTTAAAAATAGATTTGTTGAAGGAGTTGTTATAAATAATACAAAAAAACCTGATGAAATTGTTCAAATAAAAAAAATTCAAGCAATTATTGGTAGAGCTTATGAGGAAAAATTTATAGATTTTCTTCAATGGATGAGTTCTTACTATATTTCAGAGATTGGTTCTGTTCTCAGAGTTACTTTCTTTGAAGAAGTAATGGCTTTATTGAAAGGAGAGAAAAATAAAAGAAAATTAAAGAAAAAAAATTCGGCTCCTGAATCTGTTTCATTTTTATTAGAACATTATTTGTTAAACAATGAAACTATTTCAAAAATTATTAACATCACAAGGGCAGGAAATTATAAAGCATTTCTTGTTCATTGTCCTGATTTTTTCTATGAGATAAAACTAATGATTGAAGTTGTAAAAGGGCTTTTATCTGAAGATAGAACAATTCTTTTAATATTACCTGAAATAAAAGAAGCTCAGAGATTATTCAATCTTTTAAGAAATTTTACTAATCAGATTGTTCTTCTTCATAGTGATATGAAACGTTCTGATCTTTTATTTTCAATAAAAGAAATAATTGCAAACAAAGTAAAAGTTATTGTAGGAACGAGGTTTGCTGTATTTGCACCTGTAAAAAAGCTTTCTCTGATTATGATAGCACAGGAGTCAAGTTGGCTTTACAAGGCAGAAGAGTCTCCAAGATATCATGCAAGAGATTGTGCAGTAATGAGAGGTTTTATCGAAGGCTGTCCTGTTGTGCTTACAGATTTTATGCCATCAACAACATCTTACTATAATGCACTTAGAGGCAAATATGAATTAATAGATGATTTCAACCAATTAAAACATCCTGACATAAAGATTTTAAGACAGCCCTATCAAAGCATTTTTCATCCAGAAACATTGCTTTATCTGAAACTTTATCAAAAAGAAGGAATCCTTGTTACTTCTCCAAGAAGTGGATACAGTCTTCTAAGATGTTCAGAATGTGGAGAGGTTATTAAGTGTGGAAAATGTGGATATAGTATGATTTTTAGAAAATCAGAGAGATTACTTGAATGTTTTAGATGTGGAGTTGTAATGAAAATTCCTGATCAATGTTTTTATTGCTCAGGAGTGGCTCTGCATCCAGTTGGAGTTGGAGTTGAACGAATTGTAGAAGAACTTAAAAATATTTTTTTTGGCAAACATGCCGAGATTAAAGAGATAGATTTAGAATCTGATCAAATTCAGGGGATTTGGGTTGGGCAAACAGGTAAAATAAAAAAAAGATATGCTGATGGTTTTAAAGGAGCTGTTATTTTAGATTTTGATTTTTTCCTTTCTATACCTGATTACAGAACTTTTGAGAATGCTTTTTCCAAAGTTCTATCAATCTGTCAGTTAATTAAACAGAATGGAACTTTATTTATTCAGACAAGAAATCCAGGTGGTGAGATTTTTAAATTTATTCGTTCTAACAATTTTAAAGATTTTTATCTTTATGAACTAAAACATAGAGAACAAACAGGTTTTCCTCCTTTTTCAAGACTCATTAAATTGATGATAAAGCCTAAAAAAACATTCATAGATGAGAGCTTAAATCGAGTTAAAGAGTTTTTAAAAAATCACATCTCAGGAGAAATTATTGGTCCTCTCAAAAATCAAGAGAAAGAAGAATTTGTTTTTATTCTCCGCTCAAAGGATAAAAAAAGACTCATAGATGAGTTAACAAATACTATTAAAACATTAAAAACTTTTAAGAGCTTTTCTCTAAAGGTTGAAGTAGACCCTGTGAGTTTAAAAATTTAGGAATAATCTGGTTTTGTCTTTTTTTAAAATTTTTTTTGCTATTACAATATCATGAGCAATATTTTCTCTAAGTTCATCAGGTGAATTAAATTTTTTTTCATCTCTAATTCTTGCAATAAAATGCACTCTGATGGTTTTGCCAACTACATCTTCCTTAAAATCAAAAATATGAACTTCATAACTCATATTTATATTGCCAAAAGTTGGATTTTTGCCAATATTCGCAACTCCTTTTAAGGTTTTATAATGAGGGATTGTAACCTTAACTGCATACACTCCTTCCTTAGGTACAATCTCCTGTTGTGGGACAAAGTTAGCAGTAGGGTATCCAAGAATACAAGAGCCTCTGCCAGCGCCTTTTATTACTTCGCCATCTACATGGTATGCTCTTCCCAAAAATTGATTTGCTTCTTTGATATTTCCCTCAAAAAGAGCATTTCTTACAGCTGTGCTGCTTAATATTTTCCCTCTTTTTTTATAAGCTTTAAGTACAGTAACTTTAAATCCATATATCTGACCAAGTTGTTTTAGCAATTCCTTATCTCCTTTTCTTTGCTTCCCAAATCTATAGTCATATCCTACAACAATCCATTTTGCATTGAATTTATCAACTAAAATATTTTTTACAAAATCATCTGCTTCTATCCGAGCAAATTCGTGTGTAAAAGGTATAGAAATTGTTAGGTCTATGTCACATCTTTCAATTAGATTAATTTTGTCTTCATTTGTTGTGATCAGTTTAAGAGGATGGTCTTTGTAAAGTACTTTAATTGGATGGGGATTAAATGTTATAACCACTGATGTTCCGCTGATTTGTTTAGCCTTTCTTCTTACAAAATCAAAAATCTTTTTATGACCTATATGAACTCCATCAAAATTACCAATTGTAATAACAGGATTTGGATAGTCAATCTTTTCAATTCCTCTAATTATTTGCATATTTTCTCTCCAGTATTATTAATTTTTGAAAAATTTCCTTAACCTGTGATTTTGTTTCTTCAATACTTCCTGAATTATCTATTATATAATCTGATTTTGATTTTTTCATCTCTATGGGGAATTGACTTTTTAGTCTTTTAATTGCTTCATCTTTTGAAAATCCTTTTTTTTGGAGTCTTTCAATTGCTTTTTCTTCAGATGTATAGACAGTAATTATTATATCAAACCTATTTTGATAGCCTCTTTCAAAAATAATTGGTGCTTCAATAACAACAATTTTAGGCTCTCCTTTATCAGGAATATTTTTTATTATTTCATCAATCTTTTCAAAAACCTTAGGATGAATAATATTTTCAAGAGATACTCTCATCAAAGGGTTATCAAAGACTATATCAGCCATAGATTTTTTATCAAGTTTACCATCTTTCAGAATTTCTTCTCCAAAAAGTTTTTTTATTTCATCTATTATTAAGTTATCTTTTAAGAGTTCTTCAACAATTTTATCTGTATTTATCACATATGCACCAAGATTACCGAATATTTCAGCCACTGTGCTTTTACCCATCCCAAAATTTCCTGTAAGTCCAACTTTAAGCATTTTTTATCATTTTCTTTAATTCTTTAAGTTTTTTCAATGCTTCTCGGGGTGTAAGTCTTTCAACATCAATCTTTGAAATTTCAGCAATAATTGGATCTCCCTGAAAGAAAAGGTCGAGTTGTCTTGCTTTTGTTTGAAATGTCTGGAATTCCCTTTTTTCAAGTTTAATTAGTATTTCCTTTGCTTTTTTTAGAATTTCATAAGGAAGCCCTGCAAGCCTTGCAACCTGAATTCCATAGCTTTTATCTGCTCCGCCTTTTTCTATTTTTCTTAAAAAAATTATCTCATCTCCCCATTCTTTAACTACTACTGTGTAATTTTTTATACAATCAATGCTGAATGAAAGGTCTGTTAGCTCATGATAGTGAGTAGCAAAAAGGGTTCTTGATTTTATTTTTTCAGCTATGTATTCAGCAACTGCCCAAGCAATGCTTATTCCATCAAATGTGCTTGTTCCTCTTCCAACCTCATCAAGTATTATAAAGCTTTTTTGTGTAGCATTATTTAGAATGTTTGCTACTTCTATCATTTCAACCATAAATGTGCTTTGTCCTTTTCCGAGATAATCAGAAGCACCTATGCGTGTAAAGATTCTGTCAACAATTCCTATTTTTGCAGATGTAGCAGGAACGAATGAGCCAATCTGTGCCATAAGAATAATTAAAGCATTCTGCCTCATATATGTAGATTTTCCAGCCATATTTGGACCGGTAAGGATAATAATTCTTTGTTCTTCTGAACCAATTGAAAGGTCATTTGGAATAAATCTCTGTTCAGGTAATTTTCCCATTTGAATAAGTCTTTCAATTACAGGATGTCTTCCTTCAACTATTTCTATTATGTCATCTTCATTGATTGAAGGCTTTGTATATTTATATTTTGATGCAACTTTTGCCAGTGAACAGAGGAAGTCAATAAAAGCAATGGTATCAGCATTTTTAAGTATCTGGTCTGTATAGGGAGATATTTTTTTTATTAGTTGCTTGAATAGCTCTTCTTCAAGAATCTTGAGTCTTTCTTCTGAACCCAATATTTTCTGCTCAAGCTCCTTAAGCTCTGATGTTTCAAATCGTTCTGCATTTGACAGTGTTTGCTTTCTTATGTAGTGTGAGGGGACAAGATGAAGATTTGCCTTTGTTACTTCAATGTAGTAACCAAAAACTCTGTTATAGCCAATTTTAAGGGAATTAATACCTGTTTTTTTTCTTTCTTCAGTTTCCATGCTTAAGATATAATTTTTGCCCTGATGTTTTACATTTCTTAGTTCATCTACAGTTGCATTATATCTGTCCCTGAAAATTCCTCCATCACTTATGCTATAAGGAGGATTATCAACAAGAGCATCTTCTATTAATAAAACAGCGTCACTAATCTCTTCAAGAGAATTTGTCAGCTCATGAATAATTAAAGAATCACTTTTTAAAAGAGCTTTTTTAATTTCCGGAATTTTTTTCAATCCATCCTTTAAAGCTTTGAGTTCTCTTGGATTTATATTTTCTCCTTTAATTTTTAAACTGAGTCTTTCAATATCTGGAAAATCTTTCAGGAGGTTATCTACAAGTTGCCTCAAAGAGTAGTCTTTATAAAATGCCTCAACTCCATTAAGTCTTTTTTCTATTTCCAATTTATTTAAAAGCGGACAAGATAGTGCATTTTTTAGAAAGCGAGCTCCCATAGCAGTTCTGGTTTCGTCTAAAATCCAGTAAAGAGAACCTTCTTTAGTTCCATCAAGGGATGATAAAATCTCAAGATTTTTTTTAGTTGAACCATCAAGAAGCATAAATTCTGAAAGATTCAAAACTTTTAATTGTTTGAACTGAATTTGTTGTTTATTTTCTTCAAGATATTTTAAAAGCGCTCCTGCAGCTTGAATAGCAGGATGGAAGTCTTCTATTCCGAAGCTTTTAAGAGATGCTACTTTGAAATGTTCAACTAAATTTTTATATGCAATCATATAATCAAATTTCCAGTCATCTACAAATGTGAATGTTTTTTGATGGATTAAATCTTCAAATTTAAAAAGATCTTCAAGACTTTTTGAAACAAGAATTTCTTTTGGTTCAAATCTATCAATCTCATCAATAAGATTTTTATCACTTTCATAAACAATAAACTGACCGATGGTGATATCTGCTATTGCAACCCCCATCTTTCTTTTTGTTTCTTCGGATGCGCGGTCTTTTGAATAATATATTGCCATTATGTAAATATTTTCTTTAGTCCCTTCTGGGAGATATGTTCCTGGAGTTAAAACCTTGACAACTTCTCTTTCAACTATGCCCCTTGAGCTTTTAGTATCCCCAATCTGCTCACATATTGCTACTTTATAACCTTCACGAAGTAATTTTTCAATATATGAATCAGCAGCAAAAAAAGGAATTCCACACATTGGAACAGGATTTTCCTTTGATTTATCCCTTGCTGTAAGAGTTAGTCCGAGTATGTTTGAGGCAATTTTAGCATCTTCTGCAAACATTTCATAAAAATCACCGAGCCTGAAAAAAACAATAGCGTCTCTATGTTGCTCCTTGATCTTGAAGTACTGACGCATAAGAGGAGTTAGCTCTTCCTGTGAGATTTCCATAGAATTCATTTTTTATTATAACTTATTGACAACCTTGCCCTAAATGTTCTATTTTTTATTTGACATGGTTTTATTAAGATCTTTTAGTGTTCTTGTTGTTTCCGACGAGGCAAAAAAACTATATGATATTTTTAATTCCGTAGGAATTACTCTTCGAAAAACAACTCAATTAAAGTCTTCACCCAATACAAACTTTTTTAACTATGATATTGCTTTTATAGATATTGATTCAGAAGGTTGGGAAAAAAGACTGATAGAGTTAAAACAATACATGCCTGTAATCACATTTGGAAAGTCTGATATAAAAAAGGCTATTTCCTCAATGAAACTAGGTGCAACGGATTTTCTGCAGAAACCATTAACAAATGAAGCTGTAAAGGAAATTTTTGAGAATTTTAAGGACAAACCAAAGGTGGAAATAGAAGGCCTTATTGGAAAAAGTACAATTATGGAGGATGTGTATTGCGGTATTAGAAAGGCAGCACTAACAGACAGCAACGTTCTTATAACAGGAGAATCAGGCACAGGCAAAGAGTTAGTGGCAAGAGCAATTCATAAGTTAAGTGAAAGAAAAGAAAATCCTTTCATTGTCATAAATTGTTCTGCAATTCCAGATACATTGCTTGAGTCAGAACTTTTTGGGTTTGAAAAGGGAGCATTTACAGGTGCTAACTATACTAAGAAAGGACTTGTTGAGTGGGCTGATAGAGGAACTTTGTTTTTTGATGAAATAGGTGATGTTTCACCTCTATTTCAGACCAAAATTCTCAGAGTTATACAAGAGGGTGAGTTTATAAGAATAGGAGGTAGTCGCCCAATAAGAGTAGATGTTAGATTTATTGCCGCTACTAATAAAGACCTTACAAAAGCATGTAAAGATGGTGTTTTCAGAGAAGACCTCTTTTACAGATTAAATGTCATACACATAGAAATTCCTCCATTAAGAAGCAGAAAGGAAGATATTCCTTCACTTACAGAGTTTTTCATAAAAAAACATTCATCTAAAAGAAAGGATATAACTATTAAGGGAATCACAGATGAAGCCCTTGATGCTTTGATTAACTATTCTTTTCCAGGAAATGTAAGAGAACTTGAAAACATCATTGAAAGAGCAATAGCATTCACCAACTCTGCTGAAATAACAGTTAAAGACCTTCCAGCCTACTTATTGAAGGCTCAACATTCTAAGAAACCAATTCACGGAAGTCTGAGAGAAGCTGTAGATAATTTCGAAAAAGAAATAATATGGTCAGCTTTACAGAAAAGTAGAGGCAACATTTCAAAAGCTGCAGAATTGTTGGGAATTCATAGGCAACAGCTTCAGCGTAAATTAAAACAGTTCAAGATTGCCATATAATTCTATTCAAAGCTAACTCTAATAAACGCAATAATTTGTTGCATTAACTATCCTTTTTTCTATTGTTGCTTCTTATTTATAGCTTTTTTTGTTTTGGCATATTTATTGCTAAAAGTATATTTTCAATGAAAAAAGTTTGGAAAAAAATGAAAGATTTATTAGTATCAATAACTTTTTCAAAAACAAAGGAGTTTGACAGACTAAGTAAAAAATCTGAGAAAAAACAAAAAAAAGAGGTAGGTAAAAAGGCTGGTAAAGTTGAGAAATCTGTTTAATTAAATCAATGCTTGTAAAGTCCTTTTGCGCAACAGAGCTTTTGATTTTGTGAAAAATCATAGAAGGATTCAAAAGAAGGACAGTCAAAAAAATTATGAATCTGTAAAGACATCCTATCAAATACACAGGCTTTTTAAGACTGAAAGAAGTTTGAATTTAGGAGTAGGAGTCACACAGAGGCTAGCGTACTTCTGTCCGAGGAAGGTTAATTCATGTTAATTTCTGCCAGAACATTGAGGAGGTTAGGTTTAGTTAATATCATATCTGCAGCAGCTAAAAGACATGCCTTGATAATTAATTCCGAAGGAATTATTTCATAAGATTTACCTAAAAACTCTACTGTTCTACAGTCTTGATCACCGCAAATATCACAGCAGGGCGATTGACTTACTTTTGCATTTAACCATTCTTCAAGAGGCTTATTATTTATAAATATCTGATTAGAAATTAAGGGGTTTTTGTTAAATTCATCATTGGTTATTTCCTGTTTGTCAATAATAACTTCAATTCCAAGAATCCTAAAGGCCTCCTTTAATTTTTGACAAGCCTTATCCAGCTCAATCTCTGTATTTTTGCATCTTGGACAGGTTTGACCACTGTCAATTAGTCTCCACCATTTTATCAAAAGCTTTTTCATAATAA
>CAZTLF010000004.1:19061-63914 GCA_964614465.1 uncultured Thermodesulfovibrio sp.
GTTTGACCACTGTCAATTAGTCTCCACCATTTTATCAAAAGCTTTTTCATAATAATATAATAAAGATTTAGCCTGTAAAAAATTGTTATAATATGCCTATGCTTCAATCTATAAAGTGGGAAAACAATACTGTTTATATACTTGACCAAAGACTTCTGCCAGATAAAGTTGTATACATAAAATGCATCCACTATGAACAGATAGCAAGAGCAATTGAAAACCTGTCAATAAGAGGTGCACCTGCAATAGGAATCGCAGCAGCCTGGGCAGTGGCAGTTGCTTCATTGAGTTCAAATGCATCATCTGCTGAGGAACTTCTTTCAGAATTAAATCCTGTTTTTAAGAGGCTTATAAATACAAGACCTACTGCTGTAAATATAAAATGGGCTGTTGAGAGAATGCAAAACTTAATCAAAAACAATCTTTTTCTGCCGATTTCAGAGCTTAAAAATAGAATATTAGAGGAAGCAATGAAGATTCAGGAAGAAGATATAAAGATAAATAGACAGATAGGTGAATATGCCTTGCCATTTTTTAAAGATGGATGCTCTGTTTTAACTTATTGTAATGCCGGAGCATTAGCAACAGGAGGATATGGAACAGCCACTGCACCAATGTATCTTGCAAAAGAAAAAGGGATAAAATTCAAAGTAATTACCTGTGAAACAAGACCTGTTTTGCAAGGTGCTCGTATTACAGCTTTTGAACTCATTCAGGCAGGTATAGATGTTACACTTATATGTGACAATACTGCAGGAGCGCTGCTTAGAAAGGGAATGATTGATTTTGCAATTGTTGGAACAGACAGAACTGTAAGAAATGGTGATGTAGCAAACAAGATTGGAACATATTCTCTTTCTGTCCTTTGCAAAGAAAACAATGTTCCATTTTATGTTGCAGCACCTACTTCAAGCATTGATTTGAGCATTCCTTCAGGAGATATGATTTCCATTGAAGAAAGAAGTTTTGAGGAAGTTACTACAATCAAAGGTGTTAGGATTGCTCCAGAAGGAATTAAGGTGATAAATCTTGCATTTGATATAACGCCTGCAAAGTATGTAACAGCAATAATTACAGAAAAAGGTATTTTTAAACCCTCAGAAATAAAGCACTTGAGGATTGGACAGTGAATTTTCAGGATATATTCCAGGCATACGAAGATGAATTAAGAGAAGTAGAAAAAGAACTTATAAATATATTTAAATCAAGTGCAACACTTATACCAACAATCGGAGCATATATTATAAACTCAGGTGGGAAAAGGCTTCGGCCCTTATTTTTACTTGTCAGTGCAGATCTTGCTGGTTACAGAGAATATAAAAGAGTTATTATGGCTGCAGTAATTGAGGCACTCCATACAGCAAGTCTTTTACATGATGATGTCGTTGATGAAGCAGAACTCAGAAGAGGTAAGGTTTCTGCAAACAGGATATGGGGCAATCAGGTTACGGTTTTGCTTGGTGATTATCTATATGCAAAGGCACTACATATTTCTGTCTCACAGGAAAGCCTTCAGATAATGGAGACTCTGTCTTGGGCAACATCTCAGATGGCTGAAGGAGAGATTCTTCAGTTGATGAAAGCAGGAGATCCGACAATAACTTTCAATGAATACATCAAAATTATTACAGGGAAAACAGCAGGTTTAATTAGAGCATCCTGCAGAATTGCTGGAATTTTAGCAAAACTACCGGAACAAAAAATACAGGCTTTAACAGAGTTTGGACATAAAATTGGAATCGCTTTCCAGATGGTAGATGATATTCTTGATTATGTGGCAGATGAATCTGAACTTGGTAAAAAACTTGGCAAGGATTTAATGGAAGGTAAAATTACTCTTCCACTAATTGAGTTGATTAAAAAAGCTAAGGAAAAGGAAGAAATCATAAACATAATAGAATCTGATAGTTTCTCGGAGGAAAGTCTTTTAAGAATTTTAAATTATCTAAGACAATACAACTGTATTGAATCATCTATGGAAATAGTGAAAAACTATATAAATAAAGCAAAAAAAGCACTGGAGATATTTCCAGACTCAGAAGCCCGACAAAGACTCTTCAGGATTGGAGATTACATTCTTCTAAGGAGTAAATAGTGGCACTTATTTTAGTAACAAATGATGATGGTTTTTTCTCAAAAGGAATTCATCATCTGGCAGAAGTTTTAAAAGAAGTCGGCGAAGTTTATATTGTTGCTCCAGACAGAGACCGCTCTGCAGTAAGTCATGCTCTTACTATGCACAGACCTTTGCGCATAGATTTGATAAAAGAAAACTGTTACAGTGTTAATGGTACTCCAACAGATTGTGTTGTTGTAGGAGTTAAAAAACTTTTACCCCGTGAGCCTGATTTGATTGTATCTGGTATAAATAAGGGTGCAAATCTTGGTGAAGACATTACATATTCTGGAACCGTTTCAGCAGCAATTGAAGCAACAATTCTAGGTGTGCCATCTTTTGCAATTTCCCTTGTTGGAGAAAGACCTTTCAGATATGAAACAGCAAGCTATTATGCGCTTAAAATTGCTAAGTTTATTCTTGAAAAGGGACTTCCTCCAGATACACTTTTAAATGTTAACCTGCCTAATAAGCCTTTACAAGAAATCAGAGGGATAAAAATAACAAGACAGGGTAAAAGGTCATATGAGAACTCAATCCATGAAATTTTCTCCCCATGGGGAGAAAAGCAGTACTGGATTGGAGGAGGAGTTGTCTCATGGCAAAAAATGGATGGGACAGATATTCAAGCAATAATAGAAGGCTATGCATCAGTAACTCCGCTTCATATTGATTTGACAAACTATCAAGCCTTAGACTATTTAAGAAAACATGGCATTGAAGAATAAATATGACGTTGTTATTGTTGGTGCAGGACCTGCAGGTATATTTACAGCTTTAGAGATAGTTCAGAATTCATCTTTAACAGTTTTAGTCATTGAAAAAGGCAAAGATATTGAAAAAAGAGGCTGTCCAATGGAGCAGATTAAAAAATGTCTTCAATGCCCTATCTGTGATATCTTAAGTGGATGGGGAGGAGCAGGTGCTTTTAGCGATGGAAAACTAAATTTATCTCCTCAAATAGGTGGCTTTTTAGATAAATATATTGATAGAGACAAACTTGTTGAGCTTATTGATTATGTTGATAAAATTTATCTTAGATATGGTGCTCCAGACAAACTTTATGAGCCGGACTCTCAAATAGTTGAAAAAATAAAAGCTCAAGCTGCAAAAAATGGACTTTTGTTCATTCCATCAAGAATAAGACATATTGGTACAGAAAGATGTGCACACGTACTTAAATCATTAAAAGATGATTTGTCAAAAAAGATTGATATACTTTTTGATGTTTCAGTAGAAAAAATTATTGTAAACAAAGGCAGAGTTTCAGGAGTTGAGCTGAGTGACAAAAGAAAAATTTATGGGAAATATATTGTTATTGCACCCGGAAGAGCTGGAAGTAGCTGGCTAAGTGAGGAAGCAAAAAGACTTAAACTAACCACAGAATTAAATCCTGTTGATATAGGCGTTAGAGTAGAAGTTCCTGCAGCAGTTTGTGAAGAACTTACCAGTGTTTGCTATGAACCAAAATTTATTTATTATTCAAAAACCTTTGATGATACAGTTAGGACTTTCTGCGTAAATCCATATGGAGAAGTTGTAAGAGAAAATATAAATGGGATATGGACTGTAAATGGTCATAGTTATTACAAGCACAGAACAAACAATACAAATTTTGCTATTCTTTCAAGCACTTACTTCACAGAACCATTTCGTGAACCCATTCTTTATGGACAAAGTATTGCAAAACTTGCAAACTATCTTGGTCAGGGAGTTTTGATACAAAGACTCGGAGATCTTAAAAAAGGCAGAAGGTCAACCGAGGAAAGAATTATGAGAAATCCAATTCAGCCAACCCTTAAGGACGCAACTCCAGGAGACTTGAGTTTTGTTTTGCCTTATCGTTACCTTATTAACATTGTTGAAATGCTTGAAGCTCTTGACAGTATAATGCCAGGAATTAATTCCAATCATACCCTTTTGTATGGAGTTGAGGTTAAGCTTTACAGTATGAGACTTAAGCTTACTAAAGAGCTGCAGACAGAAATACAGAACCTTTTTGCAGCAGGAGATGGAGCAGGAGTTAGCAGGGGCTTGATTCAAGCTTCTGTATCTGGTATTCTTGTAGCAAGACAGATACTAAAAAGGGAGTCAAGATGGTAGATAAAGATAAAAGACTAAGAGAATGGATGGTTGATACACAGATTGTTGAAAGAGGCATAAGGGATAAAAGAGTTATTGAAGTAATGAAAAAAATTCCCAGACACATTTTTGTCCCTGAAAATATTATGGATGATGCTTATGATGATAGAGCTCTTCCAATTGGCTATGGTCAGACAATTTCTCAGCCATATATTGTTGCTCTGATGACAGAACTTCTTGAACTTAAAGGTGATGAAAAGGTTCTTGAAATAGGAACAGGCTCAGGATATCAGGCTGCAGTGCTTGCTGAACTTGCAAAAGAAGTTCATACAGTAGAAAGAGTGGAACCTCTTGCAAAAGAAGCAATGAAAAAATTTGAAAAACTTAACATTAAAAACATAAAAGTTTATGTTAGAGATGGTACAGAAGGAATACCAGAGGAAGCACCTTTTGATAGAATAATAATAACTGCAGCAACTCCTGATTTACCTGAACCATTGATTAAACAGCTTAAAGAAGGAGGAATTATTGTTGCTCCTGTTGGAGAAAGATATTCCCAGCATATGCTTAAAGCAATTAAAAAAGGTGAGGAGCTTGAAAGGCATTATCTAATTCCTGTAGCCTTTGTTCCATTAATTGGTAAGTATGGATGGAAACAAGAGTAATATAATTACTCCAGACCGAATTCTTTAATTTTATAGTAAAGAGTTCTCAAAGAAATTCCAAGTAGCTGAGAAGCCTGTTTCTTGTTTCCTCCTGTTTTTTTCAATGCTTCTATTATTGCTTTTTTTTCAATGCTTTTTAAATCTTCATTGTCAGAAAAAATTTTTTCAATTTTTACTTCTATCTCCTCTGAGTTGGAAACAATGATACTTCTTTCTAAGATATTTTCAAGTTCTCTAATATTTCCTGGAAATTGATAATTGATTATTGTCTCAATAGACTCCTTACTAAGTTTTTTTGCTGGTTTTTTAAGTTTTGCAGAAATTTTCTCTATCAAGTATTCTGCAATTCTAACTATATGCTGTCTTCTTTCTCTTAATGGAGGGATAGTAATTGGGAAAACATTCAGCCTAAAGTATAGGTCTTCTCTGAATTTATTATCTCTAACCATCTTTTTTAAATCTTTGTTGGTAGCAGCTATAAATCTTGCATTTGTTTTAATGACTTCAAGCCCACCAAGACGTTCAAAGCTTTTGTCTTGCAAAACTTTTAAAAATTTTGTCTGAACAGAAGCAATAAGTTCTCCGATTTCATCAAGAAAAAGAGTTCCATTGTGAGCAAGCTCAATTTTACCCAATTTCTGTTTTATGGCTCCTGAAAAGGCACCTTTCTCATAGCCAAAAAGTTCACTTTCTATTAAGCTTTCTGGAATTGAAGCGCAGTTTATCTCAACAAAAGCACCTTTTTTACCACTCATAAGATGAATTGCCTTTGCAATTGCTGATTTGCCTGTGCCTGTTTCTCCATAAAGTATTATGGTTGTGTCAGTTTTTGCTACTTCTTTGATTGCTTTGTAAACATCGTCCATTCCTGCAAACAGTATTTCATATGGAGGCAATTCAGTATGTTCAGTATAGTAGGATGCAGACTTGTTATTTAAAATTTTCTTTACACGCTCTAACAAATCTTCTGGTGAAGAAAGAGGTTTTGTAATGTAATCTATAGCACCTTTCTTAATTGCTTCAACTGCCGATGGAATACTTCCAAAAGCTGTCACTACTATGAACTCAGTATGGGGAAGACTCTTTTTTGCTCTTTCAATAAATTTTATTCCATCCATTTTTGGCATTTTCAAATCTGTGATTATAAGAAAGGGAGAAAAATTTAGAATGCCTTTCAAAGCAGTTTCAGGGTTATAAAATACTGCTACATCGTAGCCTTCTTCTTCAAGAATAGTCTTCAAGAAAGAAGCAAAAGACACATCATCTTCTACTATAGCTACTTTGGGATGATCAAACATGTTTTTGTTCCATGGCCTTTTTTGCTTTTTATCTGCAAATCAATCTTTAAAAGTTCGCAAAGTCTTTCTACTATTGCAAGACCAAGTCCTGTTCCTTTTGGTTTTGTTGTAAAGAATGGTTCTGATGCTTTTTTCAATGTTTCTTCATCCATCCCTGCTCCGCTGTCTTCAATCTCAATTTTTATTTTACCATTGGTTTTATATGCCCTGATAGTGAGTGTTTTGTCCTTTGAATCTGCCAATGCATCAACAGAATTTTGAATAATATTGCTAAAAATCTGTTTTATTTTGTCAATGTCTGTTTTAACATAAATGTTGTCTGTGTGTTGTATAAATTTTATTTCTTCATGCTGATTCATAAAGGGCAAAATAACTTCATGAATAACCTCCTTGAGATTAACTTCTTTGAGATTGACATTTTCTGGGTTAGCATAAATTGAAAGTTCGTTTGTTAACCTTTCAAGTCGTATACTTTCTTTTATGATAATATCTAAGTACTCTTTTAATGAAATATCTGAAATTTTTTTCAAAAGATACTGAGCAAAACCTTTTATGCTTCCAAGAGGATTTCTTATCTCATGAGCTAAAACTCTTGAAAGAATTGATAAATTTTCAAGTTCGTTCATTTTAATCTGCATTTTTTCAATTTTTTCAAATATGAATACGGTTGTGATGCCTGCAACAATTACAATAAATGCGGACAAAAATATAAAAATCAAATGTATTTTTGAAGTTCTTAAAAGTGTTTCTGCTGGATATAGATGAAGGGCAACTCTTAGTATGTATTGATTCTTATTTATATTAATTTTTGTATCAGATAAAAAGACTTCTTCTCCTGTGCCAAGTGTAAATTTGTGATAGTATGGAGTTTCTTTATTAAATAAATCCTTTATTTCATGGATTTTGCTTCCGATAAGAGCTGGATTTGAATGAAGAACAATTTCTCCTTCTTTATCATAAAGGGAAACAAAAGCCACACCCTGCCATCTTTCATCAAGAAGTATTTGAGACGTTATTGCGCTTCCTTCAATCTGCAATTTTTCCATACTTAAACTCTGTATTAAGCTATTTAGAGTTATAGTAATTCCTAATGCCTGCATCTTCAGTGCTTCTTCTGTGGCTTTATTTGCATTTTTATATAGAAAATATCCGCTTATGATAAGACTTACAGAGGAAAGCAAGACAATAGTTAAAATCAATGCTTTTACAGTAAAGCGCCTGACTTTGATATTTCCACCTCTTTATAAATCTCTTGAGGATTATCAATATATTTTGGAGAAATATGAAGTACTACAAGTTTTTCTACCTTTGCTTCTGTGGCAATTACTCCTGTAAGTTGTGCTGTTAGGTGATTTCTTTCAAATGCTCTGTCTTTGTCTTTATTAAGGAAGTATGCTTCACAAAAAAGAATATCAGAGCCTTTTACAAATTCAATTATCTTCTTAATATTTTCTTCTGTTGGAGAAACATCCATTACATAGGAAATTTTCTCACCTTTTGTGATTTTTAAAAGATGAAAAAGTTCTTCAATTTTAAAATTTCCCTTCGGAGTTTTCACTGTGACATTTGAAGATTTATTTTTTGGCTTAAGCATTTTTATTGGTTCATATTCATAATTCTGTTTTATCAATTTTTTTAGCTCTCCCAGCCATGGTCCTATCTGAAATCCTGAGCTTTGAAGTTCTACTTTATCTATATTTATGTGGAAATCCTCTTCTATAGAATATGCAATAACAGGTATACCATGAGAAAGCTCAATTGCTTTAACTTTAAATAAAGGCTCCTGAAGTATTATACTGTCTTTGATTGACAAATTTTTTGTTTTTTCAATTTTAAAGTTCTTTGAAGCTACAAATTTTGCTCCTTTAACTTTATTTTTTGTAATAGCATAGGCTTCAATCTGAAGGGGATAATCAGCAACAAGATTCCATGTATATCCTTTAAGCTTTCCATGAATGCATTCAATAATATTTTCAGGTCCAAAAACTCTCAGAGGCTCCTGTCTTCTTAGAACTGCTCGTATAACCTGATCAAATCCTATGAAGTGATCAATATGAGTATGGGTAACAAAGATATCACTTACCTTAAGAATTTCATTAAATGGAATTTTTCTTATATCTCCTACATCAAAAAGTAAAGCTCTCCTTTCCCTGAGAAGTCGCAAAAAAACACATGGGTCTCCAAAGGCATTGTTTATAACTCTATAGTGAAAAAGTCTTGCCACAATGGTATAATTATACAAAATTGAGTATAGATTTTATTAATTTGGAGGGCAACATGTCAGAATTGAGAAGAGATCCTATATCTGGAAGATGGGTTATTATTGCTGTTGAAAGGGGCAAAAGACCCTCTGATTTTGCACCTGTAAGCCAAAAAAGGAAAATTAAAGGATTCTGCCCTTTCTGTCCGGGCAATGAATATACAGCACCTCAGGAAATAATTGCTTTCAGGCCACCAAATACAGCTCCAAACACACCTGGCTGGACATTAAGGGTGGTTCCGAATAAATTTCCAGCATTGCAGATTCATGGAGAACTCAATAAAAGAGGTGAAGGGATCTATGATAAAATGAATGGTATTGGTGCTCATGAGGTAATTATAGAAACTCCTGATCATATGCTATCTCTTTCTACAATGTCACTTAAATCAGTTGAGGATATTTTGTGGTCTTACTATTTTAGAATTACGGATCTTAAAAAAGACATTCGTTTTAAATATGTTCTTGTTTTTAAAAATGAAGGAGAAGCAGCAGGTGCATCAATTGAACATACTCATAGCCAGTTGATTGCTTTGCCAATTATCCCTCATATTGTAAAAGAAGAGATGAATTCAGCTAAAAGATATTTTGAATTAAGAGACAGATGTATATTCTGTGACATAATAGCACAGGAGCTTGAATTTGAAAAGAGAATAATTTATCAAAATGATGCTTACATAGTTTTAGCTCCCTTTGCACCAAGAGAACCATTTGAAACATGGATATTGCCTAAAAGACATGAATCCCGTTTTGAACCAAGAGAAAAAAGTTTTAGCCTTCTTGCAGATGCTCTTCAGACAACTATTAAAAAACTTGATGCAGTTCTTGAGACGCCTCCATACAATTATGTACTACATACATCTCCATTTCAGGATGAAATAAATGAATATTATCACTGGCACATTGAAATAATTCCAAAACTTACAAAAACAGCAGGATTTGAATGGGGCTCAGGATTTTTTATAAATCCAACCCCTCCTGAAGAGGCTGCTAAGTTTATGCGGGAGGCTAAAATATGAAAGTAGCTCTTGTTTCTGCAGAAGCTTATCCTTTTTCAAAAACAGGAGGACTTGGAGATGTTGTTGGTGCACTTTTTAAAGAATTTATTAAAGCAGGCATTGATGTTAGCCTTTTTCTTCCATTTTATAAGATAACAAAAGATAATTTTTTCAATTCTGTAGTAAATGCTGAAATAGTTTATGGAGTACCTGTTGGCTTATCCAATCTTTTTGGTGCTGTAAAAGTTGCAAAGGTTTCTGTTAACTCTGATGATAGTTTAATGATTGAACCTTCCCAAAAAGGAAACTTATTTTTTATTGAACATGATAATTTTTTTGACAGAAAGGAACTTTATGGAACAAATTATGGGGAGTATTTTGATAATGCTGAAAGATTTGTATTTTTTTCAAGGGCAGTTCTTGAAATTTGTAGAATTATGAATTTAAATTTTGATATTATTCATTGCCATGACTGGCATACAGCTTTGATCCCTCTTTATTTGAAAACTTTCTACAGGGAATGTTCATGTTTTGAAAGAACAAAAACTATCCTTACAGTTCATAATCTTGGATATCAAGGCATATTCCCCTTTGATAAACTTGGAGTAACAGGCTTTGGACAAGAAATGTTCCATATAGATGGACTTGAATTTTATGGAATGGTAAATTTTCTTAAAGGCGGTCTTTTTAATGCTGATATTATTACTACTGTGAGTCCTACATACGCAAAGGAAATATTAACTTCAGAGTATGGAGCAGGACTTGATGGAGTTTTACGGAAAAGAAAAGAAAATCTTGTAGGTATAATAAATGGTATTGATTATAAAATATGGAATCCTGAAGAAGATCCATTTATTGCTAAAAAATATGGATTACAAAACATCAATGATAAACAAAAAAATAAAGAAGATTTGATAGCTATCACTGGTTTCGAACTTTCTCCACAAGATCCTATTATTGCATTTATAGGAAGAATGGCAAATCAAAAAGGCATAGATATAGTTGTTGATACTATACCGAATTTAGTTGAAAATAGAATTAGTTTTATATTTGAAGGAACAGGACAGAATTATTATGAACAAAAAATTAAAGAACTTCAAAGCAGGTATCCTTCAAAGGTTTTTGCATTTATTGGATTTGATGAAGCTTTAGCGCATAAAATATATGCAGGTGCAGATAGCTTGCTTGTTCCATCAAGATATGAGCCATGTGGTTTGAGTCAACTTATTGCCATGAGATATGGAACTATTCCTATATGCAGAAAAACAGGTGGACTTTCAGATACAGTTGAGGATGAAGTAACAGGCTTTCTTTTTAGTGAATACAGTAGCGATGCTTTAAGTCATGCAATTTTTCGTTTTTTAGAAACATATAACAATAAACAAAAATTTTCACAGATGATTTGCGAAGCTATGAAGAGAGATTTTTCATGGAGCAAATCCTGTAAAAAATATATTGAACTCTATGTAGGATTGATTAGGTGAAAGAGAAAGAAAGACAGGCACTATTTGAACTATTAAAACTGCTTGAAATATATGAAGATATTGATATTTTGCTTGAGAGACTTATTTATTATATTTGTGAATTAATGAATGCTCAAAGTGGAATTATAAGACTTATCAAAAATCAAGATTTACATATTACTGCCAGTTATAATATCAGCTCGGATAAAGCTATCATGAAAATTGATGAAGGAATATGTGGAGAAGTTCTTAGAGAAGGTAAAGTAAAAATATTTAATAGAGTTCAGCTTGAAGGCAAACAGCTTGATATTTCTGCTTATTCAGCAATATGTATTCCATTAAAGATAAAAGAAGAAAATATTGGAACAATTGTTGTTTACAATAAAAGGCAGAAATATTTTTCTGAGGATACAACTGCAAAGAGTCTAACTGCTTGTGAAGAAAAATTCGGTGAATTTGATGCAGAAGACATAGCAATTGGAGAGATTTTTTCAGCAGTTGGTTCACTGATTATTCTTAAATCTTTAAAATTTAATGAATTAAAAGAAAAAGAAATTCATACTATGAAAATAATGGCTCAGAGTGAGGAACTCAAAAGTTATCTTGAGAGCCTTATTCAGAGTTCTGCTGATGCTATTATAGCTACTGATATGGATAATATTGTGACAGCATGGAATAAGGGTGCGGAGAATATTTTTGGTTATACAAATGAAGAAGTTATTGAAAAGCCTTTACCAATTATTCCTGATTTTTTACGAGAAATGGAGAAGATATATTTTGAGCGAATTATGAATGATGAAATCTTAAAAAACATAGAAACAATAATGACAACTAAAGAAGGCAAACTTATAGAGGTAAGCCTTACTATGTCTCCGATAAAGAGTTCAAATGGAGAAATAGTAGGTGTCAGCAGAATAATAAGAGATATTACAGAAAAGAAAAGACTTGAAAGAGACCTGATAAGAAGGAATGAAGAGCTTACAAAAATTCTTTTTATAAGCTCTGCGGTCAGAAGTACTTTGGACTTTAATAAACTATTAAGAATGATACTTACAGTAATTACAATGGGTGAAGGGCTTGGTTTTAACAGGGCGGTTCTTTTTCTTGTAGATGAAGAAAGTGATGCTTTAAAAGGAGTTATGGCTGTAGGTCCTTCAAGTTATGAGGAAGCATGGCAGATATGGTCAGGTATGGCAAGGGAAAAGAAGAGTCTTTTTGAAGTTCTTGATGAATTAAACAAAAGGGAGTTTGAGGAAGATAGTTTCCTTGACAGACTTTGCAGAAATATATCAATTCCTTTAAAAGACAACACGCCAATTGTAAGAGCTGTAAAAGAGCGAAAAATTTTTAATATCAAAGATATTCACAAGGAAGAATCAGATAATGTGATAATTCAGCAACTTGGAAGTTTTGCTTACGCTATAATTCCACTTGTTTCAAAAGATAAAGCAATAGGAGCAGTCTGGGTTGATAATTTGTATACAAGAAAACCAATTACTGAACAGGATATTCATTTTTTAAAAGGATTTGCTGATCAGGTAGCAGGTGCAATAGAGAATGCATGGATATTTGATAAAATAGAAAAGGCAGAAAAAGAGCTTGAAATGCTTTTTAATTCAATAACAGACCTCATTTATTATACTGATGAAAACTATACAATTAAAAAAGCAAATCAATCATTTCTTACTGCAATTGGATTAAAAGAACATGAAGTAATTGGTAAAAAATGTTTTAAACTCATTCACAGAACTAATTATCCATTACAAGATTGTCCGCACAGGAAAGCGATTGAAACAGGCAGACCTCATGTTGGAGAGTTTGAAGAAAATTATTTAGAAGGAATCTATCTTATATCAAGTTCTCCGATATTTGATAGAAACAACAATCTTATGGGAACTATTAATGTAGCAAAGAATATAACAGAACTCAGGAATTTAAAAGAAAGAATCATATCAATGGAAAAAATGGCAACTCTTGGAGAAATGGCAGCAAAGGTTGCTCATGAAATAAGAAACCCCCTGCTTGCAATAGGTGGTTTTGCAAAAAGACTTGACAAATACATAAAAGAAGAAAAATCTAAAGAGTATATAAAAGTCATAATTGAAGAAGTAAAGAGACTTGAAAAAATTCTGAATGAAATTTTAGGCTTTGTAAGACCTTATCCAATTAATAAAGAATCATTTAAAATTAAGGGGCTTTTGGATAATGTTATTAATTTTGTTGAGTCTACTTTAAAAGAGAACAATAACGAGTTTAGAGTCATAATAAAAGAAGACTTTGAAGTGTCTGGTAATTATGATAAATTGAAAGAAGTTCTTCTGAACCTGATTTCTAATGCAAATGAAGCAACAAAGAATGGATTAATAACGCTGAAAATAGAAAAACCCGATAAACTTCCATTGGAAATACCTGATATACAAAAAGAGTATCTCTTGATTGAAGTTGAAGATACAGGATGTGGAATACAAAAAGAAAATCTTAAAAGAATTTTTGACCCCTTTTTTACAACAAAAATAAGTGGTACAGGATTGGGACTTGCTATCTCCAAAAAAATTGTTGAGGAACATGGTGGTATAATCAAAGTAGAAAGCGAAATTAATAAAGGAACAATATTCAGAGTTTATCTGCCATTAAATAAGAAAGGAGGATACAATGAAGATTTTGGTGGTTGATGATGAAAAAAATATACTGATGCTTTATAAAGCTGAACTTGAAGATGAAGGATATGAAGTTATTACCGCAAACTCAGGAAGAGAAGCTATTGAACTTTTTGGAACTCAAAAACCAGATATGGTGACTCTTGATATAATGATGCCAGACATTGATGGAATTCAGGTTTTAAGACAGTTAAAACAGGAAAATCCTAATATTCCTGTAATAATGCTTACTGCTTATGATTACAGAGATGATTTTTCAATATGGGCATCAGATGCTTATGTTGTTAAATCATCTGATTTAACTTCTTTGAAGGAAACCATTAAAGAGATTGCAGAAAAATTTGGAATAAAATGAAGTGCCTTGTATTATCTTTAATTTTTATTTTAATATTTCCATTTATGGGATTCTCTGAGATTAAGGAAGAAGTCTTGAAAAATGGCCTGAAAGTTATATATATTGAAGACCATTCATCAGCTGTTGCAACTTTTCAGATATGGTACAAAGTTGGTGCTATAGATGAACCAGAAGGCAAATCAGGAATAAGCCATCTTCTTGAACATTTAATGTTTAGAGGAAGCAAAAACTACCCTGGCAATATTTTCTCAAAAATAATTCAATCACAGGGTGGAATTGATAATGCCTTTACAACAAGGGATTATACTGTTTATTTTCAAAAAATTTCTCCTTCAAAGCTTCAAACATCAATTGATCTTGAATCTGATAGAATGGCCAATTTGCTATTTAATCTTGAAGATTTTGAAATTGAAAAAAGAATTGTTCTTGAAGAACGCAGACAGCGATATGAAGATGACCCTGAAAGCCTTACAATTGAAGAAGTTATCGGAATATCTTTCAAACAACATCCATATCGCAGGCCTATAATTGGCTGGAGTGAGGATATTCAAAGTATTACACTTAATGATGTAAAAAATTACTATCATAAATATTACTGTCCTAGAAATGCATTTATTATTGTTGCAGGAGATATAAAAACAACTGAAGTCAGAGAGAAAATAAAAGAAAAATTTGAAAATATACCTTCCTGCGATGCTCCTTCCAGAAGGATTTTTTATGAACCAAAGCAATATGGAGAAAAAAGAGTTATACTGAAAAAACAAACTCATCTTCCAATGCTTGTAATGGCTTATAAAGTTCCTGCTTATCCTGATAAAGATAGTCTTTGTCTTGAAATACTGAGCACAATATTAGGAGAGGGTAAAAGCTCAAGACTTTACAGAAAGCTTGTAAATGAAACTACTCTGGCAGTTGATGTCTCAACAGGTAATTCACCATTGAGCAGGGATGGATTTTTATTTTTTATTGTTGTATCAGTAAAAGATGTTGGTAAAATCAATGAAGTGGAAAAAATTGTGAAAGAAGAGATTGAAAAAATAAAGAATGAGCCTCCTTCTGACAGAGAGATTGAAAAAGCAAGAAATCAGGTAGAGGCATCTTTCCTTTTTGCTCAGGATTCTGTTTTTGGACATGCTCTTTATATTGGCAAATTTGAGATTCTTGGAAACTGGAAAATGATTGACAGATACAGAGAAGATATAATGAAAGTGACAAGAAATGATGTACAGAGGGTAGCTAAAAAATACTTCAATTTTGATAATTTAACAGTGGGAGAACTTTTACCAAAATGAATAGGCTGAATATTATTATTTTTTGTTTCATTATTTTATTTTTTAATTCTATAGCAGGAGCTGAAAGAATGGATTTTAAAACATTTAAATTACAAAATGGAGCAAAAATCAAATATCTTTATCGTGATAACATTCCTATAGTCTACGTGTCTGTTTTAATTCCTGCATCTACGCTTGATGAAACAAAGCCTTCAGTTGCTTATCTTACAGCTCATTTGCTCACTCATGGAACAAAAACACGCACTGCAACACAGATTGAAGATGAAATTGATTTTTTAGCAATAGCAATTGAAAAAAAAATTACTCATGACTATACAATGTTAACTTTGAGCACTACAAAAAGACACTTAAAAGAGGCTTTGAATCTGTTTTTTGATATTCTCATGAATCCTATATTTCCTGAGGAAGAAATAAAAAAAGAGATTTCAAGAGTTGAAAAATCGTTAAAACAAATGGAACAAGAACCTTCCTTTATAGCTCATAAAAGTTTCCTTAAGAAGCTTTTTGGAGAGCATCCTTATGGAAGAGCAGTTGAAGGCGAACCTGAAGGACTCAAGAATGTAACAAGGCAGGATATACTTGATTTCTACAGCAAATACTACAGTCCTGACAATATGATTTTTTCAGTTGTAGGATACATAGATGAAAATGAATTAAAAAATCTGCTTTACAGTCTTATTTCACTGTGGCATGGTAATCAGATAAAACGAAATATAAATCCTCCTTTATTTGTTAAAAGGGATGAGCCTTTAAAAATTTTCATAAAGAAAGATGATTTAACTCAATCAACTATAATTGTCGGATTTGAAGGAATTTCAAGAAAGGACACTGATTTTTATGCTGTAAGTGTAATGAACTACATTCTTGGTGGCGGAGGTCTTACATCAAGACTTGCCAGACAGGTTAGAGAGGAACGAGGTCTTGCATATTCAATTTACAGTACTTTCCATCCATATTTATTCCCAGGAGCATTTTATGTGGAAGTAAAGACAAAAACTGAAAATACTCAGAATGTTATAAGGTTGATTATAGAAGAAATAAAGAAAATGAAAGAAAAAGCAGTGACAGATGAAGAACTAAAAGAGGCAAAAGCATTTCTTTCAGGAAGTTTTCCATTACGAATTGATACAATGAAAAAAATAAGTGAATTTTTGCCAGTTATAGATTTTTACAGTCTTGGAGATGACTATATAAATAAATATCCGGAGTATATTGAAAAAGTAACAGTAGAAGATATTAAAAGGGTTGCACAAAGAATTCTCAATACTGAATCCTATATTATTGTAATTGTAGGAAAAGATTGAAATTTTGATCTTTATAAATTCAAGTTTTTGCCAGAAAATATATTGACTTCAAGAGGAACTAAAAGAGAAAAATCTTTCATTTCATTCTGAACAACTTCAATTACTTTTTCAATAACATTTTCTTCAACTTCAAGTATTATTTCATCATGAATCTGAAGTATAATCTTTGCATTGAGTTTTTCTTTCTTCAAACTGTTGTATATCCCTATCATGGCAATTTTTATAATATCTGCTGCTGTTCCCTGAACTGTTGCATTCACTGCCATTCTTTCTGACTGCATTCTCAAAAGTTGATTTGGACTGTTAATTTCTGGAATGGGACGAATTCTTCCAAAAAGCGTTTTTACATAACCATTTTTTTTTGCAAAACTGATTGTCTCCTCAACAAACTCCTTTACCATAGGATATCTTAAAAAATATAGTTCAATTAGTTCTTCTGCTTTCTCATATGGAATTTTAATTGATTCAGAAAGTCCAAATGCACTTATTCCATAAGAGATACCAAAGTTTACAGTTTTTGCAACTCTTCTCTGCTCATCTGTAACAGCAGTCTCAGGTATTGAAAATATTTCAGATGCTGTAGCAGTATGAATATCTTTTCCCTCCAAAAATGCTTTGATTAAAGAGGGGTCTTTACTCATATGAGCTAAGACTCTTAACTCAATCTGAGAATAGTCAGCGCTAAGGAACATATATCCATCCTCAGGAATAAAAACTTCTCTTAAAAACTCTGCCCATTCACCCTTTACAGGAATATTCTGCAAATTTGGCTCACTACTTACTATTCTTCCTGTTCCTGCTACGGTCTGAGACCATTTTGCATGAATTCTTTTAGTTTCAGGATTTATACAATCTTTTAAGGGATTCAGATACCCTGTTAGAAGTTTATTAAGACTCCGATAATTAATTACTTCAAGAGGTAGTTCATGTTGAATAGCAAGTTCTTTAAGCAATTCCATCTCTGTTGAACGTGCTTTTTTACCTCTTTTTCTGGTTTTAAGCCCCAGCCTGTCGTATAAAACTTCTGAAAGCTGTTTTGGTGAGTTAATGTTGAACTCTGTTCCAGCAATTCTGTAAATTTTTTCTTTAATTTTATCAAGTTCTATAGATACATGTTTGGTAAGAGTTTCAAGTTTTTCAATGTTGACCTTTATACCTGCTTCCTCCATATCAAAAAGAACCTCTATAAGAGGCATTTCAATATCAAAATAAAGATTTTCAAGCTCTTTTTCTTTTAATTCCTTATTTAATTTCTCATAAAGTTCAAGCATGTAAAGATTTATATTGTCTGATTCTTCGTAAAACTTTCCGACGTATTCAAGAATAAGTTCATCAATAATATATTTGCCTCTATTTGGATTTATAAGATATGCAACTATCATAAGATCAAAGTAAGGAGGTGAAAGTTTCATATTCAAATTCTTAAGTTTTTTTAAAGCTTCTTTCGTGTTGTATAGAATCTTTAATATTTCAGAGGATAAAATCTCACTAATTCTTGAATCATTGAGAGATACTTCGTAAAGAACTCCATTAATGCCTGCAATTATACTGTCTTTATGAAATGTTATTGAAAATTTTCCATACTCCCTTATTTTTTCAATTAGTTCAACAGTATTATTTTTTTTATTTCCTGATGTTAATCTGAGTTGAAGGACTGAAAAAGAGGAATGTTCTGGAAAATCTTTTGTTATCTGCTTTAAAAGTGTGTTAAATTCAAGTTCTCTAAAGATCTGAATAAGCTTTTCTCTGTTGGGTTGCTTTATTTTTAGGTTATCAAGTTTAATCTCAATCGGCGTGTCTTTTTTTAATATTACAAGTTCCTTGCTGAGTTTAAGAGATTCAATGTTTTTCTTTATAAGCTCTGCCACCTTTGAAGGTTTTATAATTTCAATATTTTTTATTATGTTTTCAATACAACTGTATCTTTTTATAAGATTTGCTGCTGTTTTTTCTCCAATTCCTTTGATTCCAGGGATATTGTCAATTTTATCACCAATCAGAGCCATAAAATCATTAAGATTTTCAGGAGGAACTCCATATTTTTTTAAAACATATTCCCTGTCAATAATAACTTCATTAATAGGGTCATAAATCTTTACATTATCAGAAACAAGCTGAAGCATATCTTTGTCAAGGCTGATTATTATAAAATTTAAAGAAGTAATCTGTTTAATAACCTCAACCGTAGTAGCTATTATATCATCTGCTTCATATCCTACAACCTCAATTCTTGGAATACCTATAGCATCAATAATCTGTTTTATATAGTCAATCTGCATTGGTAAGTCCTTAGGCGTTTCAGGTCTTGTTATTTTGTATTCCTCATACAGTTTATGTCTTTTTGTTGGATGAGGACTGTCAAATGCGCATAGCATATACTTGACATTTTTTTTCTTACAAAGTTTAAGAAGCATCCTTGTAAATCCATACACAGCATTTGTAGGAATACCACTGGATGTGCTTAATCCTTTTATAGCATGATATGCTCTATAAACAAAACAGCTTCCATCAAGCAGATAAATTTCTTGCATATTTTTAGAATACCATATAAGATGTCTTTTTTTATGATTTTGATTTATAATTAAAAAATTAATTGACATTTGAGGTGAAATGGTGATAGACATAAAATTTTTAGAAGAGAAAGCAAGACAAATAAGAATTGAAATTGTTAAAATGCTTGCTAATGCAGGTTCTGGACATACAGGAGGAAGCCTTTCTGCTGCAGATATTGTAACTGTTTTATATTTTTACAAGATGAAGCATGATCCAAAAAATCCTCAATGGAAACAACGGGATAGATTTATTCTTTCAAAAGGACATGCTGCACCTCTGCTTTATGCAGCATTGGCTCTTTCAGGTTATTTTGATACATCCTTACTTAGTAGTTTAAGAAAACTTGGCTCCCCTTTACAGGGTCATCCATGTTGTAAGAATCTGCCAGGTGTTGAAGTTTCTACAGGTTCACTTGGGCAGGGACTTTCTGTTGCCTGTGGAATGGCTCTGGGTCTAAGACTTAGTGAGATAAACTCAAGAGTTTACTGCCTTTTAGGAGATGGAGAAATTCAGGAAGGACAAATCTGGGAAGCTGCAATGACTGCTTCTCATTATAAAATAGACAATCTCTGTGCAATAGTGGACCATAATAACCTCCAGATTGATGGAAGATGCTCAGATGTAATGAATATTAAGCCAATAGAAGATAAATTTATTGCTTTTGGCTGGAATGTATTTACAATTGATGGTCACAATATAGTTGAAATTGTTGATGCTTTTGATGAGGCAGAAAAAATAAAAGGAAAACCAACAATTATTATAGCAAATACTGTTAAAGGTAAAGGAGTCTCAATATTTGAAGGAAAAGTTCAATACCACGGAGTAGCTCCAACACAAAAGGAGCTTGAAATCGCTCTTAAGGAGTTAAAAGATGGGCAAAATTGAATGTACATGTGCATTAAATGAGCTGTCTGAATTTCATTCAAAAGAGATGGCAACAAGAGATGTTTATGGTATTAAGCTTGTTGAATTGGGGAAGAAAAATCTTGACATTGTTGTTCTTGATGCTGATCTGAGCTGTTCTACAAAAACTGACAAGTTTGCAAAAAACTTTCCTGATAGATTTTTTAACATGGGAATTTCTGAACAGGATATGATTGGAGTGGCTGCAGGTTTGGCTCTTACAGGAAAAATTCCTTTTGCATCAACATTTGCAATATTTGCTACTGGAAGAGCATGGGAGCAGATTAGACAGACTGTTTGTTATTCAAATGCTAATGTAAAAATTGTTGCTACCCATGGCGGAATTACAGTGGGAGAGGATGGAGCAACGCATCAGGCAGTTGAGGATGTCGCACTTATGAGAGTTATACCTAACATGACTGTTATTGTTCCTGCGGATGCATATGAGACTGCTCAGGTTATAGTTTCTGCCACAGAATATTACGGTCCTGTTTATATCAGGCTTGGAAGAGCAAAAGTTCCATCAGTAATGCCTGAAGACTATAAGTTCCAGATTGGTAAGGCTCATATCTTCAAACTTGGCAAAGATGTAAATATAATAGCCAATGGATTAATGGTCGCAGAAGCATTAAAAGCTTCTGAAATTTTAAACGAAGAAGGAATTGACTCTGGAGTTACAAACTTTTCTTCAGTAAAACCTATTGATACAGAAGCATTATTAAAAATTGCGAAGTCTTCAAAATTGATTGTGACAGCAGAAGAGCATTCCATAATTGGAGGACTTGGGTCTGCTGTAGCTGAGTTTGTCTCTGAAAATCATCCTGTTGCTGTAAAAAGAATTGGAGTAAGAGATACATTTGGTTGTTCAGGCTCTTGGAAAGAATTGCTTAAATTTTATGGACTTACAGCTGAAAATATCATTCATACAGTTAAAGAATTTTTTAAGAAATGATAACATTTCAGGGAGTCTATAAGTACTACAGCGGTATAGCAGTTTTACAAAATGTTTCATTTAACATACAAAAAGGGGAACTGGTATTCATAACAGGCCCTTCTGGTGCAGGGAAAACCACGCTTCTTAAATTAATTTTCGGAAGTGAATTTCCAGATGAGGGTGAGATAAAAGTTGCAAATTTTGAAGTCTCTAATATAAAGCAAAAAGAAATACCACAATTAAGAAGAGCCGTTACCTTTGTTTTTCAGGATTTTAGATTAAGACAGGATTTAACAGTGTTTGACAATGTGGCACTTCCTTTGAGAATTGTTGGTGAGAAAGAAAAAGATATAAAACAAAAGGTTATGGATGCATTAAAAGACGTTACTCTCAGACATAAAGCAGACAACATTGTTAGAACACTTTCAGGTGGAGAACAGCAAAAAATTGCAATAGCAAGAGCCATCATAACAAATCCTCAGATTATTCTTGCGGACGAACCCACTGGAAATCTTGATCCTGAAGCATCACAGGATGTTATGGCTCTTTTTAAAAGAATAAATACCAAAGGATGTACTGTTGTGATCGCGACTCATAATCCAGATTTTTTCAAAAATAAACAGTATAGAGTTTTAACTTTGAAAGAAGGGAAAGTTTATGAAAATACATCTACATTCAGCAATTAAAGCACTATGGTTTAATAGATGGCCAACACTGTTATCCATAATCAGTATTGGTATATGTTTTTTTATTATTACAGGAGTTTTTTTGCTCCTTTATAATGTTGAAATATTTACAAAAAAGATCTCAACAAAAGCTGCTATAGTTATTTACTTAAAAGATGACTCAGACGCAACTGAAATTTCTTCACTGATTGAACAACTTAAAAAAATTGGAGTTTTTTCTCGTATCCAATACATTTCAAAGGATGAAGCTTTAAAGGAAATGAAAACTCTTATTGATCCCACGCTTATAGAACTTATAGGATACAATCCTCTATCTGATACAATAGAGGCTTTTATAAAAGAGGAAAGTCTTCAAAATATTGAACAAATTACAAAAAATATAAAGAAAATACAAATTGTTGATGATCTTTATTATCCTGCTCAAATTATAGGAGGGTTAAAAATAATAAGAGTAACACTATGGAATCTTGCTATTGGAGGATTCTGTCTTATTTCAACTGCAATTTTGTTTATAATTTATGCAACAGTAAAGAGTTTCTACTGGAAAAAAACTGAAGAAATTGAGATTTTAAAGCTTCTTGGAGCAACTCCTTCTTATATAAGATTTCCATTTTTAGTTGAAGGAGGAATTATTGGGCTTGGAGGAACTATTTTCTCAGGTCTTTTAATCTGTATAGTATATTTTATTCTGCATTCAAAAAATTTTTCAGCATTTTTACCTGCGGTTACTCAGATAGAGTTTCCAGGTGAGATTTTTTACCTATTGCCAGTTTTGGGTATGTTTCTCGGAATAATTTCAGCATTTTTTGCACTTGGTAAGATAAAGTATCAATAGAAATGCTAAAAAAAATAACCATTATAATAATTCTATTGCTTATTGCCTTAAGTTTTCCAATTTCAGCTGCTCAACCAAAAGAGGAATTACAACAGATAAAAAAACAACTTGATATTCATAAAAAAAAGCTGAGAGAGACAAAAAAAGTTGAACAGAATGTTCTTGAAGATTTAAAAAAAGTTTCAAAGGAACTTGATGATATAGAAACAAAAATAAAGAGTCATCATTTAAAAATAAAAAATCTACAAATAAAAATTGCTCAAACAGAAAAAGGAATAAAAAGTTTCAGCAATCAGCTTGAAACGAGAAAAAGTTATCTTATAAGTAGAATGAAAGGAATCCAGAGATTAAACAATCAACCTGATCCTGTTTTAATAATTTTAATGCAAGATGATACCACAAAAGCATTCCGTCTGATAAGAAATACTCAAAAAATTATGAATGTTGATAAAAAACTAATTCAGCAATATAAAACAGAACTTAATAATTTGATTGTTCAACAAACAGAATTAAAAAAACTTTACACTTCATTAAGACAAGAGGAAGAATCTCTTAAAAAAGCAGAAGAGGCTCAAAAACAAAAGAAAAAAGAAAAGGAAATTTTGCTGGCTAAAGTTAGACAGGATAAAGCCCTATATGAGAGAAAAATCAAAGAACTTGAAGAAAATGCAAAAAGACTTACAAGGCTTCTTCAGGAAACTGAAAAAAAAGAAAAGAGAACTGGTAAACCTATAACTTCTTTACCTGAAGGAGAATTTACAAAAAGAAAAGGAAATCTTATATGGCCCGTAAGCGGTCCTGTTATTACACATTATGGTAGTCAGAAAGATCCTGTTTTTAATGTTCCTATGTTCAGAAGCGGAATTTATATTCAGTCATCACCAGGCACGCAAGTGAAAGCATCTGCTGAAGGCAAGGTTGTTTATGCTAACTATTTTAAAGGATATGAAAACCTTGTTATAATAAGTCATGGAGATGGATATTATACGGTATATGGAAATCTTGGTTCTATAGGAGTGAAAGAAGGTGCTTATGTAAAAACTGGACAGATTTTAGGAAGTGTAGGAGAAAAATCCAGTATAGATACAACAGCAGTTTATTTTGAGATAAGATATAGAGGGAAACCTCTTAATCCAGAACAGTGGTTAAGAAGATAAAAAGGAGGAAAAAATAAAAAATGAAGAAAAGAATTATGATGTCAGCATTAATTTTAATTATTGCATGTATAGGGGTAATAATAGGAAGATGGTCAGCAGCTCAGAATACGGATTCTGTTTACGAAGATTTACGGACATTTACTGAGGTTTTTACAACAGTCAAGAAGAGTTATGTAGAGGATATTAATCCGAGGGAACTCATTCGTTCTGCAATAAAAGGAATGATTAATTCTTTAGACCCGCATTCTGCATATTTAACCCCAGAGGCTTACAAGGAGTTTCAGACTGAAACAAAAGGAGAATTTGGTGGAATAGGAATACAGATAGGAATAAAAGAAGGGATTTTAACAGTAATTGCGCCGATTGAGGATACTCCTGCATGGAAAGCAGGAATTAAGGCAGGTGATAAAATAATAAAAATTGATGGACAACCAACAAAAGATATGAATATAAATGATGCTGTATCAAAAATGCGAGGTCCTAAAGGTAAGCCTGTTATTCTTACAATTCAGAGAGATGAATGGAAAGAGCCAAAGGATATAACAATTGTAAGAGATATCATTAAAATCAAAAGCGTAAAATATAAAATGATTGATAATGAGATTGGTTATATAAAACTGACTCAATTTCAGGAAGGAACAGCACAGGATCTTGCAAATGCATTACAAAATCTTAAAGAATCAGGGATGCGTAGTCTTATTCTTGACTTAAGAAACAATCCAGGAGGACTTCTTCAAAGTGCTGTTGATGTTTCTGAACAGTTTTTACCTCCCAAACATCTTGTTGTATCCATACAGGGAAGAATCGGAGAAAAGATGCAGTATTATACAGAACAATTAAGACCTTCATATACTGAGATTCCCATTATTGTTCTTGTAAATCAGGGTTCTGCTTCAGCGTCAGAAATTGTTGCAGGAGCTTTACAGGATTGGGGAAGAGCTTTAATTCTTGGAGTTCAAACATTTGGTAAAGGCTCTGTTCAGAGTCTTATTCCTTTAAGTGACGGTTCAGCTTTGAAACTTACAACAGCAAAATATTATACACCCAAAGGAAAAAAAATTCATGCAGTTGGAATAATGCCTGATATAGTTGTAAAGCTTGAAAGCAAAAATGGTAAAGAAGTTCCTGTAATCAGAGAAAAGGACCTTGAACAACATTTAAGGGGAGAAAAAGTTGAACCTCAGGAAAAAGTTCCACAGGAAGTTGGCGAAAAGGAAGATACCCAGCTACAAAGAGCAGTTGATATTTTAAAAAGCTGGAAAATAATGGAAAAATTGAAAAAAGCAGCATAGACACTGTAAATAAAGTTTAATTTTCTGTTAAAATAATTTAACTCCCGTATAACGGGAGAATTTTATTTTTTGAGGTTTTTTAAATGAAAATTGAGGTTTTTGAAATACCTGAAGAAGGACTAAATATTGAATTAGAGGAAACTCCGAAAACAGATGAAGTGAAAATCATAGAGCCTTTTAAAGCTATTTTAAGAGTAGATAAAAGAGGGCAGGAGGTATTTGTAAAAGGAGTTGTCAGCGGAGAAATTGAACTTCAATGTAGTAGATGTTTAAGGGAATATAAGATGCCTATTAGAAGTTTAATAGAATTGAGCTATCATCCTATAGAAGAATTGAACAAAGAAGAATTAGTGGAACTAAAACGAGATGAAATGGATGTAGATTTTTATAGAGAGGGATTAATTGATACAGAAGATATAATTCGTGACCAGATTTTGCTCAATATACCTATGAAGCCTTTATGTTCTGAAGATTGTAAGGGACTATGCCCTATTTGTGGCACAGATTTAAACGAATCTGATTGTGGATGTGTAGTTAAACAGATAGATCCAAGAATGGCAGTATTGCAATCACTTTTAAGGAGGATGAAGAAAAATGGCTAACCCAAGACACCGTCATACCCCTTCAAGAAGGGATAAAAGAAGAGCTAACTGGAAGGCAACAGCTTCAAATCTTGCTTTATGCCCTGAATGTAAGGAGCCAAAGCTTCCACACAGGGTATGTCCTAATTGTGGTACCTATAAAGGTAGAAAAATTTTAGAGGTTGAAGAGTAATCCTAAAAATGTTAAAAATTGCTGTTGATGCAATGGGGGGTGATTTTGCTCCTGAAGTAAATATCTTAGGTGCCTATGAAGTAGTGCAGGATATTGAAGTTGAGGTTATTCTTGTTGGGAATGAAAATAAGATAAAAAGTTTTTTGCCTGAAAAAAGACCAACAAAAGGTGTCATATCTATTATCCAAGCTGAAGATATAATTTATATGGATGAAAATGTATCTTCAGCACTTAGAAAAAAAAATACCTCAATGAGAAGAGCTGTAGAACTGGTAAAAGCGGGTAAAGCTGATGCTGTTATAAGTGCTGGAAATTCAGGTGCCATGATGGCTTTAAGCTTTCTTTTGCTCGGAAAACTTTCCAAGGTGGAACGACCTGCAATTGCAACTGTAATGCCCTGTCTAAAGGGACATTTTATTTTACTTGATGCAGGAGCAAATGTTGATTGCAAACCTGAACATTTAGTTCAGTTTGCTTTCATGGGAGAAGCTTATCATAAAGCACTTTTTAATTCACAATCTCCTAAGATAGCTCTTTTAAGCATAGGAGAAGAAGGTTCAAAGGGAAATGAGCTTACAAAAGAAGCATTTAAACTTCTTAGATCTTCAAAACTAAATTTTATTGGAAATATTGAAGGCAAAGATATTTTCTTCGGTCAGGCTGATGTGGTGGTATGTGATGGATTTGTGGGGAATATTGTTTTAAAGGTGGGTGAAGGACTTGCAGAGGCATTGATGAAGATGCTTAAGAGAGAAATTGCAGATATAATAACAGGAAGGCTTGGTTATATGATGATAAAGCCTGCAATAAAAAGTTTTCGTAAAAAAGTAGACTACTCTGAATACGGTGGTGCTTTATTGCTTGGAATTAATGGCACAAGCATAATATGTCATGGAAGGTCTTCAGCAAAAGCAATAAAAAATGCAATAAAAGTGGCTACAGAGATGGCAAAAAAACAGATATATGTAAGAATCTCAGAAAGCTTAAATCAGACGGAGGAGATTAATGAAAGCCAGAATAGCATCAACAGGCTCTTATATTCCTGAAAAAGTTTTAACAAACCATGATCTTGAAAGAATGGTTGAAACATCAGATGAATGGATAACTGAGAGAACAGGGATAAAGGAAAGAAGAATATCAGCACCTTGGCAGGCAACGAGTGATCTTGCATTTGAGGCTTCAATAAGAGCATTGAGAAAAGCTAATCTGAGTGCAAAGGATATTGATTTGATAATTGTAGCAACAGTCTCTCCTGATATGCTTGTTCCATCTGCTGCCTGTATTCTTCAAATGAAACTTGGAGCAAGTAATGCAGTGGCTTTTGATATAAATGGTGCATGCACAGGTTTTATTTATGCCTTATCTGTTGCAGAGAAATTTATAAAAACAGGTGCATCAAAAAGAGCTCTTGTCATAGGTGCTGAAGTGCTTTCACGATTTACAGACTGGACTGACAGAGCTACCTGTGTTTTACTTGCTGATGGAGCAGGAGCAGTTATAATTGAGCCGACTAAAAAAAACGAAGGAATTCAGGTAATAGATATTTTTTCAGATGGAACAATGTGGGATTTTATTCATATGCCAGCAGGTGGGTCAAAAATGCCTGTTACAGAAGATATAATTAAACAAAGACTTAATTTTATAAAGATGAGAGGCAATGAAACATTCAAAGTTGCAGTGAAAACCCTTGAAGAAATTGTGGATGCTACTTTAAAAAAAGGTGGAATTACTTCTTCAGAGCTTAGTCTTCTTGTCCCTCATCAGGCAAACATAAGAATTATTCAGGCAATGGCTAAAAGACTTTCTCTGCCAATGGAGAAAGTGATGGTAAATATCCATAAATATGGCAATACTTCTGCTGCATCAATTCCTATTGCATTAGATGAGGCAAATGAGCAGAGTAAACTCAAAAGAGGTGATTATGTAATGCTTGCAGCTTTTGGTGCAGGGCTTACATGGGGTGCAGCTTTGATAAAATGGTAGCTAATTTTTCTGTTTATTTTTTCTATATCTTCTTATATGCCAGATTCTTAACACTTTCTCAATTTTATCTTTAAATAACCAAACTATAACCATCACAACTACTGCTATACCAGCAAGTCTTAAAAATTTTTCATACTCATGATGTCTCAGGTAATCTCCGCCAAGAGAAAGAAGAACAGTTCCTAAAAGTCTCCCAACTCCTGCAATTACTGTAAACTCCAATAAAGAAAGTCTGCTTAACCCGAGAAAGTAGCTTAAATAGTCTTTTGGAAAGCCTGGGATGAGAAAAAGAAAAAAAATTAAAAAAGTACCTTTATGATGTAGTAAATAGTCAAACTTATTTAATACTGTGGGATCAACAACTCTTTCAATAAAGGGCTTTCCAAAAATTCTTCCAAGAATAAACGCTATTACTGAACCAAGCGTAAGTCCTATTGTTGAAAGGACCATTCCCAAGAATGTTCCATATAAGTATCCACCGAGTAGTCCTGTAAGTTCTCCAGGAATTGGTGCGGCAACAACTTGAAAAGCCTGTAAAAGAACAAAGCCAACAACACCAAAAGGTCCGAGGGATTGAATAAAATTCTTAAGTTTTTCCTCATTTAAAAACAACTCAATAATTCCAAGTTCATAGGCTAAAAACACAAATAAAGCAATAAGCACTACTAAACTAAAAAATCTTAGTAGTGCTTTAAATGTTAGTTTATTTTTTGTCACGAGATATAAGCTCCATGAACGGAGTTATTAAATCTATTGGTAGTGGGAAAAGAATTGTTGAATTTTTTTCAGAGGCAATTTCTTTTAGTGTCTGCAAATATCTTAATTGAAGAGCTGCTGGCTCAGAAGAGATAATTCTTGCTGCTTCTGTAAGCTTTTCCGCAGCCTGAAGTTCGCCTTCTGCATGAATAATTTTAGCTCTTCTTTCTCGTTCAGCTTCAGCCTGTCTTGCCATTGCCCTTAACATTTCCTGTGGAAGGTCAACATTTTTAACCTCAACTGCTGTGACTTTAATTCCCCATGGTTCGGTCTGTGAATCAATAACCTGCTGCAATTCAGCATTAATCTGTTCACGGTTTGTTAGCAAATCCTGAAGTTCGCTCTGTCCAAGAATGCTTCTAAGGGTTGTTTGGGCAATCTGGCTTGTAGCATAATAAAAGTCTTCAACTGCTGTTACTGCTTTGATTGGGTCAATCGGTCTGAAATAAACAACAGCATTAACTTTTACTGAGACATTATCTTTTGTAATTATGTCTTGGGCAGGAACATCCATTGTAACAATTCTCAGGCTTACTTTGACCATTTTGTCAATCACTGGCCATATAAGAACAAGTCCGGGACCTTTAACTGGAATAACTCTACCCAGTCTAAAAACAACTCCTCTTTCGTATTCTTTCAAGATTTTAATTGCGCTGCTAAGAATATAGACAGCCAAAAAAACAATTACAATGAAAGTTAAAAGCGATGTTTCAAAAAACATAAATTCCTCCTTCTATTAAACTTATGTCTAATTTTAAACTAATATTGTTTATTTTGCAACCTGTAATATTGTTTATTTTGCAATCTGTTCAGTTAACATAGATTTTTTAATTAAAATCTGACTCTCATAATGATTGAAGTTACTAAGAAAAATTTTAGAAAACTAATAAATTATAATAAATTATGTTAAAATTTTTTATTAAACTTCTACTGGAGGAATAGATGCTTATTATTGGCGAACGATTAAGTGTTATTTCAAAAAGAGTTCGTGAAGCCATTTTAAAAAAAGACAAAGAGCCAATTCATGAAATTGCTATTGAGCAATGGCGAGCTGGTGCACATATTATAGAAGCAAACATCGGTCCTGCAGAAGATAATGGAGAAGAAATAATGGAGTGGATGGTAACAACTATTCAGGAGGCAGTGCCACTTCCTGTTTCCCTTGATACAACAAATCCTCAGGCAATGGAGGCAGGACTGAAAGTGCATAACAGTCAATGGGGCAGGCCTTTAATTAATTCAACTTCCTTAGACCCTGAAAGATTTGTTATGTTTGAGCTTGCAGCAAAATATAATGTTCCAATAATTGCACTTACTGTTGGTAAAGGAGGTCTTCCAAGAGATGCTGAAGAAAGGGTTGAAATAGCTCTTCAACTCATGGAAAGGGCAGGTGAGTATGGAATTCCTCTTGAAGATGTATATCTTGATCCACTGGTACTTCAGATATCAACTTCTCAAGAGCAGGCTAAGGAAGTTTTGCGTGCTATAAAACTTTTTCAGGAACTCAATGACCCTCCAATGAAGACAATTGTCGGACTAAGTAATATTTCAAATGGATGTTCTAAAAAAATCAGACCAATTTTAAACAAATACTTCCTGACACTTCTCATGTATGAGGGTCTTTCAGCTGCAATTGTAAATCCCTCTGAAGTGATTGAGGTGGTAAAAACAATAGATGTAATAATGGGCAAAACACTTTATGCCCATTCCTATCTTGAAATTTAGAGGCATTAAATGAGATTCACAATACCAAAAGAAACATACACAGTTAGAATTCCGGAGATTGTCTTTGGAAAAGAGAAAAAAGCTTATTTTGGTGGAGAATCTGCACTTCCCTTCCATTTTTTTGAGGGAGAATTTCCATATAAGCCTTTGATTGCTTTTGAGATTCAGGATGATGTGCCTGAAGACTATCCAGAAGAACTTGCCAGCATTTATTCTCCTGTATGGGAAGACCCTGTCAGATGGGCAAAATACTGCGAATCTATTGGTGCAGAAGCAATTGCCTTAAGGCTTATGAGTACTCATCCAGACAGCAAAGATTCAAAACCACAAGAGGCTGCTGATAAAGTAAAAAGAATTCTTTCTGAGATAGATTTGCCTCTGATAATTTTGGGAAGCAATCATACTGAGAAGGATGCAGAGGTTATTCCAGTAGTATCGGATGCTTCAAGGGGATATAATTGTATAATTGGAAAGGCTCAGGAAGGCAATTATAAAACTATCACTGCTTCTGCAATGGCTGGAGGTCATAGTCTTATTGCAATGTCTGAACTTGATGTAAATCTTGCAAAACAGCTTAACATTTTAATTAACCAGATGGATTTTCCAAAAGAAAAGATAATCGTAGATCCTATGTGTTCTGCACTTGGGTACGGATTTGAATACACCTATTCAGTAATGGAAAGAATACGAATTGCAGGGCTTATGCAGGGAGATAATATGCTTTGTGTTCCAATGGTTGCTGATGTTGGTTTTTATGTCTGGAAAACAAAGGAAACACAGGCATCTGAATCTGAGATCCCTGAGTGGGGCAGTTTACATGAAAGAGCTATTATGTGGGAAACAATAACAGCATGTTCATTTTTGCTTTCAGGAGCAGAACTGTTAATAATGAGACATCCTGATGCTATAAATACTGTCAAAAAATTTATTAGTGATTTATTTTCGTTAGAGAAGTGATAAATGGCAATCACAGGGATAGAGATTTTTAAGCTTCTTCCAAAAACGAATTGTAAAAAGTGCGGATTTCCAACTTGCCTTGCTTTTGCCATGAAGGTTGCACAGGGTCAGGCAGACATTGAACAATGCCCTGAAGCATCTGAAGAGGTTAAAGCAAAGCTTAAGGAAGCTGCTACTCCTCCAATTCGTGGGTTTATTTTTGGTTCAAACAATACAAAAATCAAAATTGGTGAAGAAACAGTCTTATTCAGACATGAAAAAAAGTTTTTCAACCCTCCTGTCTTAGCTCTTGAAGTTAAGGATACAGAATCAAACATAGATATATTGATAGATGAAGTTTTGAACTCTTCAATTGAAAGAGTTGGACAAATACTAAAGATTGATGCAATTTTTTTAAAGAACCAATCAGAAAACTTTGAAATATTCAGTCAAGCACTTGATAAAATAACAAACAAAGTACCTGATTTACCTCTAATTCTTGGAATCTCAAATCCTGAAGTGGCAAACACTGTCCTTAAAAAAATGAAAAATAATAGACCAATACTCTCAGGTGCAACTTCTGAAACTATTAATGAAATGTCTGAAATAGCCAAAAAATACGATATTCCTCTGGTTATAAGAGATAAAGGAGTAGAAAAAGTTATAAACCTTGTGGAAATTGCTCGTTCAGCTGGTGTTCAGGATTTAATAATTGACACTCAGCCAAACAATGTTAAAGAGCTTCTCATAGATAATACATTGTTAAGAAGGGCAGCACTAAAAAAAAGAATTAAATCACTGGGATATCCAGTAATAACATTTGCAAACAGAGATGATAATTTCTATGAAACTGTTGTGGCTTCTTTAGCAATTTTGAAATATTCTTCAATTGTTGTGTTAAGTAGCATTCCAAAATGGAAAAATCTTGTTCTTTTTACATTAAAGCAGAACATCTACTCAGACCCACAGGTTCCAATGCAGGTTAAGCAGGATATATACAAAGTTGGAGAGCCTGATGCAAATAGCCCGATAATAATCACTACCAACTTTGCTTTGACTTATTTTCTTGTAAAAGGTGAGATTGAAAACAGCAAAATCCCGGCATGGCTTGCCATAATGGATTGCGATGGACTAAGTGTTTTGACTGCATGGGCAGCAGGGAAGTTTTCTGCAAGCAAGATTGCTCAATTTATAAAAGAAAGCGGAATAGAAGAAAAACTCAATCATAAAGAACTCATAATTCCAGGATATGTTGCGATGCTTAAGGCTGCCATAGAGGATAAACTTCCGGGCTGGAAAGTTATTATTGGAACAAAGGAAGCAAGCGGAATTCCAGCATTTCTAAAAAATTATGTGAGGAGCAAAAAATGATAGAGCAGTTAGTTGAAATTACAAAAAAAGTATCAGAAGATTTGCTAAGGAAAATAGAGGAGCTTTTAAATAAAACAATATCAGAAAAAGGTGAATCTTTTTCCTTTGAACTTCCAGATACAGCCTACGGATTGCCTTTAATTTATGCTCTTGAAGGAATAAAAATAATAGAGCTTTCAGATCTTAAAAAGTTTTATGAGAGTGTAAAGGACAAATTTTTTAAATCTCTTGATGCAGTCAGTCTTGCATTAAACTATCTTTATCTTGAGGAGATTTATCTTGCGTTGCTTATTTGTCATTCTAAGTCTCTTTTTTATGTTATTCCGATGAACGAAAGCGAGAAGGAATCTCATGGTTTTTATGGGTTTCTTGGAGATACAATTCAGCGAACTCTTGGTGTTCAGCTTGTTGATGGAAGAATTCCTGCCGTAGCGGTTTTACTTGGAAAAATTAAGAGAGAAAAGCTTTTGTTAATAATCAAAGAACTCCAAGAAAAAAGAATTCTTACTTTTCTTGTTGGTCCTTTAGCAGAAGATTTTTTAAGAACAGGTGAAAGATATGGCTTTGAAGCTTATATAGTTCCTGTTGGTAAAAAAATAGAAGAAACAGTTTTTGTCATTGATTGGGCAGTAAGAGCCTCCCTTATATTTGGTGGACAGACTGCAGGTGACAAAGATGCAATAATTGACTATGTAAGAAAGAGAGTAAATGCATTTGCTGTTAACTTTGGAAACATTGATGAGAAAGCAATAGCAGTAGCATTAGGTGCGGCTGTTTTTGCAATTCCTGTTATAACAGATCAGAGTCTTCCTGATGTTTTAATCTCAGATATTGCTGACTATCCTCTTGTTACATCAGAGCCTGAGTATTCAAGGATTGTAAAAAAAGCAATTGAGACAAGGGGATTAAAAATAGTGGTTGAAAAGCCTCCAATTCCAGTAGCCTATGGACCAGCTTTTGAAGGCGAAAGAGTAAGAAAAGAGGATACTTTTATAGAGTTTGGCGGACAGAAGACTCCAGCTTTTGAATGGGTTAGAATGAAAGAGATGCAAGAACTTGAAGATGAAAAGGTTGAGATAGTTGGTATTGATTGGCAGACAAGATATGAAGCAGGTGGGGAAATGCCTCTTGGAATAGTTGTAAATGTGGCAGGGAAAAAGATGCAAAAGGATTTTGAGCCTGTTATTGAGCGTCAGATTCATACATTCATAAATGAGGCAGAAGGACTCTGGCACATAGGACAGAGGGACATAAACTGGATAAGAATTAGCAAAAAAGCAAAAGAGGCAGGTATCAGCCTTGAGCATCTTGGATTGATAATATCAAGCATGACAAAGTCAAGATTTCGCAGTATTGTTGACAAAGTAGAGGTTTATCTTTATGTTGATGAAAAGGAAGTTTTACAATTAAGGGAACAGGCAAAAAAAGAATACAAACAGAGAGATTTAAGACTTGCCACACTTACAGATGAAGAGGTTAAAGAGTTTTACTCATGTTTGCTCTGTCAGAGTTTTGCACCAAAGCATGTATGTGTAATAACACCTGAAAGACCAGGACTTTGTGGAGCATTTACATGGCTTGATGCCAAAGCAGCATACGAGATTGAGCCAACAGGTGGAAATCAACCTGTTCAAAAAGGTGAGCTACTTGACCAAATTTATGGAAGATACAGCGGAGTTGATGAATATGTTAAGAAACACTCAGGAGGAGAAATAGAAACAATAAATCTTTACTCAATCATAGAAAATCCTATGACTTCATGTGGATGTTTTGAATGCATTGTTGCAGTCGTTCCTGAAGCAAACGGAGTTATGATTGTAAACAGAGGATACACTGGTATAACTCCGATTGGTATGAAATTTTCCACTATTGCAGGAATGATTGGAGGTGGAGTTCAGACTCCAGGATTTATGGGTGTAGGTGTAAACTACATTACATCAAGAAAGTTTCTTAAAGGTGAAGGAGGCATCCTTAGAATTGTGTGGATGCCAAAGGAGCTTAAAGAAAGGGTAAAAGAAAGTTTTCAGAAAAGAGCAGAGGAAGAAGGAATTGCAGACTTAATTGACAGAATTGCTGATGAAACAATTTGTGAAGATATTGAATGCCTGATTGATTATCTCTCTAAGGTTAGCCATCCTGCCTTAGAGATTGAACCAATAATAAAATGAGTTTGCCTGAGAGAAAATTTAGATGTGAAATTATTTCATGGAACAGGGTTATAAAAGACTCAGAAAATCTTGCAAAAATTATTAAAAAATCAGGTTATAAAATAGATATTATTGTTGCAATTGGAAGAGGAGGTTATGTTCCTGCGAGGATACTCTGTGACTATCTTTTAATCAAGGATCTAACTTCAATAAAAGTTGAACACTGGGGAACAGCAGTTTCTTCAAAAGAAGCAAAAATTAAATTTCCACTCTCAGGAGATATTAAAAATAAAAATGTCTTGCTTGTTGATGATGTTACAGATACAGGAGAAACTTTGAGGGTTTCACTTGATTATTTAAAAACATTCAAGCCATATAAGATAAAAACAGCTGTGTTAATACATAAAATATGCTCAAGATTTCTGCCTGATTACTTTGTAAGGAAAGTTATAAAATGGCGATGGATAATATTTCCATGGCATGTTCATGAAGATATTACAGAGTTTGTGAAGAGAGTGGCAGAGAAAGGTTTAATTGTAGAAAAAATTATAGACAGGCTTTATGATTTTTACAAAATCAAGGTTAATCCTCAAACTATAAGAGAAATTCTATCAGAAATTGACAATTAAGCAGAGTTAAATATTGCAAAATAAAAGATGGCGGCGAAGGGATTCGAACCCCTGACACGACGGATATGAGCCGTCTGCTCTGACCAACTGAGCTACGCCGCCAAACAATACTAATATATCAAAATCAGTATTTTTTTGGCAAATATCCGTATTTTGCCAATAGAATCTAAAAAGCCTTAAATTATCGGTCATAATGACGCCCCTTTTAGTCCTTGCGAGCCCTCCGAAGGGGGGCGTGGTAATCTCCTACAAAAAGACGAGATTGCTTCGTGGTTCTGACGAACCGTAAAGCAATGACAGTGGGGATAGTCCTTGCAAGGATATTTCTATTGGTTTTTTGGCAAATAACAGTCTTGAGAAAATAAGTTTTAAATGATGTATAATTAATTTAAAAACACTAAGGAGGATATTTATGATTGAAAAAACAAAAGTTGAGCAGGTTTTAGGTAAAATCAGAATTGGTCTTATGGCAGATGGAGGTAATATTGATCTCATTGATATTAAAGATAATGTAATTTATGTGAAGTTAAAGGGAGCATGTGGAACATGTCCTATGGCAACTCTGACTCTTAAAAACTGGGTTGAGAAAACCTTGAAAAGTGAAATTCCAGAGGTTAAAGAAGTTGTAGCTGTTTAAAATAAATGTTTAAATTTTTAATAATTTTATTTAACTTTCTGTTTCCATTAATTTTGTCCTCTTTTTTGAGTTGGGCAGAGGATAAAGTTCAGGTTAAGGACATAAGATACTATGAACTTTCTCAAGGATTAAGAGTAGTAATTGAAACAAGCGGGGTTACTGAGTTTACAAAGAGAGAGCTTAAAAATCCAGAAAGACTTTTTTTTGATATAAAAAATGCTGTAATTAGTAAGGAGTTAAAAAAAGAGTATTTAGTAAATGATATTGTTGTAAATAAAATCCGAATAGGCCAGTTTGATATTAATACAGTAAGAATTGTTTTTGATCTTAAAAAGTCTGACTATGAATTTAAAATTATTCAACTTGAAGACCCATTTAGAATAGTGATTGATATATATTCACATGGAAGTACAAAATCATCAAAAAATTCTGAGGAAAAGGAATCAAAAATTACACTCAAGCGGAAAGTTGTTATTGATCCTGGACATGGAGGTAAAGATCCAGGTGCAATAGGACCTTCAGGGTTAAAAGAAAAAGATGTTACTCTTGATATTGCATTAAAAGTTAGAGAAATTTTAAAAAATGACCCTTCTTTTGAAATAATTTTAACAAGAGACAAAGATATCTTTATACCACTAAACGAAAGAACAGAAATTGCAAACCGAGTTGGTGCTGACCTTTTTATTTCAATTCATGCAAATGCATCTCCAAACTCATATGCTCAGGGAATAGAAACATATATTTTAAACTGGACAGATGATGAAGAAGCAATAAGAGTTGCAGCAAGAGAAAATGCAATCTCTATAAAAAAGATGAAACAGTTAAAGGATGAACTCGGTTTTATGCTTGCTTCACTGGAAAGGGAGGCAAAAAGAGACAGTTCTGTCAAACTTGCAGGATATGTTCACAACTCTATGACAGGCAGTTTAAAAAACTCTTTTTTAAGAAATGACAATGGAGTAAAACAGGCTCTTTTTTATGTTTTAGTTGGTGCTCAGATGCCATCATGCTTACTTGAAGTTTCCTATATAAGTAATTCTGAAGAGGAAAGACTTCTCAGTCAGGAATCATACAGAATGCAAATAGCTCAATCAATTGTTGATGGAATAAAAAACTATTTTCTTAAAACAGAACATATTAAAAAAGTGAAATATACAAAACATAACTCTTCAACAAAAAGAGTAAATATCAAAAATACCAGACAAAAGGCTAATCTATAAATGGATTTATTCATAAAGAATGCTCTTATATTTGATGGACTGGGTAATGCTCCATTTAAAGCCAATATAGGCATAAAAAAAGATAAAATTGTATATATTGGCAAAGAAAAATTCCGTGCAAAAACAAACATAAATGCGAACGAATTAGTACTTACTCCAGGTTTTATTGATACGCATTCTCATTCTGATTTTACAATTCTTGCAGATCCAAATGCAGAAGGAAAAATCACTCAGGGTATTACTACTGAAATAAATGGAAACTGCGGGATATCAGCATTCCCAATGTTTGGTGAAACTCTTGAAAGAAGACTTCCTGAATTAAAAAATCTTGGACTCAATCCATGGAATACCTGTCAGGAGTATATAGATTTATTAAAAAAAGCTAAGCCTACAATTAACTTTGCTACACTTTGTGGTCATGGAAATCTGAGGGGTTCTATAGTTGGCTATAAAGATGTAAAAACGCAGAAAAGACAAATAAATAAAATGAAAGAACTTTTGAAAAGTATGCTTTCTTATGATATAAAAGGTCTTTCAACAGGATTAATATATCCTCCAGGAATTTTTGCTAATACAGAAGAAATTATTGAACTTGCAAAGATTTTAAAACAATTCAAAGGCATTTACACAACTCATATGAGAAGCGAAGGTGACAGAGTTATTGGAGCACTAGAAGAAACTATTTTAATTGCAAAGAAAGCAAAAATCCCTGTTCATATTTCCCATTTAAAGACATCTGGTAGAGATAACTGGTGGAAGATTAACGCAGTTTTAAAAATAATAAAAGAGGCACAAAATATTGGAATACAAATAACAGCGGACAGATATCCCTATGTTGCTTCTCAAACAGACCTTGATGCTTTTTTGCCCTCATGGATAATTGAAGGTAGCAGGGAAGATATTATAGGAAGACTAAAAAACAAAAATGTGAGGCTCAAGATTAAAAAATATTTTAAAGAACGAGGAGAAAATATTCTAAATAGTCTCTTGATTTCTGATATTGCCTCTGATAAATATAAAACATTAGAAGGCAAAAGATTAGCAGAAGTTGTCAATCTTGAAAACACTGCTCAATTTATATGTGATTTATTGATTCATTCAAATCTTATGGTAGGAGTAATATATTTTGGAATGAGTGAAGAAAATCTTGAAAAAATTTTATCCCAACCTTATGTTATGATAGGCACTGATAGTGCTGCTAGATGTACAAATGGAATTACCGCAAAAGGCAAACCGCATCCGAGAGGATTTGGTAGTTTCCCGAGATTTATAAAAAAATATATTTTAGACAGAGGACTATTAAAACTTGAGGAGGCAATAAAAAAAATAACATCTTTACCAGCAAGAACTTTCAGAATTAAAAAAAGAGGAGTTATAAAAGAAGGCTATTTTGCAGATATTGTTATCTTTGATCCAACTGAGATTGAAGACAGTGCTACTTTTGAAAAACCATTTATTGTTTCAAAGGGAATTAAATATGTTATTGTAAACGGAGAAATTGCAGTGTTAGAGGGTTCAATGACAGGGAAAAGAAACGGAAGAGTTCTTTTATGAAAATTATTGGAATCACATGTAACATTGATCAAAAAAAGCTTTATCTAAATAGGGACTATACTACAGTTGTTATTAACCTCGGATTTGTTCCATTAATAATATCACCTAATATGACAGAGAAGATACTGACTCATATTAATAAAATCTCAGCTTTGATAATTTCTGGAGGAAGAGATATAAATCCTAATTTTTATGGAGAAAAAAATATAGCATGTAAGAATCTCGTTCCTGATGAAAGAGTTTTGTCAGAGATGAGGCTTCTTGAAGCATTTATTGCAACAGGTAAACCCATTTTAGGAATATGTTATGGAATGCAACTTATGAATATATTTTTAGGTGGAAATCTTTACCAGGATATTGAAACAAAGATAAAACACACTTCAGGTAATCATGAAGTTCAGGTAACTGATAATTTTTTATTTGAAAAAGGACAGTATATTGTAAATAGTTCTCATCATCAGGCTATTAAAATTTTAGGCAAAGGGCTTGAAATATTTTGCATGGCAAGTGATGAAGTTATAGAAGGAGTTTATCTTAAAGGACATCCCTTTTTTGTCGGGGTACAATGGCATCCAGAAAGACACTTAGGTGAAATTTCTTTAAACCTTTGGAAGAGTTTTGCAAAAAAGATAAAATAAAATATGAGCCCATCAAAAAAATATAGAATTTCTCTTGAAAGAAATTTTTATATCTGGATTTTGCTAATTTTTATTGGCATTTTAGGATATCTTAATTATCAAATATTTAAATCTTTTTTTGTTTCTGCAGGCTGGGCTATAGTGATTGCTCTTGTGTTTCATCCTGTTTTTGATTATTTTAAAAAATTTTTAAAGTACAGAGGATTTACTGCTTTGGTAACAATAGTTTTAGTGATAATTCTTTTTCTTTTACCTTTCGTCTATATTTCTTATCAGATCATTCTTGAAGCAGGAGAACTTATAAAGGGTGTGAATCTTCCCGAACTTATAAATAAAATAATGTCTCACCCCTTACTTTCAAAAATTCTTGAAAAATTAAGCTTTATTACAGGAGGTGATATTGCATCGCTTGAGATTATAATTAAAAATGAACTCGGCGGATTATTGAAAGAAGGAGCATTAAGAATTGCTCATGGATTTAGTGATATACTGAGTCTCTTTCTTAATTTGGTACTTACTTTTTTTATTGCTTTTTTCTTTTTGAAAGATGGAGACCGTTTTGTAAAAAAGATTGAAGAATTCTTACCTTTTGCAGAGGTTGATAAAACTTCTATCAGAAATCAAATTAGAGACATAATTTATACAACTTTTTATGGCGGTATTCTGATAGCAATGCTTCAGGGAACAATTCTTGGAGTAACATTTTATTTTCTTGATATTCCTTCATCAACACTGTGGGGATTTGCAACCGCAGTTTCATCCTTCATACCTGTTTTGGGAGCTTTTGCTGTATGGGGACCAGCTTCTGTGTATTTATTGACACAGGGATTAATCATAAAGGGATTAATTCTTGCAGTGGTAGGAGTATTCATAATAAGCCTAATTGACAATGTTTTGAAACCTGTAATCATAAAAGGTAAAGTTAAATTACCCCTTATATTTATATTTCTCTCTGTTCTTGGCGGAATTAAAATTTTTGGACTTATTGGATTTATAATCGGACCTCTTGTTTTCAGCCTTTTTGTTTCATTCTTAGAAATTCTAAAGAACTTTATAGGAGGTAGTGAAAATGTTTGAAAGGAATGATTTAGAAAAACTTGAAAAATTTAATTTTAAGGATGCTTATGTCGTAAGCCTTTTTCTTAATGTTTCACCCCATGAAAGGAAAAAACAGGCTTACTTATCAAAGCTTAAAAATCTTGTAAAGACTTTACCAGAAAATATCCAGAATGCTTGCAAAGATGATACTGGCAAGATAGAAGCTTTTTTACAAAGTGAAAGAGAGTCTTTTAAAAAATCTATTGTTATTTACAGTTGTGCGTCTAAAAACCTTTGGATAAGATATGATTTAAATGTAGAACTCAAGGATGATTTAGTTGTTGATAGAACCCCATATACAAGCCCTCTTTTTGATTTACTTGATAATTATCAGAAATATGGCGTTCTTCTTGTTGATAAACGCTCAGCCAGAGTATTTTTAGTTTTTCTGGGTGATATTGAGGAATACGGAATGGTTCAACATGAAGATGTCCCTGGAAAGCACAAAAAAGGTGGATGGTTTGCTCTTGCAGAAAAAAGATATGAAAGACATATTGATTATCATGTAAAGATGCATCTAAAAGATGTGATTGATAAGTTTGATAGTTTTCTTAAGGATAAAAATATCAGAAGACTTATTATTGCAGGTCCTGATGAGGCGATTTCTGAATTAATGAATATACTCAATGATGAAATAAAGCTCAAAATAGTGGGAAGAGCAAATATTGAAAAATATGCTTCAAAAGAAGAGGTTTTAGAAAAAGTAAGTCCAATTATTGAAGAATATGAAAGGTCCAAAGAGAAAGAAACAGTCTCTGAGCTTATTACAAGGTCATTGAAAAATAATAATGCAGTTATAGGAATTGATGATGTGCTTAAATATCTAAGAGATAGAAGAGTTATGAAGCTTATTACAGCAAAGAATTACATAGTAGAAGGTTTTATCTGTCAGAATTGTGGATTTGCAACAACTCAAAATGTTGAATGCTGCATGGAATGTGGAGGTTGTGTTATGAAAAACGATAACCTTGTAGAAAAAGCTACAGAGATGGCAATTGAGCAGTCTGCTTTAGTGGAAGTTGTAAAAGACGAAAAAGACAGACAAAAACTCCTTGAATATGGTGGAATAGGAGCTTTTTTAAGATTTTAAATATTCTCGTAAATATTTAGCAGTATAGGAATTTTCAAGTTTTAGAAATTCAGGGAGGGGGCCTTCATAAAGAAGGTAACCTCCATTGTGTCCACCTTCAGGTCCAAGGTCAATTATCCACTGAGCCTCTGAAATTACTTGAAGATTGTGTTCAATTATGATTACTGTTGCTGATTTATCAAGCAATCTTTTTACGATGTTAAGAAATTTTTTAATATCTTCATAGTGTAGTCCAACAGTAGGTTCATCAAGTATATAAACAACCCCTTTAAGAGTTGATTTTTTCCCTGTGATAGAACTAAGAATTTCTTCACAGATTTTAATTCTCTGTGCTTCTCCTCCAGAAAGAGTTGTTGCAGGCTGCCCTAACCTAAGATAACCAAGACCTAATTGTCTGATAAGATTTATTTTTTCCCTTAAAATGTTATCTTCATAAAAGAATTCATAAGCTTCATCAAAACTCATTGACAGAACTTCATGTATGTTTTTGTCTTTATATTTTACTTCCAGTACTTCTTTCCTAAATCTTTTGCCTTCACAGTCTTCACAGGGCAAAAAAAGGTCTTCAAAAAAAAACATCTGAACTCTTATATAACCTTCTCCCTTGCACTGAGGGCAATAACCCTGTGGACTGTTTACAGAAAAAGCTCCTGAAGAAAATCCTCTTATTTTCGCTTCTTTTTGAGAGGCAAAAATATCCCTAATCTTACCATAAAGTCCGAGATATGTAACGGGCATGGATTTTGGTGTTCTTCCAATAGGAGACTGATCAATGAGTTTTATTGCTTTAATATTTTTTACCCCTTCAATGTCTTCAAAAGCAAGAGCTTTTTGAGTATCTATTCCGAACTGATTTGCCACAGCTTTATAAAATGTATCAACTACAAGTGAACTTTTGCCAGAACCAGAAATTCCTGTCACTACTGTAAGGGCATTCATTGGAAAATGAACTGTTATATTTTTAAGGTTGTGTCCATGAGCATTTTTCAAAGTGATGAAATTTTTAAATAAATTTTTATGATTTCTGACTGTAACATATTCAGTCCTTCTTAGGTAATTAGCTGTAACAGTATCAAGTTTTACAAATTTTTTCAGTTCTCCACAGTAGACTACCTCGCCACCAAAACTACCACCTCCAGGTCCAAGCTCAATTATCCAGTCTGCATTTTTTATTACATCTTTATCATGTTCAACAACAATAACTGTGTTTCCATACTCTGTAAGCTCCTTTAAAACTTTAACAATTCTGTCTGTATCTCTTGGATGAAGACCTACAGTAGGCTCATCAAGAACATAAAGGGTTGCTGTAAGCCTATTTGAAAGCTGATTTGATATATTAAGCCTTTGATATTCACCACCAGAAAGAGTTTTAATTTGCCTATCCAATGTTAAGTAACTCAGTCCTACTCTTTCAAGAAACTCAAGTTTTTCAGAAATCTGTCTTAGAGGTTCTTGTGAAATTTTGGTATTCTCCTGAGAAAGCTTCAGTGATTGTATCCATTCTCTTAGCTGACTTATTGACATAAAATTTAGATCTCCGATATCTAATCCATTTATTTTGAACATCAATGCAGTTTCTCTAAGTCGTTTGCCTTTACAATATTGGCAAACAACGGGTTTTCTAATTCTTGAAAGAAAAACTCTTACATGAACCTTATATCTTTTTTTTTCAAGTTCTTCAAGAAAATCGTTTACTCCGTAGAAATATTGATTCCCTGTAAAAATGAGATTTTTTTGTTCTTGAGGAAGAGCTCTATAAGGAATGTTTACATTTATACCTGAAAGTTTTGCTCCCTTGAGAAGTTGCTGTTTCCACCATCTAAGCGATGGTTTTTCCCATATCTCAATAGCTCCTTCAGTAAGTGAAAGTTCTCTGTCAGGAACAATAATGCTTTCATCATATTTTAAAATATAACCAAATCCTTTACATTGAGGGCATGCTCCATGAGGATGATTGAATGAAAAAAGAAGAGGAGATGGTTCTAAAGCTTTCATGCCACAACAGGAACATACTGGTTCAGAAAAAAAGTTAAGCAGATTAGCGTTTTCAACAATGTAAATTTTTACTGTTCCCATTCTAAAGGCTATCTCAAGTGAATCATTGAGTCTTGTAGCATCAACAAGGCGTAATCTATCAACGATTACCATTTTCAATTTTTCATTAAATTGTGATAGTTCTTTTACCATTGGGTTATTATTCTCAAATATCAAAACTCTTGAGAATCCAAGTTGAGTAAGTTTTTCTTTAGACTCTTCTGTTTCAAATACTATGAATGCTCTTTTGCCAGCATATTTTTCTAAAATTTCCTGAGCAGTCTTTGATGGATTCCATGATTTTATTTCTTTATTACATTTAGGACACACTGGTTTTGCTATTTTTGAAAAGATTATTCTCAGATAATCATAAATTTCAGTATGAGTCCCAACAGTTGCTCTTGAACCCTTAATTGGGTTTCTCTGCTCAAGTGCTATTGTAGGTCTTAAGTCATCTATCAGATCAACATCAGGTCTTGGAAGTTTTTCAATGAAAACTCTTGCATAACTTGACATACATTCAATAAATCGCCACTGTCCTTCTGCATAGATCGTATCAAAAGCAAGGGATGATTTGCCAGAACCAGAAATTCCAGTTATTACAGTTAATTTGTTGTGAGGAATGATAACGTCTATATTCTTTAAGTTATTTTGTCTGGCTCCTTTTATTATAAGATAGTCTTCTTTTCTGCTATTGTGCATCTTTTATTCTAACTGTATAATAAAATTTTAAATCAATATTGTTTGAGGAGGTGTAACAATGAAGCTTAATCCAGAAAAAGAAGTAATTGAAACTGTTGCAAATTTAATGCTAATTTCAGCAAGAACAGCACCCAAGGCAAAGGGAGATGATGAGATTGTTACAGGAATTGTGACTCAAGAAGAAAAAGAAGCAATAGCCCAAGAGATGGAATTAGTGGGACAAAAAGAAACTCACAAATTTTTCAAAAGAGATGCTCAAAATGTAAGGGATTCTGAAGCAGTAATACTTATCGGACTTAATTTCAAAAAACCTGCAGGAGTAAACTGTGGAGCATGTGGCTATGACTGTAATACAATTCTTAAGCAAAAAACATTTCAAGTTGAGTATTCAGGTCCTGTCTGTACAATAAGAGCAATAGATTTAGGAATTGCAATAGGTTCACTGGTTTCTGTTGCAAAAGAACTTGGAGTTGACAATAGGGTAATGTATTCTATTGGTGTTGCTGCTAAAAAACTTGGACTGATGGAAGCTCAGATAATACTCGGTATTCCTTTAAGTGTGAAGGGGAAAAATATTTTCTTTGACAGAAGGCCTGTTTAAGAGTTTAATTGAATTCTTCCAGTGTATTGATTTTCAAGTGAACTTTTTTTATATATTTTTTTTTGCAGAAAAATTGATATAATTTAGTTAGAGCATGAAGCTCTGAAAAAA
>CAZTLF010000004.1:64014-72942 GCA_964614465.1 uncultured Thermodesulfovibrio sp.
AAAAAACTCATGAAGGGGTTTGAATCCCTATGAAAGGGAGGTGCCTGAAGATGATTAAGAAAGTCTCAAGGAGATCTATGCATACCTGTAAGTGCAAAGGGTCTTGCTAAGCTTAGGGGGAGAAATTCTCCCCTTTTTTTATTGTTTCAGAGTGTGCCATAATATTTTATGCGTTATATTTTATTGTTTATTTTCATTTCATTTTTTTTTATACCCTTTTCAGTAACTGCTGAAGAAGAAGCTGGCTATTTTAATTTTATGGCTGGATATTATGCCAGTATAAATGGAGATTTAAATAAAGCAGTTATTTTTTACAAAGAAGCATTAAAAGAAAACCCTCAATCAAAATTTCTAAAAATAATTTTAGCTGATACATATTTAAAGATTGATGATCTGGAAACAGCAAAACATTATATTAGCGAGGTATTAAAAGAAGATACTGAAAATACAGAGGCTTTAAAAGTGCTTGCTTCAATTTATGTAAAAGAAAAGAAAGTTAAAGAAGCTATTGAAGTTTATGAAAAGATTCTTCAGCAATCACCAAATAAAATTGAAATACTTTCAAAAATTGGAAATTTATATCTTATTTCAGGTTTATATGACAAAGCTATTGGAACATTTAAAAAAATACTAAAAGAAGACCCTGAAAACATAATGGCTTTGCATTTTCTCGGGATAATTTATATTGAAAAAAAGGATTTTAAATCAGCACGTGAAAGCTTTGAGGCAATTCTTAAGTTTAATTCTGATTATGAACCAGCATACACGAATCTCGGAGTAGTTGAAGAACTTGCTGGTAACTGGAAAGAGGCAGAGTTATATTTTAAGAAAGCATTAGAGCTAAACCCTGAAAATCTTTTTGCAAGAGAGCGTTTAATAAATCTGTATCTTTCTCAGAAATCATATAAAGAAGCGATAAAAGAACTTGAAATACTGAAACAACAAAAATCAAAGACAGACCAGATTCATGAAAAGCTTGCTATGCTTTATTTTCAGATAAAGCAGTATGATAAAGCTACTGAAGAGCTTGAGTATCTTTTGTCAAAACATCCAGATGATGTGAATCTTATGTATTATCTCTCTTTAATTTATATTGAAACAGGAAAATTAAGTGAAGCAGAACATTTATTAAAACAGATTATTTCAGTAAATCCAAAACAAGTTAATGCATTTCTGAATCTCGCTACAGTTTATTTAAAACAGAAAAAACTGAAAGAGGCTTTAAATATATACGATGAGATTCTTCAGTTTACCAGTGAAGTGCCTGAAATTTATATTTACGCTACAGAGGCTGCCATAGATTTAAAAGATTATCAGCGGGCAAGACATTACATTGAAAATGCTTTATCAAGATTTCCTGAAAATCCAGATGTAAATTTTATAGCAGGAGTTGTGTTTGATAAACTTGATAAATTTGAAGAAACAGAAAAATTAATGAAAAAAACTTTTTCTTTGAAACCTGATCATGCTGAAGCTCTTAATTATCTCGGTTATAGTTATGCTGATAGAGGAATCAATCTTCAAGAAGCTTTAGCTCTAATAAAGAAAGCAGTTCAACTGAAACCAAACAATGGATATTATCTTGACAGTCTTGGATGGGTTTATTTCAAACTTGGTGATAAAGAAAATGCATTGAAATATCTTCTTGAAGCAATAAAATATGTAAAAGATGACCCTATTATTCTTGAACATCTTGGAGATATATATAAAGAGCTTGGCAATTATAAAGAGGCATTACAAACATGGCAGGAAGCCATGAAGTACCATGAAAAAGAAGAAGGTCTCAAAGAAAGATTGGAAAGAAAGATAAAAGAAGTCCAGTCACTTATAAAAAACTAATGCTTACCTGCAAAGCATTTGCAAAAATAAACTGGGCACTCTCAGTTCTAAAAAAAAGAGATGATGGATATCATGATATTATTTCACTAATACATGCTATTGATTTGTATGATATACTGTTTTTTAAACCTTCTCAGAATATAGAAATTGAAACAAACTTACCCATAAAAAAAGAAAACAACTTAGTATATAAAGCAATCAGAGCGTTGCAGAATTATACGGGAATTAAAAAAGGAGTAAGTGTTATCCTTAAGAAAAATATTCCCTCAGGAGCAGGTCTTGGGGGTGGAAGTTCTGATGCAGCTACCACTTTAAAAGCTTTAAATGAGTTATGGCAACTTAATCTGGATATAAAAACATTACATGAAATAGGTGCTTCTATTGGCAGTGATATACCCTTTTTCTTTTATCTTCCAATCTGCATTATTGAGGGAAGAGGTGATGTTGTTAATCCTTTAAGAATCTCAAAATCTTATACACTTTTACTTGTTAAACCTGATTTCAGCATTTCTACAGAGGGGGTTTATAAAGCTTTAGATTTAAAAACTGAATTGACATCAGAATATGAAAAAATAAATAATAATATTTGGCAATTGTATAATTGTCTGTATAGCGGAGATAATAGTTTTTATTTATGGAATGATTTAGAAAAATCTGTTTTAGGGAAATATCCTGAAATAGATAAAATTAAAAAAAAATTAATAGAAGCTGGAGCTAAAAGCAGCCTTTTGAGCGGAAGTGGCTCCACAGTATTTGGTGTATTTAATAATAGAATTAATGCTCAAAGAGCCTTAAAAATTTTTAAAGGATACTGGTGCAGGGTTGTGCAGACTCTTGTTGACCCTTTGAAAATATGATAAAAAATAAATATTTTGATTTGGGGAGTCGCCAAGTGGCAAGGCAGCGGATTTTGGATCCGCCATTCGCAGGTTCGAATCCTGCCTCCCCAGTAGAGAAACCCTCAGAAAGAGGGTAATTTTATTTTTAAGGAGTTGAGAATGCCTGATGGTATCAAATTGATAACGGGAAATGCAAATCCTGATCTTGCAAAGAAAGTTAGTGATTATTTGCAAATTCCTTTGACTGAAACCATGGTCAGTACTTTCAGCGATGGCGAGATAATGGTTCAAATTAAGGAAAATATTAGAGGTTCGGATGCATTTGTTATCCAGCCAACTTGTACTCCTGTAAATCATAATATTATGGAACTCCTTTTAATTATTGATGCATTAAAGAGAGCATCTGCTGGAAGAATTACTGCAGTTATTCCCTATTATGGATATGCGAGACAGGACAGAAAAGTTCAACCAAGAGTTCCTATATCAGCAAAGTTGATTGCAAACTTGATTACAGTTGCTGGAGCAAATAGGGTTCTATCTATTGATTTACATGCAGGTCAAATTCAGGGATTTTTTGATATTCCTGTTGACCATCTTTTTGCTATTCCTGTAATCTTAGATTATTTAAGAAAAAATAATCTTTTAAACAACATTACTGTTGTTTCGCCTGATGCAGGCGGAACAGAAAGAGCACGGGTTTTTGCTAAAAAAATTAATGCACCTCTTGCAATAATAGATAAAAGACGAGATGCGCCAAATGTTTCAAAGGTAATGTATGTTATCGGAGAAGTTAAAGATAGAGATGCTCTAATAATTGATGATATGATTGATACAGGTGGAACATTAGTACAAGCTGCAAATGCATTGAAAGAAAAAGGTGCGAAAAGAGTATTTGCTGCATGTACTCATGCAGTGCTTTCAGGACCAGCAATTGAAAGACTTAATAATTCTGTGCTTGAAGAAGTTATAGTTACTGATACAATTCCTGTTTATGATAAAAAAGAGAAATGTCCAAAAATAAAAGTTCTTACTGTTGCTCATCTTTTAGGTGAGGCAATAAAAAGAATACATGAAGAAACATCAATAAGTTCATTATTTGTATAAGGAGGAGAGATAGGATGGAAAAATTTATTCTAAATGCAGAAAAAAGAGAAAGAACAGGAAAAGGTATAGCAAGACAGTTAAGAAATAAAGGAATTATACCCTGCGTTATTTATAAAAATGGACAGTCAACTCCTGTTCAGATTCCTACAAAGGAACTTTATCCATTTATGAATATTGCTACGAAGGAAAAGCTATTTGTTACCTTTAAACTGGATGGACAGGAAAAACAAGCAATACTCAAGGATTATCAAGTTGATCCAGTAACAGGGAAACTCTTACATGTTGATTTTATGGAAGTAAGTGCAACTGAGAAAATCAGGGTGACTGTTCCTGTTGTTCTTATTGGAGAACCCATTGGAGTTAAACAGGATAAAGGAGTTCTTCAGCATGGAATTTCAGAAATTGAAATTGAGGCAATTCCTGAGAAAATACCGGGTCATATGGAGGTTGATGTCTCTCACTTAGAGATTGGAGATGTTCTGCATGTAAGTGACATTAAATTTGAGGAAGGAATAAAAGTTATATCTAATCCTGAAGAGGTTATTGCAACAGTTACCTTAGAGGAAGAGGAAGTAGAAGTAACTCTTTCTATAGAAGAACCTGTTGAGCCAGAAGTTATAAAGAAAGGTAAAAAAGCTGAGGAAGAAAAATAAAAAACTGAATGATTGTAATTGTTGGACTTGGCAATCCTGGCAGAAAATATGCAAGAACAAGACACAATGTTGGTTTTATGGTTGTTGATGAATTAGCAAAAAAATATGGATTGGTGTTCAGAGAAAGAACTGATTGCTATATTACACATTGGAGATTCAATGATAAGGATATTACTATTGTAAAACCAACCACATATATGAACTTAAGTGGAACTGCTGTAAAAGAGGTTATAAATGAAAATATTCTTAATAATTTACCTCATTCTTTGATTGTGATTCATGATGATGTAGATATATCTGTGGGGAAGATAAAAATAAAGAAAAATGGTTCTTCAGGTGGACACAAAGGAGTTCAATCAATTATTGATAGTCTTGGAACTAAAAATTTTATAAGAATAAAAATAGGTGTCGGCAAAGATCCTTATCAAGATATTTCAGATTATGTTTTAAGTCCATTTACAAAGGAACAAAAAGCTAAAATTAAAGAAAAAATTTTTGAGGCAGTAGACTCAATTATTGTTATAATCAATGAAGGTGTGGATAAGGCTATGAATATCTATAACAGGTGGTGAAGATGGTCTGGTTTTTGTTATTGTTTATAATTTTTGTATTTCCAGAAAATTGCCATGCATGGGGTCCACTGACTCATGCATATCTTTCAGGACAAATATTTTCTTTTTCAGGATTACTTCCTGTAGGAATATTAACAATAATAAAACTTTATAAAGAATATTTTATATATGGCAATATTATCCCAGACACTGTAATCGGTAAAAAATATTTACCAGAGAATAAAAATCCTCATTCATGGAAAACTGGGCTTTCTCTTCTTAGTGAAGCAAAAACTCCGGAGGAAAAATCATTTGCCTATGGATATTTGACTCATCTTGCTGCTGATGCTGTGCTTCATAATGATATTAAAAATTTTACAACTCTTCAACATGCACTGTTTGAGCTCAAAGCAGATAGAATTATTGATAGACATTACTGGATTCAAATTATGTCCATTAATAAAAAAGTTAAGAAAATAAGCGAAAAGTTTTTTGAACAAGCTGTAGCACAACCATTTTTGTCTTTAAAAACGAGCACAAAAATTTTTAAATCTTTAATTTTCCTTTCAGCCTTCAATGCTGGAGAATTGAAAAATACAGAATTATTTGAATCATTGCATTTTAAATCTTTATCTGCAATGATAGAATTATTAAATAACACAGAACATTCAGCAATAATTAGTCTTTCCCCAAATAATTAAGAAACAATTAAGTAAGACTGTTCAGAAACTTAAAATTTTTAATTTTATTTTTCTTGGCATTTCAAGTTGCTTTTTTAAGCAAAAATTAGTTAAATTATTTTTTGTATATCTCAAATTGTGGTTATTTATTTACTTGACAGAGTTTTTATTTTCTGATAAACTAAAAAGTCTTGTCTGTAAATGTTAAAAATTTGTTAAAGTAAATTTAAGTATATTATTGATATGAGGTGAAAAGGTGCCAACAATTTCACAATTAGTAAAAAAAGGCAGGGAAAAGGTTGAGAAGAAAACAAAATCACCTGCTTTGCAATCATGTCCTCAGAAAAGAGGTGTATGTGTAAGGGTATATACTACAACTCCTAAAAAGCCTAATTCAGCCTTAAGAAAGGTTGCAAAAGTTAGACTGACTAACGGAGTTGAGGTAATAGCTTATATACCTGGAGAAGGACATAATTTGCAGGAGCATTCAATAGTACTTGTAAGAGGTGGAAGAGTTAAGGATTTACCGGGCGTTAGATATCATATTGTAAGAGGAACCTTAGACTGCGCAGGTGTTAACAATAGAAGACAAAGTCGTTCTAAATACGGCACTAAAAGACCAAAATAAATAGGAGTATAAGATGTCAAGAAGAGGTTATATTCCAAAAAGAGAAGTTTTGCCTGATCCAAAATATCAGAGCAAACTTGTATCAAAATTAATAAATGTGATTATGAAAGATGGGAAGAAATCTATTAGTGAAAAAATATGTTATGGTGCATTTGAAATAATAAAAGAAAAGACAGGTCAGGATCCATTGAAAATCTTTAAACAGGCAATTGAGAATATTAAGCCTGTTCTTGAAGTAAGACCTCGAAGAGTTGGAGGAGCTACATATCAGGTTCCGATGGAGGTAAGGCCTAACAGGAGGTTAAGCCTTGCTTTGAGATGGCTTACAACATACTCCAGGCAGAGAAAAGAAAAAACTATGAAAGAAAGACTTGCTGGTGAAATATTGGATGCTTACAATAATGTAGGTTCTTCAATAAAAAAGAAAGAAGAAACCCACAAAATGGCAGAAGCCAACAGGGCATTTGCTCATTATAGGTGGTAATTTAGAGGAGTATATGGAAAGATTCCCGCTTGAAAAAACGAGAAATATTGGTATTATGGCACATATTGACGCTGGTAAAACAACAACTACTGAGCGAATTTTGTATTATACCGGCGTTACATATAAAATAGGTGAAGTCCATGAAGGGACAGCGGTAATGGACTGGATGCCTCAGGAGCAGGAACGTGGAATAACAATAACCTCAGCATCTACAAGCTGTATGTGGAAGGAACACAAAATTAACATAATAGATACACCAGGGCATGTTGACTTTACAATTGAAGTTGAGAGGTCTTTAAGGGTTCTTGATGGTGCAATTGCTGTATTTGATGCTTCAGCAGGAGTTGAGCCTCAGAGTGAAACAGTATGGAGGCAGGCAGATAAGTATAAGGTACCAAGGATTGCTTTTATGAACAAGATGGATAAAATAGGGGCAGATTTTTTTATGTCTGTAGAAAGCATGATAGAAAAACTCGGTGCAAATCCTGTTGCTGTTCAGATTCCAATAGGTAAAGAAGATACATTCAGAGGTCCTATAGATTTGGTTGAAATGAAAGCTTACTATTTTGATGATGAAACTCTTGGAGCTAAATTTGTAGAAGATGAAATTCCTTCTGAATATATTGAACAGGCAAAAAAATACAGAGACAAAATGATAGAGGCGCTTTGTGATGTAGATGACAGAATTATGGAAAAATATCTTTCCGGTGAAAGCATTTCTTCTGATGAAATAAGGGCTGCAATAAGAAAGGGTACAATACAGATGAAGATTACTCCTGTTTTATGTGGTTCTGCATTTAAAAACAAAGGAGTTCAGATGCTTCTTGATGCTATTGTTTATTATTTGCCTTCTCCTCTTGATATCCCTCCTGTAAAGGGATTGAATCCTTTAGATGGTATGGAAGTAAAAAGAAAGCCTTCAGTAGATGAACCATTGACAGCCTTAGCATTTAAGATTATGGCTGATCCATACATGGGTAGTCTTACCTATTTAAGGGTCTACTCAGGTTTTTTAACATCTGGTAGTTATGTATATAATTCCACAAGAAATATAAAAGAAAGAGTTGCAAGAATTTTTAGGATGCATTCAAACCGTAGAGAAGAGATAAAGGAAATTTGTGCTGGAGATATAGCTGCTATTGCAGGTTTAAAAAATACTCTAACTGGAGATACTCTTTGTGATGAGAATAATCCTGTTGTTCTTGAAGCTATAGAATTTCCTGAACCTGTTATCTCTGTTGCTATAGAACCTAAAACAAAAGCTGATCAGGAAAAATTGTCTCTATCATTGCAAAAAATTTCTCAGGAAGACCCTTCTTTTAGAGTGAGTTTTAATGAAGAGACTGGACAGACAATTATTTCAGGAATGGGAGAACTTCATCTTGAGATAATTGTTGATAGGCTTACAAGAGAGTTTAAGGTTGGAGCAAATGTTGGCAAACCACAAGTTGCTTATAAAGAGACAATTAAATCGTCTGCTAAAGCAGAGGGTAAGTTTATAAGGCAGACAGGTGGGCGTGGTCAGTATGGACATGTTTGGATTGGAGTAGAGCCATTAGAGAGAGGTAGGGGATTTGAGTTTGTAAATAAAATTGTTGGAGGAACTATTCCAAAAGAGTTTATTCCAGCTGTTGAAAAAGGAGTTGTTGAAGCAATGGAAGGAGGAGTTCTCGCTGGATATCCAGTGGTTGATGTTAGGGTGACACTTTTTGATGGTTCATATCATGAAGTTGATTCTTCAGAGCTTGCATACAAAATAGCTGCCTCAATGGCTTTAAAGGATGCCTGTAAAAAAGGTGACATTGTTTTGCTGGAACCAATTATGGATGTAGAGGTTGTGGTTCCTGAAGATTATATGGGTGAGGTAATAGGAGATATAAATTCAAGGCGTGGCAAGATTCAGTCTGTGGAAAAAAGAGGGAAAGCACAGGTTATTAGAGCAATGGTTCCACTTGCTGAAATGTTTGGATATGCTACTGACTTAAGGTCAAAAACTCAGGGTAGGGGCACCTATACAATGCAGTTTTCTCATTATGATGAAGTTCCAAAAAATCTTACAGAGCAGATTATTGCAAAGATGAAAGGGAATACAAAATAAAAGTTTAAGAGACTTTGAAGGAGGAAGAATAATGGGAAAGGCAAAATTTGAG
>CAZTLF010000005.1:0-59975 GCA_964614465.1 uncultured Thermodesulfovibrio sp.
AGAGGGTGGAAGAACAGTAGGTGCAGGTGTTGTTACAGAGGTGTTGGAGTAAAATATGAGAGATATAATACTGCTTCAGTGCACCGAATGTAAAAGTAAAAATTATTCAACAACCAAGAATAAGAAGACTACACCTGATAAATTACAGTTAAAGAAATATTGTAGACACTGTAGACGACATACATTACATAAAGAAACAAAAGCATAAGAATAGGCCAGTAGCTCTAACGGATAGAGCACCGGACTCCAAATCCGGGGGATGGGGGTTCAAATCCCTCCTGGCCTGTTCATTATGTTTTTTGAGGTGAACAATGATAGCAAGGCTTAAAAATTTTTTTAATGAAGTAAAAATAGAAGCAAAAAAAGTTAACTATCCTAAAAAAGAGGAAGTGGTAGCTTCTACATGGGTGGTTATTGTCACAGTAGTTTTAATTTCATTTTTTCTTGGTTTTATAGATTTCATACTTTCAAGAATTATAAGTGCATTTATTAGGTGAAGAATATGACAAAACAATGGTATGTTGTGCATACAATGTCAGGCTTTGAAGAAAAAGTAAAAGCTTCAATTGAAGAAAGAATTAAGACAAAGGGACTTGAAGAAAAAATTTCAAGGATTTTGATTCCAACTGAAAAGATAATTGAAGTCAAAGGGAAAAAGAAAAAAGAACAGGAAAAGAAATTTTATCCTGGATATATTCTTGTAGAAATGGAACTTAATGAGGATACATGGCATTTAATAAGCACGACTCAACGGGTAACAGGGTTTGTTGGAGGGAAAAAACCAGCACCTATTCCTCAAGAAGAGGTTGACATGATTCTTCAGCAATTAGAAAAAGTTAAGGCTCCTCAAATAAAAACTCATCTTGAAAAGGGAGAGACTGTTAGAATTACTGATGGACCATTTACTAATTTTACAGGATATATTGATGAAGTAGATTCTGAACATGAAAGAGTTAAAGTTATGGTAAGTATTTTTGGTAGACAAACACCTGTAGAACTGGCTTTTTCACAGGTTGAAAAGGTTTAAAGGAGGAATAAAAATATGGCAAAAAAAGAAATAACCGCTCAGGTAAAGCTTGTAATTCCTGCAGGTAAAGCTAATCCTGCACCACCAGTTGGTCCTGCACTTGGTCCTCACGGTATTAATATTATGGAATTTTGCAAACAGTTTAATGCTCAGACACAAAATATGGGAGATACTCTTATTCCTGTTGTATTAACTATCTATAAAGATAGGTCATTTACTTTTATACTTAAAACCCCCCCAGCATCTGAACTTATTAAAAAAGCTGCTGGAATAATAAAGGGTTCTGGTACCACAGGCAAGGAAAAAGTGGGTTCTCTTACAATGAAACAGGTAGAAGAAATTGCAAAAACTAAATTGCCAGACTTAAATACAAAATCGTTGGAAGCAGCAATGAAAATGATAATAGGCACAGCAAAAAGTATGGGCATTGAGATAAGGGGGTAAGGATATATGGGAAAGAAATTGGCTGCAGTAAAAGAAAAAATTGATCTTCAAAAAGAGTATACTTTTGACGAAGCAATAGATATTTTAAAAGAAAACAGTTTTGCAAAGTTTGATGAAACAGTTGAAATGTCAATAAATTTGGGAATTGATCCCAGAAAATCTGATCAAGTCGTGAGAAACACTGTTGTTCTTCCTCATGGAACAGGTAAAGAAGTGAAAGTTTTAGTATTTGCAAAAGGTGAAAAAGAAAAGGAAGCAATACAGGCTGGAGCTGATTATGTTGGAGCAGAAGACATGATTGAAAAAATTCAGCAGGGATGGCTTGAGTTTGATAGAGCAATTGCCACTCCTGATATGATGGGACAGGTTGGTAAACTTGGTAAAATTCTTGGTCCAAGGGGTTTAATGCCTAATCCCAAGCTTGGTACAGTGACTTTTGATATAGGTAAAGCAGTTAAAGAAGCAAAAGCAGGGAAAATTGAATATAGAAACGATAAAGGTGGAGTTGTTCATGTTCCAATAGGTAAACTTTCTTTTGACAGACAGAATCTTGTTGAAAATGCTATGGCAGTTTTGAAATCAGTTATAAAAGCAAAACCTCCAACATCAAAAGGAAGATATATTAAAAAGGTATCTATATCCTCTACAATGGGACCCGGTTTGAAAATAGATATATCAAAGTTGAAACTTTAAACAGGCTTTGCCTGTTATTAATAATCTGAGACAGCAGGTGCCAGGAGGCTTAATGATTGTTCGCCTGCCGAGATTGAATGGGTTAAATAGCATAAATTATTATACTGCACCGCTGTCCAAGAAAGGAGGTATAATCTGAGCACTACAAAAGAAACAAAGAAAAAAAGGGTTGAAGAGCTTGTTGAAAAAGTATCTAAGTCTAAGTCTTTTATTTTGACGAATTTTCAAGGACTTACAGTAGCTGAAATCTCGGAGTTAAGGCAGACAATGAAAGACTCTGGAGCAGAGTATAAGGTATGTAAAAATACTCTTTTTAGGATAGCATTAGCAGATGCACTCTTTAAAGAACAACTAGAAAGCTCTTTAAAAGGATGCACTGGTGTGGTTTTTGGTTATGATGACCCTGTTATGACAGTTAAAAAAGCAATTGAGTATTCTGAAAAGAATGAGAAATTTAAATTAAAACAGGGTGTTGTTGAAGGTAGAGTCTATTCACCTGATGAGCTTAAAGAGATTTCAAAACTGCCTTCAAAGAATGTCTTACTTGGAATGCTTGTTGGTGGAATGAGTTCTCCATTGTCAAAGATGGCATGTGCACTTCAAGCAGTAAATCTTAAGCTTCTTTATGCATTAGAATCATTAAAAAACAAAAGAGCTCAATAAAAGGGAGGAAAAATTATGGCAATTACAAAAGAAGAGGTTTTTCAGTTTTTTGATAATCTTACAATTTTAGAACTTAGTCAGTTCATTAAAGAATTCGAGGAAAGATACGGAGTTACAGCAGCTGCTCCTGTGGCAATTGCGGCTGTATCAAGTGCGCCAGCTGCAGCTCAAGCAGCACCAGCAGTTGAGGAAAAAACAAGCTTTGACGTAATTTTAAAGGCAGCAGGAGATAAGAAAATTCAGGTAATTAAAGTAGTAAGAGAACTTACAGGACTTGGACTTAAAGAGGCTAAAGACTTAGTTGATGGTGCTCCAAAACCAGTAAAAACAGGTGTATCAAAAGAGGAAGCTGAGACAATCAAGTCAAAACTTGAAGCAGAAGGTGCTACAGTAGAAGTGCAGTAAAAAAATTTTTAATAGAGAAGGAGAACTATGATAAAGCCTTTAAGAGAAAGAATAAACTTCGGAAAGGTGCCTCCACTTGTGGAGGTGCCTTATCTTTTAGAGTTTCAGAAAAAATCTTTTGATAAGTTTCTTCAAAAAGATATTCCACCAGAGGAAAGAGTTGATGAGGGACTTCAATCAGCTTTAAATAGTGTTTTCCCTATAAGTGATTATAACGGAACAACTACAATAGAATTTATTTCATACTCAGTTGGGGAACCAAAATTAACTCCTCATGAATGTATGGTTAAGGGTCTTACTTATTCAGTTCCTATAAAAATGAAAGTTCGGTTAAATATATGGGACAGAGATGAAGAAGGAAGAAAGTTTCTTAAAGAATCCAGAGAACAGGAAGTTTTTCTTGGCGATCTTCCTATGATGACAGAAACGGGAAGTTTTATTATAAATGGAGTTGAAAGAGTTATTGTAAGTCAGTTACACAGATCACCAGGTGTTTATTTTGCACCTGATAGAAGTAAAAGCAGGATAAGCGGAAGATTTCTTTATTCAGCAAGAATTATACCTGTTAGAGGTTCATGGCTTGATTTTGAGTTTGATTCAAAGGATCTTCTTTATGTAAGAATTGACAAAAGGAAAAAGCTGCCAGCTACAATTGTTCTTAAAGCACTTGGATATACAAACGAAGATTTACTTAGAATTTTTTATCCTATAGAAGAAATAAGAATAAAAGATGAAAATACCTATACAAGAGTTGTAAGTGATATATTAATAGGAGTCAGGACAAAAATAGACATCTGCAGTGCTGATGGGAAGGATATTATAGTAAAAGAGGGCAGTAAGATTACAAAATACTCACTGAAGAAAATGAGAGAGCTTGGAATTCAGGAAATACCTATTTCCAAAAGTGAAATAATAGGACGCATAACTCTCTCTGATATTGTTGATCCAAATACTGGTGAAGTAATTGTTGACAGTAATAAAGAGATTTCAGAAGAAGCTTTCCATAGAATTATATCTGCCAAGATTCAAAAATTAGAACTTCTTTTTATAGATAATATTAACTATCTTCCATCTCTGCGTGAAACTTTGCTTACTGACAAGGTTGACAATAAAAAACATGCTTTAAGAGAAATATATAAAAAATTGAGACCAGGAGAACCAGCTACTGAAGAAGCAGCTGAGGAACTTTTTTATGGATTGTTTTTTGATCCTAAAAGATATGATCTTTCTTCTGTAGGAAGACTTAAGTTAAACCAGAAATTGAGAGTTGATATTCCACTTGATGTTAGAGTGCTTACTGACAAAGATATTATTGAAATTGTTAAATATCTGCTCAATCTCAGAACAGGTAAGGGAGAGGTTGATGATATAGATCATCTTGGAAACAGAAGAGTAAGAGGAGTTGGTGAACTTTTAGAGAATCAGTTCCGTATTGGATTAGTAAGAATGGAAAGGGCAATCAGAGAGAAAATGACAATAACAGATGTTGACACAGCAATGCCTCATGATGTAATAAATACGAAGCCTGTAATGGCAGCTGTGAAAGAATTTTTCAGTACCAGCCAGTTAAGTCAATTTATGGACCAAACTAATCCATTAAGCGAAATTACACACAAAAGAAGGTTGAGTGCTCTGGGACCTGGAGGACTTACCCGTGAAAGAGCAGGATTTGAGGTCAGAGACGTTCATCCGACTCATTATGGAAGAATATGTCCTATTGAGACACCAGAAGGACCCAATATAGGTCTTATAACTTCTCTTGCAACCTATGCAAAAATCAATGATTTTGGTTTTATAGAGTCTCCCTACAGAAAAGTTGTTAATGGAAAGGTTACCAATGAAGTGCATTTTTTAAGCGCCCTTGAAAGTGAAAACTATGTTATTGCAGAAGCAACAACTCCTGTTGATGAAGATGGAAATATTATAGGAGAGACAGTTTCAGCGCGGGTTAAGGGAGACTTCAAGATGGTATCTCGTGAGGAAGTAGAGTATATGGATGTATCTCCAAAACAGATAGTTAGCTTATCTGCTTCTCTAATTCCGTTTCTTGAAAATGACGATGCAAACAGAGCCTTAATGGGTTCAAACATGCAAAGGCAGGCTGTTCCTTTAATTCATACTGAAGCTCCTATAGTTGGAACAGGAATGGAATTATATGCAGCAAGAGACTCTGGTTGGCTTGTTGTTGCAAAGAGAGCAGGAATAGTAGAGAATGTTGATTCCACAAGAATTGTTGTAAGGGTGACTGAAGAAGGTGGAGGAGTTGATATATATAACCTTGTGAAGTTTCATAAATCCAATCAGGGAACATGCATGACTCAGAAACCTATTGTTAAAGTTGGACAGATTGTGGAAAGAGGAACAATACTTGCTGATGGTCCTTGCATGGACAAGGGTGAGCTTGCTTTAGGTAGAAATGTTCTTGTTGCTTTTATGCCATGGGGTGGATACAACTTTGAGGATGCTATATTGGTTAGTGAGAGACTTGTGAAAGAGGATGTTTATACTTCCATTCATATAGATGAGTTTGAGATTGAATGCAGAGATACAAAGCTTGGTCCTGAGGAGATTACAAGAGAAATTCCAAATGTTAATGAAGAACTGTTAAAAAATCTTGATGAAGATGGAATTATAAGAATAGGTGCAAAGGTAAAGGCAGGAGACATTCTTGTTGGAAAAGTAACTCCTAAGGGAGAGAGGGTTCTTACTCCTGAAGAAAAACTTCTTTATGCAATATTTGGTGAAAAGGCAGAGGATGTTAAGGAAAGTTGTCTTTATGTGCCACCAGGTATTGAGGGAGTTGTTATTGATGTAAAAATCTTAACAAGAAAAGGAAAAGAAAAATCAAGAAGAGCAAATGCTATAGAAGAGGAAGAAATAAAAAGAATAGAAAGAGATAGAGAAGATGAAATAAGGATTCTTAAAGAGGCAAAGGCAAGTAGAATCAGAAAAATTCTTAAAGGTAAGATTGTACTTGAAGATATAAAGAAGGGTGAAAAAATAATATGTCCTAAAGGAAAAGCACTTACAGAAAAAGTTGTTAATCTTCTTGATGTAAACCAATTGCTTAAACTTAAAGTGGAAGACCCTGATGTTAAAGCAGAAGTAAGTAGAGTTAACAAGGAGGTAGAGCAGAATATTAAACAGATTTACGCCAAGTATAATGAAAAAATTGAAAGAATAAAAAAAGGAGATGAACTTCCACCAGGCGTTAACCAAATAGTTAAAGTTTACATTGCTATGAAGAGAAAAATACAGGTCGGAGACAAAATGGCAGGTAGACATGGAAATAAGGGCGTTGTCTCCATGATTTTACCTGAAGAGGATATGCCATATCTTGAAGATGGAACACCTGTTGATATAGTGCTTAATCCTTTGGGAGTTCCTTCAAGAATGAATGTAGGACAGATTCTTGAGACTCATTTAGGTCTTGCTGCAAAGGCTTTAGGCCTTTATGTTGCAAGTCCTGTTTTTGAAGGTGCCAAAGAGGATGAAATAAAGGAAATGTTTAAAAAAGCTGGATATACAACAACAGGACAGGTAACTCTTTATGATGGAAGAACCGGAGAACCTTTTGAAAGACCTGTAACAGTTGGATATATGTATATGCTTAAGCTACATCATCTTGTTGCAGACAAAATTCATGCTCGTTCTATAGGTCCTTATTCTCTGGTAACACAACAACCTCTTGGAGGAAAGGCACAGTTTGGAGGACAGAGACTTGGTGAAATGGAAGTATGGGCGCTTGAAGCATATGGAGCAGCATATACGCTTCAGGAATTTTTAACTGTCAAAAGTGATGACATAACAGGCAGAACACGTATGTATGAAGCTATTGTTAAAGGACATCCTGTATTGGAACCAGGTGTTCCTGAATCATTTAATGTTTTAATAAAAGAACTTCAGAGTCTGTGTCTTGATGTAGACCTTCTGGAGAAAAAGAAAAAAGTTGAAAGGGTTCAATGATTTTAATACTTTTAAATAGGGGGTATAAACCTTAATGGAAGACATTTATTCACTTTTTCAAAAACCTAAAAATCCGAGAGATTTTGATGCTATAAGAATAAAGCTTGCTTCACCTGAAAAGATAAGGGAATGGTCATATGGAGAAGTAAAGAAGCCTGAAACAATTAATTATAGAACATTTAAGCCAGAACCTGAAGGGCTTTTTTGTGCTAAAATTTTTGGTCCTACAAAAGATTGGGAGTGTTTATGCGGCAAATACAAACGGATGAAGCATAAAGGTGTTATATGTGACAAGTGCGGAGTTGAGGTAATTCAGAGTAAAGTAAGAAGAGAAAGAATGGGGCATATTGAACTTGCTGCTCCTGTAGCACATATATGGTTTGTTAGAGGAGTTCCAAGTAAAATGGGATTATTACTTGACCTTTCAGTTAGACAGCTTGAGAGAGTTATTTATTATGAAGACTATATTGTTATAGATCCTGGAGATACACCCTTAAAGGAAAAAGACATTCTCACAGAAGATGAATACAAAAAATGTGTTTCTCAATACGGCAGTAAATTTAAAGCAGGTATGGGCGCAGAAGCTATAAGAGAACTTCTTAAGAAAATTGATCTTGATACAGTTGCACAAGAACTTAAAGAAAAAATAGAAGCTGCAACTTCTACAGGAATTAAAAGAAAGCTTACGAAAAGACTTAAAGTTATTGAAGCATTTAAAAATTCAGGGAATCGTCCTGAATGGATGATTCTTGATATAGTTCCAGTGCTTCCACCAGAATTAAGGCCTCTTGTTCCTCTTGATGGTGGAAGATTCGCTTCTTCGGATCTAAATGATCTTTACAGAAGAGTTATAAACAGAAATAACAGACTTAAAAGACTCATGGAACTTAAAGCTCCGAGCGTAATTATCAGAAATGAAAAAAGAATGCTTCAGGAATCAGTTGACACGCTTTTTGATAATACAAAACGTTCCAAAGCATTGAAAGCAGGCACTCGTAGACCTCTTAAATCACTCAGTGACATGATAAAGGGCAAACAGGGAAGATTCAGGCAGAATCTTCTTGGTAAAAGAGTTGATTATTCTGGCAGGTCAGTTATTGTGGTTGGTCCTGAACTTGATATGCATCAATGCGGATTGCCTAAGTCTATGGCGCTGGAACTATTTAAACCATTTGTTTTTAATAAGCTTGAAGAAAAAGGATATGCAACTACAATAAAACAGGCAAAAAGACTTGTTGAGCAAGAACGTTCAGAAGTGTGGGACGCTCTTGAAGAGGTTATTCAAGAACATCCTGTTTTGCTTAACCGTGCACCAACTCTTCACAGGCTTGGAATTCAGGCATTTGATCCTGTATTAGTGGAAGGAAAGGCTATAAAACTTCATCCTCTTGTATGTACAGCATTTAATGCAGATTTTGATGGTGATCAGATGGCAGTTCATGTTCCTCTTTCATATGAGGCTCAGGTTGAAGCAAGAGTATTGATGATGTCTGTTGGAAATCTTCTTTCTCCTGCTAATGGAAAACCAATAGTTGTACCAACACAGGATATGGTTCTTGGAATTTACTATCTTACAAAGGAAAGACAGGGTGCAAAAGGAGCAGGTAAGGTTTTTTCAGACCCTGAAGAAGTCATTCTTGCCTATCAGTGCAACTCTGTGGAAAAACATGCTCCTATAAAGGTAAAGTTGAACGGAGAATTTGTGAAAACTACAGTAGGCAGAATTTTATTCAGAGAGATTGTTCCAGAAGGAGTTCCATTTCAGATGATTAATAAAGAGCTGACAAAAAAAGAACTTGGTAAACTAATTGAATATATTCATTATAATTTTGGTAAAAGAGATACAGTTTTATTTTTGAATAAGCTTGAAAAGTTGGGTTTTGAAGTTGCTACCCAGTCAGGTATTTCCATATGCATTGATGATATGCATATACCTTTAAAGAAGGCTGAACTGATTAAAGAAGCAGAAGCTCAAGTAATGGAGGTTCAGAGACAGTATGCTGAAGGATTGATTACTCAGGGGGAAAGATACAATAAAGTCATAGATATTTGGGCAAATGTTACTGAAAGAGTTGCTGACGAGATGATGAAAGAACTTGGTGCAGAAAGAGGTAAGGAATTTACTCCAGAAGAACTGACAGAGAGACGCTCTTTTAATAGCATATTTATGATGGCAGACTCTGGTGCCAGAGGAAGTATTGCACAAATTAGACAGCTTGCAGGAATGAGAGGCTTAATGGCAAAACCTTCAGGTGAAATCATAGAAACGCCAATTACTGCAAACTTTAGAGAAGGACTAACTCCACTGCAATACTTTATATCTACTCATGGTGCAAGAAAAGGATTAGCAGATACAGCATTAAAAACTGCTAATGCAGGTTATCTAACAAGAAGGCTTGTAGATGTTGCACAGGACATATTTCTTATAGAACATGATTGTGGAACAAAAGATGGAATATACATTACAGCGCTTATAGAAGGTGGAGAAATAGTAATGCCTCTTGAAGAAAGAATATACGGAAGAACATTAGCAGAAGACATAAAAGATCCGCTAACAGGCGAAATAATTGCAAAAAGGGATACTTTAATAGATCAGGCACTTGCCAAGAAGATTGTAGATTTAGGAATTGATAGAGTAAAAATTCGTTCAGTCCTAACATGTAAAACAAAATTTGGTATTTGTTCAAAATGCTATGGAATGGACCTTGCAAGAAGTGAACCTGTTGAAATAGGAGAAGCAATTGGAGTTATAGCTGCTCAGTCTATTGGAGAACCAGGCACTCAGCTTACCATGAGAACATTTCATATCGGAGGAGCTGCAACAAAGATAGTTGAACAGGCTGTACTTGAGTCCAAAAGTTCAGGCACAATAAGATTTAAGAACATTCATTATGTAGAAAGAAAGGATGGTTCTTTAGTTGTTCTTAACAGAAATGCCATGATTGTTATTGTAGATTCTTCTGGAAGAGAAAGAGAAAAATATAATCTTGTGTATGGAGCTAAAATTATTGTTAAAGAAGGACAGATGGTTGAATCAGGTCAGAGACTGGCTGAGTGGGATGCCTATACAACTCCGATTATTACTGAAATAGGAGGTAAAATAGCTCTTGGTGACATGGTAGAAGGAATAACATTTAAAGAAGAGACTGATCCAACAACAGGTCTTTCTCACAAAATAATAATTGATTATCCAGCAACTTATAGACCCCGTGTTACGATAAAAGATAAAGATGGGAAAACAGCTAAACTTCCTTCAGGAACAGCTGCAAGATATCTCCTGCCAGCAGGTGCAATTCTTGTAGTTGATAAAGGAGATATCGTAGAACCAGGAGATATTCTGGCAAAAATTCCAAGAGAGACAATTAAAACAAAGGATATAACAGGCGGTCTTCCGAGAGTAGCAGAACTCTTTGAAGCAAGAAAACCCAGAGAAGCAGCTATTGTTAGTGAAATAGATGGAATAGTTGAGTTTAAGGGCAGTCAGAAGGGTTCAAGAGTTATAGTTGTAAGAGGAGCTGATGAAACAAGAGAATATCTTATCCCAAAAGGTAAACACGTAATAGTTCATGATGGAGATTGGGTTAAAGCAGGTGAACCACTGATAGATGGTTCTATTAATCCACACAGTATACTTGAGATATTAGGACCCACAGAACTTCAGAGATATCTTGTAGAAGAGATTCAAAAAGTTTATAGACTTCAGGGAGTTTCAATACATGACAAACATATTGAAGTCATTGTCAGACAAATGATGAAAAAAGTAAGGATAGAAGACCCTGGTGACACATCTTTTCTGATAGGTGATGAGGTTGATAGATTCACATTTATTGGAGAAAATGAGAGAGTTATAGCTCGTGGAGGCAGACCTGCTCAGGCAAGACCTCTTTTACTTGGAATTACTAAGGCAGCTCTTTCAACTGAGTCATGGGTATCAGCGGCTTCATTCCAGGAGACTACAAGGGTTCTCACTGATGCAGCAATTGATGCAAGGATTGATGAATTGAGAGGATTAAAAGAAAATGTGATAATGGGTAGAATTATTCCTGCTGGAACAGGCTTTCCAACATATAAAGATACATTGATAAAAGGTGAATTCTACAGCATGCAGATAGAGCATTTTAGCGAAGAAACTGCTGAAGAAAATTGAGTATTCTTCCCCGTTTTGTAGCAGATGTAATGCTTGGAAGCCTGAGCCGATGGCTCAGGCTTTTTGGTTTTGACACTCTGTACAGGAATGATTTTACAGACAGGGAACTAATAAAAATATCTCTACAGGAAGATAGAATACTTTTAACTAGAGATAATGATCTTAGTAAATCAAGATTGTTGAAAAAAGTTTTACTAATTCAGTCCGAAAATATTAAGGATCAAATTAAAGAAGTAATATCTTCAATTCCTATTTCGTTTGATTTATTGAGTCTTAAACCGAGATGTTCTGTTTGCAATGGAGAAACAGAAAGCATTATGAAAGAAAAACTTAAAGGAGAAATACCTGATTATGTTGCATTTTCTAATCAGAAGTTTGTGATTTGTAAATCCTGTGGTAAAATTTACTGGCATGGAACTCATAAAAATAGGATAGATAAAATAAAAAAAGAAATTTTAAAAAAGTTAAAATAGGGTGGATTCTTTTTTAAAAACTTTTAAAATTCTCATTGCAGTCGGAATAACCTGATTTTCAATGTAATAGTTAATATCAATTTTTGATGCATCTGCGAGTTCAATAGGATAGGCTCTTTCACTTATTGAACCAGAACCTTTTTGAATTATATAACCTATGACACTTCCTTCACCTACGGGAATTCCTTTTTCAAGAAGTCTTTTAGCAGCTACTACATGAGGTGAGATTAATTTATATTCTGCAACAGGTTTTGAAAGCTGTTCATAAACAACGAGTTCTTTAAATTCGTAATTATTTTCCTGTAAAGCTCTGATTCTTTCATTAAGATACTTAAAGGCTCCTTCAATGTCTTCATCAATCAGACATAACTTCAGGATTTCTTGTTGTGTTTGTCTTGCATATCTGCACAGGTCTCTTCTTACAACTTCAAGTCCTCTTATTTTGAGTTTTCCATTTTCATCAAGCAAGGCATATCTTTTTTTGGCAACCCCGCCTGTTTCTCTTGGGACAAAAAGTCCTTTCACATAAAAATCCTCAAGGTCAAGTCTCATAAGACCGGGCAAACTCTGGTTTATTTCTTTAATGAACTGTTCAATTTCTTCTTTTTTGTCTCCAATTTTCAAAAATGCTGAATCTGTATCTCCATATATTGCATGAAATCCTTTTTGTTCAGCTTTTTTTAAAACTTCTTTAATCCAGTATCTTCCAAGTGCTGTGATTGATTCAGCACATTCCTTTGAATACCATCTGCTTGCAGGATATGCATAATAACCATAGGAAGCATTTATAATTGTTTTCAAAGCTCTTTGTTTTGTATCAAGAAGGATATATTCATGAGAGAGTGGATCATATTTTTTTAACTCCTTTTTAAGCTTAAGCCTTTCAATTAAAAGTTCTTCAATTGCTTGAGCTTCAAAACCTTTATTATTTTTACAAAACCAGTAAGGAAATTCTGGAACTTTATACCCGTTGTCTTTACAGCAACTACAGTTAAGAGTATCAATTGAGATATTGTATGTTGCAATTATTGATGGATAAAGAGAAGCAAAGTCAACAACAGCAATTCCTTTATGGAGTCCTACTTCTGGTTCTTTTACAAATCCTCCTTCATATGTAGTTTTCTGTCGCTCTTTTATTTCATCAAACTTTGGTTGATTTGGGATTACCCTGTTTTGCTCTTTTGATTTCTTAATATAATACCATTCAACAAGCTGACTATATGGCATTCTTGATGTATCAAAAAGTGACTGTCCTGTAATTTTTGTCAGCTCTTCAATATCAGGCAGGAGCATCTTTGTAAGTTCATAGACAAGTTCACTGTCTTTTAAGCAGTATCTTGCAAGTTTGTCAAGCTCATGACCTTTATCCCATGCTTGAAGTATGTCTTCATATTCCATGTCTAGCTTTGTATCTCCGAGAAGTTCATGTGATACATTTTTTAATGTCAGCTGTTCGCTCTGAAGCATTGGTGAAAGAATGTTAAATACAAAGTTAAATATATCAATATGAACTCTACCAGTTAGCCTTGCTGTTGTAAATCTTGCTCTTTTTGATAGAATTATTCCGGAGTTATCTCGTGAAAGAAGGCTGATATCAACTTTAAGCTGTTTTGCTCTTTCTCTTAAAATAGGCATATCATAGAGGTCTGTATTATAACCAGCAATTACGTCAGGGTCGTAGTTTTTCACAATCTCAATAAAACTTTTTATTAGTTCTTTTTCGTCTTTTACAATATTGGAGTTTACTGAATATTTTGCTTCCTGATATGTAATTACTTTTGATAATGTCTCTCCAAACACTGAAATCATAACAATTGAAGGAATTCCTCGCTGAACCTCAAGAACTTCCATATCAAAAGCAAGAATTTTAAGTTCTGGTGAAGGCATTTCAGCATTTTTAATTGATTTAATCTGATTCCCTTTGGTTTCTATTTCAAACCATTTAAGACAGGACAGTCCCTTTTCAGCAAGATAGGTTCTATATGCAGAAATTTGATACTCGAACTCGTCAATTACAGAACCACTCCCTCCTCTTTTTTTCTCAAGGACTTTTATTGCATCCCTTATTTTCTGCATGTCCTGATGTTTTTTTGTATAAATTTTTATAAACTCTTTTTCTTTGCCATGTAATATTCGTTTTTCTTCAGTTATCTCTGTAACTGGTAGAGAATCTTTCTTTACAATTTCTTCAATTTCTTTAGTGGCTCTTTTTTTATCTGCAGGAAGCACTAAAAAATAAGGTCTGTATGAGGAATCTATGAATTTTTCACATTTCCCATTTTCTAATATTCCAAAAAGAAGAATACCTTCTTGAGAGTCATCTATATCTAATAAATAAAACAACATTGTATATATAATTATAACCTAAAAATAAAGATTGCATATCTATTCCCATTTTTGTTATAAAATAATTAGACAGGCTTCCTGCCCTGTCCGTGATGGAAGGGAAAGGGGATCCGGCAGTTAGGTCCGTTAGGGAGCCAGCGTAGGTAGCGGTGTGCATGCCTCTTCGGAGGAAGCCTAACCTGCCTACAAGGCACCCACCTGTCTAAAGGGGATCTAACTTTCCTTATCACACGGCAGGGCGGGGTTATGATGATGTTGTAGCTTTTTAAATAGATGTAAAAAATAGTTTAATTTTTTTAATAGCAATTTTATAAATTTTTTTATAAAGAATTGTCTATTCCACATCATCATAACCCCGCAGGCCTTTTAAATAAATTTTTGGAGGTATCCTGATGGAGCTTTTGTATATCTTTATTGCGATTATCTTAGGTGCTGTTTCTGGATATGTAGTTTATGTTTTCTATAGGAATAGACTCAAAGATGAAAAAATAAAAATTCATGAAGAAGCTCAAAAAATCCTTGAAGATGCCAGAAAGGAAGCAGAGACAGTAAAAAAAGAAGCACATCTTTCAGCAAAAGAGGTTATATATCAATTAAAATTTGAAGCAGAAAAGGAGATAAAGGAAAAGACAAAAGAGATTAGTTATCAGGAAAAAAGACTAAGACAAAAGGAAGAAATTTTAGATCGCAAAATTGAGCAGGTAGAAAAAAAAGAGACTGAACTAAATAAAAGAGAAAAAGAGATAGCTTTAAAAGAAAGATTTTTACAGGAAAAAGAAAATCATTATAATAAGCTTATTGCTGAACAACAACAACTTCTTGAAAAAATAGCAGGAATGAAAGAAGAGGAAGCAAAACAGGAACTTTTCAAAAAGATAGAGGAGGAATCTCGTTTTGAGGCAGCCAGACTTATCAAAAGAATAGAAGACGAGGCTAAACAGGAAGCTGATAAAAAAGCGAAAGAGATATTGAGTCTGGCAGTACAGAGATATGCAAGTGATTATGTTGTTGACGCAACTGTTACAGCGGTGAGTCTTCCAAATGATGAAATGAAAGGAAGAATAATAGGCAGAGAGGGCAGAAACATAAGAGCTTTTGAATCACTAACCGGTGTTGACTTAGTTGTTGATGACACGCCAGAACTTGTTATTCTTTCCTCTTTTGATCCAATAAAGAGAGAGATTGCAAGAATAGCACTGGAAAGATTAATTATTGATGGGAGAATTCATCCAGCAAGGATAGAAGAAGTTGTGGAAAAAGCTCGTAGAGATGTAGATATTGCAATAAGGGATGAAGGAGAAAAAGTAGTATTTGAACTTGGGCTTAGTGGAATTCATCCAGAAATTATAAAACTTATAGGCAGATTAAAATACAGAACATCTTATGGACAGAATGTTTTGCAACACTCAAAAGAAGTGGCATGGCTTAGTGGAATTATGGCAGGTGAGCTTGGAGCTAATATAAAACTGGCCAAGAGAGCAGGACTTTTACATGATATAGGAAAAGCAGTTGACCATGAAATGGAAGGTTCTCATCAAGAGATAGGCGCTATGCTTGCAAAGAAATATGGAGAAGGAGAAGAAATTATAAACGCTATTCTCAGTCATCATGAAGATGTTGAATTCAATTGTGTTGAATCCGCATTGGTTGCTGCAGCAGATGCTCTTTCTGCAGCTCGTCCTGGAGTAAGAAGAGAAACCATAGAGAGTTATATTAAGAGGCTTACAAAACTTGAAGAACTTGCCATGTCTTTTCAGGGAGTTCAAAACTGTTATGCAATTCAGGCAGGAAGAGAAGTTAGGCTTATTGTAAGACCTGATATTGTAACAGATGAAGAATGTGCTTTTATTGCAAGAGAATTAAGCAGAAGAATAGAACAAGAATTAAGTTATCCAGGACAAATTAAAGTAACTGTAATAAGAGAGTCAAGATATATAGAGTATGCAAAATAATGAAACAGTTAACTTTCTCTTTATAGGAGATATTGTCGGTAAAGCCGGAAGACAGATTGTTAAATCACTTCTTCCAAAATTAGTTGATCAATACAAAGTTGAGTTGGTCATAGCAAATGGAGAAAATGCAGCAGGAGGGTTTGGAATAACAGAAAGAATTGCAGAAGAGCTTTTTTCTTATGGTATAGATGTAATTACAACAGGTAATCATATATGGGATAAAAAGGAAGCCATCCCTTATATTGCAAAAGAATCAAGGATACTAAGACCTATAAATTATCCTGAAGGTGTTCCAGGGACCGGAAGTGTTTTAATAAGAACAAGAAAAGATAATCTTGTTGGTATAATCAATGTTTCTGGTAGAATTTTTATGAATGTTCTTGATTGTCCTTTTAGAATTACAAAGAAAGAGGTTGAAAGGCTTAAAAAAGAGACTAATATAATTTTAATAGATTTTCATGCAGAGGCTACATCAGAGAAAATAGCCTTTGCTTTTTATTTTGATGGACAGGTAAGCGCAATTATAGGAACGCACACTCATGTTCAGACAGCGGATGAGAAAATTTTACCTAAGGGCACGGCTTATATAACTGATGTTGGAATGACAGGTCCTGAGCATTCTGTTATTGGATTTAAGAAGGATGAGGTAATAGAGAAGTTTATTACACAAATGCCCCAAAAGTTTGATGTTCCATCGAGTCCTGCTATTCTTTCAGCAGTCTACATGGAGGTTGATGTTGCAAATGGATTGGCAAGAAAAATTGATAGAATAATGATAAAGGAATTTTAAATTTTTACTCAAAAATAGTTTACAAATCTTGCCTTTTCTGTTAATCTTTAGATATGAATTTGATGATTATATTAATAATTATCTTTTCACCACTTATTGCATTTTCTAATTATGTAGGAAATGAACATTGTAAAATGTGCCATCCACAGCAGTATGAAAACTTTACGAAGTTTTCTCGCATGTCTCGTTCTTTCTTGGGTGTTGAAAAAATGAAGAACAAAATAACTCAAGAAGAGTTGAAGGGATGTTATGAATGCCATACTACTGGATATGGTAAAAAAGGAGGATTTGTTAGTGTGGAAAAAACGCCACATCTTAAAAATACAGGATGTGAAGTTTGCCATGGTCCAGGTAAAAAACACGTTCAGACAAAAAAGCGTGAAGATATAAAAGGCAAGCTTACCACTAAAATTTGCGAACCCTGCCATACTGAAGAGAGAATAAAAGCTTTCAGATTTAGACCACTTCTAAGAGGAGTTCACTAATGTTTAAGTTTACAACTCAAAAAATAGGCAATAAACTTCTTTTGAGCTTCATAGCCATAATTACAATCGTTATGATTATTGAAATATGGTTTAGAATTTATTTTGGAAAACCAGACAGATTACGCCTTATAGAAGCCGGTAATAATGAAGTGGTTGACACTATTTATGCAACAATGAAATATCCCTTAACTGTAGGAGACAGTGATGCCATGCATAGAGATTTTGAAGAAATTGGAAGAAAATATAAAAATATAAACGTTTATCTTACTGATTTTAACGGTATTATTTCTTTTTCCACTAATAAAAATGTTATTCATTCACAAATAGAAAATGTTGTAAAAAACGAAGAATTTGTTGATTTATTTAAAAAAAGTATGCTGGAAACTTCAATTTCCAGATTCTCAAGTGAATATAGAATTAACGGCGAGAGAAAGTTAATAACTGTTCTTCCCATTCATAATTCACCTGAATGTTTTCATTGTCATGGCTCATCAAGAAAGGTATTAGGTGCTCTCATAATGAGCACAGGACTTGAAGAAGTTTATAGAACCGTAGATGCTCAAAGAAATAGGTCACTGGTTCTTACAGTTTTTGCATTTTTTCTCGGCACTGTTGTTATCACTCTGATAGTTAAAAAAATTATAAGGGACCCCCTTAACACACTTCGAGATGCAACACAAAGATTTGCACAGGGAGAAATGATTACTATCAGTAAATATCCAAGGGATGAAATTGGACTTCTTATGGAAACTTTTAATTACATGGTTAATGAAGTAGCTAACTCAAAAATGGAACTTGAAAAGGAACTTACCCGTAGAGCAAAACTCCTTGAAGAGAGAGATGAGCTTGTAGCATTGCTTCAGAAGGCAAATAAGCAGTTAAAGGAACTTGATACCCTTAAATCTGCATTTATAGCAAATATGTCCCATGAATTAAGAACACCAATGAACGCAATAATTGGATATACTGATTTACTACTTGATGAAGTTGATGGTCCTTTGAATGAAGACCAAAAGGTTTCCTTGAAGAAGGTGGCTGCAAATTCAAGACATCTATTACAATTAATAAATGATGTTCTTGATATATCTAAGATTGAATCAGGTAAAATTGAACTTCGCCCAGGACAGATAGATTTAAAAGAATTAATAGACGGTATAATGGTTACATTTGAACCATTAATTGCTAAAAAGGGCTTGAGTTTTACTCTAAATATTGAGTCAGGAGCTGAAAAGCTCTATGTTGATGAGGATAAAGCAAAACAGATTTTAATAAATTTAATATCCAATGCTGTAAAATTCACACATCAGGGTGGAATAACAATGAAAGCAAGGATTTCAGAAAGAGGTAAGGATAGACAAGGAAATCCTCAATTTATAGAAATTGCAGTAAGTGATACTGGAATAGGAATAAAAAGAGAAGATCTTGATAAAATTTTTGATAAATTCGCACAAGCTGATGTATCTACAACAAGACAATATGAAGGAACAGGTCTTGGCTTAAGCATTGTAAGAGGACTTGTAGCATTACATAAAGGTATGGTATGGGCTGAAAGTGAGGTAGGAAAAGGTAGTACTTTCTATGTTTTGTTACCCTTTAAAAGGGAAGTTTTTGAACAAATAGGTCCTGTGATAGAAGAAGAAATGGCTGGAGCACTTGCACAATATTTTGAAGTGCCGAAGGAAGTTTTTTTGCAAGATCCTTTTTATGAAGGTAAATTGGTAAGATGCTGGGATTATACCCAGTGTGGACATGTGAATTGTCCTGAGTATGGTTCTCCTGAGAAAAGATGCTGGCTTGTTGTAGGAACACACTGTAAAGGTATGACAATAGGCTCTTATCCAGAAAAAGTAGAGGCGTGTAAAATATGCGAGGTTGTAAGAGACCTTGTTTTACATAAAGAACCTTTATCTTTAGAAATATCAAAAGTTTCCGAAAAAGAAAAGGTCATTTTAGCAATTGATGATAATCCTGATGCTATTGATTTAATCAAAAAATATCTTGAGAAAGACTATAAAGTTATAGGAATAATTAGCGGTGATGAGGCTGTTAAAAAAGCAAAGGAGATAAAACCTATTGCAATAACTCTTGATATAATGATGCCTAAAAAAGATGGTTGGCAGGTATTAAAAGAACTTAAAGAAGATGAAGAAACTAAAGATATTCCTGTCATCATTGTTTCTATTATTGAAAATAAGACCTTAGCTTTTAGTCTAGGTGCAGCTGATTATTTTGTAAAACCACTTGATGGACATTCTTTATTAAGAAGAATCAAAAACATAGAAGTTTATCGTCCTATTAAGAAAGTATTTTTACTTGAAAGGGATGAGAAAACTAAGGATGATATTTCAAAAATACTTAGCGAGAGTGGTTACGAAGTCTATGCAACCACAAGCAGTAAACAAGCAATGGAACTGGTTAAGAGTGAAAAACCAGATCTACTAATTATCAATATTACAGATCCAGACAGTAGCGCCTTTGATTTTTTAGATTTTATTAAAACATCTGCTGAATTGAAGGATATTCCAATTATTGCTCTTACAAATAAAGAATTAAGTGAGCAAGAAAAGGAAGCATTAAATGGTAGAATAAAAGATGTAATAAATAAAGCTCTCTTTTCCGAAGAACAACTTATAACAGAACTTAAAAATAGTTTGGAAAAAATAGGAGGTTAAGTGTGAAAACAATTCTTATTGTTGATGATAATGAAGACTCAAGGGAGCTTGTAAAAAAGATACTAAAAAAACAAGACTATGCAGTAATAGAAGCAGTTGATGGAGAAGATGCTATAGCAAAGGCTTTAGTATATAGACCAGACCTTATTCTTATGGATATTTCAATCCCAAAGATTGACGGATATGAAGTGACACGAAGGTTAAAAAAAAGACCTGATTTCAAAGATACACCTATAATAGCTTTTACTGCCCATGCTATGAGAGGAGATCAAGAAAAAGCTCTTCAAGCTGGATGTAATGGTTATATATCAAAACCAATAAATGTCAGAGAGTTTCCAGAACAGATAAAGATTTATTTAAAAGAAAAATGAATAGTTCAAATCAGACAATTTTAATTGTTGATGATAATATAGATACAGTAGAGCTTTTGAGGAAAAGATTAAAGGCTGAGGGTTACAATACACAAGAAGCATATGACGGTGAAGAAGCCTTAAAAAAGACATATGAAGTTTATCCTGACCTAATAATTCTTGATGTAATGATGCCTAAAATGAATGGATATGAAGTTTGTCAAAGACTCAAAACAGATGATAGAACAAAATTTATTCCTATAATTATGCTTACAGCTAAATCTGATGTAGAAAGCAAAGTTAAGGGACTTGACATTGGTGCTGATGATTATGTCCCAAAACCCTTTGATTATAGAGAACTTTCAGCAAGAGTTCGTTCTTTAATTACAAAAAAACAAACAGCAGAGAGAGCAATAGAAGAAGAAAGAACTGAGTCAGTAAGAAAACTTATTGACAGCATTTCTCATGAAATAAGAAATCCTATCGTGAGCATTGCAGGTTTTGCAAAAAAAGTATATGATAATTTGCCACCTGGTGATCCAAATAAACCTTATTTAATGACAATACTTCAGGAGTCAGAAAGACTTGAGAGAATTTTAAAAGAAATTTTAAATCTTAAAATGATTGCAATAGGTTTTTTGGAAAATGTTAATCCTAAAACTGCCATAGAAGAGGTTTTAGAGGAATTTGAAAAGGAGATAGAAGATAAAGTAATAGAAGTGGAAACAGAATTTAAAGATGTGGCAGATTTTTATATAGATAAGGAACATTTTAAGATTGTTCTTCGCAATATTATTAAAAATGCAATAGAAGCAATGGAAAAATCAGAAAAGCGTTTATTGAAGATTTCTCTTGCAAAAGTGGAAAATGAGATAGAGATAAGGATTTCTGACACAGGGAAAGGAATTCCGAAAGAACTCATTAAGAAAATATTTGACCCGTTCTTTACATCAAAGGTATATGGTCCTGGGCTTGGGCTTTCTGTGGCTCTCACAATTGTTCAGTATTATAGAGGTTTTATTTCAGTTGAGAGTGAATCTGGCAAAGGTAGTACATTTATAATAAGAATTCCGGTTAAAGGAAGATAAGAATACTAGGTTTAACAGTCTTAAATTGTTATCTTTCAGAAACATAAAATATGATTTTCTTTAAACTAATGATCAAAAAAAGTCCAGGAATTGCTACAAGGAAAGTAAGAAAATAAAAACCTGGCCAGCCAATGCTTTCAACAATAAAACCAGCTGTCGGGCTTATAACTACTCTTCCAACAGATGCTAATGATGAAAGTAAAGCATATTGCGTTGCAGCGAAAGTCCGATTGCATAATCCCATTAAAAGAGCTAAAAATGCAGTTGTTCCCATTCCACCTGTTAGATTTTCAATGACTACGGTGGATACAAACAATGAAAAATTTTTTCCTCCTATTGCTAAAACCATAAACATAATATTTGATACTGCTTGAAGTATTCCAAATGAAATTAATGCTTTATAAAGGCTTATTTTTCTGAGTAAAAATCCTCCTAATATTGAACCCGCAATTGCTGAAATAAGTCCACCAATTTTATTAACTGTGCCTACTTCAGTAAGGGAAAATCCAATACCTCTAATAAAAAATGCTGTACTCAAAGAACTTGCATAGGCATCACCAATTTTATATAAAACAATAAACAGTAGCAAAATAATACTTTTTTCTCTTTTCAGTAAATCTCTTAAGGGTTCAACAAAGGATTCTTTCATTGTAGTTGGTTTTTTTATCCCTATCGGTTCATCTGACCAGAAAGTGGTAATGACTCCCAAAATTAAAAGTGAACTTATTATTGTTAAAGCAGTCTGCCATCCAAGATAGTCTGCAAGTAAAAGACAAAGACCACCTCCAACAATCAATGCGATTCTGTATGCAGTTACTGCAAAGGATGCTCCAATTCCTCTATCTTCTGGTCTAAGTACTTCTGTCCTGTAAGCATCAATTGATATGTCCTGTGATGCTGAAAAAAAAGCAATCATTGCTGCTAATATGCTGAAAAATAAAAGATGCTTAGGAGTGAATGTTATCATTAAAAAGATACTAAATAAAATTAAAATTTGACAGATAATAATCCAGCCGCGTCTTCTTCCAAGTCCAGGAATACTGAACCTGTCAAATATAGCAGACCAGAGAAACTTAAAACTATACGGAAGAGTAAGAATTGTAAAAATGCCTATTGTTTTTATATCAATTCCTTCAGTTGTAAGCCATGCCTGTAAGGTTCCACCTATAAGTGGAAAAGGCAGTCCAGAAGCAAAACCAAGAACTGTTACAACTGCTATATCCTTTGTTCTTTTAGTCATCAAACCATTCTATTTTAATAGGGATTTTAGCCGTATTTTTGAAACCTTCATTGAATGCATCCAGAAAAGCAAGTACAGCATGTTCATGGGAATCATAAAGTGAAATTATAGCCTTTGATTTCTTAAAAGGTCTTAAAACATAGGGATTACCAAAAGAGACAACAATTGCATCTGTATTTGATATGATTTCTTTAATTATCATGTTTTGTTGCCCTTTTAATAGATATTCCTTTCCGGCAGCCTTGATATTTGTGAATGCTGCAATTAAAGGTATAGCCTTTGATTGTTTATAATCCTGTAAATCATAGGCAGAACCAAAATAGTTCTGAAATACTTTTTTTATTTCCTCAGTATATACTCCCGTAAGATAAGGGACGATTTTCTTGAAATTCAAATCATTTATTTCATTTTTTATAACAGTAACTGTTTTTTTAAATGCTTTATGGATTAAGGAAATATCTTTATTAGGAATAATCGTTTTTTTTCTTTTGAGCTTCTTCAACCTCTTTATTCTTCTATAAGCTTCTTTTATTCTTCTGTCACTAATTAAACCCTGTATATAAGCTTTTTTTATCTCTTCTAAAGCAGTATATGGTTCTTCTGGATGTAAAATTATATCTGCTCCTGCAATAAGAGCTAAAGCATAAGGATTTTCATAATCTATTAAAGCCCGCATATTCATCGCATCTGTAAGAACTGTTCCCTTAAAACATAGTTTTTGCTTTAGCAATTCATTAATTGTTTTTTTTGAAAGAGACGCAGGCTCTCTGCCAAAAGCAGCTATATGGCCAACCATAATTGTAGAAACTTTAGCCTTAATTGCTTCCTTAAATGGTTTTAGGTGTATTTCAGGTTCATATGTAAGAGAAGGAAGTTCCAGATGAGAGTCTATTTGTGTTGCACCATGACCTGGAAAATGTTTTCCGCATGTTGATAATCCATTGGATTCAAAGATTTTTATAATAAATTTGCCATATTCTGAAACGACTTCAGGATTATCTGAAAAAGCTCTTGTGCATATTATTGGATTTTTATGCTCTGTATTTACATCCAAAACAGGAACAAGTGCAAGATTTATTCCAACATCCAGTGCTTCTTTTATTACAATTGAGTATAGAGATTTAAGCTCTTGCCTGTTTTTATTTAAATCAAATCCTGCGGCAATTCCCATCTGTGATGGAATTAAACTGCCGCCTTTTATCTGTTGTCCAACACCTTTTTCAATGTCTGAGGCAATGATTAATGGTTCGGATGCTATGCTTTGAAGATAGGTAATGAAATCTTTTATTTCATTATATTCACCACCAAAAACTATGAAGCCTGTAATCCCTTCTCGGACAAGTCTTTCAATGTAATGTTTGTATTGGGAATTATTGATTTCTTCACCATCAAGCCTTGCTATGATTAAATTCATTAATTTTTCCATACATCTGCATATTATGAATTAAAGAGATTCAAAGATTCAAGGGTTTGACTTAATTAAAATTAAGGCACTACATAGTTTTTCAATATCGCTTTCAGAATGTGCAGCTGTTATAGTTATTCTGATTCTCGGTGTTTTTACAGTAGGAGGTCTGATAACAGGCGCATAAATGCCTGAATCATATAGAATTTTTGAAGCTTTTATTGCTTGTTCAATGCTTTCAAAAAGAATTGGAATAATCGGAGTTTTTGTTTTTGTTGTTTTAAGTCCAAGATTTTTTATTGTTTCCATAACTTTTTCTGTGTTCTGCCAAAGTTTTTTAATTAATTCTTTGTCATTAATAATAATTTTTAAAGAAGCATAAGCAGCAGCAACTATACATGGAGGCAAAGAAGTTGAAAAAATAAAGCCTCTTGCAGAGTTTATAAACCACTCTATAATAGATGAATTTCCACAGACAAATGCTCCAAAAACTCCGATTGCCTTAGAAAGCGTTCCCATCTGAATTATAAAATGCTCTGTCTTTATTCCACAATGTTTCAATACTCCGTAACCATTACCCAATACACCAGTTCCATGAGCATCATCAAGATAAAGCAAAGCATCTTCAGCTTTGCATAATTCATAAAGTTCTCTGATTGGTGCAATATCTCCATCCATGCTAAAAACTGTGTCTGTTACAATTATTTTCTTACCTTTGCAGTATGTTTTTTTAATTAACTTTTTTAAGTCCTCAATATCAGCATGTCTGTAAATAATTTTTTCAGCTCTGCTTAGTCTACAACCATCTATTATGCTTGCATGATTAAGTTCATCGCTAAAAATAATGTCATTTTCTCCGGCTAAAGCAGGAATTAAAGAAGTATTCGCTGTGTAGCCGGAATTAAGAACAAGACAACTTTCAGTGGTTTTAAATTCGGATAAAAGTTCTTCAAGTTTTTTATGTAAAATCGTACCTCCACTTAGAAGTCTTGAGGCTCCTCCACCAGCACCAAATATTTTGGTTGCCTCTATAGCAGCTTCTTTAACTAATGGATGTTGAGTCAGTCCGAGATAGTCATTGGATGCAAAATTTACATATTTTTTGCCCTGAATTGTAATTTCCATTGCATTCCTTGCTTCCACATCTTTTACTGAACGGTAAAGATTTTCTTCTTTAAGTTTTTCAAGTTTTTTTTCAAAAATTTCAAAAAATTTTTCATACATAAAAATTACCTCTTGACAAATTTTTCATATTCATATAATATTGGTGGTAAATAGTGGTAAAAAGTGGAAAATGATATCTTTCATAGGAAAATATTACCATAATATTGATCAAAAGGGAAGAGTTATAATGCCAGCCTCTCTGAGGGAGGTTTTGACAAACAAATATTCTTCAGGCAAGCTTTATCTTACGAATGCTCCTTTTGATAAAGCCTTACATCTTTATCCTCTTGAAGAATGGTTAAAACTTGAAGAAAGGATAAGGCAGCTACCTAAGTCTGATGAAGCTGTAATGTATTTTTTAAGAAGAGTTATTGCTTCTGCAACATCATGTGAACTTGATAAGCAAGGAAGAATACTTATTCCTTATGAACACAGACAGGACGCTGGTATTAATTCCGAGGTTGTTATTGTTGGTCAGATTGAGAGAATTGAGATCTGGGATAAGGCTACATGGGATAGCGTTACAGACCCAACAAAAGTAGATATAAAAAGTATACAAGATGCTCTTGCTAAGTATGGATTATAAAAAAATACATATTCCTGTAATGCTTAAGGAAGTGATTCAACTTCTGAATCCTTGCAGAGGTGTATATGTTGATGCTACCTTAGGTTGTGGTGGACATTCTTTGGAAATACTTAAAAGACTTGGTTCAGATGGTATATTAATCGGCATTGACAGAGATGATTCCGCTATTTTTTATACTAAGAAATTTCTTGATGATTCAAGGGTAATTTTAAGAAAAGCAAGTTTTTCTCAACTGAAACAAGTTTTATCAGAGTTAAATATTGAAAAAATTGACGGAGTGATTTTTGATCTTGGTATCTCAATGCTTCAACTTAAGGATTTTGAAAGAGGATTTAGTTTTCATTCTGAAGAAAGGCTTGATATGAGAATGGATCAGACACAAAAACTAACAGCATGGGATGTTGTAAATAAATATTCTGATCAAAAGTTAACTCAGATTTTCAGAGATTATGGTGATGAGCCTTTTGCAAGAAGAATAGCAAGAGAAATCATAAGACAGAGAAGCAAAAAAACTATTGATACATGTAAAGAGTTGGCAGATTTGATAAAAAAAAGTGTTCCAAGACACGGAAGACTTCATCCTGCCACCAAGGTTTTTCAGGCAATAAGAATTGAAGTAAACAGGGAATTTGAAGAACTTAAAGAAGGATTATCACAGGCAGTTGAATTATTAAGGTCTGGTGGAAGAATTTGTGTAATATCGTATCATTCAGGCGAAGACAGAGTTATAAAAAATTTTTTCAAAAATGAAGAGCAAAAAGGAAATTTCCACATTCTTACTAAAAAACCTATTTTGCCATCTCTTGAAGAGGTAGCTAAAAACCCATCAGCAAGAAGCGCAAGGCTAAGAGGAGGTGAAAAAATATGAAGCAGATAGTATTAATAGTTTTTAGTTTATTTGCAATTTTTGCAATTTTATGGATCAGATCAAATGTAATCTCTATAGAGTATAGATTAAGCAGTCTTGAAGAGAAAAAAAAGAAGATGCTCAATGAAAGAAGGCTTTTGCTTGCTGAAAAATCATCTCTAACTTCTTTTGTAAGAATTAATAATGTTGATGGACTTTTCCTCGTATTTCCTGACAGAAGGAAGGTTGTATATATATCTGGAAATCCTGAGAGTTTAGTAAGGACAATAAATTTTAATAGAAAGAATTAAAATGCATAAAAGAATTATTTTACTAAAAATAATTCTTTTAGTCTGTTTTGTTGCTGTTATTTTTCGTCTTGGTTTAATTATGTTTGTTGAACACCAAAGTTATTTTTCAAGAGCAAAGATTCAACAAATAAAAAAGGAAGAAATTATTCCAAAAAGAGGGAATATATATGATAGAATGGGAAGAGAATTGGCGATTTCTTTAGAAAAAGAATCTTTATTTATTGATCCTGCGTCTTTAAAATCAGATGAATCAATAAACATTTTAAAAAGTTATATCAAATTTAATACTGAAAAAATAAAAAGTCAATCAGAAAAAAACATAAGATTTATATGGCTGGAAAGAAAAGTTGATTATGCTGTAGCAGAGAAAGTTAAAGCTTTAAAGATTGAGGGTATCGGTTCTGTTGCTGAAGGAGCAAGATTTTATCCTAATGGATTTTTAGCTTCTCATGTTATCGGTTTTGTGAATATTGATGAACAAGGCATGGAGGGATTAGAAAGACAGTATGACAAATATCTTAAAGCAGAAAAATCCTCAAAAGTAGTTTCAGTAGATGCCAGAGGAAGGAAACTTTCTGATGGAAGCTTGATAGATATAAAAGGAAATGATATTTTTGTGACTATTGATGAAGGATTACAATACATTGTTGAAAAATATCTTGAAGAAGCAGTAAAAAAATGGCAGGCTTCTTCAGGAATTGCTATAATGATGGATCCATTTACAGGAGAGATTCTTGCCTTAGCAAACAGACCAACATATGATCCTAATAATTTAAAATTTATAAAAAATATTGATATAATAAGAAATCGTGCATTAACAGATTTATATGAACCAGGTTCAACCTTTAAAATCGTTACAGCAACTGCAGCATTAGAAGAAGGAATTGTAAAGCCATACACTAAATTTGATTGCTCCCATGGATATATAGAGGTATGGGGTAAAAAAATAAAAGATGCTCACAAACACGGAGTTCTTACTTTTGAAGAGGTTATTCAAAAATCTTCAAATGTGGGTATAATAAAAATTGCGATGATGCTTGGCAAGGAAAAGCTTTATCAATATATAAAGAAATTTGGTTTTGGTGAAAAGACCGGCATAGACCTTCCTGGAGAAATGGCAGGTTATATAAGACCTACTCAGAAATGGTCAGGCACATCAATAGGAGCTATTCCAATCGGCCAGGAAGTTGCAGTGACAGCTATTCAGGTTTTAAGAGCTTATTCTGCCATTGCAAATGGTGGTTATCTTGTAAAACCATTTTCGGTTTCTGAAATTCGTTCACCAGATGGAAATATTTTGTATAAGGCTGTTATACAGAGAGAAAAAATAGTATCTGATAAAACAGCAAAGATAATGAGAGATATATTGAAAAAGGTTACACAAGAAGGTGGAACAGCTACTCAAGCAAAGCTTGATGGTAATAATGTTGCTGGAAAAACAGGAACAGCTCAGAAGTATGACCCTAAAACAGGTAAATACTCAAAAGAAAGATTTGTAAGCTCTTTTGTTGGATTTATTCCAGCAGATAATCCTCGTATAGCAATGATAGTTGTTATTCATGATCCTAAGGGAGCTCATTATGGAGGAGTTGTTGCAGCACCTGTATTCAAAGCAATTTCTGATGAAGCTATGGCTTATCTTAATATTCCAAGAGATGATGCTAAAGAGAAAGGGCTTTGGGTTACATTTGAAAAAGAAACCAATAGAAAATTTGTGGTAGCAAAAGAATGATTTTAAAGGAAATTTTAAGGGGTGATTTTAAGGTTAAGGGAGATATAAATAGAAACATAGAGCACATAAGCTATAATTCAAAGGATATAAGACAAGGAAGTCTTTTTTTCGCAATATCAGGACAGAAAGTAGATGGGCATTTTTTTATTGAAGAGGCAATAAAAAAAGGTGCAAAGGCTGTTGTTTATGAGATCGGACATTTTATACCTTCTGAACATACAGATATTACATGGATAGGTGTTAATGATTCAAGGGATGCACTTGCGTGGATTAGTGCAAAGTTCTATGGAAATCCATCTGAGAAACTTAAAATTATAGGAATAACAGGCACAAATGGTAAAACAACAACATCTTATCTCATAAGAGATATCCTTAAAAGATATGGTAAAAAAACAGGAGTTATAGGAACAATCAAATATTTGATTGATGATGAAGAAAGGATTGCTATTCATACAACCCCAGAAGCTCCTGAGTTCCAGGAGCTTCTTCATGAGATGATTCTCAAGGGTGTAGAATATGTTATTACAGAAGTTTCCTCGCATGCTCTTGCTTTGAAAAGAGTTGATTATACAAAATTTGATGTAGCAGTATTTACAAATCTTTCAAGAGACCATCTTGATTTTCATAAAGATATGGAAGATTACTTTAATGCTAAAAAAAGGCTATTTACAGAATTACTTAAGAACGATGCATTGGCAGTTATCAATTTGGATGATGCTTATGGAAGAAAACTTATTGAACAGTTGAGCAATAAAAAAATTCTATATTCAATGGAAAATCCTCAGGCAGATATTTATGTTAAAAACTATAGATTAAAGTTTAAAGGTACAGAGATTAATGTTGACATTAAGAAAAAAAAGGAAATATTTATAAAGACTTATCTTTTAGGTATTCCTAATATTTATAACGTTATTTCTGCTGTATCGGTTGCTGTGGCTTTGAATATACCATTTGATATTATTGAATCTGCTCTTTTAGATGCTCATTCTCCAGAGGGAAGATTTGAGAGAGTTGATGAAGGACAGGACTTTCTTGTTTTTGTTGATTATGCTCACACTCCAGATGCTCTTGAAAGGTTGCTTATAAGTGTAAGAAAGCTGAAAGAAGAGATATCAAAAAACGGAAAAGTAGTGACAATTTTTGGTTGTGGTGGAAATCGTGACAGAGGAAAAAGGCCTCAGATGGGGAAAATTGCTACTGAATTAAGTGATTATGTAATTCTTACTTCAGATAATCCAAGATGGGAAGAACCAAGACAAATAATTAGAGAGGTTGAAGAAGGCATTTTAAAGGATAACTACATTGTTGTTCTTGATAGAGCAATGAGTTTATGGATAGGAACGAGACTATGTAAAAATGGAGATATTCTAATTGTTGCTGGCAAAGGACATGAAGATTATCAGGAAATAAAAGGTGAAAGATATTCTTTTAGTGACAGAGAAGTTTTGATAAAAGCCTTAAAAAAGTTGAGGTAATTCATTATGTTTACTCTTGATGATTTACTGGTAGCTACTGGAGGAAAAGTACTTTCAAAAGGTAATGAAATATTTAAACAGGCATCAATTGATACAAGAACAATTTGTCAGAATGACCTTTTTTTTGCATTGAAAGGCTCAAAAAAAGACGGACATGAATTTGTAAATGAAGCTTTGAATAAGGCTTCTGGTGCAGTAGTTTCAAAAAAGGAAGGCATAGAGTTTAAAAATAAAACAGTAGTTATAGTTGATGAAACTCTTAAGTCTTTACAAAATCTGGCAGGATATTTAAGAAAAAAATTTAACGGAAAGGTTATTGCTGTCATAGGAAGTAATGGTAAGACAACAACAAAGGAACTGATTGCCAATTTTTTATCAAAAAAATACAAAATTCTTAAAACAGATGGAAATTTTAATAATAACATCGGAGTTCCTCTTTGCATCAGCAGAATTGACAGCAATACTGAAATTATGGTTCTTGAACTCGGAACAAATAGACATGGTGATATAAAAGAGCTTTGCGATATAGTATATCCAGATTATGCATTGATTACAAATATTGGATATGAACATATTGAAGGATTTGGCTCAATTAAAGGAGTAAGAGAGGGAGAATTAGAAATACTTCCTTATGTTAAAACAGTTTTTGCTAATGGAGATGATGAGTTTTTAATGGATGGACTTAGAAGATACAGTGGACAAGTTTTGACATTCGGACTGAGCAAAAAATGCGATTTTAGAGCCGAGAACATTAATTTTTATAATGACCATGTTGAATTTGATTTCCATAGCGATATTGCAGTTTTTCCAGTTAAAACTCCTTTAGTTGGAATTTATAATATTTATAATCTTACAGGAGCGATTGCTGTTGCTACTTTTTGGGGCATATCTAAATATTCTGTACAACAGACTGCAGAAGCTTTCAGTCCTGTAAAAATGCGTGGAGAAATAGTCAAAATTAATGGAGTTGAAATATTTTTTGATGCTTACAATGCCAACCCTTCTTCAATGAAAGTTGCATTGCAGGAACTTGTAAGAAGGAAAAAAGGTAGACGAACAGTTGCTGTTTTAGGAGATATGCTTGAACTTGGAGAATTTACAGATTTAGCTCATGAAGAAGTTGGTAAATGGATTAATGACATGGGAATAGATATCTTTATCGGAGTGGGAGAGTTTATAAAAAATGCATTAAGATATGTTAACGGATATGTTTTTGATGATCCTGTACAAGCAACAGAGTTTTTAAAAAAAGAACTTAAAGGCTCTGAGGTTGTTTTAATCAAAGGGTCAAGGGCTATGAAACTTGAAAATATTCTTGAAATGTTAAAAGAAGGGAGACAGTAATGTTTTATGAGATTCTTTATGGTTTAACTGATCAGATTTCTGCTTTCAATGTTTTTAGATATATTACTTTCAGAACAATGCTTGCCATACTTACATCTTTCTTTTTTACTTTCATTATTGCTCCACCATGTATAAGATGGCTTAAAAAATTAAGTCTTACTCAGCATATAAGAGATGACGGACCAAAGACACATCTTAAAAAAGAAGGCACACCTACAATGGGTGGCATAATAATAATTGCTTCAGTCTTAGTTGCTGTGCTTATGTGGGGAAATTTAAGGAATCACTATATGTGGATTATGATTATTAGTTTCTTAGGTTTTGGCTTAATAGGATTCATAGATGATTATTTGAAAATTACAAGAAAAAATTACAAAGGTCTACCAGGTAGATATAAATTGCTTGCTCAGTTTTTACTTGCTTCCTCTGTAACTCTTTTTCTTTATTTAAATCCAAAGGACCCTTATACAACTGTTTTAAGTATCCCATTTTTCAAACAATGGCTTATTGATTTGGGAATATTTTATCTGCCTTTTGCTATTTTTGTGATTATAGGTACTTCAAATGCAGTAAATCTTACAGACGGAATGGATGGACTTGCAGCAGGTCTTGTAGGTATTGCCTCCATTGTAAATGCTGTTCTTCTTTATATATCAGGGCATGCTGTGTTTGCTAAATATCTTTATGTTCTTTATATACCTGGAACAGGAGAATTAGCTGTTTTCTGCGGAGCTATGCTTGGTGCATGTCTTGGCTTTTTATGGTATAACTCCTATCCCGCAGAAGTTTTTATGGGAGATGTTGGCTCTTTAAGTCTTGGAGGAGCACTAGGCAGTCTTGCTGTTATCACAAAACATGAGATAATTCTTGCTTTAGTTGGAGGTATATTTGTTGTAGAAGCTATTTCAGTTATTCTTCAAGTAGGATATTTTAAATTAACAAATGGAAAAAGAATTTTCAAAATGGCGCCTCTTCACCATCATTTTGAATTAAAAAAATGGCCAGAACCGAAAGTTATTGTTAGGTTTTGGATAATAGGAATTATACTTGCCCTTTTAAGTCTTTTAACTTTAAAACTGAGGTGATATTATGATAACAAGATATTTTATTATTTTAACTCGTTTAACATGTAGAGGAATACTTTTTATGTTCTTTGTTTTGTTTATTTGTATTTTAATTTACTCTACTGAAGGTTCAGCTCAGGAGAATAAAAAACAACCTGATATTGATGCTCCAAGTGCTGTTGCAGTTGATGCTCAAACAGGGAAGATTTTATATGGCAAGAATCCGCATATAAAACTTCCTCCAGCAAGCACAACAAAGCTTGTAACAGCAATTGTTGCTCTTGAAAAGCTTGATCCTGAACAGAAAGTAACCATATCAAGAAAAGCTGCAAAAACTCAAAGTGTTTCACCGAGACTGATGCAAGGAGAAGTTTACAAAGTTCGTGACCTTGTTTATCTTGCATTGATGCGTTCTTTAAATTCTGCTGCAGTTGCTTTGGCAGAAGCTACTGCAGTCAGTGAGCAGAATTTTGTAAAGCTTATGAATGATAAAGTGCAGAAGATTGGAGCTAAGGATACAAGATTTGTAAATGCATCAGGTTTACCCGGAAGAGGTCAGTATACAACAGTTTATGATTTAACAAAAATAATGTCTCATGCACTTGCTTATCCATTAATAAAAGAGGCTGTGAATACCCGTGTTTATTTAGTCAGAGCTGAAAATGGGAAAGAACATTTTATCCATAATACAAATCAGCTTTTATGGGCAGAAGATAATATGATAGGAGGTAAAACAGGATATACAAGGAGAGCAGGACATTGTTTTGTAAGTGCCTATAAGGTTAATGGAAGGCTTGTTTATACAGCAATTTTGGGAGATACAAATAGAGAACAACTTTGGAAAGATACTCAACAATTAGTACAAAATGCAGAAAATGTTCTTATAGGTAAGGATGAACCTGTTGTTAAACTTTCAGAAGAAAAATTAGTAATGCCAGTTTCCTATAAAAAAATTAAAACAGATAAAAAGAAAGTGAAGAAAACTTCAAAAATAAAGAGGGCGGCAAATGCAAAAAATAGTAAAAGAACTATCTGAACTGGAAAATAAAAGAGTAGCAATTGTTGGTCTTGGTAAAAGTGGTATAGCAGCATCTCAATTGCTTTGCAGTCTTGGCGCAAGATTGATAATAAATGATAAAAAAAGCAAAGAAGAGATTTTAAAGGATCTTGCAGCAGTAAACGGTAAAATAGAACAAATCATAGGTGGAGGTCATCCACAGGAAGTTCTTGAAAGTGCTGAAATTATTGTTGTAAGCCCTGGAGTTCCATTGAGCACACCTGCAATCGTTTCAGCAGTTTATAAAGGCATACCAGTGATAGGTGAGATAGAACTTAGCTGGCAGATTCTGAATTTAATAAAAGAAAATGTGAAAATAATAGGAATTACAGGGGCAAATGGAAAGTCTACTACTTCCACTCTTACTTATGAATTTTTGAAAAGAGATGGAAAAAAAGTTTATCTTGCAGGAAATATTGGATATCCTATGGCAGAAGTTGTTTCAAAGCTTTTGAAAAAAGAGATTGAAGTGGAATATCTTGTTCTGGAACTTTCCAGCTTTCAGCTTGAAGGAATAAAAAGTTTTAAACCTGATTTTGCAGCAATTTTGAATATTACTCCAGACCATATGGATAGATATTCAGGAATGAAAGAGTATATTGAAGCCAAGGCAAAAATTTTTCAGAATCAGAACCAAGATGATTTTTTAATTCTTAACATAGATGATGAAAATACTATGTCAACTATTGAGTATTTGAGAAATGTATATTTAAAAAAAGGCAAACTTCCGCATGTTTTTTATTTCAGCAGAGTTCAACAGGTCTATGGTGCATATTTAAAGGACAACTTTATTTATTTTAATGCTCGAGAGGAAATTTCTGATGACGTAAAAAAAGAGATGGAAAAAACGATTCTTTCTGTTTCCACATTCAAGATAAAGGGTGTTCATAACATTGAAAATATAATGGCAGCATCTTTACTTGCTTTCTTTGCTGGATGCAAAGGTGAAACTATACAAACAGTTGTTCAACAATTTTCAGGTCTTTCACATAGAATGGAATTTGTTAAAGAGATAGATGGAGTAGTCTATATAAATGATTCAAAGGGTACCAATGTTGATGCAGTTAAGAAGTCTCTTGAAAGTTTTTCTGGTAATGTGATATTGATTGCGGGTGGAAGAGATAAAGATGGAGATTTTTCTGCTTTGAGAGATATTGTAAAAGAAAAAGTAAAGGCTTTAATACTTATAGGTGAGGCGAAACATAAAATAGCAGATATTCTTGGCAGGCTGGTTACATGCTATTTAGAAAGCGATATGAAATCTGCTGTGATTAAAGCAAAAGAAATTGCATGTGCTGGTGATGTTGTACTACTTTCTCCTGGATGTGCGAGTTTTGACATGTTCAAAAATTTTGAACATAGAGGAGAAGTATTTAAAAAAATTGTGAATTCTCTATGAAAAAGGGTTCTATTGATAAAACTCTCATAATAGCTGTAACTATTCTTGTAATAATTGGATTGATTGCAGTTTATAGTGCTACTTCTGTTTTAGCCTCTGTTAAGGCAAAATATGCTGATAAGGGAGGAATGATTTATTTACAAAAGCAGATATTTACATTACTCATAGGCTTTTTTTTCATAATTGTGTTTACATTCTTACCGATTGAGAAACTAAAAAAACTTGTTTTTCCATTACTTATTGTTTCTTTTATAATGCTTGTTGCTGTTTTTAGTCCATTAGGAGTAAGTGCTGGTGGAGCGAGAAGATGGCTGAAACTGTGGCCAAGTGTTTTTCAACCTTCTGAACTTGTAAAGCTTGCGATGGTTTTTTTTCTTGCATGGTATATGAGCAGAGATAGTTATAACAAACAAAGTATCAAAGATTTTATAATTCCGATAAGTTTAATGGGAGCGTTTCAGATAATTTTTCTTAAACAACCTGATTTCGGCGCAGTTATGACTCTTGGAGTAATCACTTTTTTAATGCTTTTTATTGGAGGTGCAAGTTTAAGATTTTTGGGAATTACAGTTTTACTTGCAATTCCTGTTGTATTTTATCTTGCAAAAGAACCTTATAGATGGAAAAGAATAACCTCATTTCTTGATCCTTGGTCTGATCCTCAGGGAAGTGGTTTTCAGCTTGTTCAGTCACTTATTGCGCTTGGAAGCGGAGGACTTACAGGACAGGGTCTTGGTGAGGGAAAACAGAAACTCGCTTTTTTGCCTGAGATACACACAGATTTTATATTTGCTCATATCGGTGAAGAAATGGGATTTATTGGTGTTTGTGTAGTTGTTATTCTTTTCTTTTTGATATGCATGAGAGGATTGAATATTGCTGCGAAGCAGTCTGAACCTTTTTGTTATTTTCTTGCTTCAGGAATTACAATTATGATTTCAATTCAAGCATTGATAAACTTTGCTGTTGTAACAGGCCTGGCACCAACAAAGGGACTTCCTTTACCATTTATCAGTTATGGTGGTTCTTCCCTTGTTGTTAATCTTATAGCAGTGGGAGTTTTACTTAATCTTTCAAGATTTAATCACAATGTTGGTTTTACAGAAGTAGCATTACAGAAAAAAAATAAATTAAGAACATATAAATATTACTACAAAGGAATAAGATTTTCATGAAAGTTATTATTGCAGGCGGAGGAACAGGAGGACATCTTTTCCCTGGCATTGCTCTGGCAGAAAGTTTGACTGAAAAATATCCAGAGGCTCAAATTATTTTTGTAGGAACCCCAAAAGGATTGGAGGCAAAGGTGATACCTAAAACAGGCTATCAGTTGAATTTTATTTCTGTTAGAGGATTTGTTGGAAAATCTCTGAATGAAAAGGTAAAGTCACTGATGAGTCTTTTAAAATCCATGTTTGAATCAAAAAATATTGTAGATTCCTTTTCGCCAGATATTGTTTTTGGAGTGGGAGGATATGCATCGTTTCCGATTGTTTTAACAGCTTCTTTGAAAAAAATTCCTACTATTATTCTTGAACAAAATACTGTTCCGGGCCTTGCGAATAAACTACTTAGTAAATTTGCCTCTGCTGTTGCTATAACATATCCAGAGACAATGGAGTACTTCCAGAGGGAAAAGACTTATTTAACTGGAACTCCAATTAGAATGAGAATCTTAGAAGGAGATAAACAAAAGGCTAAAAAGCTTTTTAATATTGAAGAAGGAAGAATTACGATACTGATTTTGGGAGGCAGTCTTGGCGCAAGAAAAATAAACAAAGCTATGACAGAGGGACTTTCATATTTACTTCCTTTAAAAAACAAAATACAGATAATTCATCAAACAGGTGAATCTGACTATAACTGGGTTGCCAATGAGTATAAAAACTTAACATTTAGGGCAACTGTTTTGCCATTTATATATGATATGGTAGAGGCTTACTCAGTAGCAGATTTGGTGATATCAAGGGCTGGTGCATCCACTGTTGCAGAACTCACATCTATTGGTAAAGCGTCAATTCTCATTCCCTATCCATATGCTGCGTATAATCATCAGGAGATGAATGCAAGAAGGCTTCTCAGCAGAGGTGCATGCGAACTTATTCTTGACAGGGAGTTAAATGGTGAGGTTCTTGCAAAAAGGATTAACAAAATTTTAACTAACCCAGAAATTATGAAAGAGATGGAGATGGCATCACTTGCTTTTGGGAAGCCTCATGCAGGAGAAAAAATCATAGAAATTGCAGAAAGTTTACTGAGGAGGAAAAGATAAATGTATCAATACAAAAGAATTCATTTTGTGGGAATTGGCGGAATTGGAATGAGCGGTATTGCAGAGGTTCTTCACAATATGGGTTATACAGTGACAGGCTCTGACATAAAAGAGTCTGATACTGTAAGAAGGTTAAAGAAGCTTGGTATAAAAGTATTCATAGGGCATAGCAGTGATAATATTAATAGCACAGATGTTGTAGTTTTTTCTTCTGCAGTAAAACATGATAATCCTGAAATTATTAAAGCAAAATCACTTGGAGTGCCAGTCATTCCAAGAGCTGAGATGCTTGCTGAACTTTGCAGACTCAAATATTCTATTTTAGTTGCAGGCGCACATGGTAAGACAACAACTACTTCATTTATTGCTACTGTTTTAAGCGATACAGGATTTGATCCCACAATTGTTATTGGAGGAAAACTTAAATCCATAGGAACAAATGCAAAATTAGGTCAGGGTGAATTTCTTGTGGCAGAGGCTGATGAAAGTGATGGAAGTTTTCTCAAACTTACACCTTCTATTTCTGTTATTACAAACATTGACAAAGAACATCTTGATTATTTCAAAAATCTCATGAGAATCAAAAGAGCTTTTCTTGAGTTTGCAAATAAAGTGCCTTTTTATGGTGTTTCCATACTTTGTAGAGAATGCAGACACATAAGAGATTTAATTCCAAATTTAACAAGGAGATATGTAACCTATGGTTTTGATGAGACATCTGATTTTTGTGCAAAAAATATTCAATATTCACCAACGAAAGTTTTATTTGATGCTTTTTTCAAAAATAAGTCTCTTGGGAGATTTACCATTACTGTTCCGGGGAATCACAATGTATTAAATGCTCTTGCCACAATAGCCGTCTCAAAGGAACTTTCCATACCTATTGAAAAGGTAAAAGAATCTCTTGAAAACTTTAAAGGAATCAGTAGAAGATTTGAATTTAAAGGTGAAAAAAATAATATAAAATTTTACGATGACTACGGACATCATCCAACAGAGATAAAAGCTGTAATAAAAACTGCTTTATGGCTGAGACCACAGAGGCTTTGTGTAATTTTCCAGCCTCACAGATATACAAGAACAAGAGATTTGATGGAACAGTTTATTCAAGTTTTTAAGACAACACTAAGAAAAGAAGATATTTTATTTCTTATGGATATATATGCTGCAAGTGAGCCTTCAATTGAAGGAGTTAGTGCAGAGGTTTTATATAAAAAATTGAAAAATGCTGGAGTTAATGTGATATTCAATCCAGATAAAGAGAACATAAAAGCTGATGTTTTAAAAGAGTTAAAGGATGGAGATATTGTTTTTACAATAGGAGCAGGAGATGTATACAAAATCGGAGAAAGCATTAAAGAGAAGTTATGAAAAATGTTGAAGTTTTTTTGAAAGAACATAGAATACCACATAAAAAATATGAATCTATGGCTAAATATACAACTCTTAGAATTGGAGGAGACGCAGATTTTGTTGTATTTCCAGATGAAGACTCTATTTTAAAATTGATTGAGATTATAAAAAATGAAGGAGTAGCATACTATGTCATAGGAGGAGGCAGTAATTTAGTTGTAAAGGATGAAGGATTCAGGGGAGTAATAATCAATACAAAGAAAATGAATAGAATAAATTCTGAAGGATTTACTATCAGGAGTTCAGCTGGTGTGATGTTGCCTAGATTGCTTGCTTTTGTTTTAAAAAGAAAGCTTTCAGGAATGGAAGGTCTTATTGGTATTCCGGGAACAGTAGGAGGTGCAATAAAAGGCAATGCAGGCTCTTTTGGATATGAAATTAGTGATTGCCTTGAAGAAGTGGAAATTATAACCGATAAACTGGAGATTAAAATTTTTAAAAAACAAGACATTGATTTTCAATATCGTAGTTCAGACTTAGCTGAATCATGGATTATAAAATCTGCCACATTTAGTTTAAAGGAAGATGATGGACAGTCTTTTAACAGAATAAAACAGTTTTTTCAGAAAAAGAGACAAACTCAGCCTTTAAAGGAGCATTCTGCAGGATGTGTATTTAAAAATCCAGAAGGGCAATCAGCAGGTTATTTAATAGAAAAGGCAGGACTAAAAGGATTCAGAGTTGGAGATATAACTATAAGCCATATCCATGCCAACTATTTCATTAATATTGGTAAAGGTAAGGCAGATGATTTTTTAAGATTAATGGATATTGTTAAGGAAAAAGTGTTCAAGCTTTTTTCAATAGAGTTGAAACCTGAGATAAAAATTTTGGAGGCTTAATATGAAAGTCGGTGTAATAGCAGGAGGAGTTTCATCAGAAAGAGAGGTCTCCCTCAGAAGTGGTCAGGCTGTATTTAATGCCTTAAAAGATCTTGGATATAATGCAGTATTTATAGATGCAGGAACAGACCTTTGTGAGAAGATAAAGACAGAAAAGATTGACATAGCTTTTTTAGTTCTTCATGGTGGATGGGGAGAAAATGGAGCAGTTCAGGGAATGCTTGAAGTTATGGGCATTCCATATACTGGTTCAGGAGTTCTTGCTTCTGCATTGGCAATGGATAAGGTAGCATCAAAAAAGATATTTTTATATCATAATATTCCTATTCCGATTTTTAAGGTAATTAATAAAAAAGATTATCTAAATTCAGCCTTTAGCCTATTTCCTTTTAGTTTTCCCTGTGTTGTAAAACCTGCAGATGAAGGTTCATCTGTAGGCGTTAACATTGTAAAAGATGACAAAGAGTTTCAATCTGCAATTAATGAAGCATTCAAATATGGAAACCGAGTCATTATAGAGAAATTTATTGAAGGCAGAGAAATACATATTGGAGTATTAGGAGATAAAGCTCTCGGAGGAGTTGAAGTAAGACCTAAAAAAGGTTTTTACAGCTATGAAGCAAAGTATACAAAAGGTTTGACCGAATATATACTGCCTCCTGAGATAGATGAGGCTCTTTATGAAAAACTTAAAGAACTTGGGCTTAGAGCTCATAAGGCACTGGATTGTAAAGGTGCTACAAGGATTGATATGATAGTTGACCAACATGGCGATCCTTATGTTCTTGAGGTAAATACAATTCCAGGTATGACAGAAACATCTCTTTTACCTAAAATAGCTTCACTTGCTGGTTATGATTTTAAAGGTTTAGTTAAAGAAATTCTGGAAATTTCGCTGAAAGATAATGAAAAGTAAGAAATGGATAATTTTAATATGCATTTTTTTTATTATATTAGCTGTTTTTTTAGCTTTTGAGGAATTAACTGTAAGGAATGTTATTATTATTGGCAACAAACATCTAACGGATAAAGAAATCAGAGCAATCTTAGTAATAAAAGAAGGGAATTCTATAATTTATCCAACATCAAAGACTTTGTATGAAAGACTGAAAAAAACGCCATGGATAAAAGATGTAATCATAAGAAAAGATTTAAACGGAACAATGACAATTTACATAAAGGAATCCACTCCAGTTGCTATTGCTATGTTTAATGAAAATTATTATTTAGTTGATTATGAAGCTCAGATTCTTGAGGATTTTACTGACAAGATTCAAAATAAAAACCCTTTTCCTCAGACAGATACTAAAGAAACAAATTCAACTATTTTATTGCCTATTATAAAAAATATTGATCCATTTAAAAACAGAGAAACACTTAATGAAGCTGTTAAACTACTCAATTTCATTAATCACAAAGGTTTTGTAAAAGCTGACGATAAAATAATAATAACAGGTAACAATCCAGATAACCTTACTCTTTATATAAATGATTTTCCAATTATTATAGGCAAGGGAGAGTTTGAATCAAAATTCGCAAAATATCTTGTGGTTAATGCTGAGATTCAAAAAAGAGGTTTGAATGTGCAATACATTGATTTAAGAGTTCCTGATAGAGTAATAGTAAAGCCTGTTGAATAAAGGATTTCAAAATGGATGAAATGATCGCAGTGATTGATATAGGAACAACAAAAATATCATTTGCTAAAGCAAAAATTGATAGTGGGAAATTAATAATTGATTTTTTAAAAAGTTATCCATCTGCTGGTTTAAAAAGAGGTAAGATAGTTGACATGGAAGCAATGATATCCTCTATCAAGAAGTCTTTACAGGATATAGAAAGCACCTTAGGAATAAGATTGAAAAAAGCTTTTGTTTGTTCTTCTGGAAGTGATGTTGAAGGTATATATAGCAGCGCAGCAATAAAAGTAAAGAAAAAAGAAGTAACAGAAGAAGATGTTGATTTAGCAATTGAAGCAGCAACTGCTATGCAGATTCCTTATGATAGACAGGCAGTTCATATTTTACCTGTAGAATTCATTGTAGATGGAGTAAATGGTATAAAAGATCCTGTTGGTATGAGAGCATTGAGACTTGAGAGTAAGGTTTATATTATCACTGCTTCTTCGTCACATATTCAGAATCTTATTACCTGTTGCAATAAAGCAGGCATTGAAGTTGAAGACATTGTACTTCAAAGTGTGGCTTCTTCAGAGGCTACACTTTCAGAGCATGATAAAGAATTGGGAGTATTGGTTGCTGATATTGGTGGAGGAAGCATTGACATAGCAGTGTTTTATGACGGTTATTTAAGGCATGTTGCAACCTATGGTATAGGAGGCAATCATATTACGAATGATTTAGCAATAGGATTAAAAATTCCATTCTATGAAGCAGAGAGAATAAAAACGCAATTTGGGTTTGCATTGCCGGATATTAATTTTGGCAATTTGAAGTTCAAAGAAAATGAAAAAGAGATAGAAATTGTTGGATTGAATAAGCATTCTATTAAAGTTCCTTCTAATGTGATAAAAGAGATAGTTTATGCAAGGTGTGAAGAAATACTGGAAGTTTTAAAAAAAGAACTTAGTTCTCTCCCTGAAGATATTTCTATATCTTCATTAGTTTTTACAGGTGGGACATCATTAATGCAGGGTTTTGTTTCTTTAGCTGAAGGATTTTTATCAATACCTGCAAGAATAGGAAAATCAGATGCAGGAATAATGGCAGTTTGTTCTGAGTTTGGTTTAGATGAAAGTATGATAGAGCAGAAAGATGATTTTGAGGAAATTTTTAATCCCGAATTTGCTTCAACAATAGGAACAATCATTTATGCAATTAAAACAAAAGATTTTAATGAGTCAGATTCGGGTTTAGCAAAGTTATTTAATAAAATTGTAACATGGATAATGCAAAAGGGAGTAAGAAAGTCTAAGTAAAATTAGAGAAAGGAGGAGAAGAAAAATGTTTGAAATTGAAGAAGTAGAAAGACCAATAGCAAAAATAAAGGTTATAGGAGTTGGAGGGGCAGGTACAAATGCTGTAAATACAATGATTTCTTCAGGTATTTATGGAGTTGAGTTTGTAGCAGTTAATACTGATATACAACATCTTGAAATTTCCTTAGCTCCTGTTAAAGTACAGATTGGTAAAGAGCTTACAAAAGGTCTTGGCGCAGGTTCTGATCCAGAACTTGGTAAAAAGTCAGCACTTGAAGACAAGGATACGCTTTTTTCATGTATAGAAGGCTCTGATTTAATTTTTATAACTGCTGGAATGGGCGGAGGAACAGGAACTGGTGCTGCACCTGTTATTGCTTCTTTAGCAAAAGAACTTGGAATACTGACAGTAGCAGTTGTTACAAAGCCTTTTTACTTTGAAGGAAAAAAAAGGCTTCATAATGCAGTTGTTGGAATAAAAGAGCTTAAAAAGTATGTAGACACGATAATTGTTATTCCCAATGATAGAATTTACATGGTTGTTGAAAAAGGAACTCCTCTTGTGAAATCCTTTGCCATTGCCAATGATATTTTAAGACAGGCTGTGCAGGGAATTTCAGACCTTATTTTAAGCCCGGGTTTTATAAATAGAGACTTTGCAGATGTTAGGACTGTTATTGAGAACTCTGGTAAAGCTGTAATAGGGCTTGGAGTATGCACAAAACAGGAGGGAGCAACTGAGGCAGCTCGCCGTGCAATTAACAATCCACTGCTTGAGGAAACATCCATAGAAGGTGCTAAAAGAATTCTCATAAACATCACAGGAGGATTTGATCTTACACTTGATGAAGTTCAAGAAATTGCTGGGACTGTATACGATGTTGCTCATGAAGAAGCAAACATAATATTTGGAACCGTAATAAAATCGGAAATAGAAAATGAAATATTTGTCACAGTCATTGCAACAGGCTTTGAAGATAAATCTGAAGAGATAACTTTAAGCTCAACTGAGAAGTGGATGCCTAAAAGCAGTAGAATTTCTTTGAAAGAAACAAAAAGAATTATCTCAAAGGATATTCAATCTGTTTCTTCATTAAGTCTTGATTCAGTCTCAAACTATTCTGGTAAACACTCAGATTCAGACAAGACTGCATCAGAATCTTCTTTGAAAAAAGAAACAGATAAGCATATAGAATTCTCTACTTCACCACATGAGAATACTAAACATCTCCCTGAGACAAAAGTAGAGCCTACTGATGAAAAACAAGAGACAAAGCCAGTAGAGCATGAAAATTCTGTTATATTTCTTAAAGAACCTTCCCAAGATATTCCTTCAGAAATTGAAGACGAGATTGATATACCAGCTTATTTACGAAAGAAATATAAAATACTGAATGAGAAAAATATTTGAAAAAATTGATGCTCTATTAGAAAAAGAAAAGGGCACAATTTTTAAAGACCATGGTGGCAGAATAAAAATATGTCTTATATATCCTAATTTATACCCAATTGGAATATCAAACTTAGGATTTCAAACTGTTTACAGACTTTTTAATCAAAGAAAAAACATTGTCTGTGAGAGAGCTTTTCTTCCAAAAGATGTAGAAGATTACAAAAAATACCCTATTGTTTCATTTGAATCAAAAACTCCTATTTACGCATTTGATATACTGGCTTTCAGTCTTTGTTTTGAAAATGACTATCCAAATATTTTAAGAATCCTTGAAATCGGTAAGATTCCTTATTATAGTTTTCAAAGAGATTTTAATCATCCTCTGATAATAGCAGGTGGAGTGTTATGTTTTACCAATCCAGAACCAGTGGCACAAATTTTTGATATTATTTTCATTGGTGAGGCTGAAGAACTCATTGACAAATTTATTGAAGTCTACGAGTCTGTTAAAAAGAATTCCTATGAGGATGATTTTAAAAAAAATCTCAAAAAAGAAGTTTTAAAAATGGAAGGATTTTACGTCCCTGAGGCTTATGAAGAAATATATGATACACAAGGAAAATTAATTGGAAGACAATCCACATGGGATAATGCTCCAAAAAAGATAAAAAGAGTTTACTGTAAAGAAGTTTCAAAAAAAATTAGTTTTTCTCAAATAATAACACAAGAAGCTGTATTTTCTGACATGTTTCTTGTAGAAACTATGCGTGGATGTCCTTTTAGTTGCAGATTTTGTCTTGTAGGACATGTATATAAACCTGTCAGAAAGGCTGTAGTTGAAGAATTAAAAGCAAAAATTGAGGAATTTAAACCTTTTCGGATAGGGTTAGTGGCTCCTTCAATCACAGCTTATGGTGAACTAAAAGAGTTATTGAAAATTTCCGATGTTGAATTATCTCTTACTTCTTTACGTGCCGATAAATCTATTATTGAAGTTTTAAAAACTTTTAGATTACCTAAAACTATTACCATAGCTCCTGAGACAGGTTCTGAAAGACTCAGAAGAATAATAAAAAAGGAAATAAGTGAAGATGATTTATTGTTTGTTGTTCAAGAACTTAACAAAACAGAAATTGAAATTCTCAAGATTTACTTTATGATAGGGCTTCCATTTGAAAAGGATGAAGAGATTGATGAAATAATTAAATTTATCAAAAAAATTCGGGATGTTTTCCAACGCAGGATAACAGCAAGTGTGAGTGTATTTGTTTCAAAGCCTTTTACACCATTTCAATGGCATAAAATGGATGAATATGAAACAGCTAAGGAGAAGTTGAAAAAACTAAAAAAAGATACTTTGCAGATTAAAGGATTTAAACTTGTTCATGAAGTTCTGAAGTATTCTTACATGGAAGGTTATTTTGCAAAAGCTTCAAGAAAAGCAATTTCAGTAATTGAAACGATTTCAAAGGGAGTAAATTTTTGGAAAATTTTTGATGAAATAAAGGATAGTCTTTATGAAATAAAATCATTTAATGATTACCTCCCATGGGATTTTATTGAGCATGAAGGATTAAGCAAAAAGGCTTTGTGGAAGGAGTATGAAAAAGCAATAGCTATAGCCGGCCAAACTGATAACATTTAAATAGATCAGGAGATTTTTCATCTCCACTTAAACTTCTGGCTCTAAATCTGCAACCTCCTCTACATTCCCGAAAAAATGGACAGTTTATCTCAGAACATTCAAGTTCTTTTAAAATAACATGTTTTTTCTTTTTCCAGAGACTCTCCAAACCTTCATTAATCTGTCCAATAGGCTCATTTTCGTAAAAAGAACAAAAAGCAACTGAACCTGTTGCAAGGATTGCCAGAAGATGAACACCACATCCATATTCTTCAGCTCTTGGATGCTCTTCTATGGAAAATCCATATTTCTGCATAATTGTACAGGCTTGTTTTGGAGAAACCCACAGTTCTTTATTTAATTTCAAATTTCCAGTAATTGTGAGGGCATCAACTGTCCATTCCCTTATTTTTAAATTTTTAACAAGACTTTCCAGTTCATCAAACTCAGTGATATTGCCTTTGTGAATAACTGTTGCTACAGATACCTGAAATCCATATTCAATAGCCTTTTTTATTGCTTCTAAGGTTTTGTTAAATGTTCCTTTTCCTCTTAAAGTTTCATGGCCTTTTTTCATTCCATCAAGGCTTATTTGAATTTCTTCTACATTGAGATTTTCTAATATTTTGTTGTTGAGCAACAACCCATTTGTAAAAAGAATTTTTCTTATAGCAAGCTCTTTTATAAAATCATTAATTTTTCTGAAGTCTGAATGTAATAAGGGTTCTCCACCTGTAATTAGAACTCTTAATCCCTGCATCTTCTCAAACTCTTTAAGAATTTTTTTGATTTTTTTAAAAGAAAGTTCCTGAGTTTTATGGCATTTTTCTGAAATTACAAAACAGTGTTTACATCTTAGATTGCAGCGATTTGTAATCTGGAGTTCAAGATATCTAAGAGATGGAATGGGCGATTGCTTTATTACGGACCTAATTCTTTTTTGAGGAGTTTCAGTTAAAATACCCTCATTTAAGCAGTATTCAATGAGCTTTTCGTTGTCTTTTTCTATAAGGTTGCTAAATAAGGAATTACCTCTTGATATATCAATGAGTATTTTTAATGCCTTTTCATCAAGACAGTAAATTTCATCTTTTTTTATGTTATAAAGTGCTGGAAACTCAATGAGTTTTATAAAAAAATTTTCATTTAGATAATACTTAGCCAATTTCATAACTGGAAAGTCTTTCTGGACAATGGCATTTAAGTTTGAATCTTTCCTCTATTGATTTTGTAAAGATATCAATAATCTCTGGTTCACCATGAACAAGGAAAATCTCTGGCTTTGTTTTGATAGCTTTAAGCCACTCAAGAAGTTCATCCCTGTCAGCATGTGCTGAAAAACCTCCAATAGTGTAAATTTTTGCTTTTACAGGAATCATTTTCCCGAGTATTGAAACCTCTTTTTCTCCGTCAACAATTTTTCTTCCAAGTGTGCCTTTAGCCTGAAATCCTACGAAGATAATGCTACATTCTTCTCTATGGATATTGTGATAGAGATGATATACAATTCTTCCACCCTGACACATTCCGCTTCCAGCAATAATAACAGCTCTTGATTTGATTGCATTAAGTTTTTTTGATTCTTCAACATTTTTCACGAAATGAAGCCTTATGGATGAGCGATTTGGATTTCTCATTTCTCTTAAGGCTTCATCATCAAAAAGTTCTGGATGTGAAAGATATATTCTTGTTGCTTCTTCTGCAAGAGGACTGTCAAGATAAACATCTATCGGTTCTAAAAATCCTTGCCTTACAGATTTATTGAAAATATAGAGTAGATCTTGAGTTCTTCCAACAGCAAAAGCTGGTATTATAACATTACCCCCTTTTTTAAAAGTATCTTTTATTGCCTGAATAAGCTCTTGAATACTTTCTTCAAGATTTTTATGAAGTCTGTTTCCATAGGTTGACTCTAAAATAAGATAGTCTGCCTCAGTTGGAGGAGTAGGATCCCTTAAAATAGGATTACCTATTCTTCCGATATCTCCTGAGAATATAACTGTTTTGCCATTAACTTTTATTTCAACAGTTGCTGAGCCAAGAATATGTCCTGCATCAAGAAATCTTATACTTATTCCATTGAAATTTAATATTTTTTGATAGGATAAAGTTTCTATCTGTTTTAGAGCTTTATATATATTTTCTTCATCATAAAGAAGTTGTTTGTAATTTTCATTTTTCTGTACTTTTAATGCATCAAAGAGCATTATTTCAAGAAGGTCTTTTGTGGCAGGAGTTGTTATAATTCTACATCGGAGTCCTTCTTTGATAAGCTTTGGAACAAGAGCAGAATGATCAAGATGGGCATGAGTAAGAATAACAAGGTCTATTTTTCTGGGATTAAATGGAAAATGCTCATAGTTCAGATATTCTTTATCGTTTTCTTGAAAGATTCCGCAGTCAATGAGAATATTTTGTTTTTCTGTTTCAAGGATAAAACAAGATCCTGTGACAGTTTTTGTTGCTCCGAAAAACTGAATTTTCATGAGATAAATAATAGCATAAAAAACGTATTTTTTGATAAATTTATATAACATGATTTATCTTGATTACAATGCAACAACTCCTTTAGACCCAAGAGTAAGAGAAGAAATAATAAAAACTTTTGAGCATTTTGGCAATCCTTCAAGTTCCCATATTTATGGTAAACATGCAAAGCAAATCATTGAAAAAGCGAGGAAGAAATTAGCAGAGCTTATTGAAGCAGAATCTGAAGAGATAATCTTTACTTCAGGAGGTACAGAGTCAAACAATCTTGCAATATTTGGAAGAGCTTTATGTTTTGATAAAGGACATATAATTACATCTTCAATTGAACATCCGTCGGTTCTTAATCCATGCAAACAGCTTCTTCGTATGGGTTATGATGTCACTTTTGTTCCTGTTGACAAATATGGAGTTGTTGATCCAGATTATGTTAAAAATGCAATAAAAAAAAATACAATTCTTGTAACTATCATGCATTCAAATAATGAAACAGGTGTAATTCAGCCAATTGAGGAAATTGGAGAGATTCTTCTTGAAAAAGAAATACCCTTTCATACTGATTGTGCTCAGAGTATTGGAAAAGTTCCTGTTTCTGTAAAGAAACTCCCTGTTACGATGCTTACTGTAGCAGGTCATAAATTTTACGCTCCAAAAGGAATTGGAGCACTTTATATAAGAAAAAATTTTATTGTTAAGCCTTTGCTTTTTGGGGCATCTCATGAAAAAGGCTTAAGACCTGGAACAGAAAATACTCCATACATTGCAGCATTGGGGAAAGCAAGTGAAATAGTTTTCACTGAGTTTTTTGAAATAACTGAACATCTTCATCGGGTCACAGAGTTTTTACTTAAAGGACTTCTTGAGATTCCTACTGTTAAATTTAATATAGAGAAGGCTTCAATGCTTCCAAATACGATAAATATTTCAATAAAAGGCATATTGGCGGATGAGTTTGTTGAGAGACTTTCTAATAAAATTGCAATTTCAGCTGGTTCTGCCTGCCATGCAGGCATAAGAAAACCAAGCCATGTTTTGCTTGCAATGGGCATTTCTCCTGAAGAGGCTTTATCTTCAATAAGAATAAGCACAGGAAGATTTACAACACTTGATGAGATTACAGAAGCTATTGAAATAATTAAAAAAGAACTCAAATAAAACTTTCACAACTATTTTTAAACTCATTCCAAAAATCAAAAATTTTCTATTGAGATTTTTAGATCATAAGTTAGAAGAGCATACAATGAAATGATATAATAAAAAATGTCTCATCCTTTGAAAATTAAAGAGTTTAGAGCTTATTGGATAGGTCAGATTATATCCCTGAGCGGTACTTGGATGCAGCAAATAGCACAGAGTTGGCTTGTATATATTCTTACTAAATCTGCTTTTTATCTTGGATTAATTTCTTTTCTTGCTTCATTTCCTGCACTTCTTTTTACATTATTCGGAGGTGTAATAGCTGATAGACATCCAAGAAGGAATATTTTAATTGTAACCCAATGTTTGTCATGTTTGCCTGCTTTTGTTCTTGGTATCCTAATTCACTTAAATATTGTAAATGTCTGGCATATTGCCATAGCTTCTTTCATTCTTGGAGTAGCTACTGCTTTTGATATGCCAGCACGCCAAGCTTTTATAACTGAAATAGTATCTCATGACATGATTACTACTGCTATAGCAATGCAGTCAATATCTTTTAATATTGCAAGAATTGCCGGACCTATTCTTGCAGGATTTGTTGTGACCCATTTAAATTTTTATATGTGTTTTTATTTTAATGCATTAAGTTTTATTCCTCTTATTTTGATTCTCATGAACATCAAAGCAACTTTTCCTTTAAGTGCGTCCGAAAATAGTTCTTTTAGAAAAAGTTTAAAAGAAGGATTTAGATTTCTTTTTGAAAATAAACAGATTTTCTATACAATCTGTGCAGTGGGAATTTTTACATTGTTTGGTCTTTCCTTTATGACAATACTGCCTATTATAGCTGGAGAAATTTTAAATGTTGGAGCAAAGGGTTTTGGTATAATTGTTTCATCTATAGGATCGGGATCACTTTTAGCTGGTATTCTTATAGCATTAAAAAAAGATATTAAAGAAAAGCTAAATCACATTTTTAAAGCATCACTATTATTTCCAATAGCGATTTTGGGAATTGCATTTTCTAAAGAGATTTACCTTACAATTTTATTTGCTTTTATAGCAGGTTTTGCTTTAGTTAATTTTTTTGCTGTTAGTAATAGCTTTATTCAGCATCAGACAGAACAAAAACTCAGAGGAAGGATAATGAGTTTTTTTGGATTTGTTTTTTTGGGATTTACTCCAATTGGAAATTTAATTACAGGAGTTTTTGTTGATAAATTTGGTGTTAAAACAGTGCTTGAATTTTATTCTTTAATATGTTTAATTGGAGGAATCGTTTTTCTTAGAATTTTACCTAAAGTTCGCTTCCAAATTTCATGATATAATAAAAAAATGGATCCAATAGAAGTCATAAAAAAATACTATAGTCCTCAAAGTTTGGCATTTATTATTCTTGTTAATCATTCACAGAAAATTACAGAAAAAGCATTAAAAATAGCAGAAAAATTCAATGTGGATTGTCAATTTATCTATGAAGCAGCTATGCTTCATGATATCGGAATTTTTATGACAAATACTCCAAAGTTTGACTGTCATGGCAAATATCCTTACATTGCTCATGGATATCTTGGTAGAGAAATACTAGAAAAAGAAAGATTCCCAATGCATGCCCTTGTCTGCGAAAGACATACTGGTGTTGGCATAACAAAAGAAGAAATTGTAAAAAATAATCTTCCACTTCCATGTCGGGATATGATTCCGATTACATTAGAAGAAAAAATTATTGCCTATGCAGATAAATTTTTCTCAAAAGAATCTGATGGTTCAGTCAAAGTAAGGACAGTTGATGAGATTATTAAAGATCTTTCAAGGTACGGTGAGGAAAAAGTAAAAATTTTTAAAGAATGGATTGAGATGTTTGAGGGAACTGCTTTATAAAGCAGTTCCCCTCATTGCTAATTCATGAAATTTAATTTCCTGTAAAACTTGAATAAGCTTTTGTCTAACTTTAAACCACACAGGATGTACAGGACACTGAGATATTAGTCCGCAGATTTTATCATTAATTATACATCTGTTTAAAGCTACTACTTTTTCCATTGCTACTATCACATCAAATAGTGTGATTTCTTTAGGTTCATTTAAAAGCCTTATACCACCTTTTATCCCTCTTTTAAGTTTAATTAAGCCTTCCTTTTCAAGTTGCTTCAGTATTTTCCTCAAAAAACTTTTTGGAATCTGCATCTGTTGTGTTATTTCTTCAGCCCTTGCAAAGTAGTCTTTTTTACCTGAAAGATAAAGTATAACTCTAATTGCATAGTCTGTTTCCCTTGTAATCTGTAGCCCTTTAATAGCCTTCCTCCTTAAGCTCTTTTTCTGTAATTTTATACATAAATGTTTTATATGTCCATGCCTGGTATAAAATAACAATCGGAATAAATATTATCACAACAATTGTCATTATCTTTAATGTGTATGGGCTTGAAGAGGAGTTAAAAAGAGTTAAACTGTATTTTGGATCAATTGAAGAAGGAATAAGATTTGGATAAAGTCCGATAACTCCATTAAATACTAAGGTTATAATGAATAACGCTGATGAAATAAAGGCTTTCCCCCTTTTATTTTTCATTATATAAAATCCTGTAGTAAGAAGAAATAATACTGCCAGAACAGTCACCAAAAACCAAATTGGGAGTCTAATAAAATTATCATAAAGATTAGTAAATACAGCAGTCAGTATCAAAAAGAGCACCGCGAAGACAGCCTGCAAATACCAGAATGTTTTTGCCTTTGCAAAGGCTTTATTTGCTAAACTATCGGGTACTTTCAGTGTTACCCATAATCCACCATGCACTAAAAAAGTGAAAAGAAACAGTGCTCCTACAAGCAATCCATAGGGATTAAGAAGACTAAAAAGTGTGCCATAGTAACCTGAATCATCAAACTTTAGTCCCATAAATATGTTTCCAAAGGCTACACCAAAAAGCAAGGCTGGTATAAGGCTTCCAACAAAGATTCCAGCATCCCATAGTTTTTTCTCTGTCTTTGATGTAGCTTTTGGTCTGAATTCTACAGCAACGCCTCTTAGAATAAGGGCAAAAAGTATTATAAGAAGAGGAGTGTAAAGATAGCTAAACATATAAGCATATGCAGTTGGAAAGGCAGCAAAAGTTGCACCACCTGCAGTTATAAGCCATACTTCATTTCCGTTCCATACAGGACCAATTGCATGGATTATAGCCTTTTTATCCATATTATCTTTTGCTATAAATGGATAAAGAATACCTGCCCCAAAATCAAATCCATCAAGAGCAAAGTAAACTGCCCAAAGTAATCCCCAAAGTATAAACCAAATGATCTGAAACTCCATTGTTACACCTCCTTTGGTTCAGGACCTTTTCTTGCATATTTTGCAAGAAGGTATATATCAATAATACCTAGGGCACCATAAAAAAGAGTGAATCCAATTAATGATACAAGAACTTGAGATGGTTCAATAGCTTTTGATACAGCATCTGCTGTCTTAAGAAGACCATAGACAATCCATGGTTGTCTGCCTACTTCTGCCACAATCCAACCAAGCTGACCAGCAATATAGGGTAAGGGAATGGACCATAAAAGAACTCTAAGCATTAGAGGACTTGTCTCTGGTTTTTTCATTTTAATAACTGCCCATAAAGCAAGGAGTATAAACAGAAATCCTAATATAACCATTACCCTGAAACTAATAAAAGTAAGTGTTACAGGTGGTCTTTCAGAAGGTGGAAACTCTTTTAATCCTTTAATTTCTTCTTTTCCTGCTAAAATGCTTAACATTGAGGGAATACTAATTGCTTCAACAGAATTTTTTTCGTTCTTAGTGTCGGGGAGAAGCAATAAATACATAGGTGCATCCTTTTTTGTCTCCCAAAGAGATTCCATTGCAGCAAGTTTTGTTGGCTGAGTATGAGCGATTTCCTTTGCATGAAAATCACCTACACCTACTACAAGGATAGAACTTGCTAAGGCAAAAATAGCACCAATTTTAAAGCATTTTTTGAAAAATTCAGTCTCATTTTTCCTAAGAAGATGATATGCTGAAACACCAAGCACAAAGAAACCTGCTAAAGCCCAGCCTGAAAGCACCGTGTGGGCAAACTTAAGAAGTCCATAGGGATTTGTTACAACTGCCCAAAAATCAATCATTTCTGCACGAGCATTATTAATTACATATCCTACAGGATGCTGCATCCATCCGTTAGCAATTAGAATCCAAAGTGCAGACAGATTTGTAGCAAGTGCAACAAGCCAGATAGAAAGGGCATGAAGCTTTGGTGAAATTCTGTTCCATCCAAAAATCCATACACCAAGAAATGTAGATTCAAGAAAAAAAGCAACAGTTGCTTCAATAGCAAGAGGTGAACCGAAAATATCACCCACATATCTGGAATATTCTGCCCAGTTCATTCCAAATTGAAACTCTAATGTTATTCCAGTAACAACTCCCAAGGCAAAGTTAATGATAAAAAGCTTTCCCCAAAATTTTGCCATTCTAAGATAGTCTTTGTCTCCTGTTCTTACATAGTTTGTTTCCATGTAAGCAATAAGTATGGAAAGTCCAAGGGTGAGAGGAACAAATATAAAATGGAACGCTGCGGTTATTGCAAACTGTAATCTGCTAAGTAATAATGTATCCATACCTCCCTCCTAAGTTTTATTGTTGACCAATTTTATCCACTTTTAAAAATTTTGTCAAGTTTTTATAAACAATAGATAAATTTGGCATTTTGATTTCATTTTTTGCTATAATTTTTTAAGCCCCCTTAGCTCAGTAGGATAGAGCACAGGTTTCCTAAACCTGGTGTCGCAGGTTCGATTCCTGCAGGGGGCATTGAGTTTTTAGATATTTGAGGAAATGGATGATGGAGAAGTTTAAAATTTTCATTATGATTTTTTTTATTTTTTATTTTTATTCATTTGCTATAGCAGCTGACCAGAGATATATTATATCTGTTGAAAATTCCCCTTTCATTGGCAATGTGAATGCACCTGTAACAATTGTAAAATTTATTGATTATCAATGACCCCACTGTGTTGAGGTCGGTCCGACCATAGATAAATTGTTAAAGGAATTTGAAGGGAAAATTAAGCTTGTTATAAAATTTTTCCCTTATCGTTACAGAGATTATTCAAGAATTTCAGCCGAGGCAGCGGTAGAGGCATGGAAACAGGGAAAGTTTGCTGAAATGCATGATGTTTTAATGAAAAGGTCACCAAGACTTGACAGAGAAGCACTTATAAACTATGCGAAGGAATTGAATCTGGATATGGGAAAATTTATAAGAGCAATTGATAATTATGAAGGTGCATCAATAATTGACAGAGATATAGAGATTGCAAAAGAGCTTGATCTTTATGTAACACCAGCTTTTTATATTAACGGTGTAAAAGTGCTTGGTGTCAGAGACATAGAATACTTTAAAGAGATAATTTTCAAGGAGCTTGAAAATGTTAAGAAGAAATAGTATGTTAATTTTTTTATATTTACTTGTTGTATTCTTTAGTCTCGAAGTCTTTGCTTCTGAGAAAATTAAAAAGAAAATTGAACCTTTACCATTAGTTCCTGTTCCTAAGAATAATCCCATGAATCAGGAAAAAATTGAACTTGGTAAAAAACTTTTTTTTGACAGAAGGCTCTCAGGTGATGGAACAACAAGTTGTGCAAGCTGTCATGATCCAGAAAAGGCATTTACAGATGCCTCTGAGATATCACTAAGTTATCCCACTACAAGAAACTTTAGAAATGCTCCAACTCTTATAAATTCTGCGTATGCAAAATATCTTTTCTGGGATGGAAGGGTAAAAACATTAGAAGAACAGGCAGAGTTTCCTATTATGTCTTCCTTTGAAATGAATCAAAATCTTGATTTTTTAGAGGAAGAAATTAGAATCGTGCCTGAATACAGAGAAGCCTTTAAGAGGATTTTTGGGCAGGATGTAAATATTAAATTGATTGCAAAAGCCATTGCTGCTTTTGAAAGAACTCTAATTTCAAAAAATGCACCTATTGATAGATATCTAAGAGGAGATAAAAATGCATTAACTTCTGAAGCTAAAAAAGGACTTGAAATATTTACAGGCAAGGGAAAATGTATAGATTGTCATTATGGACATTATTTAAGTGATCAAAAGTTTCATGCACTTATGGTTCCTGAAAATCCTAAATACGCAAATGAAGATAAATTTATTGTTACAAGAAGATATGTAGCAAAGATAAATAAATATCCAGATTACATGAACGTCAAAGAAGACCTTGGTAGGTATTTCAAAACAAAAAAAATTAAAGATTACAAAGCGTTTAAAACACCAACACTTAGAGAGATTGCAAAAACTGCTCCATATATGCATAATGGTATATTCAAGAACCTTGATGAAGTTATAGACTTTTTTAATAATGGTGGAGGACAGGGTAACAAAGCTTTGAAACCTCTTAATTTAACTGAAGAAGAGAAAAGAGCGTTAAAAACATTTCTTGTTGAAGCACTGACTGGCGAAGATTTAAAAATAAAAGTACCTGATATTCCTTAATTATCTCTAATTAGGGGGATTTATGAAGATTGAAGAAATAATTAAAGAAAAACCTCATTTACAGAGTCCGCTTGAGCTTTATGAAAGAATAAAAAAGTTAACAGAACAATGTAAACAAGAAAAAGAAAGAGTGAAACTTGACAATGACATAGCTTTAATTGATATTGTTCTAAGGAATTTTTCCTCTGTTTTTAATATTCCATTTGAATCCATATCTTTTTTAAAGGATGAAATTATAAAATCTGGTAAACACCCAATAAAAGAGCCTTCAAGCCTTTGGTTTCTTCCCATACAAAGTGAAGAACTTTCAAAAGAAGAACTTGAAAGGATGCTTTTTATATTAAGTAAACCTTTTTTCGCATTTTTGAGGAAAGAAGGGCAACAGGCATCATTTATGGATACAGGTAAGTGTCCTGTTTGTGGAACAGATTCATCTCTTGCCATGATTACAGAGAATAATGAAAAAATAATAATTTGTCCACTTTGTGAACATGGTGGAAGTTTTTTTAGGATAGGATGTCCCTATTGCTTTAATAAAGATTCAACCAAAATTGAAATATTTCTTGATGATGAAGAAATAAGAGCAGAAGTCTGTCTTGAATGCAATACCTATATAAAAAGTTTCAGGGAAAACCATTATATTAAATACAGAGATCCATTCTTGATTGACCTAATTAGTTTACCTCTTGATATAGTAGTCCAGAAAAAAGGATATATAAGAAAATCTCCTAATTTTATTGGATTAAGAATAATAGAGTAATGGGGAAAAAGGTTTTTCACGAAATTATATCACTTGATGAAGCAAAGGAAAAGCTTTTTAATAACTTTAAAAAAATAGTATCTCTTCCCATTGAGGCTGAGACTGTTTCAGTTAAAGATGCATTGGGAAGAATCACAGCAGAACCTGTTTTAGCAAAATTTTCCTCTCCTTATTTTCATTCAGCTGCAATGGATGGATATGCAGTTAAATCTCAGAAAACATTCTTAGCAACAGAACGACAACCTGTAAGACTCCAAATAGGCGTTGAAGCTCAATGGATTGAAACAGGAGACCCTCTTCCTGATGGTTTTGACGCAGTTATTCCAGTTGAGGATGTAACACTTAGAGATGGATTTATAGAGATTTATTCTTCTGTGCCTCCCTATAATGATGTAAGACCAATTGGAGAAGATATTGTTGCAACAGAGCTTATAATTCCAGAAAATCATGTAGTCAGAGCCGCTGACATTGGAGCTATTTTAGCAAGTGGAATTATTGAAATAAAGATAAGAAAAAAGCCTATTATAGGAATTATTCCAACAGGTTCAGAATTAATTCAACCAGAAACACTCAAAGAAAAAATGCCTCAACCACCAGAACTTATTGAATATAACTCAGCTGTTTTAGAAAGTTTGATTAAAGATGCTTTAGCAGAGCCAAAAGTTTATTCAATAGTACCAGATGAAGAAAATGAAATAAAGAATGCTATTTTAAAAGCTATCAAAGAGTGTGATGTGGTGCTTTTAAATGCAGGTTCTGGATATGGGAAAGAAGATTTTACATATAAAGTAATTAATGAGCTTGGTAAAGTTATTATAAATGGTGTAGCAATAAAACCAGGTAAACCATTTATTGCAGGATTTATTGAGAATAAAGCTGTATTAGGAATCCCAGGATATCCTGTATCTACATTTTTATGTTTTGAACTCTTCGTTAAACCATTAATTGAATTTTATCTTGGTATATCAATAAAAAAGGAAGAAAAACTTAAAGCAATACTTTCAAGACAGATTTCTTCCAGTATGGGAGTTGATGAGTTTGTTAGAGTAAAGGTAGGCAAGGTGGAGGATAACTATATAGTGACACCAATGGGAAGAGGGGCAGGACTTCTAATGTCTGTTGTAAGAGCTGATGGATATATTGTGATTCCAAAAGGTTCAGAGGGATTTTCTCAAGGTTCTGAAGTAACAGTTAATTTATGGCGAAATAAAGAAGAAATTGACAATACTGTAGTTTGTATAGGTAGTCATGATAACACCATTGATGTTTTATACAATTTTTTAAGAAAAAATTATCCCAATGTTACACTTTCCTCTGCTCATGTTGGTTCAATGGGTGGTCTTGTTGCAATTAAAAAAGGTGAAGCCCATATTGCAGGCACTCATCTTCTTGATGAAGAAACTGGCGAGTATAACATTCCATTTGTAAAAAAACTTATGCCTGATAAAAAAGTTGTCCTTGTAAATCTTGTTTATAGAATACAAGGATTTATTGTCAAAAAAGGAAATCCTAAAAACATTAAAGGATTTACTGACCTTACAAAAGAAAATGTAGTTTTCATAAATAGGCAGGCAGGTTCTGGAACGCGGCTTCTTGTTGATAAACATTTAAAAGAACTCGGAATATCACCGTCTCAGATAAAAGGCTATGATACAGATGAATATACCCACATGGGTGTTGCTTCAGCAGTGCTTACAGGCAGAGCCGATGTAGGACTTGGAATTCTTGCTGCTGCACAGGCACTTGATCTTGATTTTGTCCCAGTAGCTGAGGAAAGATATGATATTTTGATTCCCCAGGATTTTCTTGAGCTTAAAATAATTCAAGCAGTTTTAAGAGTAATAAGGGAAGACAAAGAATTTAAAAAAGCGGTTGAGAGACTTGGTGGCTATGACACTAAGGATATGGGGAAAATATTTTATTCTAATTAGCTTTTATTATTTTTAATCTCTTCAATAGCCTTTTCAATGGCTTCTTTATCAATTCCGAGAATTCTTTTTGCGCCAATAAATCTGCTCAGATAATATGGTGCTTCTAAGCTATCAATAGTTACTTTTTTTGACCTTGTTGATGCATGAATAAATAGATTATCTCCAAGATAGATTCCTACATGCGATGGAAATTTTGCATAGGTTCTGAAAAACACAAGATCACCTGGCTTAAGTTCGTCTTTCTTAACAGGAACTCCCATTGTAAACTGTTCTCTCGCACTTCTTGGCAGTTCTATTCCAACCATTGAGTATACTTTTTTGACAAAAAAGGAACAGTCAAGTCCACTAAAATTGTTCCCACCAAATCTATAAGGAAGATGAAGCATTTTTTTTGCAAATAAAAGCAGCCTTTCTGTGATGCTCATTTGAGAAAGATCTTCTGATGCTTTAATTTCTTCTATTTCTTCTGCTTTTTCATCTATATCTAATTTTGCAGAAGCTAAAATAGGAACTTTTTCATTATCTCTTATTGAAATATTTTCTTTTAGTTTCTCTGAAGCTTTTACGATAAGTTTTTGCCCTTTGCTAAGTTTATTACTATTTAGACCATTAAGTCTTTTAAGTTCCTCTACTGATATATTGTATTTTTGGGCAATTCTGAATAGAGTTTCGCCTTTTTTAACAACGTGATATTCAGGTTCATTTGATTTTGATTGTTTTATAATTTTATCATTTTTTTGAGGGATTTCTAATTTCATACCTACCTGTAATTTATTATTTTTCAAATTATTTGCTTTTTTAATATCACTAATTGAAACGTTAAATTTCTTTGAAATCTGCCAGATATTATCACCTTTTTTTACTGTATATGTCTGGGCAAATACAAGACAGGGAAAAAGCATTAGAGTGATCAAAAAAATAAGTATTTTACCCATAAATTATCCTCCTTATGCAGCATTTGTTTTTTGAAGATCAACAAGTTCTGGCAGTTCGTTTAAACTTGAGATACCGAAAAGTTTTAAAAATTCCTTTGTTGTTCCATAAAGAAAAGGTCTACCAGGTAATTCTTTTTTACCTACAATTTTTATAAGTTTTTTTTCTATCAAGCTTTTTATTGCGTAATCTGAGTTTACACCTCTTATTCTTTCTATTTCTGCCTTAGTAATAGGTTGTCTATAAGCTATGATAGCAAGTGTTTCAAGTGTCTGTTCAGAAAGTTTATTATATGTATGTATTTTTTGGAATATTTTTATCCATTCAGCATATTCAGGATTTGTAACCATTTGATAGGAATCTTCAATTTTTATAATTATAATTCCTGAATTCTTTAACTTATATTCTTCCATAAGTTCATGGATAATTTCCTTAAGATGCACTTCAGATATATTTAATATTGTATTTAGCATTTTTATAGAAACAGGTTTTTCAGCGATGAACAATAAAGATTCTATGATTCCCTTTATTTGTTCTTTTTTACTGAATAAATTCATAGTTTCCCATATTATACAGAGTCAAATAAAAAAAATCAATACTTCGAATT
>CAZTLF010000006.1:0-54035 GCA_964614465.1 uncultured Thermodesulfovibrio sp.
TAATTTTCTGTATGCTCGCAGGAAGGCTTGAGTATTATACCGTTCTTATACTTTTTACTCCTGCTTTCTGGAAGAGATAATCTCAAATTTTACTGTTTTTCCTAACAGGAATATACTCAACAGACTGTCTTACAGGCTGTGGATAGAGATTCATAAGCAGCATTATTTCTTTTGGCATATCTGTTGACACTGGAAGTCCGAGTTCCTTTGCTTCTTCTGCACTTATTGGATAGTCGTGAGTCCACTTGCCTGAGACAAGTTTGTCAGCTATATCCAGTGCTTTTTCTTGAGAATGACTACGGGATACAATTTCTATGATTGTCTCTTTCATCTGTCTAATTGCCTTTTCTGCCTGATCAGCAAGAATAAGAGTTGAGTCATCAATTTCATTGATTGGTTTTTTTTGAACCACATTAAGTACAGATACAGCTGGCATTTGTCCTAATTGGGGATCAAGCGGACCGAGTACAGCATGTTCACACATTACAATTTCGTCAGCAGATAGAGCAATTAAAGTTCCACCTGACATGGCGTAATGAGGCACAAAGACTGTTACCTTTCCTTTATGTTTTGAAAGCGCTCTTGAAATTTGTGTTGACGCAATTGCTAAGCCACCAGGAGTGTGCACAACAATGTCTATGGGTATTTCATCATCAGTCATGTGTATGGCTCTCAGGACTTCCTCTGAGTCGTGAATGTCAATATATCGCATTATAGGAAATCCAAGAAAGCTCATGGTCTCCTGTCTGTGAACAAGTAAAATTAATCGGCTACCTCGTTTTTTTTCAATCTCTGCAATAAGTTTCATCCTTGCATTTTCAAGCAATTTCTGCCTGATTATTGGCTGTATAGCAATAATAATTAGAAAAATCCAGAAAAATATCATTGGATCAAAATGCATCTTAACCTCCTACTATTTTTTACTAAGCTTTATCACCTCTTCCCCAGATTATCTCAACTGCAGAGTATTTAATAGATTTTTTTATAATTTCCTCAAAATTAATGGAATTTCTACCTTTCACTGCAATTGCATACTGGAAGTTGCCAAGAAATTGGGAGTTAAGATAAAGAGGCTTTAAAATTTCAGAAACTATTGCTATTGTTGTATTAGAGTCAATGTTTATAACTTTTTCTTCAGAAGTTTTAAGATTAAATGCTAAAGGTATAGTTCCTTCAAAAACAGTAGAAGGTATCAGGGGTTCTGTAAAAATATGAACCTCATTAAATCCTACCTTTTTCAAAGCATAATGCAGTGTCCATGTTTTCCATCGTGTTACATGATGAGGAGGATAATCATTATGCCACCATTTGTATTTTCTATAACCTTTAGCTATATTTTCAAATTTATAAAACGGTGGACAGCTTAAAATTAAAATACCATCTTCATTTAAAAATGAATATATATCCTGTAAAAACTTCAATGGTTCATGAACATGTTCTAAAACTTCAAAGGCAGTAATTACATCATATGGATTTTTATATTGTTCAGAAAGTTCATCAAAAGACAATGCCTGAATGACATGAAGGTTATATTTTTCTCTTGCTATTTTTACAGCCTTTTCAGATGCTTCCATTCCATAAACTTCAAAGCCAAATTTTTTTGCAATGAGCATAAAAAATCCTGTTGAGCAGCCTATGTCAAGAAGTTTACCTTTTGGAATTTGTGATAAAATTGGAAGCAAAACATTAAATCTTGGAAGTCTGCTCCATTTCTCTATTTCAATAAATTCATCTTCTACATTTTTATAGCTTTCATATGGCAGACCAAAACTAAATTTAAGAAGACTTTCATAATCTTTTTCATAAACTTCATCATAATTCATAACCTTCATTGGATATGTAAACTGCAATCCACAGGAAGGACACTCAAACACTGTTGAGCTATTTATTACTTCAAAGAGAGGAATCTCTCCATTAAAATCACATAATATGCATTTATCTGGTTTTTCATGTTCCTTCTCAGTGAGTAACTTTGCGTCTTTTAAGGCAAAATAAATCACCTTTGCTGGTATGCTTTCAATGCATGGGCTGTAAAACTGTCTTTTTATTTGTGCCTCAATGCATGGTTCTGTGGTTGCATGTTTCATACAAGGACTAACGCATGTTTGTCCTTTATAATTTGGTGATATAGGAATTACTGTTGAATAATTGGAAGATCTTAATTCTGGATCAATTGGACCTGAAATTAAAACTGTTGGTTTTTCAAGCCCTGCGGCTATATGCAAAGTTGCTGTATCAGCTGTGATTACAGCATCGGAAAGAGATACAGAGGCAATCAGATATCTTATATCTTTCATAAAAACTGAGAGATTTGCCGCCCTTATTCCATAAGCGTCAAGGGCTGTTTCAACAGTTATATCCTCTTCAGGCATTGAGCATATAACAGGAACATATTCATCCCAAATTAGTTCTTCTATTTCTTTAAGAAGTTTTGGAGGGAGTGTTCTATGGACTGATGATGCAAGATAATGAAAGAGTAAAACTTTTTTGCCTTCTGATGCATCACGAATTTTTTGAAAAACTTCTTTCATTTCATTTAACACTTTTTCGTCAATTATTACATCAGGAGTTTCTTTTTCAGCTTTGTAAATATAGAGTTTCCAGAGATAGTAATCAACAAGACTTAAGTTATCAAATTGAGGTGTATTAACCATTTCAACAACTTTAACAATATAATCAGCTTTTGCTACTTCTTTAAAAGGTACTGGCATGGGAAGTAGATTATCAATATAGGGAAGTCTTTCTAAAACAGGTCTTGCTTTTCCAGAAATTGTTACATTAAGGGTCATATCTGGATATTTATTCTTGATCTCTCTCAATGCAGGAGTCATGCAAAGAGCATCACCTATAGCTGCTTGAGCTATTACAAGAAGTTTTTTTCCTCGGAGAGGTTCACCTCTGTAAAAAGGAGGAAGTACACTGTAAGACTGATCAAATGCTGATTTTGCAGGTTCTGGCAAAAGATTGAAAACATCATCCGCAAAAAGGAATTTATCTGCCGGCTTTATTTTAAAAGCATAACCATTAAAATTTAAATCAATCTTATATTTTGCTTTCCAGACTTTCATTTTTTGATTGGTTCTTTAAAGCTGTATCGCTCATCCTCAAGAAGAATCTGAATCCCAATTTTTTTGTTTTTATTTATCACAAAAGGTGATTTTAAGTTCGCAGCAACACCATCATTGTATTTAAGCAAAGCCACATAAACTTCAATATCTTCTTCACTGGCTGCCTCCAAAACTGAGACAATCTCATTACTCAGTTCAAATCCATATGTTGGAAAATATTTAAAAGGTGGAACAACAAGCATTGCAACATCAGGATCATCCACAGCAATAAGCCATTTTACAGGCTCAATAAGCTCTTTTATGATAAATCTCGTAAAAGGAATTCCAGGTATACCAAGAGGAAATTGAATTATTTCATTTTCATCAATATTAAGCTCACCAAAGCGGTCTGAGGCAATGGTTATCATTCTTTTTCTCCTAAGATTAAATCTTCAGGTTTGAATTCCTTTGCTGTTTTTAATGCTTCTATATTGCTTTCTCTTAGTCTTTCATAAAGCTCTTCTCTGAAAATGGCTAAATTCTTTGGAGCTTCTATACCGATTTTTACCTGTGAGCCATCAACATCAACTATTTTTATAAGAATATTATCGCCTATTCTGATAGACTGACCTGTTTTTCGTGTTAGAACTAACAAATCTACCTCAGAAAATCAAAAAGATTACTACTAAAAAAGTCTGTAAGAGTAACCCTCATTGCCTGAAGCACTGTCATTCTTTGATTGAGTTCTGAAATAACCTTAAGAGCATCAGCATCTCTGTCATTTGACAGGTTCTGATTGGTATTCGTTTTGACTTCCAGATTGTAATCAGTGATACTTTCAATTTTATTTAGTCTTGCTCCAATTATTGATTGTTGTCTATAAAGTTTATCTGCGATCTTATCAAAGTAGTCTACTGCTTTCTGGATTCTGCCCTGATCATTGTTTTCAAGGGTAACTTTTAGAAAATAAAGTGCTCTGAGGTAGTAGTTTTCATTGAGATAATTATTGTTGAAGCTATAGTAATTTGGATCAGTTGTATCTGTTATATAGTTATATCCATTGATATTTCCCTCAAGACTCATAGCTATAGAGCCAGAATCAGGGTCATAAGATAAAAGATTAAGTCCTGTATTAGCAGAATCTGTTGTAGTTACGTTAATCCTTATCATATCAGACTTTCCATTAGGAACACTGTTTATTACAAGCCTGTAATCAGGAGAAGTTGTGGTGCCAACATTTACAACCCAAGCTTTAACATAATTACCTGCCTGAGAATTTATTGCATCTCTTACATCATTAAGAGATGCGTTTGCAGAGATTGAAACATTTACTGCAGTATTATCATCAAACTTTATTGACAAACTTCCTCCATTAGTTGTGAATCCAGCTGCTGGATCAGTTATTGGACCTCCTGAAGGTTGAGGCATAAGAAGAGCAGAAAGAGGGTCTACATCATGGGGATTACCCGTGTCTGTTTGATTATAAGGAGTAAAAACCTGATTTGAAGTACCATTATATGTAAAAAACTCAGTTGCAGGAAGATTTACAGCCACATCAAGGAAAAAACTTATATCAAGATACTGAAGATTTGTATCAGACTGATAAATACCTGTTGTTAAATTCACAGGGGCAATATCAGATTTATAACCTCCAAATATATATCTGCCTGATACTTTAGTATTTATCGTTTCAATACTGCGTTGAATTAAAGTATAAACCTCTCTTGACAGTGCGAGTCTATCTGTAGCAGAAAGTGTATCTGTTGCACCGTTAATCGCATACTGTTTAGCTTTTGTTACCATATTTTTTAGGTCATTTATTGCTGTTTCGAGGGAAGAATTATAAATTTTAGCAGTATCAATTACTCTTGAATATTCATCAAGAGCAGAAAGTTCTGTTTTATATTTAACAATTCTTGAAATAGCAACAGGATCATCACTGGGAGAAAGAACTCTTTTGCCTGTTGAAAGTTGTTTTTGAGCTTTATACATTGCTTCTATCTGTGTATTCATGTCATTTATAAGGGTCTTATAAAAGAAGCCTGTTGTAATCTTCATCTTTTACCTCCTTTTAACTCACCATATCAAAAAGTGTTGCAAGTATTTCATTAGCAACTTTTATTACTCTTGCTGAAGCTTCATACATTTTCTGATATTTTATGAGATTAACTGCTTCCTCATCAAGGCTTACCCCAGATACATCCTGTCTTCTTTTTTCAATCTCTTGAATAAGAGATTGTTGAAAACTTTTCTGCGTTTGTGCGCTTGATGAATAGACTCCAACTTCAGAAACAATTGCCCTGTAAAAATCTATTGGAGTTGACTCTCCGATGATTTCACTATTTAAGAGTGAATATATTGCCCTTGCATTTTCATTATCCATTTTTCCACTTGTACTTGTAGGGTCTGTTCCTGCAGCAGCGATTTTGTTATTGTCTGTTATTGCAATATCAAATAATAAAGCTGAATGTTGCTTTATCTGAAAGGTAAATTCAAGATTATTATCTGGATTTTTTATTGTAACTTCTATGCTATTAAAACTTAATCTATAGTAAGTATCTGTTCTTTCTGTCCATGAAGATACAGTAGGAGTTACAGAACTGCCTGTTGTATTGTTTGTAACTGTCCAATTTGTGCCGTTAAATTGAATTTGATACTCATGATAGGTGTTTGCATTTATGTTGTTTATTTTGAAAGATATATCAGAGTATGGAGATGTTGGTGGAAGAGGAGACGATACGGTTAAATCATAAAGCTGACTAAAAAAGTTATTCCCTGTTGAGCCATCAAGTCCATATCCCTGTCTATGTTGAGCATTAATTGCCTCTGTAAGGTCAAAAACAAGCATGTTTAGCCTTTCCATATATTTAGAAATGGTTTCATCTCTTAAGTCTATCTCTGCTTTAAGTTTTCCTCCCTGAATTAATCTTGTAATATCAATACTTCCTGATACAGTTTCAAGTCTAAATTGCATATTCTGATTACTATCAAGTCCTACGCTTAGATGATAAACCTTGCCTCCATCAACCATAGGCATTCCGCCAAGCAGGATAGAATATCTACCTGAATTGTCTTCAAAGTAAGTGATCTGCACAATGTCATTGATTTGTTTGACAAGATTGTCTCTTTGATCTTTTGCATCAAGAGATCCTGGACTTGCAGCAAGTTTTTCATTTAGCTCATTAATTTGATCAAGATACTTGTTTATCTGCTTGACAAGACTTTGTGTATCCTTATAAATTTCATATCTTTCATCAATCAGAGATTTGTAGGAAAGATTCATTCTTTTGGTAAGATAATTTGCCTTATCAATAAGAAGTGTTCTTTCCGCTGTTCCAGAGGGATTCTGGCTTAATTCCTGCCAAGCATTGAAAAAATCATTTATTGTATTGCTAAAAGCAGTCTCTGAGGCATCATTAAAAATATTTTCCAGTCTAAGCATTCCATTGTATATTACATCCCAGTAAGCGAGATTTGAACTTTCTGTTTTAAGCTGAAGGTCTATGAAAGAGTCATACATTCTGCGAATATCTGCAAGCTTTACTCCTCTTCCAGTTACTCCTGAAAGGCTTAAAATACCTGAAGGCATATTTTGAAAAATTACATCTTGCCTTGTGTATCCCTCTGTGGCAGCATTTGCTATATTATGAGATACAACATCAAGAGCTTTCTGATAGGTAAACACTCCTGTTTTTCCAATATCAAAAAGTGCTGTAAGGCTCATTTACGCTTCCTTTGAAAGATTCTGTTTTGCTGTTATTCCAAAAATTTCAAGAAATTTTATTGCAGTTTCTATGTGAATAATTGATCGGTCAATGAGTTGCTCATTTATTCTTTGAATCTCAGAAATTGCATTAAGCAGAGTTTTCATGCTATGGTAAAGCTCCTTTAACTGTACCAATTCAGGAGACTCATTTTTCACATTCAAAATTTCAGAAAGTGTAGTATTTTCTAAGCCATTTTTTGCAAGAAGCTTTAGTCTTTCTTTTTCCCATAAAGAAAGTTTAATAAGAGCCTGTTCTTTTTGCATTAGAATCTTTTCAAGCTCTGTAGAATTAAGTCCCACAATAGCATCTCTTTCATCAGATACTATTTTGAATAAAATTTCAAGCAGATTTTTTTCTTTCTTGAGAATTTCTGCAAGCTCTTTATACAAGCTTATCAATTAAAGCCTCCTTAATTATTTTACCTGCGATTTCACTTCCTTTAACCTCATATGTTCCTGAATTTATAGCATTTTTAAGCTCTTCTACTTTATCTGCTCTTATATCCGGGATATTGCTTACTTCTACCATAAGCCTTGCGATATTTTTAGCTGTCTCAGATACTGTAATCTGATCTTTGGTAAGAACCTCTTCGCTTCTTTCAGGAGCTTTGCTTTGAGATTTTTCTGGAGCTATCTGCGTATTTGGTGCTACGCCATCTATTCTTATTGGCCCTCCTATCATCTAAAACACCCCCTTTATTGTGTTTTATTTATAAAGTCGGCGATTTTTCTAAACTATTTAACATAGCTACAGGATTTACAGGTTTGCCATCTTTTCGGACCTCAAAATGCAGATGCGGACCTGTCGTTCGTCCTGTAGAACCAGATAGAGCTATAACCGTATTTGATGTAACAGTATCGCCAACTTTTACGAGATTTTTTGAATTATGAGCATAAATTGTTTGTATTCCATTGTCATGCTCAACTATAACACAGTTGCCATATCCATTACTGTGGCCAGAATAAACAACCTTTCCGGATAAAACAGGTTTAATTGCTGTCCCTTCAGGAACTGCTATATCTATTCCATTATGATGTCTTAGTTTTCCATCTATTGGGTCTATTCTTAATCCAAAAGATGAAGTTATTTTTCCGTATACAGGTAGAGAAATTTTGTCTGGCAGATTGGAAATTTTTTGTTCTTCCTGATTGTCTAAGGCAGGTTTTAGCTCAATTTTTTGATTTTTTGAAACACTGTTTAAAAAATTAGCATTTTCAGTCAAAAATCTTCCAATTCCTATATTTCTTTCAGACATCATTTCTGCTACTTGAGGGATAATGGCTGTCATGTAAGTGGAAGTTGTTCTCCCTTCAGAAAAAGATGTATTTGCGAACATAATTTTTAATAGTTCAGTAAGGAAAATTGTCTCTATTTTCTTTGAAATATCCTTTACATCTTGAGAAGTATTAAGTGGTTGTGTATTAATTTTTTCTATCACAGTTACCCTCACATTATTATTAACTCAGCCTTTAAGGCACCTGATGTTTTAAGTGCCTGAAGTATGGATATTAAATCCTTCGGAGTCACTCCCAATGCATTTAAAGCTCTGACAAGTTCTCCGACTGTTGAACCTTGCAACTCAACAAGGGATGCCTGTTTTTCTTCTACTTTAAGCTCTGTTCTCGGAACAGTCTCTGTTGTTGCTCCTCTTGGAGCCAAAGGAGGTGGTTGAACAACTTCAGGTGTTTCCTTTATTGTGATTGTCAAACCACCATGAGCAAGCGCTGCAGAAGTTATTCTTACATGAGAGCCAATAACAACTGTACCTGTTCTTTCATTTATAACTACACGAGCAGGTAAATCAGTGGAAACTTCAATCTTTTCCACTTCAGCCATGAAATCAAGCACATTTCCTCTATAAGTTGATGGAACATTAATTGAGATTGTCGTTGGGTCTAAAGCTTTTGCAATACCGGCTTTAAAACTCTCGTTTATTTTTTCAGCTATATTTTTAGCAGTAGTTATATCTGGGAACTGTAGAAGAAGCTGAAGCTCATTTTTCGTATTCAGACTAACTGAAACAGTTTTTTCCACAATAGCTCCCTCAGGAATAAAGCCAACATTTTGATGATTTTTTATAGCCTGGGCAGCTCGTCCTGCTGCAATAAAGCCTCCTATTGAAACAGGACCCTGTGCCAGTGCATAAACTTCTCCGTCAGGACCTGTGAGTGGAGTCAGTAGTAGAGTTCCTCCCTGAAGAGATTTGGCATCTCCTATAGATGAGACTTGCACATCTATCTTTGTCCCTGATTTTATATTGGTGGGTAGTTTTGCAGTAACCATAACTGCTGCAACATTTTTAACTTTTCCCTTCAAATCTTTTACATTCACTGTAATCCCCATTCTGCTTAACATATTTGCAATTGGCTGATAAAGATATGTTCCATCCTTATCACCTGTTCCGTTCAAGCCAACAACAAGTCCATAACCTACAAGCTGGTTTTCTCTAATTCCTGACCATTTGGCAATGTCCTTTATTCTCTCAGCATAGACAGTGTTTGCAAGGAAAAGGATTAAGAAAAACAGAAGAAGATTTTTCGCTTTGAAGTTCTTCATTGTCATCCTCCTTTAAAAAGGCCATATTTTATCAAGAATCCTTACAAGCCAGCCCTGAGACTGTTTATCTCCAAGTGTTCCTTCTCCTACAAGATATATCTGAGCATCTGCTACATACTGACTTAGAATTGTATTGCTCTGAGTTATATCATCAGGTCTTATTATTCCTCTAAGAACAAGTATTTCCTTTTCATTATTAACAATTACCTCTTTTCTGGATTCAATGACAAGATTTCCATTTGGCAAAACTTCAACTACCTTAGCAGTGATTGTTCCGGTAATTTTGCCTGTCCTTGCAGTATCACCATCTCCTTTAAAATCACTCGTTGCTGAACCTTTAACTGATGGAGAGAAAACATTTCCTGCTTTATAAAAACCATTTATCAACGGAAGATTGTGGATATTAAAATCTGTGTTCATTCCAAAAAATGTATCAAGACCATAGTTTGTTGAAGAGTCTCTTGATGCAGTGGTTGATGCAGTTTTCTGAGCTGAAGTTGATTCATTTATTAAAATTGTTACGAGGTCATTTACTCTTCGGGCTTTTTTATCCTCATAAAGAGAAGCCTTGTTTCTCCATAAAGAACCCTCACTTGTTATCTGAGTTTGAGGAGTTTCAGGATAGTATTTCGGTGGCATTCCCGCATTCTTAATATCCCTTACTTCCTTAAGTTCCGAACATGAGGCAAGAAAAATTATAAAAAGACTCACTAAAATTAGTTTTTTCATAATACTATCCTCACTTTGTCTTTATCTACTAACTTCCCTACAATTTCTTTGCCAGTTTGAAAACATTGTACACGAGCATTTCCTCCAACTGTAGCGTCAGATTTCAAAACACCTTCTGTTATTATCATAACCCGTCCTGTATCTATTATTACATCTACTTTGTTTCCTTTTTTGACAGGTATACCAGAATAAAGATAATCTTCTTTGATTATTAATCCTTTGGCAAGACTCCTTTTGACAACTTTTCCTATTAGTAAACTTTTATCTGTGATTGCTCCAGCTGGAAGTCTGCTTAGAGGCTGTTTTATCTCCATTATTTTTTCTTCACTGATTGTTTCTCCTCTTTTTAGAGGCATCTGAGTAACATAAACTCTTGTTAAAACCTCGTAGTTTGCAACTGCTCTATAATGTCTATTCCCACATTTAAAAGTAAATTCTGCTGCATTTGGTCTTTTAATTTCCCGAATTTTTAGATTCTCTGGATTACAGTTTTCGTGTGGTTCGTATCCTATAAATTTTATCTGCCCAACCTGAACTTCTGTAGCAATAGGTGATTTTTTTATTTCCTTTGAAAGAAGATTAGCTAAGAAAGCTGTATCAAAAGCAAAACTTGAAGAAATAAAAAGAAGAGTTAAAGAAAAGAAAATCAGAATCATAAGATTATTAAAACCTTTTGATTTCAAATCTCTCATATTAACTCCCATAACTCCAGACTACCTCTTAAGTGCTGCTACTGTTTGCAACATTTCATCAGATGTCTGTACTGCCTTGGAGTTAATGTCAAAAGCTCTTTGAGCAATTATCATATTAGCAAGCTCTTCAACAATGTTTACATTTGACATCTCCAGAAAACCCTGCACAATTTTTCCTCTTCCTTCTGTTCCAGGAGTTCCTGTTGTTGGAGTACCCGATGCATCTGTTTCAAGAAAAAGATTTCTACCAATTGCTTGTAGTCCACCGGGATTTATAAATCTTGCAAGTTCAATTGTTCCAATCTGGACAGGTGCAACTGTTCCTGGTTGTAGCACTGTAACAGTTCCATCAGCCCCGAATGTTATTTTTGTTGCATCAGAGGGTACTGTAATTCCTGGTTCAATTGGATATCCGTCATTTGTTACAATTCTTCCATCTTTATCAATTCTAAAGTTTCCTGCCCTTGTATAAGCAATTGTTCCATCTGGAAGAGTTACCTGAAAAAATCCATCTCCATCAATTGCTAAATCAAGATCATTACCTGTATTTATAAGATCACCAGGAGTAAAAAATTTTGCTACAGCAATAGGTCTTACACCAAGACCAATCTGAATTCCAGAAGGATACTGAGTTCCATCATCAGATGGAGCTCCGGGGTTAATAACATTCTGGTAAATCAAATCCTGAAACTCTGCTCTTCCTTTTTTGAATCCTGTTGTATTAACATTTGCAAGATTGTGTGAAATAACATCTAAATTTAGCTGCTGTGCATACATGCCTGTTGACGCTGTAAAAAGTGATCTTAACATACTTTACCTCCTTTATATTCTTGCAATTTCACTTACAGCTCTCTGAGCAAGCTCAGAAAAATTGGTTGTTACCCTCTGGGTAAGATCAAAATTTCTTATAGCCTGAATCATCTGAACCATTTCACTCATTGGATTTACATTTGAACTCTCTATCCAGCCTTGTAAAATCTGGCCATTTGCTCGCCCCGTTTCTATTCCTTCATAAAGAGACTGTCCAACATGTCTGAGATTATTCAGTTTTACAAGTTTAATTCGTCCAACAGGATTTCCATCAACTAAGATGCTTCCATCTTTACCATACTCTATTTTTGTTCCATCTATTATTATTGGGTTATTATCTTCATCAAGAACTCTTAAGCCTGTTTGTGTTACAAGATAGTTATCCTTATCTCTCGTAAATGACCCTTCTCTGGTATATAAAATTTTGTTGCCCTGTCTTACAGCAAAAAATCCTTCTCCCTGAATTCCAATGTCAAAGGGATTATGAGTTTGTTTTAAAGCACCCTGAGATGTATCAATGTATTGAGCACCAAAGTAGGTTTGAGCTCTTGCATCTTTATATACAACATTTGGCTGAGAAGGTCTACCTGAAAGGAGTGGATAAAGCCTGCTTGCAAAGCTCTGCTTTTTATAACCTGTTGTATTGATATTAGCAAGATTGTTAGAAATAGCAGAAAGTTCATTTTCTCTCATGCTCATTCCAGTCATTGTTATGTATATTCCTTTATACATCTCTGCCCTTTCCTGAAAACATTGATGCAACAGTTATGCCAATATAAAGTGGTTGAGTTTTATCTATATTCCTTTAAAATGGAATCTATTGCGGTAGGAAAATTTTTCCTAAATGGAGTTTTATGCTTCTATATCTATTCTGTGTTCTGAAGATCCTCTTTCAGAGGATGAGGTTTCTTCTTCATGTTTTTTTTCTGGCTTCTTAAGTTTTTTCCTAACTCTATACTTTGCAAAAACAGAACCTTCTTTTATAGGTCTAATTTCTCTGTAAGGACCTAATGGATCTATTCTTTCTTCTGCAGTCATTTAACTTAGTAAAAATTCTTTCTGTTTTTCAAATTTTATTTTAAATAATCCTACAAGCTCATTTAGTGTATCTTCTGTTATACCAAGAGATTCATAATCTACTTTAGTTGTAAAAGGCTCTTTTAAACCTATTCCAAGATTAAGACATATCTGGTCTGCAACTCTTACAATATTACATATATCAGCAAATGCTTGGTCTTCATAATCTGGATATGGATATGTATGATGATGTGTTATTACCATTTCTAATTTTTCGGGAAGTTTCCACTTTTTTGCAATAAGGTTACCTATGACTGTGTGATTAAATCTAAGTGTTTCTTCTTCAATTTCTATTAATTGGCGTTTTTCCTTACGCATCTTTTCATATATTTGAGTATATAGTTCTGGCATGGCATTGTTTATAACTGTTTTACCAACATCATGAATTAACCCACAGACTAAAGCCTCATCTGTAGTTGCCATATGAGTTACCATAGCCAGTAAACTTGAACAAAGAGCTACTCCAAGACTGTGTTCCCATAGTCTTTGTTCAAATATTCCAAAACGTCTGTGTAAATCTCTTAATGAGGTTGCAATAACAAGTGATTTAAGAGTTTCAAACCCGATAAGTAGTAATGCCTGAGGGATATCCTCAATTTTTCTGTCACGGCCATAATAAGGAGAGTTTGCTATTCTTAAAAGTCTTGTTGCAAATCCCTGATCACGAGAGATTATTTCCTCAAGAGCCTTTAAAGATGCATAATTATCCTGAATAAGATTCATAACTTTCATGGCAATAGGAGGTAAAGAAGGGATATCAACCGTTCTTAAAATTATTCTTTCTATTATTTCTTCCTGCAAAAATATCTCCTATACAGCGTTTATTATTTCTCCTGCCATTTCTTCAAGAGGGATAACTTTATCAGCTATTCCTGCTTCAACAACAGCACGAGGCATACCATATACTATACAAGTTTCTTCATTTTGAGCAAATATTCTTCCACCTGTTTCCTTTATTTTTCTGCATCCCTTTGTTCCATCATTACCCATTCCTGTGAGTATTACTCCGAGACTCCTGCCTGGGAAACACTCTGCTACAGATAACATTAAAACATCAACACTTGGACGATATATAAACTCTTCTTTATCTTCTGAAACAGAAACAGAAGTCTCAATTCCTCTCCTTTTAAGTCTCATATGTCCTCTTCCAGGAGCTATATATACAGTCCCGGGTTTTACAGTTTCACCCTCTTCAGCCTCTTTTACTGAAAGCTGACTCAACTGGTCAAGTCTTTCAGCAAAAGGTTTTGTAAAGTTAGGGGGCATGTGCTGGGCAATTACAATAGGCACTGGAAAGTCTTTTGGCAGTTTTGGAATAATTTCCTGAAGAGCCTTAGGACCTCCTGTAGATGTGCCTATAGATACAATTCCAACTTTTCTTTCTGTTGTAATCCTTGTCTTTGGTATTTCAATCTTAGGGACTTCAACTTTTGTTTCAGTAGCTTTAACTATAGGCTTTCTTTTTACAACTCCTCTCCTGCCAATTGTTTTAATTTTATCAATTAGCATCCCTTTAATTTTGATAATATTCACTGAAAGCTCGGCAAGATTTTTAGGAATAAAATCAATTGCACCAAATTCAAGTGCTTCAAGAGTTACCTTAGCACCTTCGGTTGTAAGAGAACTTACCATGACTACAGGAACAGGACATTTATTCATTATCTCCTTCAAAGCAGTTATGCCATCCATTCTTGGCATTTCAACATCCATTGTTACAATGTCTGGTTTAAGTTCTTGAACCATCTGAATAGCCTCAACTCCATCTCTTGCTGTTCCAATTACTTTTATTTCAGGGTCTTCCTGAAGCATTGAAGTTATTGCTTTTCTCATAAAGGCTGAGTCATCTACAACTAAAACTTTAATCATATATACCCCTTAAAAACCAAATTCTTTAAGAAGCTCATCCACATCTTCCTGTGAAACTTTTTCAACTTCTTTTTTCACCATTTCTTTTTCCTCAATCTTTAATCCAAAATTGGTTATAAGACGAATAAGCTCTACCTCAAGATCACCTACGAGAGTAATTACCTTTTTGAGAACCTGGCCTGTTAAATCCTGAAATGATTGCGTGGTAAGGATTTTTGTTAAGTCATCTTCAAGAGAGTTTTTGAAATCCCGGAGAAATTCTATACTTTCAGAAGGACCTTGAATCTGTCTTATATGATTTGCGACATCATCCATTTTTAAAATATATTTTTCAACAATTTCCATTGTTGTATTAGCTGCCTCCTCTGTTTTATCAATAACCATCTGTAGCTGATCAACTGCTCTTGGCATTCGTTCAGTGGCTATTTCCTTTAGTTTTGGATCAAGTGCTTCTCTGAAACTCTTTAAAGAATCATGTAGTTTTCTTGCGACTTTTCCTACTTCTTTAAATAAATCACTTTGGCTTTTTTGAATTATATTATTCATTATTTTATTTGCTTGTTCATAATCTCCATGTGCAACCATGTTCATGAAATTGGTTATTTCCTCAAGAAGAATATATCTTGGGTCCTCCTTAGAGACACCTTTCTCCTCATAAAACTTTACTGGATCAACTATTTCTCGGACCGTCATTTCTCCACCTATTCCACTAAGTTTTTTAACTACCTCAACCTTGTTACCTTCATCGTGAATTTCTACTATTTCTTCTTCAAAAAGACTCTGGTCTTCAGAAGGAATTAATTTTTTTGTATCCAGTAAAACAATCAATCTATCATCTAAGCGAGCAACTCCTTCTACTTGGTTTTGCCCATACTGCATAAACTCTTCAGCAGGTTCAACAGTTGTTTCGTCTATATTTATCACACCAGTAATGTCATCAACTAATGCACCAAATGTTATCTTGCCTGAGGAAACAACAATTACTTTGCTACCATTTTTTTCTTCAGGAATACCAAGGATTCTTTTCAAATTCACAATAGGAATTACTTTATCGCGAAGATTTGTGACTCCTTCAATATAATAAGGTACTCCAGGCATTTTTGTAATTTGGGGCAGTTTAATGATTTCCTGCACCTTAAGAATAGGAACAGTGTATTCGTTCTTCTCAAGAATGAAACCAATATACTGTTTCATTTTCACACTCCTATGAATTTATTTTGCTGTTAAAACTTTTCTTGAAAGCACAGCAAGGTCAAGAATTAAAACAACATTGCCATCTCCTGTGATTGTAGCCCCCATTATCCCGCATTCTTCGGAATCTATTCCATTTATACTCTTTATGACAATCTCTTCCTGACCAATAACAGAGTCTACAGAGATACAGAATCTTTTATCTCCTACACTTGCTACAAGAATATACTTCTTGTCATTTTCAGTTCCACCAGAAGTTGCAAGAATCTCATTAAGCAAGAAAAGTGGTAAAACTCTTTCTCTTATTGTAAGAACCCTCTGTCCTGTTACTTCTTTAATTTCATCAATACCTATCCTTAATGTTTCTTCAATCATTGACTGAGGTATAGCATAAATCTCATCTCCAACCTGAACCATCATAGCCTGAATTATAGCTAATGTAAGAGGTAAGCTTATTCTGAAGTTTGTTCCTCTGTCTTTTTCTGTAAAGATTTCCACATATCCATTGAGTTTCGCAACATTGGATCTAACAACATCCATTCCAACTCCTCTGCCACTCAACTCTGTTGATGTATCCTTTGTAGAAAAACCTGGTAAAAAAATTAAATTTATTATTGCTTCTTCAGACATCTTTTCAGCTTCTTCAAGAGTAATAAGCCCTTTTGTAATTGCTTTTGCCTTAACAGCTTCATAATCTATGCCTTTTCCATCATCAGATATATCAATCACAATTTGAGTTCCTTTCTGATAAGCATTTATGACAATTTTTCCTTTTGAAGGTTTACCCTTTGAGAGTCTTTCTTCTGGAAACTCTATTCCATGATCTATTGAATTTCTTATTATATGAACAAGCGGATCACCTATGTGTTCAATAACTGATTTATCAACCTCTGTATCCTCACCAATAATCTCAAGATCAACTTCTTTACCAAGTGTTCTTGCAAGGTCTCTTACCATTCTTGGAAACTTTACAAAAACTTTTTGAAGAGGTTGCATTCTCATTTTCATTACAGCAAGTTGCAAGTCTGAGGTAACTCTGTCAAGAAATGCAGTGGTTTCCAAAAGCCCTTCTATGTGTTCATCTCCTGCATACCTTGCTTCAAGTTTATTTGACAGATTAAGTAGTCTATTACGAGCAAGAACTATCTCTCCTGCAAGGTCCATTACTTTGTCTATTTTTTCAACATCAACCCTTAATGTAGCAACTTCTTTTTCTTTAGGAACTTGAGTCAAAACTTCTTCAGGTTTTGAAGGTTTAGCCTCAATTTCCTCAGTCTCAGCCTTTTCAATCTTTTGTTCAATCTCCTCTGTTTTTTCAGGTCTTTGCTCAGAAGCTTTTTCAAGAGCTTTATCAAGTAAATCCAAAACTGGCTGAATATTTTCTGTTACTTCTTCCTTTGCTTTAATATGTGAAATTAGAATTCTCAATGTATCTACAGCTTTTAAAATAGCATCAGTTATTTCAGCAGAAATTGGAATTTCACCTTCTCTTACCTTTTTCAAAATCGTTTCTGCTCTGTGGGCAACATCAACAACATTTTGAAATCCAAGAAATCCAGCTGCTCCTTTGAGAGTATGCATTCCTCTGAATATTTCATTGATAATTTCAGCATCCTGCGTCTGTTCAAATTCCACAAAAAGAGGATCAAGTTGTTCAAGAATTTCTTCTGCTTCAACAATAAATTCATTTATTATTTCATCCATCTCATCTGCCATTACTGTCCTCCTTTAAGAGATGGCTTTTTCTGAGCAATCTTTTCAAGTTTTTCCTTCAAAACTTCTCCTGTAAAGGGTTTTACTATATAATTGTCAACTCCTGCTTTTATTGCTTCAATAACTTTCTCCTTTTCAGCCTCAGCAGTTACCATTAAAAAAGGTATATCTTTTAAAGCAGGATCACTCCTAATTTGCTTTAAAAGTTCTAACCCTTCCATAACAGGCATGTTCCAGTCTGAAACTACAAGTCCGTATTCTGTATTACGTAGCTTTCTTAAAGCATCCTCTCCGTTTTCTGCTTCATCAATGTTTTCAAAGCCAAGTTGTTTAAGAAGATTTTTTACAATTCTACGCATTGTTGGAAAATCATCAACTACCAGAACTTTGATTTTATAATTAAACATTATATTACCCCCTTTTATTTATTAAAAAATTTTTTCACTATCTTTTTCATGCTTTCGCTAATCTGTTCAGCATTTGTAGGTTTTACAAGATAGTCATCAACTCCTGCTTCATAGGCTCTTCTTTTTTCATCTTCATCAGCCTCTGTTGTTATCATAACAATAGGAATACTGGATATATCAGGGTTTGCCCTTACCTGTTTTATAAATTCTATTCCATCCATGTAGGGCATATTCATATCCGTAAGAATCAAATTTATTTTCTCAAGTCCAAGCTTCTGCAATGCCTCTATACCATTTTCAGCTGTTACAACCTCATATCCTTTGGTTTTAAGAATCAGAGATATCATCTTTCTTGTTGTTTTATCATCATCTACTACAAGAACTTTCATAATCTCCTCCTGTTAAACTTTTTGATATACAACAACTTTATTTATAACCATAGGCCGAAAGGCTCTTGTAATATTATGAAGACTCTCTGAAGTTCCCACAATAAGATAACCCTTTGATCTTAAAACATCATAAATAAGTGAAACAGCTTTTTTCTTTGCCTTATCGTCAAAATAAATTAGCACATTCCTGCAAAATACAACATCTAATCCTTTAAGTTGTTTTACTTCTCTTTCATCTATTAAATTTATATTCAAAAAATTTACCATTTGTTTTATAGTATCAGAAAGAACATACATTCCCCCACTGTCTTTAAAATATTTTGCCATATACTGAGGTGGAATGTTTCTTACAGAATAAGAGCCGTAAATAGCCCTTCTTGCTGACATAAGAACGCCTTCACTTATATCAGAAGCATATATTTCCTTTTTAAATGAGACTAATTCAGGTAAATCATATAAAATCATCGCAATTGTATAGGGCTCCTCTCCTGTAGAACAAGCAGCAGACCATATCTTTATATCCTTTCTACCCATCTGGGTATTTTCTTTTATAATCTGCGGAATAAGACTTTTAGCAAACATTTCAAATTGATGAGGCTCTCTGAAAAAAAATGTTTCATTTGTTGTAATAGCATCAAAAAGCTTTGCTATGTCATGTTTATTTGCACTGTATTTTAAAAAATAAAGATAGTCTTCAAAATTCCGTAAATTTTTTTCTCTTAAAATTCTGCTCAATCTATTTTCAAGAAAATATTTTTTGTTATCAGGTACATAGATACCTGTTTTTTCGTATATAAAATCCCTCAACTGTTTGAAAACTTCATCGTTTATTGCTACAGAAGAGGAAGCGCTCATCATGGTCATATTTTTTGTAAAACCTCCTGTATTTTTTCTCTGACTTCTTTGTCAGGATGATTTTTTTTAGATATGAGAATATCGTAAACTTTAGAAGTAGCTATCTCTGATAAAGCTTCTACAGCAGCAATTACAACAGGAGGGAAAGGGTCATCTAAAAGAGTCTTGATTTTTTCAGGAAAGAATTCCGGATCACAGGCTTTAGAAATCGATTTTAAAGCATAGTATCTTATCCACGGGTCTTCATCTTTAATGCATTCCCATAGTTCATCAGAGCAAAAATTAGCTTCTCCTAATGCTAAAATAGCTGTTTTTTTCAATTCTTTATCCTCAGATTTAATAAATTCAAGAATTTTAGATATAGCCTGCTCTGTAGCAATCCTTCCAAGTGCATATAAAGCTGCTCTTTTTACTTCTTTGTCTTCACACTGCACAAGCATATTTAAAATATCAAATGAATAAGTCAGTTCTGCCAGAGCCTGTTTTACTTCTCTTTTATAAGAGTTCAAATTCTTTAAAAACCTTTCCTGATCTATTGAGATAAGAGATGATACAATGACTTCAATAATATCTGGATATATTTCTCTGTCAAGTAAATTTAAAAGAGGCTCATAAGCATCATAAGCTCTTATCATTCCTAAGGCTTCTATTGCAGCTTTTCGCACATTTGCGTCCTGATCCTCTGTAGACTTTTTTATAAGAGGCTGTATAACTTCTATGCCACCAATCTCACCAAGTGCTTTTGCAGAAGCAATTCTTATGTCTCTTTTTAGATCTTCAAGGAGTTTTATAAGAATCGGAACTGCTTTATTACTTTTCAATTTACCAAGTACCTTTATAACAAATGCTTTAGCCCTATATTTGAGTTTATTCTTTTCAATCATTGATATGAGCTCATCTTCTGAGTCTATAGAAAGCAATGTTTCTTCCAAAGCCTGAATTTTTTCATCGTAATCAAAACAACTCGGGTCAAGCCTCCCAGCTTCTTCTACAATAAAAGGAACTGCTTCTATAAGATTTGTTAATTTTATACCCTTTAAAGCTATTAATTTTTCTTCCCATTCTTGTTCTTTAAAAATAGAAAGAATCTCTTCTTTCAAATCCTGTCCGTCTGGAATTATATCCATTCTTATTAGCGATTTAACTATCTGTTGCTTTTCATCTCTGGTTGCAACAGGAAAATATTTTAAAAGAGGTTCTATAACTTTTTCAGTTCCTATTTTACCCAAAGTTTCTATTGCTTCTGCTTTAATTAAAATTGATTCTGTGTTTAAAAGGATTTCTCCTATTTGCTCTGCGGCTTCTTCTGCCTTTAGTTGAGCAAGCGACTGTAAAACATAAAAAACAACCCATTCTTCATCCTTCAATCCTTCTGTAAGAGCAGGAATTGCTTCTTTATATCCTATTTCTCCTAATGCATGGGCAGCGGCAGCTCTAACATTGCCATTTGGATCTTTAAGAAAAGGTATTATTTTTGAAGCATCGAATCCCTTTTTAATATCTGCCATTAAATCAAGCGAAAACTTTCTGATATCAGGGTCTTTATCTTTAAGAAGTTTATAGAGAAGTTCAGGAGCCCTATGGCCGATTTCTTTAATTATTAGAATCGCTGTATTTCTCAAATATGCATCTTCCTCTCTTAAAAGAGGAATAACCATATATGTAACAACTTCACCTGGATTTATTAAAAAGTAGGAGGGATCTCCTTTTCCAATAAATATAAGAGACTGTGTTGCTGCCTCCTGAACAGCTGTATTTTCATCTCTTAATGCTTTAATTAACGGATAAATGGCTCTTTCATCAGTCAAGGCAAGTTCTTCTGCTGCTTTTCTGCGTGATGAAGAGTCTGGGTTATGAAGAAGTTTAAGAACCAATTGCTTTATATTTTTCATTATTAAACCTCCAGAAACAATTAATATATTATACAAAATTTTTTTGATTAATCAGCTTCCTCTAAAAGAAAATTTTTGAGCTTTAACAAAGTTTTACCATGAATCTGACTTACTCTGGATAAAGAAATTCCCAAAACCTGAGCAATTTCCTTCATATTCAACTCTTCATAATAGTAGAGGGATATAACAAGCTTTTCAGTTTCGGAAAGTTTTTCTATGGCAGAAGATAGTTTTTGCTTTAGTTCACGAAATTTTATATCTTCAAAGATATTCTTTTCATCTGAAATAATATCAAGAAGATTTAACTTATCTCCATTTTTTGTAATTACAAAATTATCCAAACTTATTATCTCAGAAGCTGTTATGCTCTGATAAACTTCCTGCAATTCCTTTTGGGTGATGTTCAAAGAAGCAGCTATTTCTTCATCTGTTGGATCTTTGCCAGAGTTTTTTAAGCTTTTGTAAGTTTTTTTTACATTTTCTACTTTCTTACGAAATTCTTTTGAAAAAACATCCAGTGAACGAATTTCATCAACTATAGCACCTCTTATTCTGTAATCTATAAAAGAAATAAGTGGAATATTTAATGAGGGATTGTATTTGTTTAATGCTTCAAGCAATCCTTTTATCCCTGCAGAAATTAGATCATCTAATTCTAGAACAGATTGAACAATATGATGGTATCTTAAAGCATGATGCTTTATTTTTGGCAAAAACTGTCTAATAAGGCTCTCTTTATCATCTTCAGAATAAACCATAAAATTATTCAGTTAGTGTTTTTTTAGAAAAAACTGCATTCCACCTTTTAACAAATTCACATCTTTTTTAAGAAGCTGCTTTGCAATCTCAATAAGCTTTTTTGAAAAATCGGATGTTGGATAAAGAGTTATATAAGGCTTTTGAGCAATAACAGCTTCCTTTATTTTTTCATCGTATGGAAGATCTCCAAGCCAATCAAGGGTTATTCCAAGAAATCTTTCAGCAACCATTGAAAGTTTTCTGAAGGTTTTTTTAGCCTCTTTATGATTTTTAGTATTATTCACAACTATACGAAAATTCCTTTCTTCATATTCTTTATAAAGCACCTTAATCAATGCATAAGCATCTGCAATTGAAGTTGGTTCAGGAGTAACAATTACAATATTGTCATGAGCAGCAGAACAGAAAAAAGTTACATTATCTGAAATACCAGCTCCTGTATCAATAAGAAATATATCATAATCATTATCAATACTTTCAAGCTCTTCAATAATTTTCATTTTATGAATAGATGTAAGTTGAGTAAGTTCTCTTATTCCAGAACTGGCTGGAATAATATCAATTCCTTCAGAAGTTTTAACAATAATATCTTTTATTGATTTTTCACCAGAAAGTAAATGTTTTATGTTATATTTTGGTGCTATTCCAAATATTATATCAATGTTGCTTAAACCAACATCAGCGTCCATTAGAAGCACTTTCTTCTGCATGTTTATGAGTATAAGTGCAATATTTGTTACAAAATTGGTTTTTCCAACACCTCCTTTCCCGCTTGAAACAGTTACGATTCTCGTGATATTAGTTCTCACATACTCCTCCTACAATGAGATTCGTTATTGTATCAGGTGGTAAGACTTTAAATTGAGGCTCTCCATATGTCCCGGAAGTAATAAAACTTACAGGTTTGCCTGATAAAACTGACAGATTATATAAATTCCCATAAGTTTGTGCTAAATCAATTTTACTAAAACCTATGCAATCAACTGAAGCTGTATCTATTGTTTTTAATATCTTGAAGCTTGATTGCATTGACATTGATGCATCCATGATAAGGCATTTTTTTATAGGCATATCCTTCAGCAGATTTTTAAGTTCTCCAGCAAGGCTTATGTTCACATCTCCTGGAGTATCAATAAGTAAACTTTTTCTATCAATTTCTTTATGCATAGTTTTATAGAGTTCCTTTGGTTTATTTATAAATTTTGCCTCACATTTTAACTTTAATGCTATTTCTTTTATATAAGCCACAGATGAGATTCTGTGGTCAAGAGAAATAATCATCATTTTCTTGTTGTTGTCTTTTAAACTTTGTCCTATTTTAAAAATTGTAGTTGTTTTTCCAACTCCAGGAAGTCCATAAAAAATGTATCCTTTTTCTTCATCAAAATTATTCCTGCAGGTTTTCAATTCATTTTCAATAGCTATTCTTAATTCATTCATATCCTTAGCTTTTTCCAGAAGCATTAATGCAAGATATGGCTCAATGTTATTTTTTATTAGAAAATTATAAATTCCTCTTTTGGAAATATCATCAAGTGAAGGAAATAGTTTTGTAACACTTTCTCTTAAAAGACTTACTTCAGTTTTAAGCTTTTCTATTTGTTTAAATACTTCATAGTCAATTTTCCATGAGTCTTCATTCTGCAGTCTGTGTTCTAATACTTCATGAGCAGTCAGTTCTTCTGTATCATCTATGGCAGCAGTAATTTCTATAAAAGAGCTATTTGAAAGAGGCTCTTTTTTAGAGGAAGTTGATAAAATCACAGCATTCGGTCCCATCTCTTTTTTAACTGTTTCTAGAACTTCTTTAAAGCTTCTACCATGAAACTTTTTTATTTTCATCCTTTTCCTCCTAATTAAGTTTTAATGTGCCCAACATGAGTATTTTTACTCCAGAGGATACCTCCTGTGGTGAAAGGACAGGCAAAGAAGGAACAACTCTTTCAATTGCTCTCTTTATAAATCTTCTTATTGATTGCGAACATATCAAAACAGGCTGATAACCTTTTATTGTTGCCTCATCAGTCATTCTTTTTACATTTTCAATAGTTCTTTCCATTAACAATGGATCTACAGCAAAATTTATACCCTGAGGTGTTGACTGTAAAGACTCAACAAATGTTCTCTCAAGAGACGGGTCAAAAAGAATTGCAGAGATAGAACCGTCAGGATTTTGAACACTTTTTGTTATTCTTCTTGACAGTGCCTGTCTAACATGTTCTGTTAAAATGTCAGGGTCTTTGGTTATACTTCCATACTCTGCGAGAGTTTCAAGTATTGTCTGCAAATCTTTTATTGATACTCTCTCCCTTAAAAGATTTTGAAGAACTTTCTGTACCTGAGAAAGCGTTAAAAGATTTGGAATCAAATCATCAACAACTCTTGGATGAGTTTTGGCAAGATTATCAAGTAATCTCTGGGTTTCCTGTTTCCCAAGTAATTCATAACCATAATTTTTAAGAATTTCTCTTAGATGTGTAACTATAACTGATGGAGCATCAACAACAGTAAATCCTAACATCTGTGCCTTTGAAACATCTTTTTCCTCAATCCACAATGCATCTACTCCAAAAGCAGGGTCTTTTGTAGGAATTCCATCAATGTCCTGAGCAAGACGAGCACCTATTGCAAGAAATCTTCCTGGAATTATTTCAGAAGTTGCTATCTCAACTCCCTTTATAAGAATGCTATATTGAGAAGGTTTGAGCATTAAATTATCTTTTATATGTATGGACGGAATAATATAACCCATTTCCATTGCAATCTGTTTTCTTAGTGATCGAATTCTTTCTACAAGAGCACTTTCTCCCTCAACAAGAGAGATAAGATTATAGCCAATCTCAAGAGAAATTGGGTCAACCCTAAGAAGACTTTCAAGTTGAGCTTCCATTGAAACTGGTTTTTCCTCTGTAGCTGGAGGAGGAAGAGCTTCCTTTTCTTTTTTTCCCTTACTTATCATTAAATAGGCAATTGCACCAGATACTATAGCTATAATTATAAAAGGAAGGTGAGGCAATCCTGGAATCAATCCAAGTAAAAGAAGGACTCCAGATGCTGTAGCAAGAGTTTTAGGATTTTTAAAAAGCTGCTGAAGTATATCCTGTCCAAGATTTGATTCTGTTGCTGCCCTGCTAACAACTATTCCTGCTGCAGTTGATGTAATAAGAGCAGGAACCTGCGCAGCCAGTCCATCACCGATTGTAAGTATTACATAAGTCTGAACAGCATCTCCAATTGTCATGCCTTTTTGAAGAACGCCAATAAGTATACCTCCAATAATGTTTATAATCATAATTATTATTGCAGCAATCGCATCTCCTCTGATAAATTTACTTGCACCGTCCATTGCTCCATAAAAGTCTGCCTCTCTACTTATTTCTTCTCTTCGACGTCTTGCTTCCTTTTCATCAATAAGTCCTGCATTTAAATCTGCATCAATGCTCATCTGTTTACCTGGCATTGCATCAAGGGTGAAACGAGCAGATACTTCTGCAATTCTTCCTGCTCCTTTGGTTATTACTATAAAGTTAATAATTATAAGAATTAAAAAAACTATCAGACCAACAACAAAGTTTCCACTTACAACAAACTCCCCAAATGCTTTTATAACCTTACCTGCTGCTTCTGTACCAAGCTCACCTCTTGTTAGAATAAGACGAGTTGATGCAATGTTGAGGGAAAGCCTCATAAGTGTAGCAATTAATAAAACAGAAGGAAATACAGAAAAATCAAGAGGTTTTCTTACATAGGAGGCTACCAGAATAATTAAAATTGAAATAGTTATGCTCATTGTAAGGGATAAATCAAGCAAAAAAGGAGGGATAGGAACAATCATGAATATCAGAATAAGAATTATTCCAAGAGCAACAAGCACATCACTTCTTATATAATTCATAATATTCATGCGATCTGCCTTCCTTTAATCTTATAAACAGTAGCTAAAATGGTAGCTACAGCTTTATAGAGTGCTTCAGGAATTTCTTGTCCAACAGGAATTCTATACAAAGCCCTTGCGAGAGGTTTGTTTTCATATATGGGTACTCCTGCAAATCTTGCTATCTCTTTTATTCTTTCAGCAAGAATATTTGCTCCCTTTGCAATAACTTGAGGCGCATTCATGTTTTTTGAGTCATATTTTATGCAAACAGCAAGATGTAAAGGATTTGTAATAACAACATCAGCCTTTGGAACTTCCTGCATCATTCTTTTACGAGCCATCTCTCTTTGTAAACTTCTTATTCTTGCCCTTAACATCGGTGAACCTTCTGTTTCTTTGAATTCTTCTTTTATTTCCTGTTTTGTCATTCTTAAGTTTCTATCATACTGCCATCTCTGATATGCAAAATCTATACCTGCAAACACAGTGAGCATTATAAGGCATGCAAGTATGAGTTGATAAATCTTTTGAAATGAAATATCTGCGATACTTCTTACATCCATATCAATTAAAAGTGGCAGAGTATTGACATCTTTTTTAAGAATAAAATATATGACCATGCCAAGTGCAACCAATTTTAAAATGCCCTTTACTGTTTCAAATAAAGCATTCAGAGAAAAAAGCCTTTTTATTCCTTTTAATGGACTTATCTTTGATATATCAGGAACCAGTGTTGCTCCTGTAAAAAGAAAACCTGTTTGAATAAAGTGAACAAGTAAAGCTCCAAAAACAAGAACTCCACCAATTGGAAGGAATTGGATAATATACCATTTTATTTCTTCTTTAATTATTGCAAATATAGCACCTGCAGCAAACTCTGGATTTTTAACTCTTATAAATGCTTCTTTCATATGTTGCATTATTGAGAATAAAAATGTGCCAGAAAAAACAAAATAAAGGAAAATCATCCAAGTTCCTATGATACCAGTAAGTTCTCTACTTCTGGGAACTTCACCCTTTTGACGAGCTTTTTCTCGCCTTCGCGGGGTAGCCTGTTCAGTTCTTTCCTGAAGTTCCTCTGGCATATTTTACCTCAACAGACCAATTAAAGCGTCTTTAAGATTTATAAATGCCTTTGAAAGAACCATTGTAAAAATAGGAATACTAAGCCACATAATCACAATGCCTGTAGCAAGCAAAAGAGGAAATCCAACAAAGAAAACATTTGCTTGAGGCATAATCCTTGATAAAAATCCAAGTCCTATATTCATAAGAACCTGAACAACTAAAACAGGTGCTGCGAGTTTGAAGGCAAGAGGGAACATAATATAGGAAAAGGATATTATATTTCCTGAAAAAGAAAATTTTGCAGGAAATTCAAAACTCTTAACCATCATTTCAACAAAACTTAAATGTAAATCTAAGGAGAAAAAAAGAGCAATTGTGAACATTTCATAAAAAATACTTATCGGACCCATAAGTTCGCCAAATTGAGGATTAAAAACATTTGCAATAGTAAAACCGATCTGCATGCTCATCCATTGAGAAGCTATCTCAACTGCAGCGATAATAACCCTTACCATAAGACCTATTGCCATTGCAAAAACCACAGCATTAAACAAAGATAAAAACAAATTTTCCTCTTTTACAGGAATCAGTGGCATTATAGCAAGAGAGACTGAAAGGGCAAAAAAGAATCTAAATATTATAGGAACAGTTCTACTACCAATGTATGGAAGAAAAAAAAGGATTATGGAAACCCTTATGAAAACAGGAATAAAATTGTAAAAATTTGTTGTAAGAAGTTCTAAGTAGTTCATTTAACATACATGGGAAGATTTTCAAAAATTCCCCTTGTAAATTTCGTCATTATATTGACCATCCAGGGAATTGTAAGAAGTAATGTTAAAAAAACAGCAATAATCTTCGGAACAAAACTTATTGTCATTTCCTGTAACTGGGTTATTGCCTGAAATAAGCCAATAATAAGACCAACAAGAAGACTTACAAGCAATACAGGACCTCCCACCAGAAGAATAGTTTCAAAGGTTTGTTTTGAAATGTAGTTTAAAAATTCTACTGTCATTTAAATCCCCCTGCAAGTGAACCTATAATTAACTGCCAACCGTCAACTAAAACAAAAAGCAATAACTTAAAAGGCATTGATATCATAACTGGTGGTACCATAAACATTCCCATTGATAGCAATATGCTTGCCACAACAATATCAATAACCAAAAAAGGAAGAAATATTAAAAATCCGATTTCAAATGCTCTTTTAAGCTCACCAAGAGCAAAAGCAGGAACAACTATTTTCATTGGTAAATCCATAGGAGTTGCAGGCTTAACTTCTGTTTTTGAAAGTTTAAGAAATAAGGCAAGGTCTTTTTCTCTTGTCTGTTTCAACATGAACTCTTTAAATGCAACTGATGCCTTGTTTATTGCTTCTTCCATATTTATCTCTTTTTTTGACAGTGGCACATAAGCTTCTTTGTAAACTTTGTCAACTGTTGGAGCCATGATAAAGAGTGTTAGAAACAATGCAACTCCGATTATAACCTGATTTGGAGGAACTGAAGGCATTCCAAGTGCCTGTCTTAGCAAAGAAAGAACAATAACAATTCTTGTAAAAGATGTCATCATGACCAATACTGCTGGCAGAAAGCTTAGCAAAGTTATAAATACAAGAATGTCAACAGCACTAGAAAAACCGAATAGCCCTCCTTGAGTAGCCTGAGGTGCAGCAAAGCAAAATGTTGGAAATAAAATAAAAAGGCAGCTAAATAAACCTCCTTTGAATATCCTTTGCCAGATAGATTTTTTCTCCTCTTTCTGTTCTTCAAAAATTGCCTTAATTTTTAAAGAATCAAGTTTAGTTATTATATTAATTCCATTTTCTGATATTCCAACAAGAAGATATTCATCAAAGGCTTTTAGCACACCTATGCCTTTTTTATAACCTATTGGCTGATAATAAATAATTTGAATAAAGCCCTTCCCGGGATTTATCTTGTTTTTCATCAGCCGTAAAACAATATACAGGGCTACGATAATAAAAATCAAAGAGAATAGGACTTTAAGGTATTCCATTGTATCCTCTCATCCAAGCTGTTTGACTCTTTCCTGAGGGCTTATAATATCTGTAATTCTTATGCCAAACTTTTCATTTACTACAACAACCTCACCTCTTCCAACAAGTTTACCATTAACATAAACTTCCATTGGTTCACCTGCAAGTTTATCAAGAGCAACAACAGAGCCCTGAGTTAATTGAAGAAGCTCCTGCACAAGAATTCTTGTTCTTCCGATAACAACTGTCAGTTCAAGGGGAATATCAAGAATAAAATCAATATCTCTTATTTTTGGTTTTTCTTCAGTAATGGTAAATTCATCTATATTAGGCGGCTGAACTTCCTGTTTTGCTTTCATTGTTTTTTCCATCTCAAGAGCTTTTGCCATATCAAGCTCTTCTTCAAGTTCTTCCTGATTTGAATGTTCTTTAACTTCCTTTTCATCCATTTTATGGCTCCTTTGTTACTTTTATTGCATAATTTCCCTTAAATGTTCCCAATTTGCCTTTAAGTTTAGGAATGCCTTCTACAAGTAAATCCACATCTTCATCTATTCTCTTTTGAAGAGTAACAATGTCACCTGATTTAATGTCTAGTAATGTTTTAAAGTCTATAGTTACCTTACCCAAAATAGCTTCAACCTGCACTGGTGCATTTTTTATTTGTGCCTTGATTCTTCCTATCCATTTCATATCCATCTCGTCTCTATCTGCAAGAAAGGCACTGTAAAGCTTCTCTTTTATAGGTTCTACTGAAGAGTAAGGAATGCAAACCATAATTTTACATTCTCTTGTTTCTATTTCAAGAGTAAACTCTGTTTCAATTACCACATCAACAGGTGTGACTATTGTGACAAATTGAGGATTCATCTCTGTTCTTATAAAATGAGGCTTTATCTGAAAAACAGGCTTCCATGCTTCTTCCATGTTTTCAAGAAACATCATAACAACTTTGTGAATTATTCTCTGCTCAATTGGCGTAAACTCTCTTCCTTCTGGTTTATAATAACCTTTCCCTGAGCCGCCAAAATAAAATTCAATAAGAGTAAAAATCATAGGTGCATCAAAGACAACCAGGCTAAAACCTCGTAGAGGTTCAAGTTTTATAATGTTCAGGCTTGAAGGAAAAGGAACAGAGCGAAGAAAATCATAGAACTTTGTAATATTTACATTTACATTTATCACATCTACTATTTTTCTTATGTCTGAAGCAAGACTTACTCTGAAACCTCTTGCAAGACGTTCATTAATAATATCCAAAGAAGGCATTTTACCGCGAACAATCTTTTCCTGAGAGGTAAAATCATAGGGCCTTATTCCAGATGGAGCTTCAGCTGTTTCTGTCTCAACCTCTCCTCCTGCAATGCCCTTTAACAGAGCATCAATCTCATCCTGTGATAGAATTTCGTCGTCTGGCATGGCTACTGCATTACAAAATCTGTAAGATAAACATTTATAACATTACCTTCCCCAAGAATCTGACTGACTCTCTGTTTAATCTCATCTTTAAGAAGTAGTTTGCCCTCGGGAGTAATTAATTCATCAGATGTTTTATTGGTTAAAAGAGTTATAATAGCATCCCTTATTTGTGGTGTTTTGTTTTTTGCCTGTTCAGTCAATTTTGCATCAGAAAGTTCAAGTTGTATAGAAATTTTAAGATATTTTGTTCCACCTTGATCCATTAAATTTACAACAAAAGGCTCAAGAGAGAAATTTACACCCTGGACATCTTTTGAATCCTTTTGAGCAGTGCTTTTGGCCTGTTCAGTACCTTTACCAGTCATGAAAAAATAAGCTCCTCCTGCACCAACTATCAAAACTACTACAGCAATAATAATCAGCAACGGAAGTTTAGTTTTTTTCTTGGGTTTTTCAGCTTTTTCATCGGGCTGTTCTTCTTCCTCTTCTAATTTTTTAGCTTTTTCTTTTGCCATACTTCTTCCTCCTTTTGTTCTTTTCTAAATTTAAAATATTTAGCATAGTTTATGCCAGATATTGTAAATTGTCATACTCAACAGATAAAAGCTTTATAGAAGTTAAACCTTGTGTCATTTTTTTGACGGAATTATCTTAAAAACCACTTTTTTATCTCATCAATAGATATAAACTTTTTTACAGGTCTTCCATGAGGACAGTGTTCAGGATCAGATGTTTTTTCAAGCTCCTGCAACAAAGATTTAATCTCAAAATAATTAATTTTTTCATTTGCTCTTAAGGAACTATGACATGCTATTGTTGCTGCAACTTTTCTTTTTATATCAATAAAATCTGATATACCTATGCCTTCTTTAAGTGTTACTGCGATGCTTTCAATAATTCCTGCTATATCTGCATATTTAATAATTTCAGGTAATGCTCTTATTACTATTGAATTTTTCCCAAAATCTTCAGCTTCAATACCAAGTTCATAAAGAATGTGTAAATTTTCCTTTATTAAAACATACTCTTGCGGATTTAGATTTATAACATGAGGAAAAGCAAGCCTTACAATCTGTTCATCCATTTTATTTAAAATCTTTTCAAAATTCACCCTTTCATGAGCTGCATGGAAGTCAATAAAGACAATACCATCAGCCCTTTGAATCACAACGATTGAATCACCGAGACTGAAAAACTGAAAAATTTCTTCTTTGTTAAAAATTGACTCTGTATAAAATGAAGGAATCTGAACTGCTGAAGACAAACCTTCATTTGTCTTCCATGGAGGAGTTTCTTGTACAATCATTGATGATTTAATTTGATGCTCACCCATTCTGAAAATAAGCTGGTGAATTATCTGTGGCTCACGAAACCTTACTTCTTTCTTTGTAGGATGAACATTAAAATCTACATCCTCTGGTGGAAGACTTATAAAAATAAAAAACTGTGGATGATTTTCTTTGATATTAAAAGCTTTATATACAGCATTAACAATTGAAAAATCTTTTACCGGTCTCCGATTTACAAAAATCAACTGTCTGGTTTTTGACTTTCTTACAAGTTCCTCTATACCAAGAAATAGTTCAATTTTATAGTTATCTTTTGAAGTTGTTTTAAACTTAAGCTTTTCTGTGAGTTCTAAACCAAAAATTTGTGATATTCTGTCATACGAATTCTTTACCTGAGTTATATTTAAAATTTCTTCGTCATCAATAAATAAAGAAAAGGAAATTTCTGGATATGCAACACAGTAATTCTGGACTGTTTCAATAATATGCGATTTTTCAGTGTAAGAAGACTTAAGAAATTTTCTTCTAACAGGTGTATTAAAAAAAAGGTCTCTAACCTCTACTGCTGTTCCTTTGGTCACTACAGGCTTTTGAAATACTAATTTACCACCTATAAGATAAATCTCTTTGCCTGTATCTTCATCTTTATACTGGGTAATAATTTTTAACTTGCTTACATGTGCTATTGAGTAAAGGGCTTCGCCTCTGAATCCAAGAGAGGAGATTCTTTGAAGGTCTCTTTCATCGTTTATCTTACTTGTTGCATGCCTTTGAAATGCTAATATAACATCATCAGATGGAATTCCTTCTCCATCATCTATTACTTTTATTTCAGCAATTCCAAATTCCTTTATATAAACAGATATAGAGTTTGCACCAGCATCTATTGAATTTTCAATCAGTTCTTTTACTACGGAGGCGGGTCTTTCTACAACCTCTCCTGCTGAAATTTTCCCTACAATACTTTCAGGAAGTATTTTAATTTTGCTCAATATACTCTACCACCGAGGATATCCGTATTCAAACCAAAAACCAGGATAACCATACCAAAACCATATTGAAGGATGCCAGTAATAAGTGGGGTAATATTTCGCTTTTTTCCATAGATATGTTGCGTGAGCCTCAATAACAGGAAAAGTGTAAGTCATTGTATCAATTTTTCCTTCTTGAAGCCCTTTAAATCTTCCGGCTACTGTTAGCAGTCTTCCTTTTGAATAAACTGCGCAATCAAGAAAATTTTTTGATTTTACTATAAATCTTCCCTCTGAAACATCGGTTTCTTCTGGATAACCTTCCCTGTCAAGAGGTAAATGAAGAATCTCAAAAACTGTTCCATCCTGAGTATTGATACAATTTGTGATTCTTCCACCCCATAAAAGAGACACATTATTGTATTTATCAGGATTTTCTTTAACCACTTTTAAGGAGACATCTCTTAATGCAGGGACATCCTGTAAAGGCTTTGGTAAAGTTGCGCAACTAACTATAAAAAATAATGAAATTATCAATATGGAAAATCTAACAGAGATAAAAATCTTTTGAAACATAAATTTATTATATCAATTGCATTACAAAGAATCAAAATCAGGGAATCAATTTTGCTATTACTTCTTTAAACAGTCTGTAAGTTTTTTGATATTCAGCATAAGCCTTTTTGAAAATTACAGTAAAGTTATTTAAATCCTTAAGATTTATAATAAAATCCACACCATGAACAAATGCTGAAAATCTATCCATTGTTGATATTGAACTGCTTAGAAAAAATACAATAATGTCTCTTCTGCGAGAAATTGGGAAAGACAATGTTTCCTTAATTATTTCACTGTATTCTTCTCCAGTTATAATTAAAGATACATCTTCAAGATTAATCATTCCTAAAGCTTCTTCATTATTTGAAGGACTGAAACATTCAAAACCTAATGACCTTAGATAATCAGATAAATTTTTCTGAATTTCCTTGTTGTTTTCACATATGACAGCTTTTGGCATAATGTATCCTTTTATTTTTTATCATAATCAATATCAATCTTTAATCCTTCAATATCTGTTGTTTTTTCTCCTCTCTGCGCCTTGATTTTATCTATTTCCATAATAACTTTTGACCTTCTTGAAGCAAATGCTATTGCTGTCTCCTCTGTTATTAAACCTTCTTTGTAGCACTTAAGAATTGATTGGTCAAAAGTATGCATTCCAACAGCTTCTGAAGTCTCTATTACATCATAAAAAGTTTTATCAGCAGTCTCACCTTTTATAATTAATTCTCGTACTCTTAAAGATTTTCGCATTATTTCTGTTACAACTATCCTTCCTCTGTCAACTCTTGGTAAAAGTCTCTGTCCCACAACCCATTTAAGCGTATCTGCAAGCCTGAGTCTTATGTATGATTCATCATCAGGTGGAAACATTCCAACTATTCTTCCAATTGTTTGTCCTGCATCTGTGGTATGAAGTGTGCTTAATACAAGATGTCCTGTTTCTGCTGCCATAATGGCTATATCAAGGGTTTCTCTGTCTCTTATTTCTCCAACAAGTATTACATGAGGAGCTTGTCTGAGTGCAGCTCTAAGTCCATCTGCAAAATTATGGAAGTCTAAACCAAGTTCTCTTTGGTTAAATGTTGATTTTTTATGTGAATGAACAAACTCAACAGGATCCTCAAGAGTTATTACATGACATGCTCTTGTCTCATTAATGATATTTAAAATTGCTGCAAGGGTTGAGGATTTACCAGAACCTGTTGCTCCTGTAACTAAAACAAGACCCATCCTTTCTTTTGCAATCTCTTTAATTATAGGAGGCAATTGCAGTTCTTCAGCTGTAGGTATCTTCACAGGAAGCCTTCTCATAACAACTGAGTAACTGCCTCTCTGAGAAAAGATATTTACCCTGAATCTTGCTTTTTGTATAGCATAGCTTAAATCACAGTATCCGTCTTTTATGAGATTTTCAATAAGTCTTTTTTGATTATTCATCAGGATTAAAGCTATTTTTTCTGTATGAAAAGGGATAAGAGAGTCAATAGGAACATTTTTCAACACTACAGGTTTTAGTTCGCCCCATTGAAGTACCTGAAATGGTTTTCCAACTGTAAAAACAATATCTGACAATTCAGGATAAGTTTCACAAATTTTATCAAGGATATAATCAAACTCCTGTTTCCTCATGTAAGACCTTCTTGAGGTACTTCCTTAAGAAATTTCACAAACTTTTGCTTGTCTGTTGCTCTTTCATAGGCATCTTCTGGTGTGATTTTGCCTTCTTGAAGAAGTTGTAGCAAAGTATCATCCATTGTTTGCATTCCTATTTTTTTGCTTGTCTGCATGATTGATAGAATTTGATGGGTTTTACCCTCTCTTATAAGATTTGCAACAGCATAAGTATTAATCAAAATCTCACATGCTGCAACTCTTCCCTTACCATCAGCCTTTTTTAAAAGTGTCTGAGCAACAACTGCCTGCAAAGACTCACTTAGAGATGTTCTTACCTGTGCCTGCTGTTCAGGAGGAAAAACATCAATAATTCTGTCAACTGTTTTAATGGCTGATGAGGTATGAAGGGTACTGAATACAAGATGTCCTGTTGCTGCAGCTTCAAGGGCAAGCTGAATTGTCTCAATGTCTCTCATCTCGCCAACTAAGATTATATCAGGGTCTTCTCTAAGAGCAGCTCTTAAAGCTTTTGCAAAGCTTTCTGTATGAGTACCTACTTCCCTGTAAGAGATAACGCATCCTTTATTTGGATGTATAAACTCTATAGGATCTTCAATGGTTATTATTCTTTCTTTCCTGTTACTGTTTGCATAATCAATAATAGCAGCCAGAGTTGTGGATTTTCCTGAACCAGTAGGACCTGTGACAAGAACAATTCCTTTTTTAAGCATTGCGAATTTTTTTAATACAGGTGGTAAACCAAGCTGATCAATTGTTTTTATTTCATTCGGGATGTGCCTAAAAGCTGCACCAATTCCTTCCTTATGCATAAAATAGTTAACACGAAAACGGGCAACTCCTGCTATTTCATGAGCAAAATCAAGATCTCCTGTTTCTTCAAATATTTTGATTTTTTCTTCTGGTGTTATTTCATAAAGAAGTTTCCTCAGTTCTTCATTATCAAGAACTTTATACTGAACCCTGACAAGCTCTCCGTGAATTCTTAAGACAGGTTGGCTTCCAGCAACAAGATGAAGATCACTTGCTTTGTTTTCAAGCATTAGTTTGAAAAAAGCATCTACACGAGCCATTTAAAAATTATAACATGATTTGAGGAAGAAGTGAACTCATGTTATACTAAAAAATTGTAAATGACCATTGAGCTTATTATCTTTGATTTAGACGGAACACTTGTAGATTCCTGCGAGGATATAACTCAAGCATTGAACTACTGTTTTCAAAAAAAAGGAATTGAGGGTTTTTTAAAAGAGGAAGTAAGAAAAATGGTTGGAGAAGGCGTTAATCGCCTTATAGAAAAAGCTTTGCAATCAAGAAATCTTTCTCTACCTATTCAGGATATGGTTGAGTGTTTTATAAACTACTACAGAGAACATATAGCAGATTTTTCCAGAGTATATCCTAATGTGAGAGAAACCCTTGAAGAATTGAAGGGAATTAAAAAAGTTGTAATTTCCAATAAACTCACTGAATTGAGCATTAAAACACTTGAAACGCTTGGACTTTTAGAATACTTTGATTTTGTAGCTGGAAGTGATCTTTTTTCTGAAAGAAAACCATCAGCAGTCCCAATCATTGAAACAATAAGAAAATTTAATACTTCTAAAGATAAAATAATAGTTGTTGGAGACAGTGAACTTGATATTAAAGCAGGAACTTTAGCAGGAGTTAAAACAGTGGCAGTTACATATGGATACAGAGAAAAAGAGTTTCTGAAGAATGCTGATTTTACAATTGATAAATTCAGTGATTTAATAGCCATTGTAAGGACACTTTAAGATGGGTTATTTTATTGTTTTTGCAGGGAAAGGGGGTGTAGGTAAAAGCAGTCTTGCTGCATTAACAGTAAAGTATCTGGTGAACAAAAACTTAAATCCTGTGCTTGTTGTGGATGCAGATCCCAATTTTTGTCTTCCTGAGCTTTTGGCAGTTAAAGTTACAGAAACTCTCGCATCAGTGAGGGATAATGCTCTGCAAGATAAACCTGAAGGCATGAGTCTTGATGAATGGCTTGAGATTCAAATAAATAAGATTGTTGAAGAAGCCAAAGGATTTGACCTTCTTGTTATGGGAAGGCCTGAAGGCAGCGGATGTTATTGTGCAATTAACAATGTTTTGAAAAGAATTCTTCAGGAAATTGCAGAACAATACAAATACATAGTTGTTGATAATGAAGCTGGGATGGAACATATAAGCAGAGGTATTGTAAACAAAATTGACCTTTTATTTATTGTAAGCACTCCTGCTAAAAGCAGCATTCAAGCTGCTCTAAGGATAAATGAACTAACTAAGGAACTTGGCATAACTCCTAAAAAGAAGATCCTTATTATAAACATGGCCTTTAAAGAAATTGATATTTCTGAAGAACATGAACTTTTGAAACATTTTAATAATATCCATTATGTTTTTTTTGATAAAGACTTCATGAAATTCAGTGAAACAGGAAGAAGTGTATTCAGTCTTTCTGAAGAAGAAGCTGTATGGAAAAACTTTGAAAAGATTTTGGAGGATGAAATTGCGTGAAAAATTTGATAGACTTATTGAAATAATGGAAATTCTACGTTCTGAAAAAGGCTGTCCATGGGATAGACTCCAGAATCATGAAACTCTTAAAAGATATCTTCTTGAAGAAACCTATGAACTCATAGAAGCAATTGAAAATAAAGATCCAGAATCTATAAAAGAAGAGTTGGGAGATTTAATTCTTCAGATAGTTTTTCACAGTCAGATAGCAAAGGAACAGGGCAATTTTGATATAAACGATGTAATAGACTCAATCATTCAGAAAATGATTAAAAGGCATCCTCATGTATTCGGAGAGGCAGAGTTTAAAACTCCTGAAGAAGTTTTAAATCAGTGGGAAGAAAGAAAAAAAGAAGAGGGCAAACTCGGAAGTTCAATACTTGAAGGGATTCCGATATCGCTTCCTTCATTGCTTAAAGCATATAAAATTCAATTAAGGGTTGCAAAAGTTGGTTTTGATTGGGAGAACGTTGATGGGGTTATTGAGAAAATTAATGAAGAACTCAAGGAAGTGCAAGAAGCCATAAAAGAAGGAAAGAAAACAAAAATAGAAGAAGAAATAGGAGATTTACTGTTTAGCATAGTAAATCTTGCTCGTTTTCTCAAAATTGATCCAGAAACTGCTTTAAGAAAAACAAATAGTAAGTTTGAAAAAAGATTTAAATGCCTTGAAAAAATTGCTCAACAAAAAGGTAAATCTCTAAAAGATATGACACTAAGCGAAATGGATAGCCTTTGGAAAGAGATAAAAAATTCCTAATATTTTATAATTGATTGCTTCCAAATCTTTAGCTATTTAACAATCCCTGAAGCTGTGCCAAAGAAGTGCTCTTCTGTTGTGATGTAGTAACCTCCTCCTACTCCCTGCATGTGAACAGAACCAGAGTATGAACCTCCTGAAAGATTTATAGGATTTGTTCCTGTTGCGATGGTTGCTGTCCAGTTTCCATTTGACCAGTATGTTGGAGTAAAATTAACAGAACCTGCATTTCCTGTGAGGGTAACAGATGAGTTTAATGTGGGTGTTCCTGAATATGTACCATTTATATTTGCAGTTGACCAAACAATTGGCTTTTGTCCTGTCTGAGTTGAGAAAAATACAACATCATTCATATTTACTGTAAGATTATTTCCTGAGCCACTGAAACTTGTCCTTCCAACTTCAACTACAGGAATGTTAAGTTTTCTTAATTTTTCCTGCTCTTCTGTAAATCCTATTCCTGAGGTATTGCATGTTCCGTCTGGGCATGCCATTAGAAGAAATTTAGATGTTTCAAGAGCAATACCAGCAGTAATGGTCTGCCAGTTGGTGGGGTCAAAGGTTCCAGTTGTTTCACCAACAAATATTCCTGTTCTTACAGGAGTTCCTATGTAATCAACAAAATATCCATAGGTTTTACCCTCAATTATGTTTTCCACAGAGTTTTTAGTACCCCATAGATCTCCTTTTAGCAAAGCACCGAATGAACCTTGAAATCCTCCTTCAAAACTACCATTATATGTTATGCTCCATGAGTCTGTAGGAGCAGTATTATATATTCCTCCCATTCCAATCAGTCCTGCTCCAAATGTATAGTCATTTGTGTTTGTATCCATAATAATATAACTCTCATTATGATTTAATGTAATACCATATGAATTTGTATCAATGCTCAGATTTGATATATATGCTGCAGAAGGTAAAGATGGAATTGAACCTTCTTTAACTGTTACTGCTTTGACTTTGTTTTCACCTTCAAGAAAGAATCCCTTTTCAAGATTTAAAACATTTGAGATGCCATCTGTTGAGAGATTACCGATAAAAATCCCTTTATTTGTTGAATCATTGTATATTCCTGCAACATAGGCAGCTATATTATATGTGGAGTCTGTTTTTTGGGCAAATCTTCCACCTATGGAACCAGCATATCTATATGAGCCATAACTCCAGCTGATGGGAGCATACCATAGATAGCCTTTATTTCCTGAAAAAACAATCTCATTATTAGAATCGTTTACTATTTTTCCTATGGAATAAAGGCTTGCTGAAGAACTACTCCAGAAACTGTCTCCACCAAAATAGGCATTAATTCTTGATGGTGTAGCTGAAAAATTATCTTTATAAATCTTGCTTGTGTTTACATCTGATACAATATTGCTTAAATGAGAAAGCTCAATAACTGGCTCATAATTGCCAAGAACTATTCCGATCCATTTATCTGAGCTTTTTTCAGCCATCATTTTACCTTGCATTGTTCCATAATGGTTTGGAGTCATAAATTTTCCTCCAAAATTTCCTTGCATCTTCACTGATGAAACTTCTCCATCTGTAATCCATCCAACCCAGTAATCTGGAGTGACTGTGGAACCATCCCTGTTATCCCATAAATCTCCACTGAATTCAAGCTTAAAACCAGTAGGTGATTGTGCAGTATGTGTTCCACCAAGTTCAATTCCAAAAACTCCCCATGGTTCAATATTATTTCCTTTTTTAAGGGAAAGCGTGGCTGAACCAATAAAACCATAGGATGTGGTATTTATATCTTGCGATGATATTGTTTGATTTCCAGAACCTCCAGTAAAAAATCCCTGATAACTACCCTGAATATAGTCTGACCATGTATTCATTGTAGTGTAGCCTGTTGCCTTCTTTTTAAGACTGAGAGCTGGTTCAATATCAAGGATATTTATTTCTTCATATAATTTTTGATTTACTCCGTATGGTGAACCTTTAATAATTCCTGCGGAGTTATCAGAACCTATGTATAATCCATAAATGGCATAATTTGGATTTGAATTCTCTCCAATACCTCCTGCATATCCCTTTAATTTCAAACTACTTTGAGAATTATGCTGAAAACTGCCCCATACAATGGATGGATCCTGTATAGCATCAGGAATATAACCAACTCCGTAATTTTCTGTTGTATATGTTACTGTTTCATTTATGCTTGATGGTAAAATCAACTGTCCTGTTTTTCCGATAAGTACTATAGACTGGTTACCTCCTGAAACTTCGTCTATTTTAACGCCATCATAGTAGTGATGATATCCTATAAATTTAGAAGATAAACTAAGTTCCTTTACCTCTATCCATGGCCCTGTTGTTACTGATTTTATTCCCCCAGACTCCATTGTAAGCGTGGAATTACCAACTCCTGTAAAAAGATAACTTGGTGTAAGAAGCCTGAAATATGAAGAATAACTCGGACCTTTTAATATCCAGTATCCCTCTGTGCTGTTACCACCTCCTGCTTTAAATTTAGAATTAAAAGAAACAGGAGATGAAGCTGTAAGCTTGGCTATGCCTTTGTTAACTGTCAATGCTCCTGCAATATTTCCAGTTGTTGAACTGTTTGCTGAAGTATCTGTTACTATTTTCCCTGAAAGTGATGCTGATATTGGAGAAATAGATGAAGTCCATTCCTTTGTATTTCCAGCACTGTCTGTTGCCTTTATCTCAATCTCATAGCCGCCATTAACATTAATTGAAAAATCAATATTTCTCTGAGTTGTTAAATTTACATCCTGCCAATTATCCCAGTTAGAATCTATTTTTCTTCTATACTTAACAAAAACAGGATTGTTTGACTCTACTTTGTAATTTATTTTCCACTGTCCAGGAGCAGTTAATTCAATGCTGTAAAGCATAAAATTAACACTTAGAGATTGTGTAATACTTGTGGTTTCAGTAATTGGAGGTGTGATTTCCCTGTGAGGTGGTGGAGTAAAACTTTGAAGTTCTGAATAAGGGTTTGTAAATAAAGGTTTTTCTTCAAGAATACCTGCTATCAAAGATTTTTCAGTTACTGGAGTTTCTGATTTTTGTGTAATATCTATTGGAATGATATCCTTCTGCTCTCTTTGCATTTCTCCTGGTGTAAGTGCTCTTGGAGGTACTGGTGGTGATCCTTCTCTTATAATTGTTTTCTGACCAGCTACCACTTCAATAACTCTTTCAGGAAACTGAGGATTATAACAGTAAACCCTTCCTGTTATAACTGTTACAGTAGAATATGTAGGATAATGTGCTACTATATAACTTGTTCCTCTAACTCCTGCAACTGCTATAGGTGTTTTTATCTCAAATCTGTTTGCCTTCGGTGCTGCTTTTATCTTTTCAACACTTTCCTTTGAGATTGAGGCTCCTGCTTTTCCTCTTGGAATGCTGAGGGTAACTCTAAAACTCTGAGCATCTGTAAAATATTCATTTATATCAACTCTGCTGCGAGGAGCAATTTTTACAACAGTTCCATCATTGAAAGTTATCTCTGCCCTTGAATCAGTCTTTGTTCTTATTATGTCATTTAAATAAACAGACTCATTTATCTTTGCTAAAACTGCAGAAGGCTTACCTCCTTTTAAAATATCAACCTTTCCCTGCAATGCAGTTATTTTCCCCACTTCCTGAGCAAAGACATTACCTATGTATAAAAAAGTTATAAATGCTATTAAAACTAAAATTTTAAGCCTTTGCATCTTAATCATCCTTAAAAGGTAAAGCTCAGCTCAAATGTATAAAGGTTTTTTTTATAATCATAAATTGGAAAGTTTGAATCAGCTCTCAAGTGGTAGTAATTCAGGTTGGTTCTGAGAGTTTTTGAAATTTCAAAAATAACTCCTCCTGTTAATGAATAAATTTTATCTCTTCTTTTTTCAGCTGTCTCAGGGAAGCCATTAACTGACCTTCCTGTGTAAGTATTTATGTTTCTGTAGTTCTGCCATGCATGTTCTCCTGCAATCTGAATTAAAAGGTTTTCAGTTAGAGGATATATCAATCCAGAGGAAATCCTGTGTGAATAAGAATCCCAATTTATTCCCTGTGTATCATCAATCACATATTCATATCTTGAGTAAAAAACTCCCTTTTGTTTGAAAGGATAAAAATATCCAACTGAGAAACTATACTGGTTACCATCCCTGTCTTCATCAGGATCAGCACCAACTGTATATTTAAGCATCTCTCTTTTAGAGTATCCCGCTGAAATCTGTCCAATATGCTCCTTAAAAATCTGAATGCTCAGTGTTGGGGTAACTGAAAAAAGTGACATATACTCTCTTTCATTAAGCCACATATGTGAGTAACTTACTGGCAGTGTTATAAACCCATTTTTAAAACCGTATCCTGGAGTAAGTATCATTGTACTCATAGTTGTGTCAAATTTATATGAAGAAAAGTAATTTTTTGTGTAAATGCTCAAGTCTGCTGCAAGAGATAAAGGCTCTGATAATAAAGGTCTGTAAGTTATTTTCAGATTATTTATTAATGCAGAGTCTTTTTTGCCTGAAATCTCATCAACTGCTGAGACTCCAATTAAAGTTGTTGGTTTTGATACCACATTATCATCATACTGATATGCCATAGAAAAAGTAAAGATCCACTCCTTAATGGCTGTTTTCAAGGCAGTAAGATAATCAGAGGCAAACTCTGCAATGTCTGTTTTAGGCTCAATTTTTATTAATCCTTCAAGGGTTTTCATAGCCTCTTTAATCTTTCTTTCAGCTGAATAGGTAAGTGCTATCTGTAAATCTGATGTCTGGGTAAGTGCAGGATCAATGGATTTTGCCCTTTCAAAGGATTTTCTTGACTCATCAAACATGCCCATTTTTGAAAGAACAAGACCTTTTAAAAACAAAACCCTTGAAGGCATTATTAACTGTTTTTCTGCCTCAGAAAGCCACTTCATTGCCTCTTTAAGTTCTCCAAGAAAATATAGAACCTCAGCAATCTCAACATAGGCATCATCTATTCTTGGTCTGCCTGTCAATGCTTGATAAAAAAACTCCTTTGCCTTCCAGTAGTCTCCTGTCTGCTTGTAGGTAAGTCCAAGATAAAAGCTTGCAAGTGTTGATGGTTGACTTATGTAAATTTTTTTAAATATCTCAAGAGCTTCCTCATAGTTTTCTTGCCTGTATTGCTCAATTCCTTTCTGAAATAAGTCTTGTGCAGCCATTGAAACAGGTATGAATATCAAGAATAATATTAACAGAGCATTTATGAGAATTTGGTTGACCATAAAATTTGAAACATTGTAAAAAAATTTTTTTAAAAAATCAAATTCTTTTAAGATGTGTGTGGTTACTATTTTAAAATGTCATTTAACTGAGTTATAGCAATGGTAGATGATTTAAAAGATTCTGAAAGAGCAAAGATGAAGTTTTGAATTTGAGAATCTCAGTTTTTGACGATAAAAAAATGACAGTCACTGGCATAGTTGTTATCGGATATTGCAAACTCTTAGTAAGGATGTAGATAATGGTTTAGTCACAATGACAAGAGAATAAAAATGGGAAAAATAACAGATGAATTTTAAAAATTTTTTGCTATTTTATGAATGTCAAGCAAAGTTATGAGAAGATCTTTAAGATCTTTCAAAGGAATCATATTTGGTCCATCACATAAAGCTTTTTCTGGTTCAGGATGGACTTCAAAAAATAATCCATCAACTCCGCAAGCAACAGCTGCTCTGCTTAAATAGGGAATAAACTCTCTTTGCCCTGATGAGCATGTTTCAGCTCCGCCTGGAAGTTGAACAGAGTGTGTAGCATCAAAAACTACGAAAACTCCCATAGAACGAATTATTGGAAAACTTCTGAAATCCACTACAAGGTTATTGTAACCAAAGCTTGTACCTCTTTCTGTAATTATTATTTTTTCATTTCCTGTAAATTTAATCTTTTCAATTATATTTTTCACATCCCATGGTGCAAGGAACTGTCCTTTTTTAACATTTACAGGCTTTCCTGTTTTAGCAGCTTCTACAATGATATCTGTCTGTCTGCATAGGAAAGCAGGAATTTGAATAATATCAAGAAAATCTTTTGCAATCTGTATTTCTTCTACAGAATGAACATCACTTAGAATAGGCACATCAAATTTTTCTTTAACCTTATTCAATATTTCTAATCCTTTTTTTATTCCAGGACCTCTAAATGATTTGATTGATGAACGATTTGCTTTATCATAAGAAGACTTAAATATAAAAGGTATTTTTAAATTTTGGGAAATCTCTTTCAACTCACAAGCAGTCTTAAATACAATTTCTTCACTCTCTATAACACATGGACCAGCTATAAAAAAAATCTCATTTTTTTGTATTTGTGTGTTGCCAATAGAAAAAGTCATTTTTTCTGTTGTAACTCAAAAGCTTTTTTAGCTTCTTCAGCTGCACGTTTAGCTTCTTCTGCAGCTTTCTTAGCTTCTTCAGCTGCACGTTTAGCTTCTTCCATATCTTTTTCTTGTTTCTGTTTTTCTTCTTTTATCTGAAGCTTTTTAACAGTTGATGGAATTATACCAAGCTTGTAGTTATTTGTATCTTCAGATGGAATGCCTCTATCATTCATTATCACAACATAGCCTGAGTTTCTATCAGAAATCCATAACTTTCCATCAATCCAGACTATTCCTGCTGGAAAAGAAATATATCTGGAGGGAATTACTTCTTCTACAACCTTACCAGTTATAGGATCAAGTTTAACAATTTTTACATTATCTGAAGAAGTTGAAGGTCTGTTAAAATTGATACCAGCAATAACAAAATATTTTCCATCCCATGTAATTGCAGTTGGTATCGGTACAGCAGAAAGATATTCTGACAGAGTAGAACCATCTTCTGTTGAAATTTCATATATTTTTTTTCTTTTTGAATCAACAATCCATAAATGATTTCCATTAAAAGCCATATCTTCTGGATAAATTGAAGTCAGTGGCAGTTTTTTTACAACTTCACCCTGAGGTGTGATTTTTAAAATTCTTTTATTTGCTGCATCAGCAATCCATATAAATCCTTTATTCCCTGATGTTTGTTGCCATGCAATTCCTGTTATATAAGGTGGATTTTCTTTTGAACTTATTGTTACTGGATAATTATTAAAAAAATAATGACCTTCATAACCAATAATAGAACTTGCTGTTGCTGTATCAATTTCATCTAAAAAAACGATTATCCCTTCTTTTGCCACTATAAGATTTTTACCATCCCATGTAATTGCTGAAACGCCGGAGGGAATTGATTCTCCAACTCCTGCTATATCCATTTTTACTTGTTCTGTGCACCCGGTAAAAACAGTCAGGCATATTAATATAATTAAATATCTCCACATATTGCCCCCTTATTCAACTACTTGAATAATTTAAACCTATTATACAATCTTTTATTACCTCAAGCAACCTTTCAAGATTTTCTTCTGATATAACAAGCGGAGGCATGATTACAATAACATCTCCAAGAGGCCTCAGCCATACACCATATTTTCTTGCTGATTTAACAACTCTCCAGCCTGTTTGTTTCAGCCACGGGAAAGGCTCTTTAGTTTTTTTGTTTTTTACAAGCTCAATGCCTGCTATCATTCCTTTTTGTCTTATATCTCCAACATGTGAAAGTTCTGCAATTTCCGAAAGTTTTTCTTTCAATAAGTTGATTTTTGGAGGCAGCCTTTGTAAAGTACCATCTTTTTCAAATATTGCAAGATTTGCCATAGCTGCAGCACATGCTAAAGGATTTCCAGTATAGGAATGCCCATGATAGAAGGTTTTTCTTTCTTCAAGCTCTCCTAAGAAGGCATTAAAAATTTTTTCGTTTACTGCTGTAACTGCCAAGGGCATATATCCATTTGTAATTCCCTTGCTTAGGCATATTATATCTGGAGTTACCTCTTCATGTTCACATGCAAACATTTTGCCTGTTCTACCAAATCCTGTTGCAACTTCATCAGCAATAAGCAATATGTTGTGTTTGTTACAAATTTCTCTTAGACCCTTTAAGTATCCTTCTGGCCATGCAATTATTCCACCCGCGCATTGGACAATGGGTTCTACAATTACTGCTATAGTTCTTTCCTGATTTTGTGCAATAATCTTTTCCATTTCATTTAGACAGGAAAGTCCACAGGCAGGATATGTAAGGTTAAGCTCACATCTGTAACAGAATGGTGCAGGAGCCTGAATGGATTTATTTAAAAGGTGTTTGTAAACTTCATGAAAAATCTCTACACCTCCAATACTTACAGCTCCAATTGTATCACCATGATAGCCTTCTTTAAGGCTAATAAAAGTATCTTTGCCTTTTATCCCTTGATTAATCCAGTATTGATAGGCTATTTTCATGGCAATCTCAACAGCAGTAGAGCCATTGTCAGAGTAAAATATTTTTGTCAGAGGGTTACCCCAATGGAGCTTCTCAGTAAGTAAATCAGCTATTTTTTTTGCAAGTAATATACTTGGTTCATTGCAAGCACCAAGCAAGGTTGAATGAGCAATTTTATCAATCTGACTCTTTACTGCTTCATCAATCTCCTGTCTTCTATGCCCGTGAATGTTGACCCAAAGTGAAGACACTCCATCAAGATACCATTTGCCATCAATATCCTTTAAAAAGCAGTCTATACCTTCAATGAAAATTGTTGGCTCTTCCTCAAGCCATAGCTTCATCTGAGTAAATGGATGCCAGATGTATTTTTTATCCCATTCAACAAGTTCTTTCTTATTCATGAAGCCTCCTTTTAATATCCCGAATCAGCGATAAGCACTATATAAGCAATTATAGCTGATATTGAGGATGTAAAAGAAGGAATTTTTACAATGACAATGACTGATATATTAAACAAGGAGGTTATCGCTAAATTTAGATTGGTAATTTTTTCTATCATTTATGAGACAAATGAAACAATTTCTCAAGAAATATTGATTTATAAGAACAGGTATTATTGATTTATTTTAAGATTTCATTTAAAATTTTAATAATTTACCTTTGAGGGATTAGTTATGTTTAAGAAAGTTTTGATTGCAAACAGAGGAGAGATTGCATTAAGAATTATCCGTGCTTGTAAAGAGCTTGGAATTCGTACTGTTGCCATATACTGCGAGCCTGACGCAACAGCAAGATATGTAAAAAAAGCTGATGAAGCCTATCTTGTAACACCCAGTCCTTTGAGAGGTTATCTTAATATTTATGGAATAGTTGGGCTTGCTAAACATGTTGGATGTGATGCCATACATCCTGGGTATGGATTTTTAGCTGAAAATCCACAGTTTGCAGAAGCATGTGCTCAGGCAGGAATAACTTTTATAGGTCCAAATGCCAGGGCAATAAGAAAAATGGGACTTAAAGATGAAGCCCGCAAAATTGCACAAGAATTAGGCATACCTCTCCTTCCTGGAACACCTCCTCTAAGTAGTCTTGATGAAGCAGTAAAGTATGCCAAAGAAATTGGCTATCCTGTGATGATTAAAGCTGTTGCAGGGGGTGGTGGAAGAGGATTAAGAATCTGCTATGATGAAGAAGCTTTAAAAAGACAGATACCAATTGCCATGTCTGAGGCAAAAAAGGCTTTTGGTGATGAGAGAGTTTTTATAGAAAAGTATCTTGAAAGACCGCATCACATTGAAATACAGATTATGGCTGATAAATATGGGAAAATTGTTCATCTTGGAGAAAGAGACTGTTCAATTCAGAGAAGACATCAAAAGTTAATAGAGATTGCTCCTTCTTTACTACTCACAGAGAAGATAAGATGCGAGATGGGAGAAGCAGCAAAAAAGCTTGCCTATGAGGTTGGATACGACAATGTAGGCACAGTAGAATTTCTTGTAGATGAAAATCTTAATTACTACTTTCTTGAGATGAACACAAGAATTCAGGTAGAACATACAATTACAGAAGAAATCACAGGGCTTGATCTTGTGCAAAATATGATAAAAATTGCCTATGGTGAGCCTCTTAACATAAAACAATATGAAATAACTCTTAATGGATGTGCAATTCAATGTAGAATAAATGCAGAAGACCCTCTTAATGATTTTCTTCCATCTACAGGAATTGTGACAGCTTACTATTCACCGGGAGGATTTGGAATTAGAATTGATGGACATGTAACAGAGGGATATAATGTCCCACCTTATTATGACTCTTTACTTGCAAAACTTGTGGCATGGGGAAGAAACTGGGATGAAGTTGTAATAAGGATGCATCGTGCTTTAAGTGAATATATAATAAGAGGGGTGAAAACAACAATTCCTCTTTATATAAAAATTATGGAAGACGAAGATTTTCGCAAAGGCAACTTCAGTACAAAATACATAGAAGAAAAACTTCATAGTCTTCTTTATGAGGAAGAAAAAGATCCTTTTGATCTGGCAGTAATTCTTAGTGCTGCTATTGTTGCTCACAGCAGGGTTTGAATATTTATGAAATAGATATTAAGTTGTTACCCTGGGTGCTATTCAAAAGGATTTAACAGTAGGGTAGTTATCCTGAGGAGAGAAACTGCGGATGATATTTTTTAAATAAACTGGCGAGGTGTAAAAATGTCTAAGTCACCAGTAAAAATTATGGATACAACATTTAGAGATGCCCATCAAAGTCTTCATGCTACAAGGATGAGACTGGAAGACATCGTCCCGATTGCCGAAAAGATGGATAAAGTAGGCTTTCACTCTCTTGAAGTCTGGGGTGGAGCAACTTTTGACAGCTGCCTTAGATTCTTGAGAGAAGATCCGTGGGAAAGACTAAGAACAATCAGAAGCCTTGTAAAGAATACCAAGCTTCAGATGCTTTTAAGAGGTCAAAATCTTGTTGGATACAGACATTATCCTGATGATGTTGTAGAAAAGTTTGTAGAAAAAACCATTGAAAATGGTATAGATATTCTGAGAATTTTTGATGCCCTTAATGATGTTCGTAATCTTGAAAAATCAATTGAGGCAACTCTTAAGTATGGAGGAACAGTAGAAGCAGCATTCTGTTACACTGTAGGTCCTATTTATACAATAGACTATTTTGTTGAGCTTGCCAAAAAACTTCAAAATATGGGTGCCCACATAATATGCATAAAAGATATGGCAGGACTTCTTGATCCTTATACTGCTTACGAATTAATAAAGAAACTGAAAGAGGAAATAAGCTTACCCATACATTTTCACTCTCATGATACAGCAGGTATGGCAGTAGCTACAACAATTAAAGCAATTGAAGCAGGAGTTGATATTGTTGATACTACAATCTCTACAATGGCTGGAGGAACTTCGCAACCACCACTTGAGACAATATGTCATATACTAAAGGATACTCAAAGAGATCCAGGCTTTAACATGGAACTTCTTGATGAAATTGCTGACTATTTTTATGAAATAAGAAAAAAATATAAATTCCTTGAAAGTGAATACATTGGACCTGACCCAAAGGTAATTGTATATCAGGTTCCAGGAGGAATGCTCAGTAACCTTGTCAATCAACTGAGAGAGCAAAATGCTCTACACAGAATAAAAGAGGTTATGGAAGAAATTCCCCAAGTAAGAGAACATTTTGGATATCCTCCTCTTGTAACTCCATCAAGTCAGATTGTTGGAACTCAGGCAACTTTAAATGTACTTACTGGTGAAAGATATAAAATGGTAACCACTGAGACAAAAAATTACTTTAAGGGACTTTATGGTAAGCCTCCAGTGCCTGTAAATGAAGAAGTTAGAAAGAAGATTCTTGGAGAAGAAGAATTTATCACTTTAAGACCTGCTGATTTACTTCCATCGGAGTTTGAAAAAGCAAAGGCAGAACTAAAAGACAAAGCCGGATCTGATGAAGATGTGCTCAGTTATTGTCTTTTCCCTAAGATATATCTTGAGTTTCTTGAAGCTAAGGAAAAGGGAATTAAAGAGGAAGTTTTTGTCCCTAAAAAAGAGGAAACAAAACCCTCTACTTTATCCCTTGCACCAACAGAATTTGTTATAAATCTATATGGTGAATCCTATCATGTGAAAGTAGGAGGGAAGGGTCATAAAGTTGATGGCAAGAGACCCTACTTTCTCTATGTAAACAGTCAGCTTGTTGAGGTAATAGTGGAATCTCTTCAGGAAATTGTTCCGAGCGAAGAAGGCAAGGTTGAGATTAAACCAAAAGAGTCTGTCAGACCAAGAGCATCAGAGCCAGGAGATGTTACATCTCCAATGCCTGGTACAGTTGTTAAAATTAAAGTCAAAAAAGGTGATAAAGTTAGTGCTGGTGATACAGTTGTGATAGTAGAAGCAATGAAAATGGAAAACGAAATTCATTCACCTGTTGATGGAACTGTTGAAGAAATTTATATAAAAGAGGGTGACATGGTCAACCCAGATGAAGTAATGATAAGGATAAGATAATGGATTTCACAGGAATTTTCAGACAGATAATAATTTCGGCACCAGCTATACTGATTGCCATAGTATTTCATGAGCTTGCACATGGATGGGTAGCATACAAACTTGGTGACAACACAGCAAAGCTTTCTGGAAGACTAACTCTAAACCCAATATCCCACATAGACCCCTTTGGAACGATAATAATGCCCTTTATGCTTCTTATTCTTACAAGTGGGCAATGGGTTTTTGGATATGCCAAACCTGTTCCGGTAAATCCTTATAACTTCAAAAATCCACGAGCAGGAATGGCTCTATGTGCAGCAGCTGGACCTGCAGCAAATCTTGCCGTTGCCATAGTTTGCACTATTTTAATTAAATTGATTGTGTTACCATTTAATGAGTTTATTCCAGAATTCATCTTAAACCCTTTAGCCTTAATTCTTAAATCAACAATTATGATTAATATTATTCTTGCAGCCTTTAATCTGATACCTATACCTCCCCTTGATGGTGGAAGAATTCTGATGGGTTTATTACCTATTAAATATTCTGAATTTATGGAAAGAATTGAGCCTTATGGCTCTTTAATCGTTATACTCTTAATTGTCACAGGATTGACAAGACTATTTGTACTACCTCTGGTAAAAATTTTTTATGCCATACTCTCACTTTTTTAGGAGGAATAAATGGACAGGGTATTAAGCGGAATGCAGCCAAGTGGCCCGCTTCATTTAGGAAATCTTATAGGTGCTCTTTCCAATTGGGTCAGCATTCAGGATAAATATGAATGTTACTTTTTTGTAGCAGACTGGCATGCTCTGACCACTGGTTATTTGAATCCATCTCAGATAAAAGAATATACTGTTGACCTTCTTATGAATTTTATTTCAGCAGGGCTTGATCCTGAAAAATCTACTATATTCATTCAGTCTAAGGTTCCAGAACATGCAGAACTTCATGTATTTCTAAGCATGATTACACCCCTTGGATGGCTTGAAAGAGTCCCCACATATAAAGAAAAGAAAGAACAAATCAAGGATAAAGACCTTGATACTTATGGCTTTTTAGGATATCCTGTTTTACAAACTGCTGATATTATTATTTACAGAGCCAAATATGTTCCTGTTGGTATTGACCAAGTTCCTCATCTTGAGATTTCTCGTGAAATAGCAAGAAGATTTAACTATCTTTATGGAAAAGAGTTTTTCCCTGAACCAGAAGCATTACTTACTCAATTTCCAAAAGTTCCTGGCACAGATGGAAGAAAGATGTCAAAGAGCTATGAGAATGCTATTTATCTCGGTGATGATGAAAAAACAGTAACAGAAAAACTAAGAACAATGGTTACAGATCCTGCTCGGAAAAGAAGAACAGACAAAGGAGATCCTCAAAAATGTCCTGTTTTTGATTTGCATAAAATTTTCTCTACGGAAGAAGAAAAAAAAGAGGTAGCTGAGGGATGCGTAACAGCAACAATTGGTTGCATTGATTGTAAAAAAATCCTTATTAAGCATGTTATTGATATTTTAAAACCAATATGGGATAAAAGACAGCAACTTATTAATAATCCATCCCTTTTAATAGAGATTGCTCAGGAAGGCTCTAAAAAAGCGAGAAAGGTGGCTGGTGAAACTATGAGAGAGATGAAGGAGGTCATTGGATGGATTTTTTAAGATATGCGCGTCAAATGCTCATAGAAGGATGGGGTGAAGAAGGACAGAAGAAACTTAAAGATTCTACAGTCTTCATTGCAGGAGCAGGTGGACTTGGAAGTCCTGTATCAATTTATCTTACTGTTGCTGGTGTGGGTAAAATAATAATTTGTGACTTTGACACTGTAGAAATTACCAATCTAAACAGACAAATACTTCATAGTCATACAAGAATTGGAATCAACAAGGCATTATCAGCAAAGATAACTCTTACTGCCATAAATCCTGATGTGGAGGTTATTCCTATAACTGAAAAAATAACTGAAACAAATGCTTTTGAGCTTATAGGAGATGCAAATATTATCCTTGACTGCATGGATAACCTTGAAACAAGATATATGTTAAATGAAGTTGCCATAAACAAAGGCATACCTTTAGTATTTGGTGCAATTTATGAAATGCAGGGAATGTTAAGTTTTATTCAACCACCTGAAACAGCATGTCTTAAATGTCTTTTCCCTGAAGCTCCTCCAAAAGAGATTTTCCCGGTTGTTGGAGCTACTCCCGGAGTTATAGGTACATTTCAGGCTTTAGAAGCAATAAAATACTTAGTAGGAATTGGTAAACTTCTTAAAAATAAACTCCTTGTATTGGATGGAATGAGTGGAGACTTTAAAACTTTTAAAGCTCAAAAAGACCCCTCTTGCCCTGTTTGTGGTAAAATTGCTTGATAAATGAGAAAATTATTCATAAGTCAAACGGATTTGTGAAAGGTTTAACAGGACAGTCCGGAGATTTATCAAATTGCCTTTAGTATGAAAAATAAAATATCAGATTAAGTCTTGACAATACACTTATACTTTTCTCTGAAAAGCAATAAATAATTTATCTGTATCATCTTTTTTATAAATTTTATTAAGAAGCACAACTGTCTCGCCGGAAAAAATTTTTTGAGTCATCAAAATAACAGGATAATTTTCTGGTAAATTAAAAGATAAAGCCATTTCTTTATTTAATAAATTTAACTCAAAATAATTATGTATTTTAGTTATTTTTATGTTAGATTTTTTTTCTAAGATATCAATAATAGATTGAGATTCAAGATCTTCTTCAAGCAATTGAGGACATATGTTAAGAGGAATAAAGGATTCTTGTATTACAGACGGATTTTTTTCAGCAAACCATAAAATTTTTATATATATAATATGTTTATTTTCAGGAATTTTTAATTCCTTGCTTAAATTATCAAGGGGCATCATAGCTGTTTTTGTAGCAACACTTTTTTTATAACTTGTTTCATTCTTAACCCATAGTGATTTAAGGATAGTAGTTAATATTATTCCATTTTGTATATAATCTTTATTTACAAATGTGCCTTTACCTTGTTGTCTTATTAGATAACCCTGCCTTACAAGTTCAAGAATAGCATTCCTTACAGTAGCTCTGCTTACTTTAAACATGTTACATAGCTGTTCTTCTGTAGGAATTTGAGTGCCTGGTTTCCATTCATGATTTTCAATTTTCTTTTTTAAAATTTCATACAATTGTAGATATAATTTTTCATGTTCATCTCTGCTAATTAGCTCAACCATTTATTCCTTCTTTTGTATGATTTTATAACATTATAATAATATATCATACAAATATTAGTATTTGTCAATTAAATTAAAATAAGGTAGTGTAAAATTAATTATGTGTAAAATTGACAAAACAAAAAAATAGGATAATGAATTGGAACAACAGATGAAACTAAAGCAATCAGAATTTTACAGTCAGATAATTCCCAGATACATAAGAAAGCAGGCTGAGGATGGGCATAAATATATACTAATGCAGTCAACTGCATAAAGAAGGACTGGGAAAGGCTGGCAGCCTTTTATATGACGCCAATGGCATTATGGAAGAAACTAAGGACAACGAATGCCATAGAGAGAGCCTTCAGAGAAGAAGGACAATGAGCTGTTTTAACAACACTGAAAGTATTGAAAGAATAGTATTTGCAGTGATGAGTCATTTAAATGAGAATTGGATGGATACACCTTTTTATGAATTTACACAGAATTATTGACATTACCACATATTGATATTTCTTGCAAAAAAAATAGGATTATGTTATAAATTAAAAACTAATAAATTTTAATACAAATTTCAATAAAAATAATAGGAGGGTAAATTGGTAGAAAAAATTTTAATAGTTG
>CAZTLF010000007.1:0-50859 GCA_964614465.1 uncultured Thermodesulfovibrio sp.
GTAATAAAATTAAGACACATAGGAGATGTTCTTCTCACAACACCGGTGTTTAAGGCTATAAAGGAAAACTTTCCAGAATCTTATATTGCTGTATTGGTAAACAAAGGAACAGAGGCTGTTTTGGAAAAAAATCCCTATTTAGACCAAATTATTACCTATGATAGGGATATTAAAAATTTGCCTTTTTTAAAAAAATATAGAGAGGAGATAAATTTTCTAAAAAAAATACAAAAGATTGGTTTCGACACAACTATTGACCTTACAGGAGGAGACAGAGCAGCAGTTATATCCTATTTTTCAGGAGCAAAAAAAAGATTAGGAATAAAATTTGGTGGTTTTTTGGGGAAAAAATATCTATATACTGAAATTTTTGAAATAGATAGACAAAAACATACAGTGCTCCAAAATCTTGAAGTGATTGAAAGGATGGGTATAAAACATGGAAAGCCTGAAATTATTCTCAATGTCTCAGAAGAAGAGAAAGAATGGGCAAGACAGTTGATTTTTCATCCCTCCAATCATAAACTTGTCCATATTCATCCCACATCAAGATGGCTTTTTAAATGTTGGAAGGATGAATATGTGGCTGAGGTTATAAAGTGGTTTGTAATTAATAGTTTCAGAGTTGTCCTGACATCTTCAGGAGAAGCAAAGGAATCAAAGAAAATTGAGTCAATTCTCTCTCATACCTCTTACTTTCATTATGAGTTAAGCAAGGAATACTCTCCCATAATCAACCTTGCAGGCAAATTAACTCTCAGACAACTAATAGCAGTATCATCTGTTTGCGATATTTATTTTGGAGTAGACACAGCACCAATGCACATAGCCGCAGCTCTGGGTAAACCAACTGTAGCCCTCTTTGGTCCAAGTGGTGCTTTTCACTGGGGACCTTGGGATAATGAAGCTTATGGAATGCCTTATCCTGAACGAAATGGAATTCAGAGATTTGGTAAAAACATAGCAATTCAGCAAGACTGGGACTGTATCCCATGTGGAAAAGATGGTTGTAAAGGAAGTAAAATAAGTAATTGCTTGTTTGATATAAAGCCTAATGAAGTAATAGATATCCTAAAAGAGGAGATAAAGAAAATTAAACAGTGATAACCATACTACATACAGAATCATCAACTGGATGGGGAGGGCAGGAAATTCGTATAATCCAGGAAGCGTTAGGGTTAAGAAAAAGAGGTTATAGAATCTTTATTATCGCTGAGGAAAAAAGTGAAATTCTGAAAAAATCTCAACAGCTTGAGTTTGATACTTTTCCTATAAGATTTTCAAAATACAATCCACTAAGCTTTCTAAAAATCAGCTCTCTCATCAAAAGGCTAAATATTGACATAGTCAATACTCATAGTTCTAAGGATAGCTGGGTTACCATATTGGCTTCTCAGTTATTGTCAAAAAAGCCTAAAATTATAAGAACAAGACATTTATCAACACCTATAAAAAATAACACCCTTAACAGATTAATTTACAATGTATTGACAGATATGATAATTACCACTGGAGAGCGAATAAGAGAAAAAATGATTAAACATAACAAATTTGACCCTAATAAAATTATATCCATACCAACTGGTGTTGATTTGGGAATATTTAATCCAAATAAAGTAGTTTCAAACAAAAACAGCAAAGAATTTACTGTTGGCACCATCGGAGTGTTAAGAAGTTGGAAGGGACATTCTTATTTACTGGAGGCAGTCCCTTTAATAGTTAAAAAAATTCCAAATATAAAATTTTATATAGTTGGAGAAGGTCCTCAGAGAGAGAATCTTCTGAGACATATAAAAAACTCAAATTTAGAGAAATGGGTGATAATGACTGGACACAGAGATGATATACCCCAGATATTGGCCTCATTAGACGTTGTTATTCATCCATCTTATGCTAACGAAGGGATTCCTCAGGTAATTCTACAAGCATTAGCTATGAAAAAACCTGTAATAGCAAGTAATATTGACTGTATAAATGAAATTATCATTCACAATAAAACAGGCATTTTAATAAAGCCTAAGAATTTCAATGATATAGTTGAAAGCATTTTGAAGCTCTACAATAACGAAAAATTAAGGTTTACATTGGCTGAAAATGGCAGAAAATTGGTTGAGGAGAATTATTCCCATGAAAAAATGCTGGAGAAAATAGAAAATGTATATAAAAGATTACTTTTTGGAAAAGAGTAATTCGCTAAAGCTATTCTTCTTTCTCATATTCATAATATTTTTACCTTTGTCAGAATCTATTAAGCAGATCTCCTTTATACTTTTGCTTTTTACATTCTTAATTACAAAAATTTTAGACAAAAATATTTATATTGATTTTCTATCAAAGGGATTACTGATTTTTCTAATCGGCAGCATTCTCTCTATTCCCCTTTCTTCAGAACCCAAGTTAGCCTTAAAGTGGACATATAGCATATTCGTATTTTCTACTGTATACTTTGTTCTTATAAACGAGTTTAAGGCAGAGCAAAAACTACGTTGGATTAAAATATTTTTCCTTCTAAGCATTCTCTTAGGATTACTATGGGGAATTTTTGTATGGAAATTAGCATGGAACAAACCAAGAGTGGAGATTCATTCGATAGGTGCACCAAATGCAACCGGAACATACTTAGGTATATGCCTCTTATATATCACTGGAATATTGTCTTTAAGGTATAAAAAATTATACGAGGAAAATATAAAAACCTCTGCCTTTTATGTAGCTATTTTTATTTTACTAATAATATCCATAGTTCTTAATGGCTCAAGGGGCATGTATTTTGGATTGCTATCATCTTTAGCATTCTTAGGTATTCTCTCTTTTATCAAACAAAAAAAAGTGACCTTTCTCATATTTTTTGTCATAATTCTAATAAGCTTAACAGTTGGAGGATTATTTTATCCTGAGCTAAGCAGTAGAATTCTTGATCCCTCGAGCATGAAGGACAGACTTTCAAATTGGGAGAACAGTTTTAACTGCTTCTTAATTAATCCCCTAACAGGTGGAGGTGGCAGTACCTGTTACCTTGACCCCGATAATCTATTTCTTACCATCCTCTCAAGAACTGGTATTATTGGATTAATGAGTTTTCTCTATCTTATTTATTGTTTTTGGAAGCAATTTAGCACTAACAGATATCTATTAGCATTACTTATTTTTATTCTGACCAATGGTATATTCGAAACCTCATTAAAACATGAGCCTGCTATAGCGTTTATAATCACTCTGTTTTTGATAAAAAATGAATATACTGATAGTTAACTTGCTTAGATTGGGTGATGTAATTTTTAGCCTGCCCATAGCAAAAAATCTAAGATTTAATTTTAATAATGCAAAGATCTGTTATTTAGTCAGAGAAAATATTGTGGATATCTTTAAGTACGCACCCTATGTTGATAAAGCTTACGGATATAAAAGCAAAATATCTATTTTAAGCAATCTAAGGGAGTTTAAGAAATTTGATCATGTCATTTTTATCATGGAAAAGGATATTTTTAGGTTGAAGATTTTCTCTTTTCTTGGAGTTAAGAGAAGAATTGGCTTTCCATTATCAGAAAATATTAAAAATTATCTAACAGATGCTTTAGATTGGGATGAAAAATTTGTAGGAATGGAAAAATTATTTCTAAGGCTTTTGAAACCATTTGAAATCTCAAGCTTAAACAATCCCATTCCAGAATTATATCCCTTAGAGAAAGAATTGCAAAATTTTGAATTTAATTTGCCTCAAATTGCAAAAAGAATTGTGATCCATACGGATACTTACGCAGCCTCAAGAAAATGGCCCTATTTTCAAGAGTTGATTGAAAAGTTATTAACTGAAATTACAGAGGAAATCTATATTATTCTGACAGGCAAGAAAAAAGATGAACTTATAATAAAATCTGAAAAAATACTGGACCAAAGAGGACAGACAACACTGTCGCAGTTAGCGGCGATTTTTAGTTCTGCTGATGTAGTGATTGGATGTGATACCGGAGCAATACATATTTCTCGAGCACTTGGGGGAAAAACCATAGTAATTTATGGACCAGAAGATCCTAAAATAACAGTTCCATCTGATAATCTAATCAAAGTATATCCTGAAATACAATTAAATTGTAAGAATAAAAATGATTATTTTGGTATTTCATTTCAGAATATTCAAAGATGTAAGCTTAAAAAATGTGATACCATGGAATGTCTCAAAATCATCTCTCCCCAAAGATTAATAAAAATAATCAAAAATTTATTAATCTAACATTAAATCTTATCAAACCTTCTCCAATACCTCGGCATACTTATTGACCATTTCAGCTATCTCTTTTTCTACTCTGCTGTCTGGTTTTGCCGATGAATATATGTCCATAATAACAAAGGCTTGTGAAAAATTTCATGAAAATTGGCCTGTTTTTTTCATGAATTTTGACCCTGAGAATTTTTATCAAATCCTACCACTTTAAAATGCTTGGATAAAGCTACTGCCATGGTAATAACACATATCCAAGTCCTATGATAAGAGTCTTTTCTATGCCTGTTTCTAAATCTTCATACTTAACCATTAGCTTTTTCCTTAAACAATATTTTTTTACTACTAATTATAACAGATTGAGATTAAATTGATTCATCTGTTAGAATAAATGCCGTGATTACAGGAAAAACAAAAATAATAGGAATATTCGGTGATCCTGTACAACATACACTTTCTCCTTTAATACATAATGAAGCTTTTAACTATCTCGGACTTGATTACTGTTATGTAGCTTTTCATGTAAAAAAGGATAAACTAAAAGAAGCTGTGGAAGGTATAAAGGCTTTGAACATAAAAGGTGTTAATATTACAGTTCCTCACAAAGAAGCAGTAATTCAATATATTGATGAACTTTCAGATGAAGCCAAAAATATTGAAGCAGTCAACACAATTTTAAATAGTGAGGGAATATTAAAAGGATTCAATACAGATGTAAATGGTTTTATTTTATCCCTTAAAGAAGAAGGGATATTAATTAAAGATAAGAATTTTTTGCTTTTGGGAGCAGGTGGGGCAGCAAAAGCCATAGTTTATGGAATTTTGAAAGAAGGTGGAAGAGTTTATATTTATAATAGGACATCATCTAAAGCAGTTGCGATAAAAGAAAAGTTCAAAGACTTTGGTTTTATTGAGATTACAGAAATTGACAAGTCTGTTACTGAAAAAATAGATATTATAGTGAATGCAACATCACTTGGTTTAAAGAAAGACGACCCTATGCCTTTGAGTCCTGTGTTAATAAAACCTGAGCATGTTTATTGTGATATTGTTTATCCTGAAACACCTTTAATGAAGGAGACAGAACGAATCGGATGTAAGGTTATTGGAGGTATTGGAATGCTTATATGGCAGGCTGCATTTGCTTTTAAAATATGGACAGAAGTTGAAGCTCCTGTTGAAATCATGAAAAAAACTTTGAATAAACTATTGACAAAAAATTAATTTTTTGCTACAAAACATAAAATGATTCTTGGAATAGAAATAGAGCATTCTTCTATCAGGGTAGCTCAAGTAGACAAGAAATATGAGCTTGTTCAATGGGAAATATTTGAACTTCCAGAAGGAGTGTTTGGTTCAGAAGGAATTGTTGATAGTGATACTATTGTAAAGACTCTCATGAAAATCCCTTCTAAATTTAATATAAAGAATCCCAAAGTAGCATTAGCAATTTCAGGTCCTACATATATAACCGTAAAAATACTTCAAGTTCCCTACACAAACAAAAATGAAATTGCTTTAAATCTTCCTTTAGAACTTGACAAATATATCCCTTTTAGTGTGAAAGAAATATATTATGATTTTCATATACTTGAACAATCAAAAAATAGAGATTCAGTAGAACTGCTCGTAGCAGTTTCCAACAAACAGTTAGTCAATGAGTATATTCAGATTTTTGAAAAAGCAGGCATTGCTTTAGTAATTGTAGATATTGGAGCTTTGGCTCTTTATAATATATATAATGTAAACTATAGCGATGCTGATACTGTTGCAGTTATTAACATAGGAGAAAATTTTATTAATTTTGCAATCTCAAAAAAAAATAAGCCTCTTTATATAAGAGATAGCACCATTGCTTTGAATATTAATATAAATAAAGCTAATGATGAAGAAATAAGAAATTTTGCAGATGAAGTTTCTGCAGAAATTTATAGACAGATTGAGTATTTCAAAACTTTTATGCCTGAAGAATCTGTAAAAAAGATATATCTTACAGGATTTCCTGTAATTTCTCCTTTTTTTATTTCATCAATTGAGGAAAGACTGGAACAGGAAATCTTTATATTTAATCCTTTTAAAAAAGTCAAGATTAATAAAAAAATTTCATCCAAAATGCATAAATATTTAAATATTGCTTCTATATCAACAGGGTTATCTTTAAGAGGAACGGAGAAAATAAAATGATTAAAATAAATCTTTTACCCAAGAAAGAAATAAAAAAACCATATAAAAAGTTTCAAATCAGTCTGTCTGAAGAAATTATTAAAAAGTTTGCAATTCCTGCAGGAATAACGATTGGTATTGTGTTGGCTGTTTTTGCTTATTGTGAGTATACGAAATCAGAATATCAGAAGGATATAGACACACAAAAAAAAGTGCTCTCGGGGCTGCAGGAAAAAATTGCGGAGGTTAAAAAATTTGAAGCAATGAATAAAGACATAGAAGCAAAAACAAAATTAATTGAAAGCTTAAAGAAAATGCAGTCAGCACCTGTTAGTATTCTCAGTACTGTTGTAAAAAAACTTCCAGATGGACTATGGCTTACAAGTCTACAGTTTGATGGTACAGTTACAGTTGAAGGTATAGGATTTTCAAACTTGAATGTGGTTGCATTCGTTGATAATCTTAAAGCAACACCAGAGTTACAGGATGTTTATCTTGTAGAATCCCAGCAAACTGAGTTTGAAAAACAGATAGTATATAAGTTTATTATAAAATTCAAACTCAAGGTGTAAAGATGGATTGGGAAAGCCTCTCAAAAAGTAATAGAATTCTTTTAATAATAATTCCATGTCTTGTTCTTTTTGTTTTCTTTAGTTCTGTTTATTTATTACCCAATCTGGAAACTATTGATAAATTAAAAAAAGAAAAAAATATTTTAAAGGAAGAGATAGATAAAGCAAATATGGTAGTCAAAAGATATGAAGAATTGAAAGTTCTAAATGAACAACTTCAGAAGAAGATGGAGTTTCTTACAAGTCTTCTTCCTAAGGAAACAGAGGTTTCTGATGTATTAAAGAAAGTTTCTGAAATAGGACTTCAAAAAGGATTGGTTGTAACTTCATGGAAACCAAAAGATAAAAATCTACATTCATCAAATGAAGTTTATGAAATTCCAGTAGAAGTGACAATGCGTGGAAGGTATCATACATTTGGCACATTTTTCGCTGATATTACAAAAATAGAAAGAATAATTAATATAAAAAAAATGGAAATTAAGAAAGGAGACAAAGATCCAGCAATGCTTAATATGAACTTGATTGCTGTAACATACTCACTGATACCAGAAGAAGAAAAGAAAAAAATACAGCAAAAGAAAAAATGATGTATAGAAAAAGAATTTTAATTGTCGGAATAGTTACTTTATTCATAGTTTTACTGTTAGCGATTTATTTTTTATTATATAAAACACAGAAGCAAGAAAAAATAGTTCAACAACCTGTAAAAACTAAATCAATTCAAACAAATGTACAAGAAATTACATTCCCTACATATTCCTATGATGTTCAAAAATTAAGAGACCCGTTTGCACCATTAATTTTAAAAAGAGAGGAACGAAAAAAAGGAGCTTTCCCTCTTGAAAGTTATGACATAGAAGAACTTAAATTAACAGGAATTGCAAAGGATAAAAAAGGCAGTCTGGCACTTATTCAATTACCTGATGGAAGATTTTATATTGTGAGAGAAAATGATAAAATAGGGCTTAGTGGAGGCAAAGTAAGCAGGATTCTGAAAGATAGTGTTGAGATTAAAGAAGATAATAGAAAGCTTAAATATTTAAAGCTTAGAACGGAGGAAGAGAAATGATAAATAAAATTTTTATTATTTTAATTTTTATAGTTTTTTTTACATCTGACTCTTATTTTTTAAAATTAATAGCTGCTGAGATTGAAGCGATAATTCCTGAGGGAGATACTTTTAAAATACAGCTTACAGAAAAAACAGAATATAAAGTAACTTCTCAGGAAGACCCATTTAAAATAAGAATAGAGCTTGAAAAAACAAATCCTAAAATTTTACAGAAAAAAATGTTTTTCAGAGAAGGCATTGTAAGCGAAATTTCAGCTCAAGCTTATGGAGACAAAACCATTGTAGACATGCTTCTGGTTGAACCTGTTAAGCCAAAAATAAAAATGGAGAACAATATTTTGATTATTTCTTTTAATACTCCATCTGATTCTACATCTCAACAGAAGAAGGCAGAGAAAATTATTGAAATAACAGTTGATGAAACAGAAGATGGTTTTGAAATATCAATTCAGGGAGATGGTGAACTTCCTGAACCTTCTATAACTAGGATTGACGGATATATTAATGTGGAGTTCCAGAGTGTAAGGCTAGATACAGAACCATCTTGGGACATTCCTGTTTCTATAAAAAGAAAAGGGGATGAATTAATATTGAGCTTCTTTTACGAAAAAGAATTTGATGTTGAGCCTGTTTATCTTGGAGATGAAATAATTCTTAATGTGAAGAAAGTTAAAGAGACTAAAGTAGTTAAATCACAGGAAAATAAAACCGCAGAAACATCTATACCAAAGGTTATTAGTGAAGACAAAACAATTTCCCTTGACCTTCAAGATGCTGATATTGTAGGAGTTTTTAGACTTCTTGGAGATATCGGAGGATACAATATTGTCATACATCCTGATGTGAAAGGTAAAATAACCTTGAAACTGATGAATGTTCCTTGGCAACAGGCAGTTGATGTCATATGTAAAACCTTTCAACTTGAAAAAACATTTGAAGGAAATATAATAAGAATTGCTCCTATTAAAGTTTTTCAGGAAGAAAAAAAGCTTGAAGCAGAAACAAAGGATTTATTTAAAAAAGCAGAGGATGAGCAAATTCGTATATTTGTTCTAAAGTATGCTTCTGTTGATAAAGTAAAAGGTACAATAGAAGCAGCAAAAATTCTTTCACCAAAAGGAACAATATCAACTGATGAGAGAACAAGGACAGTAATTATCAGGGATATTACTTCTGTCTTAGGACAGATTGCGACTCTTATAGCAGATCTTGATAAACCAACAAGGCAGATACTGCTTGAAGCAAGGATCATAGAAATATCAAGCAGTTTCTCAAAAAGTCTTGGATTTGAATGGGGTATTTATTGGTATCCTCCGGGCACAAGAGCAACAATAGTAGGCTCAGTAGGAGCAGCAGCAGGAGGTTCAGCAAGCAGTGTTCCAGGAGGAACTGCACCATTAGCAATAAATCTACCTGCTTCAACAGGAAATGTTACTTCGCCAACAACTGCATTTACAATCGGATATCTTAATCCAAGTCAAACAATTGCTCTTGATTTAAGAATTTCAGCACTTCAACAATCAGGGAAAGGCAAGGTTATATCAAATCCAAAAGTTATCACTCTCGATAATCAGAAGGCCAAAATAGTTCAAGGAGCAAGTATTCCCTATGGAGAGAAAGATGTTCAGAGTGGACAGATATCAACCAAGTTTAAAGATGTTGCAATAACAGTTGAAGCAACACCTCACCTTATTGATGACAAATCAATGCTTCTTGATGTGAGCATTATAAAAGAAGACCTTGTAGAGTTTGTCAATATAGGTGGAGTTTATGCTCCAAGAACAACAAAAATAGAAGGAAATACAAAGGTTTCTTTAAAAGATGGTGAAACTCTTGTTATAGGTGGAATATATAAAAAGACAGACAGTATGACAGAATCTAAGGTTCCAGGACTTGGAGATGTTCCTTTGCTTGGTGAACTGTTTAAAAGTCGTGGCAGAGACGAAACTCTTTACGAGGTTATGATTTTTGTAACTCCAAGAATTTTAAAGTATGAGTAATGCGAATTCTTCTCATAGAAGATGATAGAATTTTAGGAGAAACACTCAAAGATTATCTCAAAATAGAAGGTATAGAAACAGTATGGCTTTATGATGAAAGACAGCTTCCTAAAACAATCAAAAAATATGAGTTTGATGTAATAGTTATAGATCTTATACTTAAGTTTATCTATGGTGAAGAAATAATTGCAGCATTAAGAAAAGTAGGCATTGAAACTCCGATTTTGGTTATTACTGCAAAAAAAAGTATAGATGATAAAGAAACATGCTTTTTAAGGGGAGCTGATGATTATCTTACAAAGCCTTTTGACTTCAAAGAGTTTATCCTCAGGCTTAAAGCTTTAAGCAGGAGAAAACACATTGGAACAGTCATCAACTTAGGAGAGCTTGTTATAGATATTGACGCCAAAACAATTCATAAAGGTAAAGAAGAAATAAAACTATCAAAAAAAGCATGGGAAGTTTTTATGCTTCTTTTGAAGAAAAGAGGTGAAATTGTTGATACGGAAACAATTTTAAACTATATATGGCCTGATAAGGATGTAGGAGATGAAATCGTGAGAGCTTATATTAAAGAATTAAGAAAAGTTTTGCCATCAGATAGTATAATAACTTATCCAGGAAGGGGATATAAACTCAGTTGAAGTTTCAGATTAAGATAATTATTGTTTTTTCATTAATTATGGGCATAATTCTTTTTTATTTAAATACAGTAGTAATAAATTTTTTTGATAGTGTTAAAGAAGAATATATTCTTCAAACATTTGATAAAAAGGAGATGAAAAATAAAGAATTTATAGAGAAAAAGTTTCAGGAATATGTCAGAGATGTTCTACTACACGAATTTTTACTTGTTTTAAGTTTAATGTTAATTCTTTATAAAATAATTGACAGAATGATTAGACAAGAAAGAGACTATAAAGATTTTTTGGAATTGATTCTTTTAACTATTTCCCATAAGTTTGGTAATTTTCTCGCAACACAACAGGGGAATATAGAAATTTTAAAAATCCGACATGATGAAAGAGCCCTTCAAAGATTACAGACAAGCTATAACTATATTCAGAGTGATTTTTACAAAGTTTTAGAAACTATAAGACGCTTCAAGGAGTTTTCAAGTAATACGGAAAAAATTAATTTGAAACCGATAATAGAAAAAGACATTTCACTATTTGATATGAGTAATATTAGATTAATATTGAACCTACAAGATACTTACATCTATGCAAACAGACAGATTATTGAGAATATCATTTTTTCACTGCTGGAAAATGCTATTAAATATTCTAACGGAAAAATTCATATAAGACTATCAAAAAATTTACTTGCAATTAGAAACAATATCGCACAGGAACAAAAAGGTTCTGGAATAGGTTTGAAAATTACAGAAGCCCTTGCAAAAAAACAAGGGTTTAAACTTAAATGCAGAGTAAAAAAAGATAATTTTATAGCAGTAGTAAAATTCACATAATTTTCACAACATTTGAGTTGAATTTTATTTATATTTTAAAAAGTTTAATGTAAAGGAGGTGGGGAGTAAATAAAATCTTAAAAAGCCTTCCTCAGGAAGCAAGAAATTTTATAAGAAGGAGGTAAAAATGAAGAAATTATTTTTAAGAGACCAGAAGGGCTTTACACTTATTGAACTTCTTATTGTTATCGCAATTATTGCAATTTTAGCCTCAATTGCTATTCCTCAGTACATGAAGTATCAGCAAAAAGCAAAGGTTTCCTCTTATGCAGAACCAATGGCAAGAGCATGTGCGATGGATGCTGCTGCATACTGTGTTGAATATCCAGGTACTTCTCCAGTTCCTGTGACAAGCTTGAAAAACTGCTCAAGCGCTGGAATTACCATTTCAACTCCTGGTGGAAATGTTATATTAACTGGAAATGACAATATTGCATGTGACTCAACTGGTTCAATTACCTCAGGTGCTGTAACAGGCTCTTTAAGTGGTGTTGATGCTTATAGAGCATTCTGCCGTGTAGAGGCAGGCGGATTTAGATGTTCAGTTGAATAATTTGCTAAGAGGGCGGGTTTATTACCTGCTCTCTTAATCTCTTATTAAATTAAATGAAGCTTGATAATGAATTCAAAAAAAGTTATTGTTTGTATTGTTCTTATTTTGATCGCCTCATTTTATATTTTTTCTCTTCCTCCAGTTCTTTCAACAGGTGATGGAGGAGAACTTATAACAGCTGCTTATGGACTGGGAACCCCACATCCATCAGGCTATCCGTTTTATGTTCAACTTGGTAAGCTATTGAGTTTTTTACCAATTGGAAATATTGCAAGCAGAATTGAGTTAATTTCAATTTTTTTCTCAGTATCTACACTTTTGCTTGTATATTTTACTGTCTTTAAACTTACTATCCAGAATCATGAAGGCTATTTTGCAGCTATAGCTTCAGTTATTTTTCTTGCATTTTCTTACTCATTTTTTGGTCAGAGTATTGTAGCAAAGTTTTATACTTTAAATGCTTTTCTTGTTATGCTTTTAATTCTTTCAGGCATTAATATTGTTTTAAAAGGCTATGATAGAAGAACGCAGTTTCTTGCCTCTTTTGTTCTTGGATTAACACTTTCTGGACATCATACCGGATTTATGATGATTGTTCCTTTGTTTATTCTTGGTTTTTTTTATTTCAGAGATTTTTTTAAAAACTTACCATTAAGCATATTTTTTTTTCTTTCCGGTTTTTCTGTAAATCTTTATCTTTATATTCGTGGAATAAAAGAAAATCTTTTCAACATGCTCTCTGTTACAGACTGGAACTCTTTCTGGACAGTTTTTTTAAGAAAAATCTATGGAAGTGGTTCATCAATTGATGTAACAAAATCAGGTTTTGTTAATTTTTATGAATATTTCTATGCATTTAAAAACTACTTTTATCTTATTGAGAAAAATTTCACTTTATTTTCTATTCCATTTTTTATTCTTGGTCTGATAGGGATTTTTAAAAAATCAAAAAAGCTTTTTTCTTTTATTTTAATATCTTTTTTCATTTACTCAATTTTTCTTGCAAAGCTAACATTTTCTTTGCAAAGTCCTGATATACATGACCTATATGTAATAGGACATCAGTATTTTATTCCATCGTTTGCTATCTATTGTATTGTAATAGGTGTAGGAGTATATTTTACTTACAGTATGTTTGAAAAATTTAATTTTAATTTGGCTAAAAAAATTATTCCTATTATTGCTATTTTGTTTCCTCTACTAATGATTTTTGATAGGCTGACAGATCAGGCTCAGGGTAAAAACTATGTTCCTTATTCGTATACAAAGGAAATTTTTTCTTCTTTGCCTGTTGCATCAATTTATATGACCTATGGAGATAATCATGCTTTTCAGGCATGGTATTTAAAGCTTGTTGGTAGATACAGGGAAGATATATGTCATATAGCACTTGATGATTATAAAACAATGGTGTGGGCACTTCAGGGATGTAAGCCTTACAGACTTTACAAAGAGCTTTTTCCTGAGTTTTTTGGTGGTGATTTGACAGATTTAATCAAGAAAAAAAGATATTATTCAATTATTGCACTATCAGAAAAACATCCTCTTTATACAGTCGTTGATAGTCATCCTTATTTTTATACTTTCATCTATATCAAAAAATCATTTGATAAAAGAGATTTCTATGAATTTTTTAGAGAAAGAATGGGAAAAATTGAGCCTTTTGTCAACTATGAAGACTGCCTCAATCATGGAACAGACGATGTTTTTACTCTTCTGCTATGTAATTTTTCTACAATGGGATATATTAACATTGCAAAAGCATATGAAACATCTACTGATAAAGAGATAACCTTTGAACAGAAAATAAGTTATGGAGACTTTACAGCACCGTTTAATATAGATGTAAAAATTAGTAGCGAAAATGAAAAGTATCTTAATATTTATAATGCTGTAAAAAAATACAACAAAATGAATAAATTTTATCTGACTGGAGCAGAAAATGAAAAAAATTAGCATAATATTTTTTATTATACTTGTTTTATTTTCTGTGAAAGCTTTTATAACACAGAAAAATTTTATTACTGAAGCAAAAAAAACTGATAACTCTATAAAAGCAATTAGATATTATGAAAGAGCTTTGCTATCCTATATCCCCTTAAGTCCTTACAATAAAGAAGCCATAACTGGAATTCTTGAAAGATGTAAAAACTTTAAACATACAGAGCATAAGCTTTACTGCTATGAGAGCTTAAGAAGCGGTCTTTATCAGATAAGAAGTTTTTATCAGCCATACAAAGAAGAAATTAAAAGCATTGAACCTTTAATTGCAGAGCTTAAAGCAAAACAGATGATTCAATGGAAGTATAATAATTTTTCAGAAAAAGACTATCAAAATCTTTATAATCATCATATTGAAATTTTAAAATATGATGGTTCTCCGTCTGTGTTCTGGGGCATAATTTCTGTTTTTTCTCTTCTTGCATGGATTTGTTCTGTTTTCTTAATAATAACCAGAGGATATGCTGCACCACTAAATAAAAAATATCTGCTAATTGGATTTGTGAATTTTATTTTATTTTTCAGCTTATGGCTCATAGGGCTTTATAATGCATAAGCTATGAAAATTCTTATTTTACCTTTATACGGAATTGGTGATACTCTGATGACAACTCCAGCAATTGAAATTCTTAAAAAAACTCTTGATTGCAGAGTGGTCAATATATGTATGTTTAAAAGCACATATGAAATTCTAAAAAATAATCCCTTTATTGATGAACTCATTTATTTTCCATTTCTTGAACGAGGAATTTTAAAATCATTAAAATTTATTTTTTCCTTAAAAAATTTTAACTGCTCAATAAATTTTTATCCTTCAAATAGAAAACAGTACAATATTTTAAGCTTTCTTACAGGAGCAAAATACAGAATCGGACATAGATATTTTAAAAGAGACTTTATGGAACTTAATTTTTTAAAAAATAAAACATTAAAAGAAAATATAAATCTTCATAATGTGGAGGAAAATATAAGACTTCTTGAGTTTTTAGGAATAAAAACAAATGAATCTCCCAAAATGAGAATTTACTTAGATAAAAAAGAAATTATACAGGGTTATGAACTGGTTAAAGCTTTGTCTAAAAGAACTGTTAAAGTAGGAGTTCATACAGGAACAAGCAGTTTTAAAGGACACACACAGAGAAGATGGTCAGAAAAAAATTTTTTAGAGCTTATAAACAGTCTGCCAGATATTGATTTTTTTCTCTTTGGGACAGTAGAGGAAAAACAGGAAAATGAATTCATATTTAATAATGCAAAATACAATAACGTGATTCTCATTCAGAATAAACCTATCCGTGAGGTTGTATCAGTGATTAGTCATCTGAATGCTTTTATTTCAAATGATTCAGGACTTATGCATATTGCTTCTGCTACAGGAATTCCAATTGTTGCTATTTTTGGACCCACGAATCCTGTATGGGTTAGACCTTGGAAGGTAAAATACAGAGTTGTTCGCATTGAGCTTCCCTGTTCGCCATGTTTTTACTATTCTCCTAAGACTCTTAAATGCGGTTCTGGATTAGATTTTAAATGCCTTAAAGATATTCATGTATCAACTGTAATAAATGCTCTGAAGAGTATATTATGATGGATACTCTTGTGATACTGCCTACATACAATGAGGCAAAAAATATAGAAAAATTAATTCCTAAGCTTCTTGAACAAAACATTGATATGCTTTTCATAGATGATTCATCAGAAGATGGGACAGCTCAGTTAATAAAAGAATGGATGAATAATTCAAAAAAAATAAACCTTATTGAAAGACCTGCAAAATTAGGACTTGGAACAGCCTATGTTACAGGATTTAAATGGGCTTTAAAGAAAAATTATCAATATATACTTGAGATGGATGCAGATCTTAGCCATGATCCTTATGAGATTCCTAATTTTGTAAAAAAATGTGAAGAAGGCTATGACCTTGTTATTGGTTCAAGATACACAAGAGGTACAATAAGCGTGGTTGGATGGGATTTCAGGCGACTGTTACTTTCAAAATTTGCAAATAAATATGCAACAACAATACTCGGACTCGGGTTTCTTACTGATGTAACAAGCGGATATCGCTGTTACCATAGAAAAGTACTTGAAGCTTTAGATCTTGACAGCATAAAGTCTAATGGTTACTCCTTTCAGATAGAGATGGTTTACAGAGCACACAAAATTGGTTTCAGGATTATTGAAATACCAATAATTTTTTATGAACGAAACAGCGGTACATCAAAAATGAATAAAAAAATTGTCAAAGAAGCAGCTTTAATAGTTTGGAAATTAAGGCTGGGTGGTTAAAAAATTACTTTATTTTTCTGCTACTTTTGGCATTTTATTACATTATATCAGCTTTAAATTCTGTTATAATTTATTATCAAAGTTGAATTGTAAAAAAATTTATTTATTTTTAAAATAAAATGAGTAAGCTCTTGATTGATGGATATAATCTCATCGGAATTTTACATCGTGATTTAAAAAAAGCCAGGCAACAACTTATACAAACACTTATAAAATATAATAATAAAAAAAGGCATGATATTACTGTAGTTTTTGATGGATATAAAGAAGGATATGGAAGGGAAACTGTAGAATATCAGGGTGGAATAAGAATAATTTATTCTGGAGCTAATGAAAAAGCTGACGATGTGATAAAGAGACTTTTGAAAACAGAAAAATATTCATGGATTGTAATAACATCTGATAAAGATATAGAAAAAACAGGCTGGAAAGAAAATTGCGTGGTAGTCAACTCTGAGATATTTTTTGATATTCTTAATGGTGAGAAATACTATTTTGAACAATCAAAGGGAATAACTCTGTCAAAAAAACAAAAAGCAATGCTAAGAGCAATATCAAAACTATAATGATAAAAAGATTTTTTACACTGCAACCAGCATTTCAGCTAAATATTATATTTTTTACAGGCATGTGCTTTTTATTACTTATTTTTTCAAATAAACTGCCCTTTTTCAACTTTTTTATACTTTATTTTTCTATGATTTTATTTCAAATTTTTCTTTTTAAAATTCCAGAGAATACCCTTTTATCTTTTATAAAAAATATTTGTTTTCCAGTTTTTTCTGTATTATTTGCCTTTGACACAGTATGTGAGCTCATTCCTTATTTAAATCCAGAAGATATTGACAGTATTCTTCTTGACCTTGATTATTCAATTTTAGGTTTTTATCCTTATGTTTATTTTGAAAGGATTGCAACTCCGTTTATTACTGAATTAATGCAAATCTCCTATTGTGTGTATTATATTCTTCCTTTCTTAATCGGAGTTTATCTCATTAAAAATGGAAACAAAAAGGAATTTTATAGGGTATTGTTTATCTTGCTTTTTTGTTATTATCTTTCCTATATTGGCTATATAATATTTCCTGCTCTTGGTCCAAGATATAGTATACCGCATATGTTTCATAATGAGCTTTATGGATTGTTTCTGGCTAACAGAATCAAAGATTTCTTAAATTACCTTGAAGGGATAAAGAGAGATGCCTTTCCAAGCGGACATGTTGGAGTATCTTTAGTGGTTCTCTTTTTAATGCTAAGGTATTCAAAAAAACTTTTTTGGTTGAGTTTTATTCCTGTTTTATTTTTAATAATTTCTACGATTTATTGTAGATATCACTATTTTGTTGATGTTTTAGGAGGAATTATTTTAGCAGTTGTAAGTTTAGTTATTGGTAATTTATACTATAATTTTTGGTTAACAAGAAATGAAAATTCCATTTTCAAAAGATAAAGATGGTTACACCTTAAAAGTAGTTGTAAAGACAGGAGCAAAAACTGCAGGAATAGAAGAAATTGAAGGAAATACGGTAAAATTAAAACTTACGGCTTATCCTCGTGATGGAGCTGCTAATAAAGAACTTATTGAAATGCTATCTGAAATATTAAATGTTCCTAAATCAAGGCTTGAAATAATAAAGGGAAAAACATCAAGACACAAAATTGTTAAACTAAAAGGAGAGTTGGTTTGATAGAAAGTCTTACAGGTTACGGATTTTCTGAAAAAGGAATATTCAGGGTTGAGGCAAAATCTCTAAATCATAGATTTCTTGAGATAAATTTAAAACTGCCTCAAATACTTACAATTTATGAAATTGAAATCAGAAATTTCATAAAACAGAAGTTTTATAGAGGTAAAATAGATGTTATTGTATCAATTAATCAGAGAGAAAAAACAGGAAAAGTTTACCTCAATAAAAATCTTGCAAAGCAGCTATATTCAGCATTTATTGATTTAAAAAAAGAATTAAGCATTCTTGGTTCAATTGATATTTCCATGTTTTCAAATTTTAAAGAACTTTTTATATATGAAGAAGAAAAACCAGATATAAATACTCTAATGCTTGCTGTATCAGAGGCGCTTGAATCGCTTCATGAAATGAGAAAAAGAGAGGGTGAAATAATAAAACAATCTCTTATAACAATTGCTGATATTCTTGAGAATAAGACAAAAGATTTAGGAAACATGGTAGATGTAAGTTATAATAATTATATTAATTCACTGAAAAACAGAGTAAAAGAACTGATAGCTGAAAATAGTCTGGATGAAAAGAGAGTTTTGGAGCAAATTATTTTATATGCTCAGAAAATAGATATAAAAGAGGAAGTTGACAGACTTTGTAGTCATATTACTCAATTTAAAGAAAATATTTTAGAAGGTGGAATGGTTGGGAAAAAATTGGATTTTTTACTTCAGGAAATAAATAGAGAAATCAATACTGTAATGGCAAAAACTGAAGATTTTCAGGTTAAAACTATTGCTATTGATATAAAAACACAAACTGAAAGACTTAAAGAACAAATTCAAAATATTCAATAGTCATGCTTGTAAATATAGGATTTGGTAATATAGTATCTTTAGAAAGAATTATTGCAGTAGTTAACCCTGGCTCATCTCCTATGAAAAGGATGAAAGATGAAGCAAGAAAAAGAGGAAAACTCATTGATGCTACTGAAGGAAGAAAAACTCGTTCAATTATAATTACTGATAGTGATCATATAATACTAAGTGCCCTTCAGGTTGAGACTATTCTACAAAGGATTAATGAAATAAACAGGGTAGAAGATGGAGATTTATAAAAAGGGAACTATTTTTGTTATATCTGCTCCTTCAGGAACTGGGAAGACAACATTGTGTGAGAGATTACTTAAAATATTACCAGATTTAAAAATGAGTATTTCTCATACAACAAGACAGCCAAGACCTTATGAGAAAGATGGAATTGATTATTTTTTTGTAGATAAAAAAAACTTTGAAAAAATGATAGCTAATGACGAATTTGTTGAATGGGCAGAGGTCTATGGTAATTTTTATGGAACATCAAAAAAAGTTATATTTGATTTAATCAGGAATGGATATGATATATTGCTTGATATTGACACACAGGGAGCAAAAAATATAAGGAAGCTTTATTCTGATAGTGTTTTAATTTTTATTCTTCCGCCTTCTATAAAGGAATTAGAAAAAAGACTTTTACTGAGAAATGAGGATAAAGATACAATAAACAAAAGATTGAGCAAAGCATCTTATGAAATTTCTCAATATAAATTTTACGACTATGTCGTGATAAATGATAGTATTGAAAAGGCCTTAAATGACTTGCTCTGCATAATTTATGCTGAGAGATTGAAAATAAAAAGAATACAATACGATAAAATAGATCAAATTTTTAAAAAATAAGGAGGAAAATAAGATGGAAAAAAAAGAACAAAGTCTTGATATTATTTCTCTGCCTATAGAAATTGATAGGACAAAAATTGACTCAAGATATCGTCTGGCACTTATTGCAGCTCAAAGAGCAGCTGAACTTTCTCTTGGTTCAACAGCAAAAATAGATAAAAAAGGGAAAAAGGTTACAACAACAGCTTTGCTTGAAATTCTGTCAAATAAAATAGACTACATTATAGGTGAAGAGGCAATGAAAGCAAAAGAAAAGATTGACCAGATTGATGTTAAAAAACTTCTTGAAGATAAAAGAAAAGCAATTCCTGATCTCAGTGAACTTGAAAAAGACCTCAAAGTTTATTTGCACGGGAAAAAGTCAGCTGAAAAAATGCTTGAGGACTTATTTACAGAAAGCGAAAATGTTTCTTCTAATGAACAAGAATAAAATCTTTAATTGTGAAAAGTGGAAAATTTTTTAAAAAATAAAAAAATTATCTTAGGTATAACAGGAAGCATAGCTGCATACAAAATATACGAACTTATCAGACTTTTAAAAGATGCAGGAGCAGAGATTTTACCTGTTATGACTCAAAAGGCATCTTATTTTGTTACACCTCTCAGTATTGAGATCTCATGTAGCAATAGAGTTTTGATTGATATGTTTGAAGAGCCTTTTTCTCATATTGAGCTTGCAAAAAAAGGAGATATTTTTCTGATCGCACCAGCTACTGCAAACCTGATTAATAAATACGCTTCAGGTATTGCAGATGACCTTCTTACAACAACTTTACTTGCCTTCAGAGGTCCTGTAATTATAGCTCCTGCAATGAACTGGAGGATGTATCAGTCTGCTCAGGTTCAGAAAAGTATTGAATACTTAAAAAGTCTCGGAGTCAAATTCGTAGGACCTCAAGAGGGGTTACTGGCTTGCGGAGAGGAAGGTACTGGAAGACTTGCATCAACAGATAAGATTTTTGAAGCTGTTGTTTCTGCTTTAACTGAGAAAGATTTAGAAAAAGAGCATATTCTCATTACAGCAGGACCAACGAGACAATATATTGATCCTATAAGATTCATAACAAATAAATCTTCAGGGAAAATGGGTTATGCTCTGGCAAAAATTGCAAAAAGAAGAGGTGCCCGTGTAACTCTTATAAGTGGTCCCTCAAGCATTGAACTACCCGAGGTTGATAGATTTATCAGAGTTGAAACAACTTCTGAGATGCTTAATCAAGTTATAAAGAACATAAATGAAGCTACCATTCTTTTGATGGCAGCGGCTCCACTTGATTTTGAACCAAAAAATTTTTTTAATACAAAGATTGAAAAAAAATCAATAACATCAATTCCCCTTAAGTTGTGTCCTGACATACTCACAGAAGTATCAAAAATTAAAAAAAAGCCATTTATTGTAGGCTTTGCTGCTGAGGCAGGACTTAATACAGAAAGAGCAAAAATAAAGTTTAAGGAAAAAGCTCTTGACATGATTATCCTTAATGACATTATGCAAAAAGACAGAGGTATGGGATCTGATACTAATGAAGTATTAATAATTTATAAAAAAGGAAACAAATTTTTTGAAGAAAAGACTCCTTTGCAGTCCAAAGAAAAGATAGCAGGCATCATTCTTTCTAAAGTCAGGGAGATAAAACTTGGAAAATAAGTATGAAAACAGAATTAAAAAGGTTTTCGACAAAATAAGTCCATCATCTGAGGCTTTCTTAATAACAAATCTCAAAAACATTGAATATCTTACAGGGTTTAGAGGCAGTTTTTCTATTGCTCTTTTAACATGGAAGGGATGTTATCTTTTTGTTGATTTTCGTTATATTGAGCAGGCTAAAAAAGAAGCTACAGGAGAGATTATATTTTTTAAAGATTCATGGATTGATATATTGAATAAATTAATTGATGAGATGCAGATAAAAAAACTTTCTTTTGAAGTTACATGCACTTATGATACTTTTTTAAAGCTCAAGGATAAGACAAAACTTGAACTTATTCCTGAACATTATGTTATTGAGCATATTAGAGCAGTTAAAGAAGAAGAAGAAATAAACAATATAAAAGAAGCCATAAAAATAGCAGAGAATGCTCTGTTGCAAACTAAACACCTTATTAAAGAAGGTATTGCCGAAAAAGCTATAGCAAGAACGATTGAAAATATAATCAAAGAGCAGAGTGATACTTTACCTTTTCCTGTAATTGTAGCATCAGGACAAAATTCTTCAATGCCCCACTGGAGGCATTCTAGTAGAACTCTTAAAAAAGGAGATTTTGTCATAATTGACTGGGGTGCTGAATATAAAGGTTATTTTTGTGATATGACAAGGACATTTATAATAGGAGAGGCTTCAGAAAAACAGAAAGAAATTTACGAAATAGTCAATAATGCAAATCTTCAAGCAATTGGAACATGTAGAGTTGACATCGAGGCTAAAGAGATTGACTCAGCAGCAAGAAATTTGATAAAACAATCTGGTTATGGCGAAAACTTTGGTCATTCAACTGGACATGGTGTTGGGCTTGATGTTCATGAATTCCCGAAAATAAATGCTCAATCTGAAGAAACTATTAAGTCGGGAATGATTTTTACAATAGAACCAGGAATTTATATTGAAGGCTTTGGAGGAGTAAGGATAGAGGATATGGTAGTTGTAAGAGAAAATTCAGTGGAAGTTTTGACAAATCTGTCAAGAGATTTAGAAATCTTGTAGGAGGTAGCATCAATGATTTCAACATCAGAATTTAAGAAAGGATTAAAAATCGAATACAAAGGAGAACCATATGAAATAATTGATTTTCAACATGTAAAAATGCAGCAGAGAGCTCCTATTGTAAGAACTAAAATTAAGCATCTTAAAACAGGACGAGTTCTTGAAGAAAATTTTCCTGCTGGAGAAAAATTTGAAAAACCTGAATTAGAGGAAAAACAGATGCAATATCTTTATTCTCAGGGAGACTCTTATGTTTTTATGGATATGGAGAGCTATGAACAAATTTCTATTCCAAAAGAAAGAATTGGAGATGCAATATATTATATAAAAGAGGAAATGATTGTTGATGTTATTTACTATAAGGGAGAACCTCTTGTTGTTGAGCCTCCGATGTTTGTTGAATTAAGAGTTGCTGAAACAGAACCTGCCTTTAAAGGTGATACAGCATCAGGAGGAACAAAACCAGCAAAACTTGAAACTGGGCTTACAGTAAAAGTTCCTTTTCATATTCAGACTGGAGATTTATTAAAAATTGACACAAGAACTGGAGAGTATATTGAAAAAGTAAAGGAGTAAAAGATGGAAATTAAAGAGATAAAAGAAATTATATCTTTTCTCAAAGATACTGATGTAACAGAATTAAACATTGAAAAAGAAGGTTTCAAAATTAGAATTAAAAGAGGTTATATTTATGGTCCCTTAGAAATAACAAAAGCTGTAAAACCCTTAGAGGAAACTATAAAACCTTCTCAAGCTGTAGAAATTCAGGAGCAAGAGGAACTACTTCATACTGTCACATCACCACTTGTTGGTACATTTTATAGATCATCATCTCCAGAGTCTGCACCTTTTGTGGAAGTTGGAACAAGAGTTGAAAAAGGACAGGTTTTATGCATAATAGAGGCGATGAAGATAATGAATGAAATTGAAAGCGATGTATCAGGAATTGTTAAAAAGATACTTGTTGAAAATGGGCAGCCTGTTGAGTATGGAGAACCATTGTTTCTTATTGAGGTAGCTTGATAATGGAATTATTCAAAAAAATTCTTATTGCAAATCGTGGAGAAATAGCTGTAAGAATTATACGTGCCTGTAGGGAACTTGGTATAAAGACAGTAGCTGTTTATTCTGAAGCTGACAAGGACTCCCTTCATGTAAAACTCGCAGACGAAGCAATATGCATAGGACCTGCAAATCCAGCACAGAGCTATTTGAATATTACAGCTATACTTTCTGCTGCAGACATAACTGATTCAGAAGCAATCCATCCTGGATATGGCTTTTTATCTGAAAATGCTCAATTTGCAGAAGCTTGTGTAAATTCTGGAATTGTTTTTATTGGACCCACTCCTGAAAATATAAAGATAGGAGGAGACAAGGCTAAGGCAAGGCAAATACTAAAAAGAAAAGGTATTCCTGTAGTTCCAGGAAGTGACGGACCTGTAAATTCAGACGAAGCTTGTATGAAGATTGTAAAAAAAATAGGACTTCCTGTAATATTTAAAGCTTCTGCAGGTGGTGGTGGAAGAGGAATGAGAATAGTAAATGAGGAAAAAGATATAGAACAAGCATTTTTTATGGCTCAAAGAGAAGCTCTTGCTGCATTCGGCAATGGAGAACTTTATATTGAAAAATATTTTCCAAAGGTAAGGCACATAGAAGTTCAGATACTTGCCGATAAACAAGGAAATATAATTCATCTTGGAGAAAGAGACTGCACAATTCAGAGAAGACATCAAAAATTGATTGAAGAAGCACCATCTCCAGTTTTAAATGAGAAATTGAGAAAAAAAATTGGAGAATATGCTGTAAAAGCGGCAAAAGTTTTAAAATTTAGAAATGCGGGTACCTTTGAGTTTATTGTTGATGACGAATTAAATCCTTATTTTATTGAGATAAATACCAGAGTTCAGGTAGAACATACAATAACAGAGGAAATTACAGATATTGATATTATTAAAGAGCAGATTAAACTCGCAAAAGGGTATCCTTTATCTTTTAAACAACCTCAAATAAAGTTTCGTGGACATGCTATTGAATGCAGAATTAATGCTGAAGATCCTGAAAAATTTATTCCATCTCCTGGTATAGTAGAGTTTTTATATTTACCTAGCGGACCCGGAATAAGAGTAGATAGTTATCTTTATCAGGGATGCAAGGTTTCTCCGTATTATGATTCTCTTGTAGCTAAAATAATCGCCAAAGGAACAAATAGACAGGAAACAATAAATAGAATGAGAAGAGCCCTTCAGGAAACAGTGGTAAAGGGGATACAAACAAACATACCCTTATTTCTGAAATTGCTTGAACATCCAGATTTTATCAAAGGAAAGTTTTTTACAGATTTTATTCAGACTATAAATAGAAATGATAAATCTTGAACTTCCATCAATATGTCTCATTGTTTCATCAAAGGAAATTTCAGAAAAATTAGAAATAGCAATAAAAGCAGGAATTAAGTGGATTCAATATAGAGAAAAAGAGTTACCAAGAAAAAAAGTTTTAGAATATGCATTTCATGCAAGAAAGATAACAAAACACTACAATACGCTTTTAACTATCAATGACTACTTAGATATAGCAATTGCTATAAAAGCTGATGGTGTACATTTAGGACAAGATGATCTTCCAATTGAAGTTGCAAAAAAATTTTTTTCAGGTATTATAGGTATATCAACCCATAATCTTGAAGAGGCTCTTGATGCTCAAAAAAAAGGTGCTCACTATATTGGATACGGACCAATTTTCCATACAACAACAAAAAAAGATGCTCTTGAACCAAGAGGATATGATATGTTATCTTTGATTTGTAAGAAAATAGATATTCCTGTTGTAGCAATAGGAGGCATTAAAAAAAAGCATCTGAAAGATTTAAAAGCAATGGGTTGCAAATATGTGGCTACGGCATCAGGAATTTTAGCAGGAGAAGTTAAAAGCAATGTTGAAGATTTTTTAAATATTTTCCGGTGATTTTATGAAAAAAAATCTTGGAGATATTATTGAAAATTTATATGAAAACAAAAACACAGGGCTTTTAACAATAATTTTAGCTGCGGATAAAAATCTTTTCAAGTTTTATTTTAAAAATGGTGAAGTTTATCATCTTTCATTTGGCTTTAAAAAAGGTGCTCAATGTTTAAATGAGATCGCTTCAAGAGAGCTTGTCTCATACAATTTTATCCCTCAGATTTTAATTGACATGACAAGCAATGACATTCCTCCAACCGAAGAGATAATAAAAACTTTAAAAAATATGAACAAGTTTGTCAGTTCTGAAGATTCTATATCTTCTAAATCCTTAGATTTTCAAAAAATAAAAGATGCTATAAAAACAGCGTTAATTAGACAAATAGGTCCTATAGGGAGTAAAATTACAGAAAAATATATTGCTGAAAAATGGATTTCTGCTAATCCACCATCTAAGAATGATTTTTTAAATCTGGTCAATTTATTAAAAGAAGAGATTGAAGATCCTGCATCCAGAAGAGAGTTTTTAAATGAGGTAAATAAATTTATTGGGGGTTTGTAAATGAAAATAGAGCTTGGATTAAGAACAGGAATAGCTTTGCCTCTTTTAGCAACTTTAATTGCTGGTATGAGTCTATTAGTTGTTTTTAATTATATCATGCAGGTAAACCTTTTAAAAGACGAAGAACAACGAAACATTGAAGCATCTGTTAATACAGTACAGGTTTTTCTTGAGACTGCTACAATCCATTATCAACAAATGGCTGCTCTGGTTAGCCATATCCCTGATATTCAGGAGGCCATTAGTAAAAAAGATAGAAATCGCTTAATAGATAAAATGCTACCCAGTTTCAATTATTTAAAGGAAAATTTTGGTCTTGCTCAATTTCATTTCCATATATCTCCTGCGGTTTCTCTCCTAAGACTTCATGATCTGGAAAAATTTGGTGATGATATTTCAAAGGATCGTAAAACAGTTGTGCAGGTAGAAGCAACACGAAAAAGTGTCAAAGGCATTGAGATTGGTCTTGGTGGAGTTGGATTAAGAGGGGTAGAGCCTATTTTTTATAAAGGTAGTTATGTCGGAAGTGTTGATTTAGGGGGAGGTTTAAAAACAGAAATTGACCAGATAAAAAAAGCAATAAATGCTGATATCGGAGTTGCTATTTACAAGGAACTACTTTCTGGCTGGCCAGGCTTAAAAGACATAAAATACACCTTTGGAGAATGGATTTCTCTTTATTTTACCTCCCAGGACCCAAAACTGTTTATTTCTGAATCTGCTTTAAAAAAAGCTGCTCAATCAAAAGATAAATATCACACTGAAAAAATTTCCCAATCAGAGAAAGATTATATTGTTGTTTATAGTCCATTTAAAGATTTTTCTGGTAAAACAATAGGTTTTATATATATTGTCAAAGAAAGAATTCTCACTCCTGTTAAGGTTTTTACAATTCTTGGTATAAATGTCTCTGTTTATATTATAATGCTTGTAGTTATTGCTCTTTTAATTGGATATGGTATGAATAAGTATGTCATAAATCCAATAGTAACACTTACAAAAATTACAGATGAAATATCAATGGGTAAAGCATCTCAGAAAGTAGAGATTAAAGACGCAAGAGGAGAAATTGCTATTTTAGCAAAAGCAGTTGAAAGAATGCGTATTACAATGAGAAAACTTCTTGAATAAGGAGTAAAAAATGGCTAAAGAAAAAATTTTAGTAGTAGATGACAGTCCTCTTGTAAGAAAGCTTGCAGAAGTTTCTTTGCAAGAAGCTGAATATGAGGTTTACACAGCATCTGACGGAGAAGAAGGACTGAAAATTGCAGAAACAGTAAAGCCTGACCTGATTTTGGTAGATTTCATAATGCCTAAAATGGCAGGCTCTCAATTCTGTAAACTTATAAGAGAAAATGAAATTCTTAAAGATGTTCCTATTATCTTAATTACAGGAAAGGGAGAGACAGTAGGACAAACATTTATTGAAAAATATCAAGTTTTAGACTATTTCATAAAGCCTTTCAAATCAGAAGACCTTATAGAGAAAGTTAGGACAACACTCCATAAAGTTCCTCAGTCTATTCCTGTAATTCCTGAAATTCCTGAGCCTATATCTGAAATAGAAACAAAAGTGGAAGAAATACAACCTTCCTTAGAAATTGCTGAAGTTGAGGAAATATTGCCCTTTGAGCAAAAAGAACCCTTACAATTGTCAGAACAAAAAGAAATTTTAGATGAAATTATCTTAGAAGAGTCTCATGATTTAGGAAAAGAATTTGATTTAGGAGAACTGAAAGAAAGTGTGGAAATCCTGGAGGAATCTGAATTAGAAATATCTGAAAAAGAGGAAATATCGAAAATAGAGGAAATCAAAACTGCTGAAGAATTTTCACTTGAGGAAGAAACCGTGCAACCTATGATTAAGGAAATTCAGACTGAAAAAGAATTTCTGAAAAAAGAAATCCCAGCTTATGATTTAAGTAGTTTAGAAAAATTAATAGAAGATAAATTCAATAGTTTTTCTGAAAAAATTGTAACTTTTTTTGCTACTTCTATTGAAGGAGCACTCAAGAAATATGGGTTAATAAAAGATTCTTCTTTAATTTTTTCTGGGAATTTAAAATTTTTTAAAGTTCCTGAAATTTTTTCATTGATAAATTCTAATAACTTAAGTGGTATTTTCACTCTTTATGGAAATGGAGAAATTTATGAATTCTTATTTATAAATGGAGATGTTATCTATGGAATATCAAACTTTCAGAAACACAAAATTGGTTTTAAACTACTGAAAGAACTTTCTCAGGAACAGATTAAGAGTATTACTATTGAAGCAATAACTGCTTTAAATGAATCTCAGATTGAAAACTTTATTTTTGAAAAAAGAGATTTTACTGAGGATTGGTTGTTGAATAAAGAAAGATATAATCCTTCAGAGCTTTTTAAATAAACATTAAAATGATATAATACAAATTTAAGAGGAAATAAAAATGTATAAAATTCTTGTTGCGGAAGATTCTACAGTAGATGCCAAATATATTGAGTCCATTCTCAAAGAAGGACAATATACCATTGTTTTTGCAAAGGATGGAGAAGAAACAGAGAGCCTACTTAAAAATGAAAATTTTGATTTGATAATTTTAGATGTAGTTATGCCTAAAAAAAATGGATTTCAGATTTGCAGAGAAATAAAAAAAAATGAGAAAACTAAAAATATACCTGTAATCCTCGTAACTTCTAAAAAGGAAGAGGCTGATAAATTCTGGGGTAAGATGCAGGGTGCAGATGAATATATTACAAAACCTTTTGAACCAATTGATCTTTTAGTGGCTATAAAAAAATGTCTGAAGAAATAAAAGAAAAATCTTACTGTGTTTTTGGTATAGGAGAAAGAGAGTTTCTGATACCAAAAGAAAGTGTTATGCAAATTTTAGATGTTACACGAATATTTCCTATCCCAGGAGCACCTGACTATATTGTTGGTGCATTGCCTGTCAGAGGTAAAATCATTCCTGCGGTAGACCTCGCTAAAGTTTACAATATTGAAAGATTAAATTATTCTGATAATAAATTGCTGGTTATTGATGTAAAAGGAGAAAAAATAGGAATTTTATCAGATATTACTCCTTTTTTTGTTAGTTTTGAATCAGATATAGTTGTGGAGGATTTTATTGACCCTGAAAAACTATTTGAACAACTGAAAGTCAGTTCTCAAAAAATGTAGAAAAGAGGAATGATAAATAAATCCGAGCTGATAAAATATTTTCTTCTGGAAGCTGATGACTGTTTAAATATATTAATTGAAGGAACTGAGGAGCTTGAAACTAAAGGATATAACAAAGACACCGTAGAAACTCTCTTCAGGGTTACTCATACTTTAAAAGGTTCTGCATCTATAGTTAAGTTCAATAAGATCGCAACATTGTCTCATAAACTTGAAGACCTTTTTGAAGCTTTATTGAATGGAGAAATAGATTACGATAATTCTCTTATTTATCATATTAGAAACATTATCAATTTAATTGTTGCTCTTGTAAATGAAGTACATGAGTCAGGCGAAGAAAAAATCGAGATTGAAAAGGAAGTTATAGAATTAATTGATAATATTTTAAATAAAAAACATGTTCCTATAGTGCAACAAGAATCTATTTTTTATAATGTTTTACCAATAACCAATACTGTAAGAGTTGAACTAAAATTGATTGAAAATATATTTGCTTCCTTGAGTGAGGTTCTTGTTAATAGAAATACCATAATAGATAAAGAAAAAGAGCTATTGCATATTGTTGAAGAAATATCAAATAGTGGAAAAAAGCTTTTGAAAGAGATAACAGACTTTTCAGAGATGTACTGGTTAAACACAAAGGAAAGAGGACAGAAAGTAACAGATAGTTTTTTTATTGACTTTAGTGACCTTGAGTTTGATAGATATGATGAATACCATATCTTTTTGAGGAAAGTTCAGGAAATAACAAATGATATAACAGAGGGCATAAATTCTTTATTTGTTTTTTCTGAAAGTCTCTCCCCCTCCTTCAAATCTTTAGGCAGAGAGATCAATTATTTAAAAGATATTTTGGTTGAAATAAGAATGATATCTATCGGGAACCTTTTACACAGACTTTCTGAAGCCATTAAAGAAAAGGCAAAAGACATCGGAAAAGCTGTTGAAATAGATATTAAGGGAGCAGAAATAAAGATTGATAAACCTATTTTTGACTCACTATATGAGCCAATTCTTCACATCCTTCTTAATGCTATTCAGCACGGGATTGAATCTTCTGAAGAAAGAATAAAAAAAGGTAAAGAACAAACAGGTCATATAAGAATTGATGTAAAAAAAGAAGGAAAATATATAGTCATTGCTATTAAAGACGATGGTAGAGGAATAGATATTGATAAAGTGAAAGAAATAGCTGTGCAGAAAAGATTAATTTCTTCTGATTACGCTTCTTTTATCTCTAAAGAAGAAATTTTATCTTACATATTTGCTCCTGGTTTTTCAACTTCAGATGATATAGATTTCCAGAGTGGAAGAGGGATGGGACTTAATATTGTCAAGACAGCCATTTCAAAACTTAAGGGCACAATAGAAGTTTTGTCAGAATTGGATAAAGAAACCACTTTTATAATAAAGATTCCACAATCATTAACTATCAGCAATCTTTTAATTTTTAGCTCTCATAATCTGGATTTTGCAGTACCTATTAACTATATTGAAGAAATTTTAACAGTACAAGATTTTCCTCAGGTGATTGAAGAAAGAAGTATTAATCATAAAAACAGAATTATTCCTGTTAAAATATTTTCAGAAATTTTTTTCTCTTTAAATGGCAGAGCACTTCAAAATGGTTATATAATTGTTTTTAATTTTTCAGGGATAAGAAAAGGGCTTATTGTTGATGAGATTTTAGGACATGAGGAAGCAACAATTCACAATTTTGGTAAATTTCTTGAAGGTTTAAATCAATATCTTGGCTATTTTATATCCGGGAAAGGTAATCCAAGATATGTTATTGACCCTTTGAAACTATTTGAAGAAGAATTTATATTTACAAACTTACCTGAAAAAATTACAGAAGCTTTCATATACACAGGCTCTGTTTTGGTTGTGGATGACTCTATAAGTGTAAGAAAAACTCTTCAGAGTGTTCTTGAAGCAAAAAAATTAAGAGTATATACTGCAAAAGATGGTGCTGAAGCATTAAATTTACTTGAAAAAAATAAAGTTGATATAGTGGTAACTGACCTGGAAATGCCTGTTATGCATGGTTATGAACTTATCAACAGACTAAGAAAAGACGTAAGATTTAAAAATTTGCCAATTATTGTTCTTACTTCAAGAGGAACAAAGAAACATGAAGAAAAGGCTTTTGAATTAGGTGCAGATGGATATATTGTTAAGCCCTTTGATGAAAGGACAATAGAAGAAGAAATTTTTGGTAGATTAAGACTTTCGTAATATAGTGGTGTTGATATACCAATTTTTTATTTGAAATATCAAACTTTAAACTTTTCTGTTACATTAATAAACTCTTTTGAAGTATCTGCCAGAGAATGAGATACCTCTGTGAGTTCTGTAGTTATTCCATATATATTTTCAGTTACTTCTTTAACTATTTGAGCTGAAACTACCTGACTATCTGTTATTTCTTTCTGTTTCAGTGTTGCTTCGTTAATTTCATCTATAATTTGACCGATATTTTTTATGATTGAGTCAATCTTTTCAAATACTGATGTAGTTTGGCTTACCATGGTTGTTCCTATCTCAACGTAATTGGTTTCCTCTTCAAGATTTTTTGTAACAGCAGTTGCTTCTTCCTGAATTGCTGTGATAATATCTGCAATATTTTTTGATGATTTAGCTGTTTTTTCAGAAAGACTTCTTATTTCTTCAGCAATAACAACAAATCCTTTTCCTTCTTCACCTGCTCTTGCTGCCTCAATTGATGCATTCAAAGCAAGAAGATTTGTTCTGTTAGCGATGTCACTGATTATTGTTGATATTGTTCCTATCTCCATTAATTTTTCTGAAAGAAGTTTCATCCTTCTGTTTATTCCCTGAACAGCTGTCCTGATTAATTGCATGCTATTAATTGTTTCTGTAACAATTTCATTACCCTTAATAATTGCATTCATAGCTTCTTTCGAAACATCTGTGGCAACTGTTGTTTTTTCTTTTGTCTTATATGCAATTTCTGCAGCTTCTCCGATAAGTGATGCTATTTTGTCAATTTCCTGCTTCTGTATTTCTGCTCCTGTTTGTAATTTCTGAATTATACCATTGAGAATGTTACTTTTCTGTCCGACATCTTCTGCTGAATTTTTAATTTCTTTAACAAGTTCGCTCAATCCATCTATCATAAGATTAAATGCGTCTGCCAATGAACCAAAAATATCAGGAGTTACCTCTGCTTTCTGTGTGAGATTTCCTTCAGATGCCTGTGTCATTATCTGTAAAAATTTTATGATGTTATTTTGCATTTCTTTTTTTTCTTCTTCTGTCTGAATAAGTGTGGAAAGCTTGTCCATCATTTGATTAAAAATATCTGCAATTTTTTGAAACTCATCACCTGTCTTTAATTTTATTCTTTTTTCAAAATTTCCCTTTCTGATGGTTTCCATAGCTTCTTCAATTTCTGAGAGAGGAGATACAATATGTTTTCTAAACCATAAAACATTGGCTATTGATATTCCTATTAATGCTATAGCAAATATACCAATTACAGGAGCAAATTTTAAAAGACTATTTATAACTCCCAACTTTTTCATAATAAATTCTTCTCCATAAATTTCATATCCTGTAATAACAAGTCCTGCAAGAAGAATAATGGTTGAAAGAATAATAGATAGATTGAATATAATAAGAAATTTTCTATAAAGACCAGATGGTATTTTTGGTTTTGATTTAAAACCTTCAGGCATAATTTCCTCCTTTGTAAAAATTAAACTTATAAAGTATGTAGAAAAAATCCTTTAATTGTCAATATATAAGACAATCTTAATTATAATATTTTTTTATGTGTAAATTGGTCAATATTAAGAAATTTCTCAGCAGTTATATTCCTGTTACCCTTCCTGTTTGTAAATCAACATCTATTGTTCTGAAGTTCGGAATGGAAGCTGTGCCGGGCATTAAACTTATTTCTCCTGCAACAGGAACAATGAGTTTTGCACCATGAAAAATTAATATATCTCTAATAAATAATTGCCAGCCCTCAGGTACTCCTCTTAAGGCAGGATTATCAGAAAGGCTTAGATGAGTTTTTGCTATACATATAGCAAAATCTGAGAATTCTTTCTTTGAGTTTATTGATTGAAGTTTCTCAAGCGCTACTGAAGAAAACTCTACTGAGTCTGCTCCGTAGATTTCTCTTGCAATCAGCTCTATTCTTGAAATATGAGGCAAACTGCTTTCATAGAGAAAATTAAAGTTTGAAGTCCTTTTACAAGCATCAATTATAAGGTCTGCAAGTTGCAGGGCTCCATCTCCTCCTTTTTGCCAATGTTCTGAAACTGCCACTGGAATATCAATTGCTTCACAGGATTTTCGAACAAATTCAAGCTCCTCATAGCTATCAAAGTAAAACTTATTGATACAAACTACTACATTTAATCCAGATTTTTGAACTATTTTTATGTGATGGAAAAGATTTTTCATGCCTTTCTCAAGCCATTGAATATTTTTTTCAATATATTCCTTAGGCAATGGATTACCAGGTATAATTTTAGGAGCATTTTTATCAGCACCGTGATATTTTAAAGCTCTTAAAGTGGACACTAAAACTGCCACATCTGGTTTTAGACCAGAAAATTTACATTTTATATTCCAGAATTTTTCAAAGCCAATGTCAGCACCAAATCCACCTTCTGTTATGTGATATTCATTTAACTTAAGTCCTATCATATCCGCTATAATTGACGATTGTCCTATAGCAATATTAGCAAATGGCGCGGCATGAACGAATACAGGCTGTCCTTCTATGGTTTGAATAAGATTTGGGTTTATAGTGGGTAACATTAAGGCAGTCATGGCTCCACTTACTTCAAGATCTTCGGTTGTTACAGGATTACCATTTTTTGAGTAAGCAACAACAATATTGCCTATTCTTTTTTTCAGTTCTTTTAAATCTTTTATCAAGCTCAGAATTGCCATCAGTTCAGAGGAAGTGGCAATATCAAATCTTGATTCCATTGGAATGCCATCCTTTTTGCCGCCAAGTCCAATTACTATTTTTCTTAATGCCTGACAACAGAAATCAATAACCCATCCCATCTGAACTCTTTTGGGATCAATATCAAGTCTTCTTAATCCACGTTTTTTAAGAACTTCGTCTGAATAGTTTGCCTCATGGAGCATTCTTGATGTCAGCGCAACCATAGCAAGGTTATGGGCATTCATTACTGCATTTATATCACCTGTAAAACCTAAGGAAAACTCCTCCCTTGGAATGCATTGAGAAAGTCCTCCACCTGCTGCTGAACCTTTTATATTCATAAGAGGACCTGCTGATGGTTGTCTTATGGCACAGCTTACTTTTTTGCCTCTTTTACCAAGTCCTTGAGTTAATCCGATTGTTGTTGTTGATTTTCCTTCGCCAAATGGTGTTGGAGTAATAGCAGTTACAATAATATATTTACCATTGGAATTATTTTTTATTCTGCTGTAAAGTTTTCTGTAATCAATCTTAGCAATGTAATATCCATAAGGTATCAGTTCGTCTTTTTTAATATCAAGTTCCTCAGCAAGCTGAAATATTGTTTTCATTCGCTTTTCAGCTTCTTGAGCAATTAACCAATCAGGGCATGATACTGGTTCTGGAAGCATAAACTCTCCGGAATTGATTATTTTTTATTTTACTCTGATGGATTATCTATATCTGCAAGATAATCCTTAAGTTTCTCCAGCAATGAATCAGGCAAAATTTCATCATAAAGCAAAGCATTCATTTCATCTATTGTCAATTGTTCTTTGATATCTCTTGGAAGCATTTTTACTATTGCAACTCTCATGGGATCAGGTTTTTTTTGTTCCATTTTTTTATCTCCTTTTAATTTTTTAACAGGTTAAATGAAAAGCTCCTGCTACTTTTTCTCCTTCATCTATCAATTGATTAAATAAATCTACTGCTTTTTCTGTATTTCTAACAAAAGTTTCAATTCCTTTTTGTTTAAGCTCTTCTATCAAACTCGCAGGAACACTCATTCTTTCATATGCACCTGTTCCAACAATGAGAATATTAACATTATTTTTCAGCACTTCAGCAAGGTCTTCAATACAAAGTGAGTGCCCTTCCTTCCTCCACCATGAGGGGAAAATTTTATCAGGAAAAACAATAAGGTCTTGCGTGTATTCATTACCATTTACTATTATTTTTCCAAATGAATAATGCGTTATTTTCATTATAATAACCTCCTTTAAAGAATTGGCGGGAGCGTGTGGGAATCGAACCCACCCTGCCTGTTTCTCACAGGCAACACTGGATTTGAAGTCCAGGAGGGACACCAGAACCCCATACACTCCCGATATAAAATTTTACAGGATCTTGAATAATTTTGCAAAGAGAGAACTTATTGCAAGAAAAATTTATCTCTTAAATATCGCAATACATCATCATATGCAGATGGAATAACAAGAAAAATTTCTATATCTTTTGGCAAATTAAGTTTAATTCTGTCTTGGTCTCTCAGTATAAGAATTGCTGACTCTCCTTCCTGAAGACTGTTTGAAATTTTATTTTCTATTTCTTCAATTCTTTTTTGGTTTATTTTATTAAAATAATCAAATACTTTCTGCATTACAGCATTAGTTTTAACAATTCTTAAACAGTTCCCCCAATCAATAAACTCACCAAATATTTCAGGGTCTTCAATTCCTTTAACAACTGCTCCCTGACTCACCTTCTTCTCTATAAGTGGATAAAGATATGGATTCGTTTCTCTTATTACATCAACTGCTTCTTGGCCATCAATAAATATTGCTTCAATAAAAATTTTTGTAACAAGTCCTAATTTTTCAAGCTTTTCAACTTGAGCGAGAGCTTCTAACCAATATTTTTCAATTATATTTTTTAGAGTTTCATCTTCTTCATCAGGAACAAAAAGATTAGGAATGCAAAAAAGTATTCTTTTGCTTTTAAACTCATCTATACTGAGTCTTTGTATTTTACCTAACTGCGCCATTTTTAAATTGAATGCGATAATTTTCTAAGTTCTTCCAATTTATTATAAGCTTCTCCGCTGTCTATTGACTGCCTTGCTATCTTTATACCTTCAGAGAGACTCTCTGTTTTCCCTGCAATCTGAAGTGCTGAAGCTGCATTCAACAGAACTATATCTGTTGTTGCTCTTTTATTTCCCTTAAGAATCTCCAATATTATTCTTGCATTTTCACTCTTATCTGCTCCTTTTATCTGATTTAAAGAACTACGAGATAAGCCAGCATCTTCGGGAGTAAAAGTTTTAGTTTCAATATTATTTCCTTTTGCTCTAACAATATATGTCTTTCCAGAAATTGATATCTCATCAAGTCCTTCTTCACTGTGAACAACCATAACATCTTCTGCTCCAAGCTTTGACATGACTCGAGCGATTATTTCCATGTATTCTTTTGTAAAGACACCAATCAATAAGCGTTTAACTCCTGCAGGATTAAGCATTGGACCAAGGATATTAAAAATAGTCCTTATCTTAAGCTCTTTTCTAATAGGAACAACTCTTTTCATAGCTGGATGATAAAGAGGAGCAAAAAGCACAGTAAGTCCGCATTCAAAAAGACATCTTTCTGCAACATGGGGTGGCATGTCAACTTTAACTCCCAGTTCCTCAAGAACATCTATGCTTCCACATTGACTTGAAGCAGAACGATTTCCGTGTTTTGCTACAGGAACACCTGCGCCTGCTACTACAAAACTTGTAGCTGTAGAGACATTAAATGTGCCTGAACGGTCTCCTCCAGTCCCAACAATATCAATTGTTCCATGAGGAGCTTTAATTTTTATGGCGTAATCTCTGAAAAGTTTAACTGTTGCAAGAATTTCCTCCTCTGTTTCTCCTTTCATGGATAATCCCATTAAAAAGGCAGAAATCTGAACGGGAGAGGCTTTTTCTTCAATTATTTCAACAAAGCTTCCCCTTAAAAGTTCCTCTGAAAGATTTTCTTTTTTGCTTAATCTGTATATTGCTTCTTCTATCATAGCTTTAAAAAATTTTTCAATAAGTCTTTGCCCACCTTTGTAAGAATACTTTCAGGATGAAATTGAACTCCTTCAACTTTGAATTCCTTGTGCCTTATTCCCATAATTATACCATTTAATGTCCATGCACTGACAATAAGACAGTCTGGTAATGTCTCTTTTTCAACAATGAGTGAATGATATCTTGTCGCTTCAAATGGATTTGGAAGTCCTGTAAAAATAGTTTTTCCGTCATGATAAATCAGAGAAGTCTTCCCATGCATTATTTCATAGGAACGAATTACCCTGCCACCAAAGGCTACTCCAATTGCTTGATGTCCAAGGCAAACTCCCAAAATGGGTATTTTATCAGCAAAATATTTAATCACATCTATGGAAATTCCTGCCTCTGAAGGAGTGCATGGACCTGGAGAAATGATAATTTTTTCGGGAGACATTTTTTCAATTTCTCTTATTGTTAATTTATCATTTCTGTAAACTTCAACTTTCTTAACCATTTCTCCTATATACTGATAAAGATTATATGTGAAGGAATCATAATTATCAATAATGAGAATCATGAGGACATTCCTCCTGAATGAAGAAAGTTTATTGTTTTAAGCATAGCCATTGCTTTGTTGACAGTCTCTAAATATTCCTTCTCAGGCACTGAATCTGCTACAATACCAGCTCCTGCCTGAACAAAAACCTTATTGTCTTTGATGGTAAGCATTCTTATGCCAATACACATATCCATATTGCCACTAAATCCGAAATATCCTATCGCACCTGCGTACGGACCTCTTTTTGTTGGTTCAAGTTCTTCAATAATCTGCATTGCCCTTACTTTTGGTGCACCTGTTACAGTTCCTGCAGGGAAACAGGATATAAACACATCAAACATATCAAGTCCTTTCTTAAGCTTTCCCTCTACATTACTTACAATATGCATCACATGACTATATCTTTCAATTGTCATTAGTTCAGTTACATTTACAGAGCCTATTTCAGTTACTCTGCCAACATCATTCCTTCCAAGATCAACAAGCATGATGTGCTCTGCTATTTCTTTTTCATCGCTGAGTAGTTCTTTTTCAAGAGCAAGATCTTCTTCTTCTGTTTTCCCTCTCGGACGAGTTCCTGCAATAGGCCTTACAATAACTCTTTCATCTTCAAGTCTCACAAGAATTTCAGGAGAAGAGCCTACTAAAAATTCCTTTCCTGTATCAATATAAAACATGTATGGAGAAGGATTTATAATTCTCAGAATTCTGTAAATATCAAAGGGATGAGTTTCAGTTTCTGTTTCAAATCGCTGAGATATAACAACCTGAACAACATCTCCATTTAACACATAATCTTTTGCCTTTTTTACTGCTGAAATAAACTCTTTTTTACTAAAATTTGAACGGAATCCATGATAAAGAGTTTTAGTCTCTTTGCCAGGAACATTAAGATATGTCCTAAATCTTTCATCACTATGACTTTTCAAGTCAAAGATAAGTTCATCAATTTTTTTCTGTGCCTTTTTGTATATAGATATAGCATCGTCATCTATGAAGGCATTATAGACAATTTTGATGGATTGTTTTAGATTATCAAAAATCAATAGAATTTCTGGAATCATCAGAAATATATCAGGCATATCAATTGAAGGTTTGGAAAGATCTGGCACTTTCTCAAACATTTTAACTGTGTCATAGGATATAAAACCTACCATTCCTCCAAAAAATCTGGGAAGTTCCGAGTCAATATAGGAAGTGTATTGGCTAAAAAGTTTTCTTAAAAATTTAAAGGGTTCTGAATTTTTATAATTTTTTTTGTCTTTACCTTTTTCAACAGTTATTTTATTGCCTTCTACTATAATTGACAGAGCTGGTTCAATACCAATGATTGAGTATCTACCCCATTTCTCACCACCATGAACACTTTCAAGAAGAAAAGAAGGACGACGATTTAGTTTAAGAAAGGCTCCCACAGGTGTATCAAGGTCTGCAATAATTTCCCTGTAAAGAGGAATCACATTAAATTTATTTGATAGTTTCAGGAATTCTTTTTCATTTAAATTCATGAGATAGTTTAAATAATTATAACTCAAAAAGGCAATTTTGCTTTATCAAACTCTTTTTAAATATTCCTTTCTTTATTGAATTTACAGTTAAATACACTTGTCTTTTATTTATTAATAAAAGATTTGAATCTTGCAGTTCTTTTCTGAAAAGCCTTGGTATCAATATTTGATTGAGGGATTTTGTCTTTTATATTATTTATTCTGTCTTCATTGTCAGGATGAGTTCTTATAAATCCTTTCTTTGAGATTCTTTCAAAACTGCTTAATTTTTCTAAAACACGGATCAAAGCTTCTGCATTGTAACCAGCTTTTGCAAGATAAATTAAAGCCTTTTCATCAGCAGCATACTCCTGAGTTCTGCTATAACCATTTACTACGAGAGTTTTTATTATATCTTCTATGGAAGCTTCAAAAATATTGACAAGTTTTACCAGTTCTTCTGAACCATACTGTTCTGCGGATTTTTTCCCAATTATTGAGAGTGCTTCAGTCCATCTGGACTGTTTGATTGAATCTATACTGTCACGATGATTAATATGGGCAATCTCATGGGCCAAAATTGCTGCAAGTTCATCTTCATCCTTAGCAAGTTTAATCATTCCCCTGGTAATCAATATAATACCGCCAGGACAGGCAAATGCATTTATTTCATTAGTATCCAGTACAGCAAAATGATAGTCTCCAAAAATAAAGGGTTTTTCAGAGTGAAAAGCTAAGGTTTTTCCAATCAGATTTATGTAAGTAGTTAATCTTGAATTTTCAAATAATGGATAGGACTGAAATAGCCTTGCACATACAGCTCTTCCAATATAGTACTCCTCTTCATCTGAAATAGGACGTGAAGCCTTTGATGTTTCTTGAATGACCGTAGAAGTTATATCAATTGCTTTACTCAGATCTATTGTTTTACAGGAGCACAAACAAAAAATAGCAATGACTAAGTAGATAATTCTTTTTCTCATTTTGGCTCAGTAAGTCCTCCGGTCTGTATGAAAGATATTAATTCTGTTTCAGAGATTTTATACTTTTCAACTTTATCAACAAGATCATATCTCATTTGAGGATATTTCTCTCTATAAGATCTTTCCACCTGAGGATTAAATCCCTTTCCTGCAAGAATTATCTCTTCTTCTGAAACTCCAGACCTTTGACTGTAAGTAGTTGATGGTGATATAACTCTTTTTTCAATAGCTGACTTATGTATATATCCTGTGATATTTTTAAACCTGACTCTAAACCAATCTCCTTCTTTGCTTATGAGGTCAACAACATCTCCGTATTTCACATAAGCCTTGACAGGCGAAAAAAATCTCGGCATTTGTCTTATTGTATTTGTCTTGGTTATAACAGCAAAAGGCTCTGCAAATGCAATTGAGGCAAAGAAAAAGAATATTAGAGTAAGTTTTATAATTAATGCATTTTTCATTTTTCTTCAATTTTAACAATAAACCAATCTTCTGTCAAATGTTTTTCTCTGTTAATTTCCTCAATTTTATTAAGATAAAATTTAGAAATAATATCATCAGGAAAATCTTGAATTAGTGATTTGAAAACTTCCTTAGCCTCATTCCATCTTTTTTGAATAAACAATGAATAAGCCATATTATAATTGTTGGCAAATTTAATTATTTCGATATTTGCATTATCCTTCTTAGACAAAACTTCATAAATTGCAATAGGTTTAGCTTTTCCTTTAACGATTATTATTCCTAACTGCCTTGTGATAAATATTTCTGACACTTTTCTGTATGTGTCCTCACTGATTATTATTTTTGTTCTGAAAAATTTATTGGCTGATTCAAGTCGGGAGGCAATATTTACCGTATCTCCAATGACAGTATAATTAAAAAGTCTATCACTTCCTATATTTCCAACCACTACATCCCCTGTATGTATTCCTACTCTAATTCTTATTTCCGGCAACTTCTTATATTGAAATTCTTTATTAATCTCTTCAACTGCTTCTTGACATTCAATCGCAGCAGTGCAAGCATAAAACTCATCTTTCTCTGTTTTTAATGGAGCTCCCCAGAATGCCATTATACAATCACCAATATATTTATCAACAACACCGTAATTTCTAATCACTACTTCTGTTAAAGCATTTAGTACTTTATAAAGCATCATGGCAGTGTCCTCGGGAGATAGTTTTTCAGAAATACTGGTAAATCCCTCTATATCCGCAAAGAATACAGTAACTGTTTTTTTCTGCCCTCCTGCTGATATAAGTTCAGGATGGGATAGAAGATAATCAACAATCCTTTTATCCATATACTGGGAAAATGTTCTTTTTATGAAACTCTTTTCTTTTCCTTCTGTTGCATAACTGTATATAAGGGAGATTATAGAGCTAAGTATAAGAGATGTTAATGATGGCAGAAATTCCATATATAATGAAAATTTGAACAAAATTAATTCCAGAAAAATTAAAAAGAATAAAACACCAATAAACACTAAAAGATTGACTTTCATTGAATGGTGTTTAATAAAAACAGAGGCAATTACAGTTGATACCAAAAACATAACAAAAGGTATTAATGCTTTTGGAGTGGTGGTTATAAAATCACCACTTATAAGATTTTCAAACAGTGTGGCATGTATGAATACTCCAGATGTTTTTGAGGATACAGGAGTTGGTTTCATATCAAAAAGTCCTGCTGCAGAGGCTCCTATGAAAACTTTCTTTCCTCTGAAAAAATTCCTATCTACGGATTGTCTTCCCTCTTTTGAAATTGCAGCGCTCAGAATTTCAACAAAAGAAAAAATCCTGAAAGGCTTAGAGTTTGAAGAATACCTTAACCACACACTGCCCTGAGTATTGGTAATAAGGAATTTTTCTATGAAAATTGAATCTCCCCTTTTTTGCACCAAATTTTTATCTAAAAAATATGTCATAACAAAATTAGGTATAAAGTAGTCTTTTATTTTGAAAAATAGTGATATTCGTCTGTAAATGCCATCTTCATCTGGTTGAATGCTGACATTTCCAAACCCTTTTGCACTCAATTTAAGTTCTTCTATGGGAGTAATAACAGACTGATACTGATTTTTGAACGAAGCATAGCCTCGCACAGAGATTCTTTTGAGAAACTCTTCATCAATCCATCTTTTTTCCTTTGATAAAACAACAGGAAGATAGACATTTCCAGCTTTTTTAACAGACTTTGCAAAAATTTGATCATCTTCAACTCCGTAGGAAGAGTTCTCTGTAAAAATAAGATCAATAAAAACCGCATCTGCAATTGAGAGATACTCTACCACAGGAGCATAGATTTGCCTTGGCCAAGGCCATGTAATTCCCTGTGTGCTTAATTCTTCAATACTCCTTTGATCTATGTAAATAAGACAAACTGAATCTGATTTTTTATCGGGATTAAAATTTCTGGATAGTAAATCATATACCTTGTATTCAAAGCTTTTTAGAGCATTAAAAAAATAAAGAGAACACGAAAGACTGAAAGATATCGCTATAACAATAACTAATTTTTTTAAAAAAATTCTTTTAGTTTTTCTCATTTGTCAATGATTAATAGCATCTTTAATCCTTTCAACGATTATATCTACAAGCTTTTCATGGAGACCTAAAGGAGAAGTATATATAATTTCACAATCACCAAATTTCTTATTGAAGCTATCCAGAATTGCTGGAATATCATGAGTTACATGTCTTCCGGAGGAGATGAAAAGAGGAAAAACTACAATTCTTTTAGCACCGTCTTCAACACATAACCTCATTGCCTCTTGTAATGATGGAATAGCATTTTGTAAATATGCGTGTTTTATATTTTCCTTTTTGAAATTAAGTTTTTTGGCAATTAAATCTTTGAGCCTTTCAATACTGGGTACTTCTGTATTTAGACTACCATGAGCAACAATAATTATTCTGTCCATATGGGTCTTAAATATTATACAAGTATAACAAGATTATCTCTGTGGATTATTTCATCTGAGTATTTATATCCAAGAATTTTTTCAATTTCTGGAGTTTTTTTCCCTTTTATAAGTTTTATTTCACAAGAAGAATAATTAACCAATCCTTTCGCAATTCTTTCCCCTTTTTCATCAATGCAATACACAGCGTCACCAACATCAAAATCTCCTTCAACTTTTTTAATTCCTGATGGCAAAAGGCTTTTACCATTTTTAACCAATGCCTTAGCAGCGCCTTCGTCAATGTAAATATTGCCCTTTACTCTTGTTGCATAGGCAATCCAACCTTTTCTGGATGTTACTCTTTGTGATACTGGTTCAAAGTATGTACCTATTTGTTTTCCTTCAATCACAGCTTTAATATTTCCATAATTTCTTCCACTTACAATATGAACTGGAATTCCAAAAGAAGTTGCTTTTTTTGCAGCAATAACCTTTGAATACATACCACCTGTTCCATATCCTGTGCTTGTAGGTTTAGCAATCTCTATAAATTCTTTTGAAACCTCTTTAACATGTTTTATTATTTTAGCATCAGGGTCTTTTTTAGGATCAGATGTATAAAGTCCATCAACATCCGATAAAATTATCAGATGATTTGCCTCAATAAGCCCTGAAACAAGTGCTGCAAGCTGGTCATTATCACCAAATTTTATTTCATCTGTGGCAACAGTATCATTTTCATTTATTATGGGAATAACATTCATCTCAAGAAGAGTAATAATCGTATTTTTTGCATTAACATAACGAATTCTATCACTGAGGTCATCTCTTGTAAGAAGAATCTGAGCTACATGTTTTTTATATTTAAGAAAAGAGCTCTCATACATCCACATAAGCAGAGGTTGTCCAACAGCAGCTGTAGCCTGTTTTTTTCTTATTTCTCGAGGTTTACTTTTAAGTCCAAGTTTTCTTAAACCTGAAGCAATTGCTCCAGAGGAAACTAATACAACTTCTATTGATTTATTGTGAAGTTCGGAAACTTCTTTTGCCAAAGAAAGAATTCTTTTTTGATTAATACGACCTACTCTGTCAGTTAAAAGATTACTACCTATTTTTACAACAATTCGCATTTTTACCCACTTTCTCTAAAAGATAATGTAAAAGTTTATCAATACCTTCTTTTTTTACTGCACTTATTGTGAAAAAATCAATGCCTTTTTCTTCACAATAATTTTTAAGCTTTCTGAGTCTTTCACCTTTGTAAGCAATATCTATCTTTGTTCCAACAATTGCAAAAGGCTTTTTTGTAAGGGATAGATTATAAAGTTCAAGTTCTTTTTGAATTTTCTCAAAGTCTTCCCGAGGATCAGACTCTAAAAAATCTGATATATCAACAAGATGAAGAAGTAAAGAGGTTCTTTCAACATGTCTTAAAAATTGATGTCCAAGTCCTGCTCCTTTATGAGCCCCCTCTATTAATCCAGGTATATCAGCAACAACAAAGCTTTGATAATTCTCATATTTTACAACTCCAAGCACGGGCACAAGAGTTGTAAATGGATAATCTGCAATTTTTGGCTGAGCAGAGCTTATTACTGAAATTAAAGTTGATTTACCAGCATTTGGAAGCCCTATTAGTCCTACATCTGCAAGAAGCTTAAGCTCAAGAATTACACATCGCTCTTGTCCTTTTTCGCCTGGTTGAGCATATCTTGGAGCTTGATTTGTTGGAGTTGCAAAATGAGCATTTCCAAATCCTCCTTTTCCACCTTTTGCAACAATAAAATATTTTCCATCTTCATCAAGGTCTGAAAGAATTTCTTCTGTCTGAGCATCTTTAACAACAGTTCCAACAGGAACTTTTATTTTCAGATCTTGTCCATCTTTACCTTTCATGTTACTTCCTTTTCCATGCTGGCCTCGCTGGGCTTTATAGACTTTCTGATATCTATGGTCAAGAAGCGTATGAAGTTCTGAAGAAGCTTGAATTATTACATCTCCACCCTTTCCTCCATCTCCACCGTCAGGACCTCCTCTTGGAACATACTTTTCTCTCCGAAAACTTACACAACCTCTGCCACCGTCACCAGCTTTTACATAGATTTTTACATAGTCAATGAATTGCATGATAGAAAAAGGGTGGTTTGAGCCACCCTGTGCTTTATTGGGCAGGTTCAGTTACTGGATAAACGCTTACTTTAAGTCTCTGCTTATCTTTTCTTTCAAATTTAACAATTCCATCAATCAATGCAAAAAGAGTATAGTCAGAACCAACTCCTACATTTTCTCCGGGATGAAATTTTGTTCCTCTTTGACGGATAAGAATATTACCAGCTTTAACAAACTGTCCACCAAATCTTTTTACACCAAGCCTTTTAGCCTGGCTATCTCTTCCATTTCTTGAACTTCCAACACCTTTTTTATGTGCCATTTTTATCCTCCTATAATTTCTTTTATCCTTATTTTAGTATACCATTGTCTGTGCCCTTTTAGCTTGTGTATAGATTTTTTTGAAGGAGGTCTATAGACAAGTACTTTCTTGTCTTTTGCTTCCTCAATAACTTCAGCTTTAACTTTTATACCTTCAATATATGGATTTCCTATTTTAATTCCTTCTTTGTCTTTAAAAAGTAAAACCTTATCCAAAATCACTTCCTGCCCTGATTCAATATTGAGTTTTTCAATTTTTACTATGTCTCCAGATTTAACTTTAAGTTGTTTGCCTCCTGTTTCTATAACCGCATACATAAAAAACCTCCTTATGGAATTACTTTATTTAGTGGATACTCAACAAAACCTGATGCACCAGCATCTTTAAGCTTAGGTAAAAGTTCTCTAACTCTTTTCTCATTTATTATAACTTCTATTGCATACCAGTCTTCATCATAAAGTTGGGAAATTGTGGGTGAATGTAATGAATTAAGTAAAGATAGCACTTTCTTGAGAGACTCCTTTGGAACATTCATTTTTAGTCCTACTTTTTCTTCAGCCAATAAAGCACCTTGAAGAAGTATTGCTATATCCTGCATCTTTTTCTTTTTCCATGAGTTTTTCCAAGCATTCTTGTTTGCAATAAAACGTGTGGTAGATTCAAGAATTGTTTCAATAACACGCAATTTATTTGCTTTTAAAGATGTTCCAGTTTCTGTTAAATCAACAATAGCATCAGCAAGATAAGGGGGTTTAACCTCTGTTGCTCCCCATGAAAAATAAACTTCAGCCTTGATTCCTTTTGATTTTAAATATCTTTTGGTGTATCCAACAAGCTCAGTAGCAATCCTTTTACCTTGTAAGTCTTCCAATGTTTTTATCGGAGAGTCTTCTGGAACAGCTATAACCCATCTGACAGGCCTAAATCCTTCTTTTGCATATCTGAGTTCAGCAACCTCTATTACATCAACATTCTGTTCAAGAATCCAGTCATATCCTGTGAGTCCGCAATCAAGATATCCTTTCTCAACATAAACAGGTACTTCTTGTGCTCTCAAAAGCATACCTGATATTTCTTCATCATCAATTACAGGATAATATGACCTATGTGAAACATGTATGTTGTATCCTGCTTTCTTAAAAAGCTTTAGTGTGGTTTCCTGAAGACTTCCCTTAGGCAATCCAAGTTTTAAAACTTTATCCCTCATCTTATTTAAATAATCCTCCGAAATAAATTTAGAAATTTTAGTTTAAAATTTTTATTAATTTTTCGTCAACTTTTATAAATGTTGGGGTAGTGTAAAATTAATTATGTGTAAAATTTGACAAAGCAAAAAATAGGATGCAGAAATATATCCTATTTATGAATTTACACAGAATTATTGACATTACCTTTAAGGATATTGATAGTGGAAATATTTGATATGTTTTGATATATTTAAATAAAAGGAAAAGATTCATGAAAAAATTTTTTTATTTTCTAATTTTTTTTATTTTTCTAAGTAGCATTTTTTTTATTTTTTCCCAAACTAAAAAAGAACCGATAAAAATTGGTCTTATGGTCACTCTCACAGGAATTTATCTAGACCTTGGAAGAGAAATTAGAGATGGTGCTTTACTTGCTACGGAGATGATAAATGAAAAGGGAGGAGTTAATGGAAAACCTTTGAAGCTTATCATAAAGGATAACAAATATAATATTGAATTAGCAGAAAAGAATTATGAAGAACTCTATAAAGAAAATGTATTGGCAGTTATTGGTCCTGCAACAAGTACAATGGCAAAGAATTTACTCCCAATTATAAATGAGAAGAAACTTTTATCAATTTCCCCGACTGCTACATCAACAGAACTCGCAGGATTGGATGATTACATGATAAGGATAAGACCTACAAACAAAGAGGAAGCAGAAGTACTTGCTGATTACATAAAGAAAAATTTAAAAATAAAAAGGATTGCAATTATTTATGATGAAATCAATATTGTGTACACAAAAGATTTTATTGATAATTTTAAGCCTCATTTTAAAAAAGACATAAGTTTTCTAACATACTCTTTTCATAGAGAACAAGATATAAGAAGTCTCTCAAGAAAAGTTATAAATCAATCACCTGATGCTGTTTTGCTTATATTAGATGTTTATGATGCATCTTTGTTCATACAGAATCTTAAAGTTTTAAAGCCAGATATATTAATTTTGACTACTATATGGGCTAAAACACCTAAATTAATTGAATACGCAGGAAAATGGTCTGAGGGTATTTTAACTACTGATATTATTGATGACACTACAGAAGGAGAATTAAATTATGTTAATAAAAGATTCATAGAAAAATTTGGAAAAAGAATGAATCTTGCAGCAATCAACGGTTTTGACTCGGTAATGATAATTAAAAAAGCTTTAGAAAATGGTGCAACAAGGGATAATTTGAAGGAAACTATTCTTAGAATAAAAAGATTTGAGGGAATACAGGGTGAGATAGTTTTCAATGAATTTGGTGACAGGCAAGTAAAGCCGTTTATATTGAAAGTTAAAAAAGGGAAATATGAACGAGTAAAGCAATGAAAATAAGTTTCAGAAACTATATTTTCGGAATTTTGATTTTTGTTTCAATTTTATTAATTATTTTTATGAATATATTAGTTTTTGTTGTATCAAAAAATGAGATGAAAAAAGAAAAGTTAAAAGATTATGAAATGCATATTAAAAACATAGAATATTATTTAGATAGAGTTATAGAAGAAAAATATAGAGATATTGAAGCTTTATTAGTATACTTAAATTTATCAGACTTTTCTATTTCTAATAAAAAAAGGGTTGAAGCAGAAAGATTTCTATCTCTAAATCAAGAAATAAGATATGTTTTATTTCTTGATAAGGATGGAATTGTAAGGGATTGTATTCCTTACAGGGAAGACATCATAGGAATAGATTTGTCAAATAATCCGATGCTTAAATGGGAATTAGATGTAAAATTTCACGGACCTCATATCTCAATAATAGACAAAATACCATATTATGTAATATCAAAATCTTTGCCTTATGGAAAAATATTAGCATTGATAAATATTCCAGGCATTAACTCATTAATTGAAACATTAAAATTGCATGATTATTATACTTTTATTGTGAATGATAAGGGATTAGTATTAGCTCATGTGGATGAAGAGATTGTAAATCAAGGTATAAATTTAAGTCATTATAGTTTTATAAAGGAAGGTATTGCTGGAAGAGAATCTCTCTTAGATGGTGAAATTAATGGAGAAAAATATATTTTTTTAGCGAGAAAAATTTCCAAAACAAACTATACCTTTTTTATTGGTGAAAAGCATGAAAAGGCTTTAGGAAGTTTTTATAATTTACAGGAAATGCTTATATATATCTTCATATCTGTTATATTTTTTGTTTTTTTTGTAAGCTTAATAATTTCAAAAAGATTCACAAAACCTGTGAAAAAAATTATTGATACCATCGAGAGAATAAAAAAAGGTGAATATAGAGTTTCTCAAATTAAATCAAATATTGATGAATTAGAGGAAATTTCAAAAACACTCTCTCAGATGGTTCAGATTATATCTGATAGAGAAACAAAGCTTAGAAAAATTTTTGACTCTTCAGCAGACTGTATAGCTCTTGTTACAAAAGAGGGTGACATTTTAGATATAAATGAGGAAGGAATTAAAATGTTTGGGTATAGTGATAAATCAGAAATCCTTAAAATTAAAATTTCTCAAACTTATGTTGATATATCTGATAGGGAAAAATATTTAAAAAAACTCGAAGAAAAAGGATATGTTAAAAACTTTGAAGTTCCTCTCAAGAAAAAAAATGGAGAAATATTTTTTTCTCTTATTTCTTCATCAATGGTTAAAGATGAAAATGGAAACATTCTTTTTATTGTAACAACGATAAAAGATATAACAGAAAAAAGAAAGCTGCAGGAACAACTATTTCAGGCACAAAAAATGGAAAGTATTGGTAGACTGGCAGGTTCAATCGCACATGATTTTAATAATATACTTTCAGTAATCCATGGTAGTAATCAACTTCTTCAGATATACGCAAAAGATAATCCTCAAATTGAAAAATATACCTCAAATATTACAAAAGGGGTAGAGAAAGCAAAAGATTTCATAAAAAAATTACTTTATTTTTCAAAAAAACAACCATTTGTATTTAAAACCTATGATTTAAATGAAATCATAAAGGAAGAGATTAAACTACTTAAACCAACAATAAGAGAAGATATTACTCTTGAATTAAAAACATTAGATTATCCCTTATTTGTAAATCTTGATAGAAGTCAATTTACACAGATTTTTTTGAATTTGACAGTAAATGCTATGGATGCCATGCCAGAAGGTGGTAAGATAAGGATAGAATTAGAAGAGAAAAATTTTGAATATGAAAATATTAAAAATTATCCTTTTGTAAAGGCAGGCAGTTTTGCATGTATAACTTTTTCTGATACAGGTATAGGTATCCCTAAAGAAATCATAGATAGAATATTTGAGCCCTTTTTCACAACAAAACCTGAGGGAACTGGTTTAGGATTATCTACTGTGTATGGAATTGTTCAACAACATAACGGATTTATAAATGTTTACAGTGAAGAAGGTAAGGGTACAACATTTAGAATTTATTTGCCACTTTTAAAAGCATCAGACCATGTAATAGAAAATGAAGAAAAAGAAATAGACATTAATATTAGAAAAATTCTCTTAGTTGAGGATAACGATGATGTGAGAGCAGTTATAGAGGAAATTTTACAAACTAATGGCTTTGAAGTATACTCTTTTTCTAATGGGTTAGAAGCTTTAAACAAATTTAATGAAATTAAGGATACTGTAGAACTATGTTTATTTGACATAGTAATGCCTTCTATTGGAGGTTTTGAACTTTATAGAAAGATAAGGGAAATCAAACCAGACATAAAAGTATTATTCATGACTGGTTATGCAGACAACCTTACACAGATTCATACTATACTTAAAGAAGGACAGCAGATTATTAATAAACCTTTCAGCATAGCTGAGCTAAAAAATAAGATAAAGGAAATGTTCTAACCTATCATAGTGTAGATGTGAATATTTTTATCTTTTTCTTATATAAAAAATAGTTTAATACGGCACTTGTCAAGAAAATTGTGTCTACTCCGCAAAGTTACTGTTAAAAATCTGTCTATGTTCATAAACATTAGATTAAGTAATATGTCTTGAAAGTCTCTGTCAAACCTTTGCCACTCCTTTGGGGGTGTTGAGGCTTCTACTGTCCAAGCCTGTCTCTTGGTATGTTAAGATTCAAATTGCCAAACATACAAGCAAGACTTCTTCCGTGAAATCCTTTTGCTCTATTTTCTTCTGAATTATCAGACTTAAGAAAGAAATCCCTTTCTCTAA
>CAZTLF010000008.1:0-2869 GCA_964614465.1 uncultured Thermodesulfovibrio sp.
ATATCAATTCTCTCAGGATTTCTTGGTGTAGGACCTGGATTTTTACTTATGCCAACTTTAATAATTTTAGGGTTTGAACCAAAGAAAGCTGCTGGGATAAACGCTTTTGCAGTTTGTCCTCCGTCATTTTCTGCTCTCATACCTCATCTTTCTACAGCTCATTGGAATTTAAATCTAACAATAGGGCTTGTTTTTGTAGGTGCGATTTTTTCTTTCTTTGGCGCAAGAACAACAAGTCTTTTTGTTTTAAGTGTTAGAGTTAAAAAAATATTTGCTATTTTAATTCTTATTGTAACAGCTTATAAGTTAATAACTATCCTAACTTAAATAATAATCATATATGCCTTAGAAATCTGCATTGAAGGGTTTGATTGAATATTATAGGAAACCTAAATTTATAAAAAAATAAAATTTTAGTTGACAAATGATAATGATTTTCATTAGCATATAATTAAAATAAATTTAGGAGGTGAGAAAGATGCCTTGGAGAGACAGAACAGGACCTTTTGGAGATGGTCCAGGAACGGGTAGAGGCATGGGTTATTGTGGCGGTACATCAAGATATATGGACAACTCAGCAGGTAGAGGATTTGGAAAGGGTAGAGGTTGGCGATGCTTAGGAGGATTCAGAAGAAGGTTTAGATGGTTAAGTAGAGTTTCTTTTTGGAGAGAGACTTCCTCTGCAGAAGAGTTAGAGCTTTTGAGGCGAGAAGAGGAAGCCCTTAAAAGAAGGCTTGAGGCTTTGCAGAATCGCCTGAGAGAGATTGAAAGTATTGAGACAAAGTAAAAAACCGGAGGAAAAGCCTCCGGTTAATTTTTTCTTGGAGGTGAAAAGATGAAAAAGATAGCAATTTTAGCCTGTAAGATGATTAGAGAACAAAATTTGTGCCCTGCAGATTCAAAATGTCTTGTTGCTCTGTCACGTAAAGATGGAGAGTTTGAGCGGTATAAAAATGAAGATGTTTCAATTCTTGGCATCATGGATTGTGGTGGTTGTGAAGGCAATAAAACAAGGGTTGTTTGTAGTCTTGTACTCTTTAAAACTCAGCTTGCAGCACTTAAAGAGAACATTGATGTTCTTCATATTGGCACATGCATGATGAAGTTCTGTCCAAAGAAAGACGATATTCTTGCAGCAGTAAAGGGAAAAGCAGGTATAGAAGTAGTTGAAGGAACTCATAAATATGCTCCACCAACAATTTTTGGTAAATAGGAGATATAAAAATGAGATTAGCAATAGCAACTGAAGATGGGAAGGTGGCTCAACATTTTGGAAGATGTCCTGGTTTTACAATTGTGGACATAGACAAAGAAGGCAAGGTTCTTAATAAAACTTTTATTGAGAACCCGGGATATAAAGCACATCAGCCAGGTGCTGTTCCAAGATTTTTAAAAAGTCAGAGTGTTGATTGTGTCGTTGCAGGTGGTATGGGTCCAAATGCCGTGATGAATCTTCAGGCATCAGGCATAAAAGTGATTATAGGTGTTAGTGGGAGTATTGATGAAACGGTTGAGAAATTCTTAAAGGGTTCTTTAAAAGGTGGTGAAAGCCTTTGCGAACATGGAGGCCACGGTCACGAAGGATGTAGACACTAAGAAATTTGAAAGGAGAAGAAAATTAAGATGAAGATATGCATTACATCGGTAGGTAAGGATTTGCACTCAGATATTGACCCAAGGTTTGGGCGTTGCAGTTATTTTATTTTTTACGATAGAGAAAACAAAAAATATGAAGCAACAGAAAACTCATGGAAAGAAGCAAGCGGAGGCGCAGGAATTCAGGCAGCCCAGTTTGTAATTCAGAAAGGAGCTAAAAAACTTTTTACAGGACGAGTAGGAACAAATGCTGAGATGGTTTTAAAAAAAGCCGGGATTGAAATTATTGAAGCAATCGGCAAAGTTGATGATATAATTAAAAATCTTAAATAATTTTTGAGATTATTAAATAATCAGTTGTACCTCTGTCATTCTGAAAGGCCTTGCTAAGAGGAGCTGATAGAAGTTGAATATTTTGAGTTTAAATAAATGACTATTTATTTCCCTGAAACTAAATTTGATCAGGCTTTTGCTTAGATAATTTAGAAAATCATTAATAATAGAAAGGTTTAACATGCTTATTGATATCAGAATTCTTTTTGATAACTACGAAGGTGAGTCTGGTTTCCGTTCAGGTTTCGGGTATAGCTGTTTCATAAAAAAAGGACATGGAGGCATTTTATTTGACACAGGAGCTGACCATGAGATTTTAATTCATAATCTTAATAAGGCAGCGATAAAACCGCAGATGATTACAAGAGTGGTTTTATCTCATTGTCATAAAGACCATACAGGAGGATTAAAAGGAATTGTTGATCTTAAAGGGCATTTTAAAATTTTTGCAGGCAAGTCTTGCGAAGAAACCCTTTCAAACAGAGAAGAAATAAAAAATATAAATCTTACTTATGTAAATTCAGAGCCTGTTAAGATAATAAATGGCGTTTATCTTACAGGTGAGTTAGGTGACGCAATTAGAGAAATATCTCTTATCATGGACACCGGTGGAGGAGTGATTATAATAACAGGCTGTGCTCACGCAGGATTAAAAGAAATTTTTAAGAAAGCTAAGGAAATAATTAATGATAAAATTTTTGCACTCGTAGGAGGGCTTCATCTTAAAGACAAAAGGGAAGATGAAATTCTTGAGTTAATAGATTTTCTTAAAAGTGAAGGAGTTAGATACATAGCACCATCCCACTGCACAGGTGACCTTGCAAGAAAGCTTTTTAAACAAGCTTTCCATTCAGGTTTTATTGAAGCAGGAGTTGGCAGTCGTATCTACATTGGAGGAAGCTGTGAGTACTGATGAGCCTTTTGAGAGTTATGCTACCCA
>CAZTLF010000008.1:2969-7286 GCA_964614465.1 uncultured Thermodesulfovibrio sp.
CTCCTGTGTCATGCTGATTGTTACTATCTGTTTTGTTGATAATCCCCGCTCTGTTCTTGAAGAGGCAAGAAGAATATTAAAAGAAGATGGGAAAATCATAATCGGAGCTGTTTTTTTAGATTCAGAATGGGGAAAGTTCTATGAGCAAAAAAAGAAAGAAGGACATATTTTTTACAAGTTTGCAAACTTTTACAGCTTTGAAGATTTCAGAAAAATAGTTAATTCAGCAGGATTAAGGATAAAAAGAGTTCTTGCAACTCTTAAGAAATCTCACTTTGATGAACCAGAGTTTGAAGAGCCTGAGTTAATAACTGAGGATGTAAGCCCTTATGGCTTTGTTTGTGTGGAACTGACAAAATGATAATCTCCGTAGCAAGCGGAAAAGGTGGGACAGGAAAAACAACTATTGCTGTGTCTTTAGCATTAAGCATTGAAAACGCTCATATAATAGACTGCGATGTGGAAGAGCCAAATGTTCATGTATTTTTAAATCCCAAGATACAGAAAGAAATAGAAGTCACAACTGTTGTTCCCGATGTTGATAAGGAAAAATGTAACTACTGCGGATACTGTAGTGAGGTTTGTGCCTATAATGCATTAAGCGTGATAAAAGTTGATGGGACTGGTGATGTTCTGCTTTTCCCTCATCTCTGTCATGGATGTGAGGGGTGCATGCTTCTATGTCCTGAAAAAGCAATTAAGAAGGCTGAGAGGGCTATTGGTAGGGTTAAAATAGGCGTAGCAGAGGGAGTTGAATTCATTGAGGGAAGGCTTAATCTTTCAGAGGTTATGGCTCCAAAGGTTATTGAAAAGGCAAAAAGCTTTATAAATCCTCATAAGCTTACAATAATTGATGCTCCCCCTGGGACTTCATGCCCTGCAGTTGCAGCTATTAAGGGGTCTGACTATTGTATACTTGTTACAGAACCCACACCCTTTGGACTTCATGACCTTGAGATTGCCTGTGAGGTAACCAAGGCTTTGGGAGTAAGTGCTGGAGTGATAATTAATAAAAGCGACGAAGGAAGCTTAATTGAGGATTTCTGCAGTAAAAAAAATATCCCTATTCTTTTAAAAATACCTTTTCAAAGGCATATAGCTGAGGCTTATTCAAAGGGAATTCTGCTAATAAAAGCTATGCCTGAGTATAAAGAAGCTTTCAGGGAAATGTTGAGGAAGATATAATGAAGCAAATTTTGGTAATCAGTGGAAAAGGTGGAACAGGGAAAACATTTTTTACAGGGTGTCTTGCTGTGGCAGTTAAAAATAAGGTATTGGTTGACTGTGATGTAGATGCTGCAAACCTTCATCTTCTCCTGCATCCAGAGGTCAGAGAGTCTTATGAATTCGTTGGTGGCAAGATTGCTCAGATAGATAAAAGAAAATGCAAAGAATGTGGTTTATGCAGGGAAAACTGTAAATTTAATGCAATAGGGGAGGAATTTCAGGTTGAAGAGTTTTCCTGTGAAGGTTGCACCATATGTAGCTATATATGTCCTGAAGAGGCGATTCTTCTCAAAGACAGAGTTTCTGGGCAGTATTTTATCTCAGAGACAAAATACGGACCCCTTGTTCATGCAAGGCTTGGAATTGCCCAAGAGAATTCTGGAAAACTTGTTACAAAACTCAGAGAACTTGCCGAAGAGATTGCAAATACAAAGAGTAGCGAATACATAATAATTGATGGACCACCTGGAGCAGGCTGTCCAGTTATGGCTTCAATGACAGGAGTTGACCTTGTCTTAGCAGTTACTGAGCCAACTCTTTCAGGAATGCATGACTTAGGTAGGGTTGTTGAACTTTCAAAACATTTCAAACTACCTTTAAAAGTCATAATAAACAAGTTTGACCTCAATCCTCAGATGAGCGATAAGATAGGGGAAGAACTAAATAAAATTGACATTGAGTTAGTAGGCAGAATACCTTTTTCAGAAGAAATTCTTTCTTCAGTAAAAAAAGGAGTTCCCTTTCTTGAGTATTCGCAGGGACAATTAGCTAAAAAAATAGAAAGTTTGATAGATAAATGCTTAATCTTTATCCCCTAATTTGACTTCCACCATGTGCACAGAACAAGAAATACAGGGGTCATAGGCACGAACAAGCATCTCAAGGCTAAGCCTTATTTCATCAGGAGACTGAGCAATTATTTCCGGGACAAGTTTTAACATATCAAGCTCTATGTTGTGGGTGTTCTGATTTGTTGGAATAACACAGTTTGCATTTCTGAATATGCCCCTTTCATCACATTCATAATGGTGAATCAGCAGTCCCCTTGGAACTTCTACCGCACCAACGCCTTCTCCAGCCCGTTGAGGTAAAAGACCTTTTTCATTGATATCAGGAACAACTACTTCGTCATGGTTGATGCCCTTTTGCCAGAGAAGTTCTATAATTCTTATAGCGTCTTCAATGCAATGAACACTCTCAACTATCTGGGCAACGGTGTTTAGATAGGGATTTATGCATTTTGGTTTAAGTCCTAGAGTTACTGCAGCCTCTTTTGCTTTTGGATGAAGCTTTTCATGATTAAGATTAAATCTTGCAAGAGCACCTACTGCATAGGAGTCTCTGTGCCACTTTGTTCTTTTTGCTGATGCATAGGGAACTATAAATTCATTTGTCACATCTTTATATTCATACTTAGTTACCCTGTATCCATCAGTGGAGCCAATATCTCCATAAAGAAGTGGATACTCACCTTCGTCATTTACCAATGCCACATACTCTGTGTCTCTCTCAAACTCGGGAAACTTTAAACCCTTAAATAGTTCAACAGTTAGTTCCATGTCTTTTTGAAGCTCCAAAAGTCTCTTATGCATCTCTTCAAGCTCTGCTTCAGAAGGGAGCTTTGTAAATCCACCAACAACTGCACTTATAGGATGAACATGTCTACCCACAAGGATATCGCAGAGTTCATTGCAAAACCTCTTCATTCGAAGGGCACGTCTTACAACATCGGGATGAGACTTTATAAGAGGCACAAAGCTTGGAACACCAACAAGGTCTGGTGCAACAAGAAGATATATGTGAAGGATATGGCTATCAAGCTCTTCATAATGAAGTAGTAACTTTCTTAAAAGTGTTGTTTGCTCTGTAGGCTTTATTCCTAAAGCATCTTCCGCTGCCTGAATTGACGCCAATGTATGCCCGCAAGCACATATACCACAGATTCGGCTTGTTATATGCGGTGCTTCATAAATAGAACGGCCTCTTAAGAAAGCCTCAAAAAATCTGGGAGACTCAACGATTTCAAGTCTACAGATTTCAAGCTTTCCATCTTTAATCTCAACTACAATGTTTCCGTGTCCTTCAACTCTTGTTAAATAGTTAACGTTGATGCTAATATTCTCACTCACTATTTATCTAACTCCTTGCACTTATTGTACATTTCTATTTTTTTCATTAAAAAATCTTCGGGTATATTATATTTCTTCAATACTTCTTTAAAACCTTCCGTGTTTGGATTTATGGTAAGTCCTCTGCATCCATAGCAGATATTTCCATTATTTATGCACCATGAATTACATCCAGCCTTTGTTACAGGTCCCATACAGGTAAGTCCTCTGTCATACATGCATACATTTTCATTAAGCTTGCATTCCACACATACAGGATACTCAGGAACATAATAAGGTATTCCCTGAAGTATACATTTGAGAACTGTGATAAATTCAGGTTGATATATGGGACAGCCATTTATAAAATAATCAACAGGAACCACCTGATGAACAGCTTTTGTTTGAAGTGTTGGGAAAAATTTATATGACTCACCGTAAACATATTTACCCACTTCTTCAAGGTCAAAGCTGTTTTTCATTCCATTGACACCGCCTATTGTAGCACAGGAGCCGAGAGCAACAAGAATTTTGCTTCTTTCTCTGATTTTTTTTATTCGTTCAACTGCATGTTCATCTGTAATACTTCCCTCAACAAATGAAACATCAAACTCTCCGTCCCATTTTTCTGTCATAACTTCTCTAAATTCAACAACCTGTATAATATCAAGAATATCAAGAAGACTCTCGCCAATATTGGCAACCTGAAGCTGGCATCCTTCACAGCAAGCAAAATCAAAAAAGGCAACCTTTGGTTTACTCATTATAATGCCTCTGCCATATCCATTATTTCTTTAAAGGTAAATACAGGACCATCCTTGCAGCAATAAAGATTCTGTATTTGACATCTTCCACATTTTCCCATCCCGCATTTCATATGTCTTTCAAAGGACAGAAGAATTTGGTCTACAGGTAACCCCTTTGCTAAAAGCTCTTTTATGACAAATTTATACATTACGGGAGGTCCGACCACTGCAGCATA